>CAKQGQ010000047.1 GCA_934233735.1 uncultured Clostridia bacterium | reverse complement strand
TAAAGATATTAGAAAGGAAGGGCAGAATGAAAACTCAGGATCTGTTTGCGGATTATCCGGATTTGGTGAATGTGAAGCAATTTCAGACAATGATGGGCGGTATCAGCGTAAAAGCGGTTTATCAATGTCTGCACGATGGCGAAGTGGAGTTTTTCAAAATTGGTCGAGGGTTTCTGATTGCAAAAGCAAGCGAGATCGCGTTCGTCAGGCGAAGAACGAATTCTAAAGATGTTTGACGCTTAAATAAAACATTGTGCTCAGTTTATGGGAGTGGTAAAATAAAGTCAGTCATTGGCAGAAATTTTACCGCTACCGAAAGGAGAGTTTATGATGGTAGCAGGGCATCTGCAAATCAAGAATGAGAAATACTATATGGTTCTCGAACTCAGGACCGAGCAGGGAGAACGCAAGACGAAGTGGATCGGAACCGGATTGGCGGTAAAGGGCAACAAACGCCGGGCAGAAGCCATGCTGGAGGAAACACGAACGAAATACCTTTCACCGGTTGTGAACAATAAATCCCAAATGCCGTTTGCGGAGTATATGGGCTATTGGCTGGAAATTGTAAGACCCAATCTGGAGGAAAACACGTACGCCGGATACAAAAGCAATATCGAAAAAAGAATTGTGCCGTTTTTCAAACAAAGCGGTGTTACGCTCGGCGAAATAAAAGCTGTTCAGATTCAGGAATTCTATACATACTGCCAGACGGTTTTGCATGTCAGCAATAATACCGTGATCCATTACCACGTGAATTTGACGAGCGCATTCAAGTATGCGTTGAAAATGGATTTCATTCGTGTAAATCCTATGAATAGGGTCAAGAAGCCAAAGCCGATACAGCATAACGCGAATTTCTATAGCGCGGAAGAAGCGGAGAAACTGATTGCAGCGGTGCACGGGGATACGATTGAATTTCCGGTCATGATGGCTGCATATTATGGACTCCGGCGGAGTGAGATTGCCGGTCTTCGCTGGAGGGCTATTGATTTCAAAAGCAACCGGATAACGATTGAGCATACTGTGACGCAGGCAATCGTAGACGGAGAGCGGAAAATCATTGCAAAGGACCGGGCAAAGAATAAATCCAGTTGCAGAAGTCTTCCCTTAATGCCGCAATTCAAAAAGATATTGCTTCAGATGAAAAAGCAGCAGGAGGCCGACAGAAAACTCTGCGGAAACTGTTATCACGAAAGTGAGTATGTATATGTCAATCAGCTTGGCATTCCATACACGCCGGACTTCATTACAGATCATTTTCGTAAGTACTTGAAGAAAGCGGGATTCCGAAAGATCACTTTCCACGAACTTCGTCATAGCTGCGCCAGCATGCTGCTGAAGCAGGGTGTCGGGATGAAAGATATCCAGGCGTGGCTCGGTCACAGCACATATAACACAACAGCGAATCTCTACGCACACCTTGATTCTGAATCCAAGGTCAGCGTAGGTACAGTTATGGAAAACCTGCTCGATCTTTCATCGGCGCTCGAAAGTGCATAAAAGCCATCGTGGATCGATATGGCTCTTGCATGGCAGTGTCTCAGATACCGACTCACAATCCAGCGAAGCGATTGTGAGCCGGAAACGAAGAAAGACCTTTGCTGTCGAGATGGACGCGCTTGCGCGGTCATCTGACATCCAAAGGTCATTTCTGAGTGGTGCCGCTGACGGGACTCGAACCCGTACAGAAGTAAAATTCTGGCAGATTTTAAGTCTGCTTTGTCTACCGATTCCAACACAGCGGCATAT
>CAKQGQ010000046.1 GCA_934233735.1 uncultured Clostridia bacterium | reverse complement strand
ATTCTCTGGTTCTATACGGATGATTACAAAAAGGAAACCGGATATGAGAGCGGCTGGGGTGATGATATAAGTGGCGGCGCACAGACTGAAGAAGTCAAGAGCGTCACCACCGACACCAAGACAGGCACAACAACCGCCCCAACCGAAGTCAAAGTAAGTGAAAAGACCAATGCAGCCGGCACAAAGACGAAGGTTGCCGATGTCAAAGTCTCTGCTGACAATCAGAAAGAAATACTGAAGCAGGCGAAGGAAAAGAAGTCGAATGAAATTATCTTGGTTGTTTCCGGTAAAGAAGTTGGCGATGCGGCGAAGGCAGATGTAACTCTCGACAAGAGCTTCATCGACTCCATCGTAAAAGATACGAATGCGAAACTGACCATTAAGACACCGTTTGGTGACAAGACTTACACGCAGGACGAGCTGAAAGCGATGTCCGAAGCAGCAACCGGATCTACAGTAACCATCGTAATCGAAAAAGCAGCAGAGCCGACAGACGATGCTGCAGCGAAGATTGCAAAAGCGAAGTCCATCGTTAAGGATATGAAGCTCGTAGCACGCTCGAGCAAGACAGCGAAGAAGAACATCAAAGCAGTTCTCAAGAGCGATGCGAAGGTAAACGCCTCCATCAAGGAACTGAAAGACCTCGGTTTCACCGTGAAGTACCGCTTCTACCGCTCGACGAAGAAAGCAGCATCGTATAAGTCCACCGTGACGAAGAAAACTGCTTCCTACACCAACACAAGCGGTAAGAAGGGCACGAAGTACTTCTATAAAGTTCAGGCAAGAGTTTACGACGAAAACGGTAAGCTCGTTGCGAAGACGGCATTGAAACAGTGCAAGTATGCAAGTCGCACATGGACTAAATGAAAAACTTGTATGTATAAATGCGAAGGCTCACTGAGAAATCCTCAGCGGGCTTTCGCGTTTTTTGTTGTTTCTTTTTAAAAAAACAAGTATAATAATAAGAGCAATTGAAACATTTCCGAAAGCAAAGGAGATTTATCCATGATTGATATTACTAAAATTTTATCATCAGAAAAGGAAAACGCTTATATCGAAGCGAAAACAGCCGCAGGCGGTCTGCCGCGCAGTCTATGGGAAACTTACTCAGCGTTTGCGAATACAAACGGAGGGATTATTTTGCTTGGCGTGAAGGAAGAGGAAGGCTCGAAAAAGTTGATGCCGGCAGGTGTGGAAAACCCTGAGAAATTGATTTCGGAAATTTGGAATATTTTGAATAATCCGCAAAAAATAAGCGAAAATGTTTTGCTTAATGAGGATATTTATTCGCTGGATTATGCCGGACGAACCTTGATTGTCATTGAAGTTCCTCGTGCGGCAAGGCAAAGCCGTCCGGTATACAGTGGGCGGGATATTTTTTCGGGAACCTTTCGCCGAAACGGAGAAGGGGATTACCGCTGCAAGCGCGAAGAGATTCTGGCAATGCTGCGCGATCAAGCAGAAGAAAGTGCCGACGGAAGAATTATAGAAGAACTTTTGCTTTCCGATTTGAACAGCGAATCGCTGCGCAGCTACCGTATGATGTTTTCCAACCGAAAACCGAATCATATCTGGACAAAACTCAGCGACGAACAATTTCTCGTAAAAATCGGTGCGGCGAAGAAAGGGTCAGACGGGGAATTGCATCCGACACTTGCCGGGCTGATCTTTTTTGGAGATTTTGTTAGCATAATGAACGAACTGCCGAATTATTTTTTGGATTACAGAGAAAAGCTGGCAATGGATACTCGCTGGTCTGATCGCGTGTGCAGCAGTGACGGAGACTGGAGCGGCAATATTTTTGACTTCTATTTTAAAATCATAGGCAAACTGACAGCAGATGTGAAAAAACCGTTTAAGCTGGATGAAAATATGCTTCGCGTTGATGATACGCAGGTGCATGTTGCAATCAGAGAAGCACTTGCAAACGCATTGATTCATGCGGACTATTATGGGCGTCAGGGCATTGTAGTTGATAAGGATTTTAAGAAGATTACCATATCAAATCCCGGCACATTCCGAATCAGCATTGATGATGCCATTGCAGGCGGAATCAGTGACGCGCGAAATACAAGAATTTTTAATATGTTTTCACTGATTAATGTGGGAGAGCGTTCCGGATGTGGACTATGCGATATTTACAGTACTTGGGAAGAAAACGGATTTGTTCGACCTCGCATTGATGAACTCTCGGAGCCATCACGGGTGGTTTTGACATTAGAGGTTGAATCTATGTCAAATGAAGCAAGAAATGAAGCAAGAAATGAAGCAAGAAACGGAGCTTTAACGGTAAGAGAATCAGAAATTCTTTACATGATTGAAGATAGTCCATCCATTTCTGCGACGACTCTAAGCGAAGAACTGGAAACTTCAAGGTCAACCATTGACAGAACAATAAAGAGCTTGAAAGAAAAAGGATATCTTATACATGAAGGCTCAACAAAAAAAGGAAGATGGAAAATACTGAAATGAAGCAAGAAAGCTGCCGCGAGACTGTGAAAGTTTTTCTGTAAATTAGCCTTCTATGGTAATTAGATAGCTTTAGCACTCGCATTTCAGCAGGTGCTTTGCTTGCTGACAATATAAACTATGATTCAAAAAATGTCAAGGGCTCCTTCGATTTTCGGAGGAGTCCTTGCTTATCTCTCAGTTAGTTTAGCACGGGATGCGCCCCTCGTACATGACTGTAAATTCTCCGTAAACCTTGCCCCAGTTTCTTAGCGGCTGAGTCCATTTTTTTGTTGCCTGCAAGGTTGAAAGATAGAGGGATTTCAGTAATGCTTTATCGCTTGGGAATACCGTTCTTTGGCGATTGAGCTTCTTGTATGTACTGTTTAGACTCTCGATGGCGTTTGTCGTATAGATAACCGTTCTGACATCATTGGAAAATTTGAAAATCGGACTGATTACATCCCAGTTCTGAGTCCAGCTCTTCATTGCGTTAGGATATTTCGATTCCCATTTCTCTGTCACACGCTCTAATTGAGCCCGTCCCTGCTCCTCACTCGGTGCAAGGTAGATTGTCTTTAAATCTGCCGCAAAGGCTTTCATATCCTTGTATGGCACATATTTCAGGGTATTTCTGACTTGATGAAC
>CAKQGQ010000045.1 GCA_934233735.1 uncultured Clostridia bacterium | reverse complement strand
TCGCTTTCGGGTTCGCTGGCAACTGCGCCCCTTGTGGACTTTCACCACAGACGAACGGCATGCCCGTCATACAGAAATAAGCGGCTCCCTACATTGGTCGAGCCGCTTGTGTTTTGATTACCTATGCTAATTAATGCAGAACTCCCGGAAACGGAATCACATTATCGAAGAAAAAGCCTGCGTCCCCTTCCTCGTCATCTTCATACCCGAACTGAAGGCCGATTTCCGCAAGTAAATCCTGCTCAACACTCTTTGCGTCGCTGCCGATTGCTTCCTCTTCATCTAAAATAAAGAGAACTGCCGTATTTTCCTTATCGAGCAAAGGTATCCATTCCTCTATAAATTCATCCAGCGGAATGCTTCCCGGTATGCAGTCGTCCCATTCTTCCCTGCACTGCAGGGCTGCATCCGCACCGGAAGTCCAAATCGGCAGAGCTTTTTCGTCCACATCCGTATCCGCATAAATCGCCTCGCCGTCCTCGTCAAACAAAGCCCAAACGACACCGTTTTCCACGATTTCCTCGATAATATCGTCATAAACATCCACGCTGTCCATCATATCCATAACTTCGTCCTCAAGACTGTCGAGGTCGACTCCCTGCTCGTCCGCTTCATCCCTTAAATCCATATCGAGCTCCTCGATGTTTCTTGCGATTCCACCCTCTTCATCCAGCCCGATGATAGCGTCTACATCATCGTCTGAGAACTCCGGCACGCAGATGCAAAGGAACTCCGGCAAAGAGACATTTACAGGCTCGAAGTCCTTCCAGTCTGCAATGCGATGTTCGCTTGCCTCTTCTCGTGACGCCCAGAGAGGAACCTTCGGTCCATCTTCTGTTTCGACGATCGCAACCCGTTCCTCTTTCATCAGCATCCAGACCTCTCCGCGTCTAACTGTTTCGGTTAAAAAATTTATATAGACCAACTGCGCTTTGCTCATTTTTTTCCTGCCTTTCCCTTACTGCTTTGTATACAATCTTTCTCTTTCAACATAGATGTAAGCGCTCATGTTGCCTTCCTCGTCGTAGCCAACATCAATGCCCGCGGTCACGCTGTCACGATAACCGTCGCCTTTATATTCTGTCTTTTGGTATACGCCGTAATAATCTTCGTTTGCCTTTGCCTGCTTCCATGCCGCCTTCAGGGCTTTTTCGACCTTTGACTGCGAAAGGGTCACGCCGTATGCGCTCTTGATTTCCTCCAAAATCGCTTTCACGGATGTCGTGTCACTTGTGAGTGTCTCGGAAGTATAGAAATTATACTGATAGTATTTATCGTCTTTCGTGCTGTGATAAGCGCCCATCTCAATCGAGACCTTTTCCATATCGTCGTCCTCAAGCGCAACCACATACGCAAGCTGATCGATGTTATCCGCCTCGTCGTCTTCATATTCATTGAATGCAATAACAAAATTGCTCAGGGCAGACTTCGAGAGTCCCTTTTCCATCGCGCTTTCCAGCGTATCTCCGATTTTCGAAAGATCCTTATAGCTTATCTTTTTCAAAGTCTGCGACATACCGAAGTTCTTCACAGCCTTGGCGCCTAAATCATACTCCGCTTCGCTTTCGGCTGCAATGCTGTTCGGGATAATGACATCGGGAACACTGTCGGTAATTTCGCCTGCATCCTCATCTTCGGCTGCATCGCCGTCTGCCTCCGTCTGCGTATCAGCGTCCGTCGGTGTTTTCGAGTCATCCGTACTTCCACATGCAAAGAGAGAAAGACTCATCATAAATATCATAAAGATTGCAATTAGTTTCTTTTTCATTCTGTGTCTCCTGTTCTTTTTTCACATCATCTTTGCCTATAGTATATCATCAAATCTTGTGCTGTGGGTGTTTTTTTCTTACATTTACTTTACACATTTTTAAGCGTTTTGTCTACTGCCGATTTTCCAGACCGCGTCTGCAATTTTTTCCGCATCTCTCTTCGTGTTGAACGGTCCGGTGCTGATTCGTACAGCGCCTGTATTCCATGTGCCGATGGTCTTATGTGCCAGTCCTGCGCAGTGGTAGCCGCCACGCACCGCGATTCCGTATTCGCTGCTAAGCGTCGTGGTAAGTTCTTCCGCCCCGATTCCGTCTACATTGATGAGCGTAATTCCCGTTTTTTCTTCACAGTCCGGGCCGTATCTGTGAACAAAATCCATATTGTCGAAGGTTTCGTCAAGCCAGCCTATGAGATTTCTTTCGTATTCTTCGATTACTTCGACTCCGATTTTACCCACAAACTCGGCTGAAAATCCCATGCCGATAATTCCGGGCGCGTTGATTGTTCCTGCCTCGAATCCGTCCGGAAACTCCCTTGGCTGGATTCGGCTTTTTGATTCCGTTCCGGTTCCGCCCGCAAGCAGAGGCGCAATTTCCGTCTGCGGGCTTACATATAACGCTCCGGTTCCCAGAGGGCCTAAAAGGCCTTTATGCCCCGGCACTGCCAGCATTCCGATGTTCATTTCGCGGACATCAATCTTCATGCAGCCTGCACCCTGCGCGCCGTCGACCATAAAGAGAATGCCTCGTTTTCTTGCCAGACCGCCGATTTCAGCAAGCGGCATTTTCGTTCCGGTAACATTAGACGCCGCCGTAATTACAATCAGCTTCGTGTTCGGCCTTATCGTTTTTTCAATATCGGAGACCTTGATTCTTCCCTGCCTGTCTGCGCGGATTACCGTCTGTGAAATGCCTTTGCGCTCCAGGGATTTCAGCGGACGCAGGACCGAGTTGTGCTCCATTGAAGTCGTAATGACATGGTCGCCCTCCTTCAGCAGTCCTGTAAGCCCCAGATTTAACGCCTCCGTCGTGTTTTTTGTGAAAATCAGCCGTTCTGCCTGCTCAATGTTAAAAAGCTCTGCAATCTTTCTTCTGGCATGATATACTTCCTCACCTGTTTTCATGGACATGAAATGCCCTGAACGACCGGGATTGCCGCAGTATTTTAAAATACACTCCTCCATCGCCGCCACCATTCCCTTTGGCTTCGGGTAAGATGTGGCGCCATTATCCAGATATATCATAACTTGACCTTCCTCGCATAATAAAAATAGAGGACATTTCCGTCCTCTACATACTATGCCTGTTTCGCCGTTTTCGTGCGTATTTTATTCACCGTGGCTGCTGATTCCGCTTCCGCTGATTGGAATTACCTCACCGCCATAGGTTGCTTTCTGCCTGAGAATCGCCTTGACGAAGTCTTTATCCCGCGCAAGAATTTCCCGCAGTTCCCGATAAGACTGACCGAAATAGGAATCCTGCTCCGCCGCAACGCCGCATACCTCGATTCCCAGTTTTTTCGCGATATACAGTGCCCGGTACTCGTGGTACTTCTGCGTTACAATAATTGCCCTCTGTACCTTAAAAATATCGGCAGCGCGATACATCGAGTCGTAAGTGGAAAAGCCCGCATGGTCGCAGAAAATATCGTTCTCCGGCACTCCTGCCTCGCGGGTATATTTCAGCATAACATGAATTTCGTTATGCCCAGCCTGCCCGTTGTCTCCCGTCAGCAAAATTTTCGGTACAATTCCTTCGGTATAAAGTTTAATACCTGTATCCAGCCTGTCTTTCAGCATAGGGCTGGGGGTCTCTTCGTCTTCAATTCCGCACCCAAGCACGATTGCGCACTCCGCCTGAAAATCTTTGAGATTCTGCTTGCTTACAGCATTTATTTCCATATCCGCCTGCATCGCATATAAAATATCATCCTTTGTCTGTGACTTTACGCGGTTATTGATAAGCAT
>CAKQGQ010000044.1 GCA_934233735.1 uncultured Clostridia bacterium | reverse complement strand
ACACCATCTACATTTATGATTTCGCCTTCCATCGTAATCGCATTGGCACTTAAAACAAATACATCACTGGTCAAATAGTCTGCTAAAATATCTCTCGCCTGCTCTCTGGTCGGTGCCTTTACATATCCATACTCATCGCTGTTGTAGCTGTGCAGGTTTAACGCCGCAACATTGGGAATCAGCTTGCACCCTCTTGTTTTCAACTCGCTTTCCATATTGAGTTCGTAGAAGGAATGGGAATCGCCGACTCCAATGACGCTGTTATCCGGAATCAGCTGATGTAACAACTTTGCTGCTTCACTCTTGTTTTCCACATAGTATGCATCAAAAAAATTTTTCTTCAATGCTTTTACAATAGCGCTTCCCTTATAAAATGAATATTCTTTTTTAATCTGATTGATATCATGTGTTACCGCACTAAGCGGCACATCCACATTCTGTCTGAGTCTGCGCATATTCTTTACCTTTCTTTTTCGTATTTTTCAACATCGGCAAGCAGGAGATCTAAAACTTTCTTTGCTTCCTTGCCGCCGAATTCTTCGATGCGGTCTCTTACAGGAAGGCTCGCGTCAATGAATGCCTGTCTTTCTTCTTCTGTCAGTTCTTCAACCTTGATTCCCGGTTTTGCTTCCTTAATAGCGTCAAACTTTTCAGTTAAAAGCTGCTGCAGGTTCTCCGCTGCGAAGCTTTCCATTTCCGGCTTGATTTCTTCCAAAAGCGCTTTATCTTCGTCGGAAAGACCGTTATAGAAATCTGCATTCATGGATATGAAGGAGGCCATCTGTGCATGATTGGACATTGTGATATAGTCCTGAACTTCATAGAACTTCATTTCCTGAATAGCGTTCAGAGGCTGTTCGGTTCCTTCTACCGTCTTAAGCTGAAGACCGGAGTAAGTTTCCGTAAATGCCATTGGTGTAGGGCTTGCGCCGAGTGCTTCATAGTTCGCGGCGATGATCGGGGATGCCATGATTCTCATTTTGAAGCCCTTGAAATCGCTCAGTGAGTGAAGCGGCTTGTTGCTTGTCCACTGCATGTTGCCGAGGCTGAGCCAGTCATACGTGATCAGATTCTTTTCTTCGAAAAGCGTATCAAGGTATTTTGTTGCTTCACCCTGTGTCAATACTGCATTATTCACATCATCGTTATCTGAGAATACAAAGTTCAATGCCAATGCCTGAGTTGCAGGGAACATATCGCCTACATCGCCTGCAGCAAACATTCCGAACTGAATACCGTTATTCATCAAAAGTTCAACCTGAGTTGCCGTATCTCCAAGCTGACCTACCGGATAAATTTCAACCGAAATGCGGCCGTTTGATTTTTCGGAAATCAAGTCAGCAAAATGATGTGCGTAATTGTCGTACATTGTTCCGGTGGATTCTGTGTGAGCCAGTTTCCATACTTCGGTCTGCCCCTCTGTTTGAGGGTCATCATTGCCTCCGCATCCTGCGAAAACAAGCATTACAGCGATTAACGATACTGCAAGTAATAATAATTTCTTTTTCATGTCTTCATCCTTTCTCCTAGTCCTATAGACTCTGCATTAAAATAACCGATAGAATGTGATAATTTGCGGGAAGAAAATCAGTATTACCGATAATGCTATCATAATGAGCATGTATACCGGCAGTCCCTTTACTACCCTCATATATGGAACATCAAATGCAGCGCAGGCTGTAAAGATGTTGCATCCAAACGGCGGTGAGATCGCTCCGAGTATACACTGAATCGTAATGATGATTCCGAGCCAGATCGGGTCGATTCCGGCCGCCATCGCCGGGCCGTAGAAAATCGGCGTTACTACAACTACCGCAATCAGCGGGTCGACGAACATTCCTGCGATGAAGAAGAAAATCGTTACCCAAAGCAGAATCGTCGTCATGGATGGGTTTGCACCCAAAACGCCTGTTGCAATCATCTGCGGCACATTCGCATATGTAAGCACGAGTGAGAAAATCTGTCCGCTTGCGAGCAGGATGAACAGTGTCGCCGTAACTGCACCTGTGGACAACGCAATTTTCCCGAGGTCCTTAATCTTTACCGTGCGGTAAACAACCATTTCCAGCAAAGCCGCATATAATACGGAGATTGCCGCAGCCTCTGTCGGACTTGCCTTTCCTGTGTAAATGCTTCCTACAATGATAACCGGAAAGCCCAGCGGAAGCAGCGCGCGGAGCGTCGCCTGTCCTTTTTGCGCCCAGGTTGTCTTTTCGGAGCGAGGCAGTTTGTTCTTTCTCGCGCTCAAATATTGATAAATCGAAAATACTATGAAGAGCAGTATGCCCGGAGCGATGCCCGCGATGAACATTTCACCGACGGAAGCGCCCGTTACTACGCTGTACATAATCATCGTTACGCTTGGCGGGATTAAAGCCGCAATGTTGGCTGCCGAGATAATCAGTCCGTCAACATTGGATTCTTTGTAGCCGGATTCCAGCATCATCGGACGCATGGTTTTGCCGATTGCTACTACCGTTGCCTGCGTGGAGCCTGAAATTGCGCCGAACAGCGTACAGGTTCCTGCCATCGTTACACCTAATCCTCCGTAAATATGGCCGATGAAGGCCTTTACGAATTCAATCAGTCTTCTTGCCGTATGTCCTGCGCTCATGATGTCCGCCGCAAAGATGAAAAGCGGAATTGCCAGAAGAGCGAAGGAATCTACGCCCGACATGAGCTGCTGAATGATGGTCGTCGACTGCATACTGTCAAGATATGCGAAGATAACAACCGTCGAACTCAGAATCATGCACATAAACATCGGAAATCCCAAAAGGAGACAAGCAAACATGATTCCAACCAATACTACAATCATTTTTTCTTTTCCTCCCTTCTGAAATCAGGCACATATGGATTTTCGAGCCCTAAATAAATTTCGTTGCTTTGCAGATTTTTAATAAATATCAGAATATACTGCAGCGTTGCAAACAGGAATCCGAAGGAAATTACCGCAACCACCAGATAGGTCGGCACCTGCAGGTTGATGGATACCTTGCCTATGAGTTTCAGCGTGGAGACATATTTAAAGGATATTCCCGTAAGTACGCCCATGGTAGCTGCCGTCACTCCTGAAATGATAAACGCATCAATTTTCCGGAATTTTTTCGGTGCCATATCGAACAGCCCGAGCATATTGATATGTTTTCCTGTCGTTACCGCATAGCTCAGACCGATGAAGGTGATTGCGTAAATGCAGTATTGTCCGATTTCCTCGGTTGCATAGATGCCTTTGCTGAAGAATAGTCTTCCGAGTACATTTCCAATCAAAACAAGTGAAATAATCAATATTCCGGCTGCGATGATGACCTGCTCTGCCTTAACTATGAAATTGTTAATCTTTAATACAGTCTTCATCTGTAAACCTACTTTCTTTTTATGTTCTCTTTATGTGAGCCTTTTATTTTTTATTTTTCGAACTTTTCGTAATAAGCGGCTGCGATGTAGTCCAAAACGAGATTTGCGCATACATGGCTGGTCAGTTCTTTGTGGTCTGTCATCGGATTTACTTCTACGAAGTCAACTACATCGACATAAGGCGCGAATGCCTTGATTAAGTCAGACAGCTGGAAGTGGTTCAAGCCTGCCGGTTCCTGTCCGCCGGAGCCGAGTGCATATGCCATATCCAAAGCATCAATGTCAACTGTCATATAAACATAGTCTGTATTCTTTCTTACTGTCTCAATCGTACGCTTTGCGATTTCTTCCACTCCGAGCTTATATACATCTCTTGCAGTGAAAATTGTAAGACCGCTGTCCTTGATGAAGTGGTAGTGTTCCGGATAGTTGTAGCCTCTCGGACCAATTTCAACGATGTTGTGCGCATCGTATTTTTCCATTTCCGTCGCTCTTCTGATTTCACTGGAACCGGAGAATCTTCCCTGTACCGGGGAATCCACCTTGATGTCCAGATGTGCGTCGAAGTCGATGATGCCGATTCTTCCGTCTGCCACATCATGCAGTGCCATAAATCCCGCGTTTGTTACGGAATGGTCGCCGCCCAGCAAAATCGGCTTGTAGCCTTCTGCCATAACTTTTTTAATTTCTTCCGCCATCCCCTTCAGACCTTGATAATGCTCATAATGAACAATATTATCACAATTTCCGAAATCCTTAAAGTCAATTTTATTGTAGTCAACAAGTCTGTTATTGTTTACATCGAAAAGGAATCCGTCCTCCATTCTGTTCATAATTCCCGACATCGCTCTTCTTATGCTGTCGGGAGCGTATCTTGCGCCGGGCCATCCTCTTCCGGCCTCTGTGTCATAATTTAACCCTAAAAGTCCATATTTTAATTTTTCCATGATTTTTGTCCCTCCCGGAAATAAATTTTGATGCATCTTTT
>CAKQGQ010000043.1 GCA_934233735.1 uncultured Clostridia bacterium | reverse complement strand
TTTTTTAAAGTAGGTTTCTGAATCTTAATTTTATGATTGACCGTTTTCTTCTCAGAACTGTAAATTCGATAGGTTTTACTGTCCTTTATGACGATGTCTCCGGTCACTTTGCTGATGTCGATTTCCTTGTCAAATTTAGCCGGAACATTTAGATATTCCCCCTCAGCGCCTTTTCCGTCTGCTGCATACGCCGTCATTCCTGCGATTTCTGCAAGCGGCATCATCGTAAATGCCACGCACAGAGTCAGCAAAATCGTCAAAATTCGCTTTCCTCTCTTCATCTTATGCCCTCCTTCTTTTTCTTCATCAAACATTCACTTCGTTCATGGAGCCGCACACAAAGCAATGTGAATACAACTGCCGCAAGGAAGGAAATGACTGCAACTAGAACATATCCTCCCGTACTTTCCGACAAAAGCGTCGCGCCGTTCATTCCCTGCACCACTGCGCCGCCGCTACCCTCGCCCAGCTTTCCAATCACACCCGCAAGACAGCAGGAAAGCACTATACAAAGCGAAGACAGCCCTCGAATAATTCTTTTATCTCTTTTTTGAACAAGCCGGTCAGCCCGCTGCTTCGCACGAATGACCCGTTCCCCTGTATCGTACATAATATATCCTCCTAACCCGAAATCGATTATTCCTTTTTCAGCCTTTTCACAAGAGCCAAAGGCGTTGATTTTGCTTTTATATCTATTTAGGTACAAAAAATAAAAAAAGTACGCACTCTTTTTTTGTTTTTTTGTGCGTACATGTTTTTTGTCTGCCGCTCGCCGCACCTCCGGTCATTTTATCGCGCGTTTTGTCCGCCGCCTATTGCAAGTCTGTGAATCCCAAGTCCGATGGCGAGCGTCAGAAGCGGAATGAAGTAAGCAATGAGCTGACATGTGCCGCCCACGCTGACCAGCAGATTATAAATCGCATGATAGATAATCGTCACGCAGAGGATTCCCGGAATACAGACATCCCGCAGCAGGCGATTCTTCCAGACAAAGCGAAGGCCCTCCGAGTAAGCGCTGCCGCATACCACATGCATCGCGCCGGTTCCAAAGCCACGAATCAGCAGGAAAACGATTTCTCCGGCTCCGTTTTCGGTCAGGTAGCAAATATTTTCGAAGGTCGCAAAGCTGGCAGCAATCAAAATCGCCGCCAGACGAAATTTTCCCGATTCCGGCTCGAAAACCATCATAAAAAACAGAAGCGGCAGGAGCTTCATAGTCTCCTCAACGACCGGCGCAATCTGCGTCGTCGCGTTCATCAAGTCCGCCCCATAATAATGTGCGAAAAAAGTATTCAGATATGCGGAAAGCAGACACATCAGCATCCCCGCAAAGCAAAAGCCGAAAGCCGGCCGATATTTATGATCCATGCATAACATCGCAATCAAAAGCGGTGCCGCAATACATACGAAAACATTTTCGATATATGTCATCGTCCCACCGCCTTTCTTGTTGCCGGAAGCATGGCAAGGATGGAGGCCGACAGCATGAAGTCAAACCAAAAGTATGGGTTTGACAGAGTATCACTCACCCAAAAGCACGAGCTCGTCCAAAGCGCATATTCGAGCGCCGTAAAACACAAAACCGTGATATGAAATACCCGCAGATTCGCAGTTGCTGTCTCGCCATCTGCATTATCGACAGTCCCCCGGGCGGCACTGCGGCGCGAAAACACCAGTCCGCGAATCGAAAGCCAAGCCGCTACCATCGTCCCTAGGCACATCAGCACATTAAAGAACACATCCCCGTAAGTAATATAAAGAATAAACTGCGGCACAGCGATAGCAGGCGCCAGCCACGACAGTTTCGTCCGAAAGCGCAGTTCTTCGGCAGAAGGCAGAGTCATTTCCATCGTCAAAAGAAAGACATAGCTTGCAATCCATCCGAGCTCCGACACATAAAAAATCTGAGGCGTCGCATCCAGAAGCAGCACATGCAGCGTCCAGTACAACGTCCCCAGTCCGTAAGTTCCGAAAAAGCAGGCAAGCAAAAAATACGGCTGCCTGCGGCTCTTTACAAGCAATGCCGCCGCCCCTGTGCATCCCGCCGCGCAGACGAGAAACTGCACCAGATAGTCCCAAAATTCAATCATATGTACCATGAGGTGACACCCTCCTTTTCCAAGGCTCTTCGCAAAGAATTTTTTCCGCGGTAAACAAGATCCGCAATCTGCTTTTCACTTTTTCGCATGACAGTGCCCGCCTCCGCATGGCGCATGCCCTCGAAATAAACTAAATAAAGCGCTTCCCGATAGTCAGGATTAAGCCCTTCCATGCAAAGCTGCAGGATTTGACTCCTCTCCGCTGTCTGTACAAGCGTCTCAACTAAAACATCGCTCTCCGGTTCCTTATCCAAATCTTCGAATCCGAAAGAGCGTTGTTTTCTTTTTTTCTGTAAGCAGCGAATGGCAAGATGCCGCGCTGATTTATAAAGATAAGCCCGAAAACCGCCGTCGCGAATCCTCGGTTTTTTCGCGATTAAATATGCGAAAGCCTCTATCATCAGATCTTCCGCCTCGTGTATGTCGTGAAGGTAGCCGTCGATGTACAGCGTCAGGCTGTTGCCGTAGCGTTCCATCAAAAGAGCAAGGCCCTCGTCGTCCCCGTCCAAAAAGCTGCGGTACAAAATTTCATCTTTTACCACCTGACGGCGCACCTCCCTTCCGTATCGTTTCGTGCGCGTATACTTCGCACTGCACTCA
This sequence comes from uncultured Clostridia bacterium, assembly GCA_934233735.1. Classification (GTDB taxonomy): domain Bacteria; phylum Bacillota; class Clostridia; order Peptostreptococcales; family Anaerovoracaceae; genus CAG-238. The sequence goes on along the minus strand of CAKQGQ010000043.1, from coordinate 2,919 downwards.
CACTCTACGGATATTATACACCCATCATGGTACCTATGAAAACAGGAATTTTTGTTTCTTCGTCAATTATTGCATAAAGAAACGGTCTGTCGAGGCGTACCGTGTATTCATTCAAAGGCTGCGGCATCATGGAAGTCGCTTTGACAAACACGCCTGTCACCGCTGCAGCCTTCGTACCTTCACGATCCACTTCGATGAATGTTTTGTGAATAATGTCGCTGACAAACAGATTCTCACCGTCCGCCCTGCCCATTTTGCTGAGGTCTGCATCTGCAGAGCTGAAAACATCCTTAATTCCCATTTTCTTGAGTATGCTGACCATCGCATCCGTGGAATATTCGCTTTTAAAAGACGGCATCACCGCATGTACGGTCGCCTCTTCCCCGGAATTCAGGAAATTCGCAAAGCTCTCTCCGTCCATCTGTGCAAGATAGTCCTTCACACTGACGCCTTCGTTTGGCAGAATCGCCACGAACTGATAACCGGATTGATAGTCCTTCACAAAACCCGTCGCCAGCTTATCGCTTAAATACGTATCTTCGGTCGAATACATCATGCTCATTTTCTTCTTTTTGCCGTTTTCAAGCGTAAAGATTTCCTTCTTTACCTGCGATTTCTCATACGGCTCTGTCCATTTATCCTGAAAAGCCACTGCATTCGCCAAAACCGTCATATCGCTTGGATTCAGTCGGTCTACGAGTTTCTTTATCATGCCGTCGGTCTGTTTGTCAACCCATTTATTTATTTGGTTGACAGTAGAATTATCAAAGTTTCCGCCCTTGATATCCGCATCGAACGACTTCTTTAAGAGTTTCTTGTAGTCAGAATTCGGTTTGAAGCCCGCCGCCTCGTTGTACCAAAATGCATTTGCGATGTTAATCTTGCTTTTGCCGTTGTCACTCTTGCTCTCCTGTGCCGCTGACCACTCCTTAATCCATTCGTTCATGGCTTCCGTATCCATGCCGAAGACTTTTTCCATCTGGCTCTTCGTATCGCCTGCAGCTCCGTTTTCGACCATTCCCATGGCCATGATTACGGAAATCGGCGAAATCATCGAATTCTTCTTGCTGCTCGCAGCCTGCTTAAAAATTTCTATCGAAATGTCCTGCATTTTCTCACTCCCATAAATGTAAGAATCATATACTCCATTATGTCTGACACTTTTGTTCGGTGCGATTGCCCAATCGCCGTCGCCAAGTTCATACATCGTCGGCGCATCGGAATCTTCCCCTATCCTTCCTGACTTGCTGCCGCTTTCCTTCGTATCGCCGGCCCCATTCGCGTTGCCGTTTTCCGCGGCAGATGCGTCGCCGACTGCGGTGTCATCATTCACACTCTTGCCTGCGTTGTCGTCGTCCACATTCGCATCATAAGGCGCATCAGCCACCGGCTCTGCAGCAAATTGACCTGCGGGCTCAAAGCTTCCTGTAATGATTTTGTCAAGCACTCCGCCATCGCCGAGAGTTCCGATTCCTACGGCAATCATCACGCAGGCAGCTGCAGCTGCGACTGCCCCTGAGGCTTTGCGCCGTTTTTTCCGAAGCAAAGCCTCTTTTGCTTCTTTCGCGCGCAGGGTCTCCGCCTTCTCAAAAATATCGCTGATAAATTCTTCTCTGGATTTCACCTAAAAAACCTCCCCGTCTCCAAGCACCGTTTTGAGCGCTTTTTTGCCGCGATAGACCAGATTTTCCACCTGCTTGCGGCTCTTTCTCATAATTTTTCCCGCTTCGTCATAAGACAGACCTTCCAAATACACCAAATGCACTGCAACGCGGTAGTCTTTTCGAATCTGCTCTAAGGCCTCTGAAAGCCTGCGGTTTTCCTCACTTCGAAGAACCGCCTCCTCCAGCGTCGCAAACTCGGCGATTTCCTCAGCATCCTCTATCGGCGCTAAAGTCATCCTCGTGTGCTTTCGCAGCCAGTCAATCGCCTTATTTCGTGCGATTGCGAATACAAAGGTCTTAAGCGAGCTTTTCCCCTCGAAGCGTCCCGGGTGCACGATGAGCTCGACAAAAACATCCTCCGCCAGATCCTCTGCGGTATCTAAATTGTTGACATATCTGTGGATGAAAAAAATCAGATTTTCCCTGTACAGGTCCACGATTTCCCCGAATGCTTCCTGCTCTCCGTCAAGATAGCGGCGGTAGCTGTCTGCGCCGTTGTCCATTCGCGCCTCCTCTTCCCTTTTCATAAGTTTTGTCGGTGAATTTTCCAAAAACCCTCACTATAAATTTAAACTGTAAATGCCGTGCGGTCAATGTTTTTTTCTTTCAACAGCCGCTGCCTAGGGTTCAGGCGGATGCACTCTTTGGGCACGGGCGCACTTGGGGCAGGGTGCAGCGAGGCGGTAGGTGCGCCGAGCAGCGCGCTTACATTTATTGGGAAAATGTATATTTACACTCCAAAACCTAATATTTGCTCTGTGTGGCGTGTATTTTTTTACATGTTTTTCCATTCATCGCCTCTGACCCCAAATGACTCGTTATAAGGCCAATTTTAGCAATGCCTAAAAGCATTGAAATTTCAACAATATTATAATTTGAATTTTAGCCACGGCAAACATGCAGATTCAGCACTCCACCTTACTTTCCATTATTTGTAATAAAATACACGCCAATCATACTGAAAACGCAATTTGGTATGTAAATATACATTTGCAGGGGACTTCTAGCTTCGTGCAGGGGACTTCTATCTTCGTGCAGGGGACTTCTAGCTTCGTGCAGGGTGCTTCGGGCTTCAAATCCCATCTTCTTTTTTCACACGCAAAAAGACCGCTGCGCGGTCTTTTTACTTCTTGGCGGAAGCGGTGGGATTCGAACCCACGTGCCCTTACGGACAACCGCATTTCGAGGGTCGTGAAACAGCCAAAACCGCCCTGTATTTCCGCATATCTTCTTATAGGTTATCTGCGAAAAGCCT
>CAKQGQ010000042.1 GCA_934233735.1 uncultured Clostridia bacterium | reverse complement strand
TTTCGGGTTCGCTGGCAACTGCGCCCCTTGTGGACTTTCACCACAGACGAACGGCATGCCCGTCATACAGCAAAAAGCACCGGATTGCCGGTGCTAATCTTTCAAAAAATTTGGGACATTTTCAAATTCGCTTGACAGTACCTTTTTTCGAAGTTTTTCGCAAAAACTCGGAATTATTTTGTCCACAGTCTTACACCGTATGTGCACTGCGTTAAGTCACTCGCCGCTATCAGCTTGTTCTTCTTGTCATATACCATGATCTTTACTTTGTAAAAATATTTTTTGCCATTTTTTCCGGTTGTATTGGTATATGTACAACTCTTTTTTTCGAGTATTGCGGAATACTTTGAAGCTTTTTTCGTCGATTTGTAGAACTTGTATTTAACCGTGTATCCTGCTTTCTCAATGTCTTTAACGAGATTGTCTAATTTCTCACTGCCTTTGACTGTGACTTTGATATTTTCCTTCGTAGTCTTTGTAGTTCTGACAGTGATCTTCAAGTTGAGGATTTTTTCTTTAAATGTTCTGGCAAGTTCTTCTTTCGTCGGCTCTATTTTCGTGCAAATCACTTCAATCTTGTCACCTGTTTTGACTCCGGTAATTTTGTTATCCGTGACCGATACCTCTTGTCCGTTTACAGTCACCTTTGAAATGGTCATACCTTCGTCTGGAGTTACAACTAAAGTTGTGCCGTCATTTTCAAGGTCAGCACTGCCGCCTTTTATGATTATTTCAGGTTTTTGAATAGGATTATAGGAGCCCCCGAAACCGCTTGACGCACGCTTATAGCTACACTTTTCGCATAGATTGCCTTTCCAAGTGTGTGCTTCTGCGCTTACCGTCACGGCTCCGCAGCATGAATATTTTTGCATATGCTGTGTCTCTGTTTTCTCCCATTCAAGTTTGCCTGTATGGTTATCCGGTACAAGCACGCCGTATGCCTGCCCGCACACGTCACATATGGCTTTTTCCGTGCAGGTTGCACTGCCGCCGCTATGTGCGCAAACATATCCGCACTCCGTACATACGCCGTTTTCCCACTGATGAGATACTGTTTCTACTGTCACATATCCACAGCATGAATATTTCTTCGTGTGCTGTGTTTCTGTTGTCTCCCATACTGGATTTCCTGTATGAGAGGCTTTCGTCTCGCAGACGCTGCAGCCGTCATTTTGACACTGATGCCAGTGACCTGTTTCATCACTCTGTAAAGCTCCTGTAAAGTCATGCTGTTTTGCAGCAGTAATAACTGCATTGCAATAACGGCAAAGAACCGGCGTAGTGCAGTCGTTATCATCCGCAAGCGGCGTATGTCCGTCGTTTACGGTTACGGTCACCGATGCGGTATTTCCGGCCTTGTCGGTCACAACAACGGTCTGTTTTCCTTCAGCCGGATTAAGCGTAAGCTTTCCGTCTGTAAGTGTAACAGGGTTTCCGTTGACGGTTATGCTGTCAGGATTTGCTTCCTCGACCGAAACTGTCTGTGCTTCGCAATATGTCTTGCCGTCTGTAATTCCGGAAATAACCGGGGCGATATTATCAACCACGATGCCATCCGAGCTGATATATCTGACATTTCCCGAGCCATCGTTCAGTCTGGCATAAATGATATATCTTCCATCTCTATCAAGATATGGATCGCCTATTTGCAATTTGCCCGGATACTGTATGAACAACATTTGTTTAAAGTCGCTTTCGGTAAGCTTTTTATCGCTGGCCAGATAATCGATTCTAACTTTTCCGCTGCTTTCATCGGAAGCTGTAATTTCCACGCTCTCGCCGTCTTTGACAAACAGGTCAAAGTTTACATCGGTTAAAAGTTTATTCCATTTATGTGTGCCAATCTTAATCTCACCCGACAATCTTCCCCACTGTGCCGTAAGTGAAGTTACCTCTGCCGGAACGCTGTCGCCCGGCTGATAGGATTTGCCGTCGCTTCCGATCCAGTTGGATAAAAGTCCTGTGTCACCGACAAGTCCCTCGGCCGCAGGCGCGGTAAATGCCTCGCCTTTTTTAACAACAATCTGAATATTTTCAGCGTTGCCGTTCAGACTGCCGCCATTAAGCTCAAGTGTCACCGGCTTCATTCCGTCAGTTCCCAGTGCATCCACATCCGGCAGCTCAAGCACAGGCCGGAAGCCGTAATGTTCCTGTATATTTCCTTCAAAACTGCCGCCGGCAGTGCGCACTGTGCCGCCATTTATGTTATATCCGCGCAGCGTGCGCCAGGTGAGAATCTTATCAATTTCATTTTCGCATTCATCCTGCACCCATGAAAACATATCAGCGTTTTTGATATATGCTTCGTTCTTATCAAGGATTATGTCCCATTCATTATTGCGAGGTCCGATTGCTTCCTTTCCTCCCAGTGTATACCGGTTCCCTCCGGAAAGTGCTCGCATCGTGTAGCTTATATTGCCGCTGGTATAGGATTTGCCGAAAATATATTCTGCCTTGTTAAGATTATACCAGCTTACAGAATGCACCACGTTATAGTCCGACACAAACAGACTGTGCAGATACTGGTTTCCCACTGCGGATTCGTCGGTGGTTTTCATCTCCTTTGAAAAGCTGTAGGCATCGATCGTTCCTACATAGGTAAACGGAACATAGTGCAGGCTCTGATCCGGTACTGGAACCGCGCCGGCCGCATTTCCTCCATTGACCGTACCCGGTATTGCGGCCCCCGAAAGGTCAAAATAATAGGTCGTACCCGGCCGCAGGCTGAACTGTTCCTGTCCGTCCCATTCCCATTTTGCATAGAATACTTTGTCGCCCGAATCGGTATCGCTGATCTGTGTTACCGGCGTACCGGCAAAATCACAATCCGTATACCAGCCTTTGAATACGCCTCTGCTGCGGCTCATATCTCCTGCTGTCGGCAGTGTGACATTTTCTCCCTCCGCATACTGCGTAATATCTTTGCCCTCTGCAATGACAGCGCCTTTTCCTGCATGCAGCGTCACTTCATGTATTACATCTGCGGGGATCGACGCCATAACCTTCTGCGGATATTGATTGTCACTTTGGTCAAAGACAGCGAAGTATATATCACAGCCTTCTCTCGGTCGCAGACCGCTGACGATAATGGTCTGCGCCTTCCTGTTTGGTATAATGCCATTGCCGCTGCCAAAGGTGCTTCCAAATCCTTTGCCGCTCTCTACCAGAGTATAGCTATATTTCCCCGGCTCATTGCTCTTGAATGTCACCTCAGCCTCTGTCGTACTGATACGCTTGACGGACTCTATTCTCGCAAGCGGTCCTGTCTCATCCGGACCTGTTACGCTAATCGGAAGCTCCACAAAATTGCTGGCATAATCGGTTCTGTAATCCCCGTTGTACTGCTCGCTGTAAACTTTCAGAGTATACTTTCCTACAGGCAAAGAATACGGAACAGCGACCGCCGCCTCTCCGCTCTCGCTGTCCTCTGCGATACGTCCGTAATACAGGTTCTGTCCCTGCGCATCGGCAATTATAACTGAAACATATTCGTTGCTGCCTTTCCTGGCGCCGGAATATCCTACTCTGATATCTTTCCCTGCAGCCACATCTGTATTGCCTCTAGTTTCAGCGCTAAAGTTCGTCCGGGTTCTGTCATGTATTGTCAGTTTCCATTCACCGCTGCCATGTTCAGGAATGGCCGCCAGATCAGGATCCGTTTCTGTATCTGCTTTGCCGCCTTTTGCATTAGACAGGAATAAAATATCGCTGCCGTCAAGATTAAATGCAGGGCGGGCCGGTCGCCTCTGTTTCAGGGCATCCTCATCAAGGAAATCCCCGTAAGCCATCCTCCCATCCGTATCAATGTATCCCATTCCGTTAAGGGCAAAATAGGAGCGGATCCACCACCATGCCCTTGAAACGTATTTCCATTTGGCCGCACGCATCTCGTCTCCCGTAAATCCGTAGTTCGGATTTCTTGCCTCATATGCAGACAGGAAAAACACCTTTTCGTTTATCAGCTCGGACTCAAGATATCCAAGAATACCGCCTTCGTTATACTCTCTGGCTTCTTTCTTGCTGACAGTCATTACATAATTTTTTTCATCGGCGGTAAAGGAATTCTCTGCAAACTCTTTGCACCAGCTCTGCGCATAACTGCCCTGCCATGTGTTTATGTCATCATAGGAAAAATACACGCCTCCGTAGTACTCTGATCCCAACAGTTCTTCAGACAGCAGGAAATATCCCGGCTCACCCGTATTGGTCTGATTATCCAAAACGCGCCACTTGATCGGACTTCCCTCGTAGCTGCCGTAATAGATATAGTCGTAGCCGCACGCGTCGTTATAGCCCGAAATCTGGTTCGTGGCAGACTCATCAATGCCTCTGGAAATTGAAAAGCTCAGATTCACAAACTCGCTGACATAATCCGTATTGCACTCTCCATTGTACTGCTCACTGAACACCCTGAGCACATATCTTCCCGGCTCAAGGTCATCAGGCACAGTAATCTGCGCCGTACCGTCTGCACTGTTTTGCGCGATGCGTCCATAGTAGAGCAGTTCGTCATTTCTGTCCATAATGATTGCTGAAACATATTCATTATCGCCGGTTTTCGCACCGGAATAGTTTATAGAAATCGTTTCTCCCTGCTTCGCATTTGCTTTATCCGCAGAGGCTCTGAAGCTCCGGCTGCTGTCCCTTAATGTCAGCTTCCATGTATTGCCGCTCCAGTCGCCGACAGCCGTCAGATTACTGTCTGTGGCGGCATCTGTTTTGCCGCCTTCGGCACTTGATGCGAAAACGATCTCACTCTTTCCAAGGTTAAAAGCAGGGCGCGGGTACTCGCTATTTGTGTGATGTGTCTTGTTTATAACGGATCCCCTTTCTGGGCAATATCCCACGAATCTTTCATCGATGTAAGAACGCAGCAACCAGTCTTCATTAAAAGTTGAATCAAATGGTTCTCCGTATTTAGAGCTTACCGCCTCCTCCGCAGACAGATAAAAAACCTTATCACCATTCAGAATATTTTCATATGCAGGAAAAATAAGAGAGTAGGCGTCTGTATAGTATGTGTCATCTGATTTTATCGTCCCTAAAATCGCATCACGCTCGACAGAGGTAAATGCATCCGGCACACTGTTTCCGCTTATCCCGGCAAAATCCTCGCACCATTTCTGTGCGCTGCTTCCCTGCCATTTTGTGTTTTTGTCATCAAATTTCTGCAACACATCTATCAGACCCTCAGACAGCAGGAAAAAGCCGTCTTTGCCTGTATTGGTTTTATCATCAAGCACAAGCCATTTGATCGGATTTCCTTTCCATTTACCGTAATAGATATAGTGGTATTTACAGTTGTTGTAACCGGCAATCCCATCTGTATTGAAGCGTATTGCCTTCTCGGTATTTGCCGCAGCTGTCTGCACTGCAGCAGTATTTGTATTCGCTTCCCCGCTTTCAGCGTAAGAGACTGCCGGAAACATGCTGAAAAACATGCTGCATATCATCAAAATGCTGAGTAGTCGTCTTTTCACCGCTTCTCACCTCCCTTTGTGCTCACATATAGTCACTTTCATACAATAAACAATTAAGGCTTTTCTTTTAGTATATCGCATCTCCCCCGTAAAAACAACCATTCTGTTTCAGTTTAATTGCAATCGAAAAGCGGCTCCATGCGGAGCCGCCCTCAATTTAGCTTATATTCGTATTCCGTAGCCAACCATGCCACGGGCGAAAATCTGCACGATAAATGCGTAGGAAAAATCGTTCGTGGTTAGGCGGCAAGGCGTCGAGGAACGGAGTGTACATGAAGTACATGAGTACCACAGAACGCCGCAGCCAACAACGCCACGGGCGATTTTAACAAGCATTTATTCGATAACTTCTGTAACTACGCCAGAACCTACTGTTCTTCCGCCTTCACGAATAGCGAATCTAAGTCCTTCTTCGATTGCGATCGGTGTGATCAGCTTTAC
>CAKQGQ010000041.1 GCA_934233735.1 uncultured Clostridia bacterium | reverse complement strand
GGATTATCCTGTGAAGAAATCGAAAAATTATAGACATTGTCGGGTAACCCGAATGGCGAAGACCCACTGAGAGATTCTCAGTGGGTCTTCACGTGTTTACATACAAGTTTTTCAAAAAAAGGATTGTTGCTATTTCGCTTTCGTCCAAGTTCTGCTTGCGTACTTACACTGCTTGAGTGCTGTCTTCGCAATGAGCTTGCCGTTTTCGTCGTAAACTCTTACCTGAACTTTATAGAAGTACTTCGTGCCCTTCTTACCGCTTGTGTTGGTGTAGGAAGCAGTTTTCTTCGTCACGGTGGACTTATACGATGCTGCTTTCTTCGTCGAGCGGTAGAAGCGGTACTTCACGGTGAAACCGAGGTCTTTCAGTTCCTTGATGGAGGCGTTTACCTTCGCATCGCTCTTGAGAACTGCTTTGATGTTCTTCTTCGCCGTCTTGCCGGAGCGGGCTGTGAGCTTCATATTCTTAACGATGGATTTCGCTTTTGCGATGTTTGCCGCTGCGTTGTCATCGGCTGGCTCTTCCGTCTGGGTATCAACATTGTCTTTGTTGATTTCGGCTTTGACGGTTGCGCCTGTGGTTTCGTTTACGAGTTTCTGCAGTTCGTTGCGCTCGTAAGTCTTCTGTCCGAGCGGCGTCTTGACAACGAGTTTCGCGCTTGTGTCTTTCAGCAGGGACTCAAGGAAGGACTTGTCGAGGTTCAGTTCGAGTTTCTCTGCGCCTTTCGCGTCGCTGTTTGCCACAACGAGTACGACCTGTGCGGATTTCTTTTCTTTTGCCTGTTTTAAGATTTCCTTCTGGTTATCCGCTTTCACCGTTACAGTCGCGGTCGTGCCGCTCATCTTAACCTCTGCCGGAGAAGTGGTTACTGCTGAGCCTGCTTTTCCTTCCGTTGCTACTTCGGATTCCGGCATTTCTGCGGAACCTGTGATGGTCGAAAGGTTGTATTTCTTTGCCAGCTCGTTGAACTTCTTAACTTCATCCTCTGTAATGTATTTTTTCTGTGCTTCACTTAACTTTTCGTATGCGGAAAGGGCTGCTTTTGCTTCACTGCTGCTTGAACTGTCGGTCAGGGCAGCGAGCTTTGCTTTCGCATCGTCGATTTCGCTGTAGAATTTAATCTGTGCTTCTGCGTCGGTCAGCTTCTTGAGTTCGGCTGCGGTAACATCTTTCTTTGCTTCCGAAGTCAGTGCGTTGTATGCCGTTCTTGCATCTTCAACATCAGACTTCTGCGCTCTGTAGTTTCCGTAAGTAACATCCTTGATTCTTGCAATCATTTCTTTGACTGCGGTTGCATCCGAGCCGCTGACTACCTGAATCGCATATTTCGTTCCGGTGTAATCAATAGCCTCATCCCCCTGCTTATTCATCGACGGCCAGCGTCTGTCGCCCACGCCGATGTAGATTACATCGCCTTCTTTGACTTTGAAGGATTCCGTGCGCTTATAGCAGGCACTGTCCACATTATACTGGTTGAGGAAGGTTCTTACTAAATAGTTTTTGTTGGCTGCAGTCGGTGTAACGGTAACCGTGCTGCCGCCTGCCGGAACAACTAACTTATATTCCAGTACCGAACCGTTAAAGGTCGGAACGAGCGTTCCACCGCTGATTGTCAGTGCTTTCAGACTGGTATCTGCGTTGCCCCAAGTTCCGCCGATGTCTTCACCGAGGCTTTCGGTGAACATCGCATGGATTTCGTCTCCGTTTTCCACTTTGCAAAATCCGCTCATCGAAGGGCCAAAGTTCTGAAGCCCGAGGTTTACAAACCAGTCGTTTAAAGTTGCCATCCAGCCCGAGCCTTGCGTTGTGGAAAATTCACCTAAGGTGTTTCCATCCTTATCGGTGATGGATGCAAGGTAAGTAATGGTATAGTCCTTATCGCCGCCCTTCGTGCCTCCTGTGCCTTCCCATGTATAGCCTTCGGAATCAAGAGCCTTTAAAATCAGTGTCATCATCGTATCGTCCTGCTGAAGCGTATACCAACCCTGTGCAAAGACCTTCGACGGGCTTGCGGTGAAGTTTTCGACGATGACCTTAACCTTTCCGACTTCGTTTCCGAGTTCCGGCGGTTTTGCGGAGGTGTCTGCTTTCTTGCTGATACCTGCCATCGCGCCGATTGCATTTTTCTTCGCTTCGGAAACCGCATCCGAATCCGCTGCGTTTTCAATCGCGGTTTTTCCGTCCGCATAGGCCTTTTCGAGTTTCGTCCAGTTTGCATCGGTATAGTCGGACTTGCTATAGGAAGCCTTTGCGGTTTCCAGTTCTGCTAAAGCCTCGCTCTTTGCTTCGGCAAGGGATTTTACGCCGACCGGGCCCCATGTTACGGTGACGGTGACATCACTGTATGGCATGGTGAAGCTTTGATAAGCGTCTTTAAAGTACAGATTTACCCAGTCTGCGTCTTTTCCTTTATAGGTGCTGTAGTCCACAGGGATTGCGTCTGCACCTGTAACCTCGCTCTTATCAATGCCTTCGTAGGTGATTTCTTTGACTTCGTAAAGTTTATCCTTAATCTTAACGGTCAGTCCGCCTTCCACATAATAGTTCAAGGAGCTTTTTTCGGTGAAGGAAATGCCGTCGTCACCATCGGAAATCGACCAGCCGTCTCCGCTGATGGTGTGATCAGCCGCATCTCTGACATGAAAGTATGCTGCATAGTCGATTCCAAGTGGCAGGCGAATCTCCGTAAGCGGTGCAGCTTCGGAAATTGCTGTATTTGTGTTGTTTCTATTCAGGAAGGAAAAGACCTTCTGAATCGGGGCACCTGTGCCAAGCGAAGTTTTGCTGCTGTCCTGTTTTGCAAGGTTTTCTTTCAGATAGTCGGTCATTGCGTTTAAGGCAGTCGTCGCTTCGTCCGTATCGCCTTCGATTTTCAGCGTGAGCGCATAGTTCTTCGCATCTGCAAGTCCGTCTTCGCTTGCTTTTTTGATTTTTTCGTATTTTTCGGTTTCAATCTTTGTCAGCAGGGTCTTCTGATACTCGCTCATTGCCTCATAGCTTGCAAGAAGGGCGTTTACCGTGCTTTCCACGCTCTTTGTAATCAGCTTGACATCATCCGGAAGTTTGTTGAGGTTCTCGCGGAAGGTATTCACATTCCGCTCGTTTTCAGCTTCGGTCTGCTGCTGAATCTGCTTGATTGCAACGATTGCATCCTGCTGCGCCGTGCGTGCATCGCCGATTGCTTCTGCCTGCGAAATTCCGTTGATGCCTGTCTCATAAGCCGTCTGAATCAGGCTCCAATTTTCCGGGCGGAAGAAGCTCTGCGGATAAGCGTTATAGACTTCATCCAGTTTTGCTTTCAGCTCTGCTTTGACTTTCTCGGCATCGGAGGAGGCTTTCACATGCACCCATACGGAGGCTCCGCTATTTACGCTGTGATATTCGCCTTTGCTCCATTCGTCCGTCACATAGTTCGGTATACTTCCGATTTTATCTTCTGCAAGGTCGTATGCCTGTAAAAGATACCAGCCTTCTTGATAGAGGATAAGCTCTGCGTTTCCGTTTTCATCGGTTGTAACCGTTTTTCCGTCTGCGATAAGCTTACTTGTCTGCACCTGTCCGCCTCGCTCTGTTTTCGCATCGCTGAGGAAAAGGCTCATGGAAGATGCCGCCGTCTTTTCTCCGGTATAGTCTCCAAGACTTGCTGCTTTCTGCTCGATGGTTACGGTGAAGGCTTTTCCTGCTTCTGCTTCCATCACAGAAGCTGCCTGAAACTCCGCTTTCTTCACCCATTCCAGATACTGCCAAGGCACTGCGCTTACCGTGCCGAGCGTTGCGCCCAATCCGGACTGCGGATTCATGGTCGGGATGAAAGTGATTTCATCGTCCGGATGCAGAACCGGATTGCCTGTCTTTAATGAATTTTCTGTCTGCAAAGTTTTAAAGTTCTGGCTTACGAGCACATCGTTTAACAGAACTGCATACAAAGATTGACTGCTTGCAATGCTGTATTTTGCGGTAAGGTCCTTCAGTTTTGCGCCTGCATTTAAAGAAACACTTTCCGAAATGCCTGTTGCAGGCGAACCTGCACGGGCATTTGCCGCATCAACGGTCTCAAACTGTACGGTAAATTTCGCTGTGGTAACTAAGTTATAGTAGTAGGCGCTGTAAAGATTCTCATAGGCTGCCCAGTAGGTTTCGGCTGCGTCTCTATCGGAAGCAAAGCCTGTGAAGGCAGGTGCTTCCGCAACCTTTGCCGCACTAAGCGCGCTCTGAAATGCGCTCCAGCTTTCTGTCGTATAGTCCGCTTTCTTCGCAGTTTCTGCCTGCATAATCAGCTTCGGGAGCAGTTTTTCTACAAATTCCGTCGTTTCTTTCAAGCTGCTTTCATCTCCGCTTCGCAGAAGATTTGCCATCGCCGTGCTCAAGTTCTGGGTTGCAGCATCTACATCTTCCTGATGGATGGCACCTTCCGGCTCTTCACCTGTTGCCAGAGGGCCTCGGTTGAGATTCGTTGCCTCTCCGTTTACATAGAGCTTTCCAAGCATCGCTTCTGCCGCGCTCCTTGCTGCAGCAAAAGGCTCCCATGAAGTTTCGGTATAGTCTGCCTGTGCTTTCGCATTTGCGCTCTGGATTGCTTCGTATAAGGCGGTCGCATTTACCTCGGTCTTCGGGATGAGGTTTGCGATGGCAGATTGAAGGTTACTTGTCGCTTGATCTACTTGCTCTTGCAACACATCTCTATCTTTCATTTTTTTTGCTTGTTCAAGTGCCTGCAACATGTCTGCAAAAAATCCTTTAGCACTACTACGCTTGCCATTGAATCGGTCACTATTACTATAAACTTCTATATTCGTCTTTAATGCCTCTGCCCTGCTTATTGCACTATCAAGTTCTGTCTTATCTGCTCTTGTTCTAAGATAGACCTTATATATATCCTCACTATCTGCAGTTCCATCGTTTGCTTTAAACTGCAAATCGATTTCTATGCCGTTGTAAGTTTCTGAATAGGAATCGCCATCCATCGTTGTAAAGTCACCGTCATTGCCTATTTTGACCTTATAACTAAGCGTATCTCCATCTGGATCTGAAAATATATCAGAAAGCTTGATGGAGTAGTTCTCATTTTTATTTAAAAGTAATGTTTGTATTTTAGATATATCGCTTCTAATGTACGGCACACTGTTCTGCTTTGCACCAAATAGTATCTTTAGTTTGACACCATCTAAGAAAACAATATCATACAAGTGCACCTCTATTTCATTACTATCATTCATATACTGCTGTCTGTTTTCTTCAGAAAATGGTAGCGTAAAAAAGTTTTTTCCATTTCTTAATTCGCAGGAGGCGCTTTCCCATACTTCTATATATTCACTTTCCAAATCAATGTTTTCATCACTAATGCCTTGTGTTTCATCGGCATTAAGAATTACTGCAACATCTTCACTTACGGCTTCAATCGAAATATTTTTTGTATCTTCCGGTACATAAATTTCATACTGTGAATTTTTAAATGCGGCTTCAACTTTGTTATTATCAGCATAAAAATTAACATTTGTACCATCTGTTACTGCCGCCCAAGCCGTATCCACGCCCCAGCTTCCGATTCCCATGCCTGTAAACACCATGATAAAGGCAAGCATGAGGGTTAGGATTTGTTTCGTGAGATTTTTGTTTGTTTTTCTCATTCTTTTTCATATTTCCTTTCGTTTGTATTTCGCTTCGGTGCGCTTTGCAGGCTTTCGCTCTGCGCTCTTCTTGCGATAATCTATGTAAACACTCTTTTGTTGTGTAGTGGTCTTATCCTCTGCCCCTGCGGGTGATGTCAGCCTTCGGCACCGCCCGGTAAGGATGAAAAGTGTTATTTGCATAAAAAAACGATGATTGTCATAACCATCGCCTTTGTGTCTTGTTTCTCTTGGCTCCGAAGCGGAATCGAAAGGTATGCGGATAGGAAGCTATCGCCATGCTGTCAATTCTTCGTTTCGGGGTTTGTAGGTCTTCTGACTTATCCATTCATGTGCGGAGGATTTTCCCTCGCACAAACGCATTGCTTCAGCCTTCTCTCGGAGCCATGACAGCCCTTCCAATGACCGGTTTTCACCGCGAGCAAATTTCTCTGCACGGAAAACAATACTTTAGAAATACAGCTACTTTCGGAATTCTGCCATTCCCTTTGCAATCTATGATTCATAGACGGCAAATGGAGATAAGAGATTCCTTCCGTGTCCGGGATTCTCACCCGATTCCCTTGTTCAGCGAACAAGCATGCGTGTCCGATTGCTCGGGTCGCGCATTTGCCACAAAAGCCATGGTATGTAATTTTAGGTACAATTGCAGTCGTTTCCTGCGAATCAAGCTTCGCAAAGCTCGCTTTCTTCGGGAAACGTTGCATAAGGAGTTTCTACTGTTTTCTCCGAAAACAGGGACAACTCCATTAAAAAGACCTCTCCTGCCCTGCTATCTTGCAGACAAAAGAAGTCTCGTATTCTCTGTATATTCGGTTTGATTGCACGCAAAAAATACCAAGCTATACGGTTGGTTGGTTGGTTGGTTGGTTGGTTGGTTGGTTGGTTGCAAGTTTTATGCCAATTATTTATATTTTTGTAACCATTTCCCATACTTGCGTACATTTCCTTTCCAAAATTTACACACCTATCATACCGCAAACCGGAGTCATTGTAAAGGGGTAAAATTTTTAGAGGGTTTGGGAGGATTTTTGGGTTGTAGCTTATTCTCCGATTAATTCTATAATTTTGGACTCAGACCATAAATCATTTGGAAAGATTGAAATATCGTCTTTATGTTTACGCACAATACGAACCGGCGTGATTGTGTTGTCGTAAATATGCAAAATGTCACATAGTTCCATCAATTGTGGAATATTCGCTAATGCTTTATAATAGCGATATCCGGATTCCTTTGCTTTTTTTAATATCTCTATTTTATATCGAGAAGATAATACCGTCTCAAAAATATTGCGTAATCGTGCTTTTACCTGACCCATTTGGCCCTGCCAAAACAAGAACCATTGGTTTTTTCTCAGACA
>CAKQGQ010000040.1 GCA_934233735.1 uncultured Clostridia bacterium | reverse complement strand
AAACCGGTCATTGGAAGGGCTGTCATGGCCCGGAGAGAAGGCTGAAGCAATGCGTTTGCGCGAAAAAGAGGACGCGGTCTCAAAGACTGCAGGGCTTCACGCGCATGAATAGATCAGTCAGAAGACCTACAAAAAGCAAAACCGGAGAAACGCAAGCACCACAGCAGGAAGCTGTGATGTTAAAAAGTTATCAAAGGGTTTGCATAGCGAAAATTTGTCACAGAAGCGATGATTGGCGGAATCATCGCTTTTGCCGTTTTTTGCGGCGGTTTGAGCCTGAGATAAAACAGACATCCTTATATATCCTTACAGCGGGCGGAGGCAAAAGGGAAGCACCGCCCGCAAAAGGAAACAGAATTAGAGTATAGATAGAAGCTTCAAAATCATTTTGTCTATCAGAAGGAGATGGAACATGAATCAGCGAGAACTGAAACAGAGTATCGAGGAGGATCCGAACTTGACCGATTCGGAAAAGGCGCGGAAGCTCAACGCCCTGTGCGCACCCTACACCAAAATGAGCGATGCGGAATTGCTGCAGCTGGTGCGGGATTTCACCATGAAATACGGCAGAGAGCCTATGCGCAAAGATGTGCTGTATGACCGGGAGCTTAAAAAACGGTTCGGACCATGGACGAGAATGCTTGAAAAAGCAGGCACCAGACCGGTCGCGGAACATTATTTAGAAGGCAAGAAACGGAGGCGTGAAAAACGCGAGCGCCATAAGGAATACCGCAGGCAGCTTCGCGAGCAGCAGGCGGCAGAAGCCGCGAGACTTGAAGAAGCTGCGGAATAGAATGCATACACGACGGAGAAACGAAAGCTTTTCCATACCGCAAGGGAAAGAAGCCATTCTCCGCCTGTAGATACGGCAGGCAGTTGCCGAAGGATAATCGCAAACAGGTAGGCGCGTTTTGAGTTACTTGTACTGCCATGAGTAGTGAGAAATGCCGAGGGATTTTATTCAGGAGGTAACAACATGAATAAAAGCACAATGAAAAAGGGACTTGCCATAGTCCTTGCACTGGTGATGGTATTCGCCATGACAGCGACAGCGTTCGCAGCAACAGGCAATGGGCATTATCTAATTGGTGGAAACGGCGGTGTTGCAAAAAACATGTCAACCGATCCAGTGACTGTAAAAGTTGTCTTTGAAAGCAGACAATATAGTGAAAATGATACCAGTCATATTTCGGATGTTATTAATGTTCAGGTAACATCAAAAAGTGATAGTAATGAAGGATTTACTGTGCGTGATGCAGTTTTAGCTGTTAATAGTTCTTCAGCAGGCATTACTTGCTTGAATGAAGACGGAGCAGCCTTGAGTACCACCGATAAATATATTAAGAGCATTTCAAAAGAGAACAAGATTTATGATCCGGTGCTGCCTATTGATGACCCGAGGTATGAATTGGATGGGTGGATGTTTAGAGTCAATGGTAAGCTCCCAATTTCAACTCTAAATGGTGGTGCTTCAGTAGCCTATGGGCCAAAAGGAACTGATATTTCAGATACCCCCATTTATGATGGAGATGTAATCCATTTTTATTGGGATTATCCATACAATGAAACACAGACATCCTATTACAGCACGCATTATATTACTGCAGATTCTACATATAACAATGGAGCTTTAGATATTCAGCTGAAGGAATCATATAGTTGGTTTGCAAATAGTGGGTACTGGAACATTACAGATTTTTCCAATTATTCGCCGGCAGGACAATTAACAGCAACAGTTTATGATGTACAAGGCGGCGTAATAGGAACTGGAATCATTAATTCGAATGGAGCCGGAACGATTTCGGGAATTGCATTAACGTCAGGCGCAAAATATTACATCAAAGTTAATTCAACATCATTTAAAGATGTTGAAGGAATGGGCGCAGATTATGAAGATGTTACATGGAGGATCTTAAATACTACCATGGTATACGAAAAATTGTAGCTTAACATAAGATGTGGAGGGGCTATCAGCCTAAAAACTTTCAGTGGAGATAGTCTCTTCTTCTTCATAATTTGGAAAGGAATTATTTGAAAAATGAAAGGGCGGATTAGAAAATATATTGCGATACTTTTAGCTGTTTCATTGGTTTGCAGTTTATTTATCATGCCGGTATTTGCCGTAGAAGATACTACAAAAACTGAAATATTGATAGAAAAAACATTTGCGAACAATAAGTTCAGCTTTAAAAAAATAGACATACAAGATGCAAAGGTTGTTAGTATTGAGGAAAGTGAAAATAGTACAGAAATTGATAAATCATACAATATAAAACTGGAAAAAGGCAACACAGACAGTGTCGTTGTACAGCTGATTTTTGATGCAACGAACACAAGCAGTGAAAATGTGAATCAAGGGAGTGGATTTCCGGTCATAACAACGGACAAGGCAGAATTTGACAAATTAGCCACTACAAATATTCAGGCATTTGCTAAGAGTGATAAAAACTTGAGAGCTTTGACTGTAGAGCTAAAAAATGGAAGTGCGACAGCGTCGATATATTATCATGTTGCCCCGACATTAGCGGTGAAGGGGAGCGTTACATTAAACTTTAGCGAAGAAGAAAATGCAGAACAAAATACAAAAACAATAGAAATTAATAAAACCTTTAAAGAAAAATTTAAATTTAGCAGTATCGAAATTAACAACGCAGGCATCTTAAACGTCCAAAAGGTGTCAAATGATGCCAATGTAGATGAAGTGTATAACATTAAACTATCTTCAAAGGTTGGCGATAATGCAGCAATACAGCTAAAATTTAACGCAACAAACATAAGCAGTGAAAATGCGAATCAAGGAAACGGGTTCCCAGTCATAACAACGGACAAAGCGGAATTTGATAAATTAGCCACTACAAATATTCAGGCATTTGCTAAGAGTGATAAAAACTTGAGAACTTTAACCGTAGAGTTAAAAAACGGGAGCGCAACGGTTCCGATCTATTATCATGTTGCCCCAACATTGACCGTAAAGGGGAGTGTTACGCTTAATTTTTATAAAGCAGGGCAAAAGCCTAACATTGTAAAGTGTGAACTTGAAAAGGGAAATGGACAATGGATGTTTGAAAGCGACATTTACGCAGATTCAAAACGGGATGGAGCTATCGTAACACCATATGGCAAAGAGGAAATACAGCTTAAGATTCATGCTAAAAACTGCACAGCTGTTAGTTTGAATGGTCAAATTCAAACCTTTTCGGAAAGTGGAACATATTTACTTCACTTAAATACATCAATAGATGGAAGCAAGAATATCCTTACATTGAAAAATGAGGATGGACAAGAAGCGGTTTATACTGTTACTTGCTATCAACAGAAATTAACGGGTCTTCCGAATGCTGTTACAGACTATATATGTGTAAATTCGCAGTTTACAAATGGTGGAGCTCCGGCGCTTGGAGCTTACGGTGTAACAGAGAAGGCCGTTGCAACCTTGCGAGGGGAAATGGGCGTTGGATTAACCTATCCCAGGTATCCGGAAGCTTCGTTAGGGAATTACGGCGGATACATTACATATTATTATGAAAATGCAATTACAGACAACCCAAACAATCCTTATGGCATTGACTTTATTGTTTATGGCAATTCCTCAAGTCCGAATGAAGACTTTGCAGAACCGGGGAATATACTGGTTTCAGAGGACGGTGAAAACTGGTATACTTTAGCTGGATCGTTGCATTATGATGATACAGCGGTATGGGACTACAAGATTACTTACGAACCAGCGGGAAATGGGTGCACATGGAAAGATAATTTTGGCAGTTCAGGTGAGTCCAAGACAGGATATCCAATGGAATATTGGTATCCGTTATTTCCTTGGAACGACCAAACGAGACAATCGATGACACTTGGTTCTACATATATAAAAACGGCAGATGGTGTTAACGAATACGGAAATACCTTACCCGTTTTTCCTGCTTTTGGCTATACGGATTGCGGTCTTGTGACTGAAACGAATGTTGCTTCGAACCCATATACAGGATTTGAAAAAAAACTGACCTTAGGAAGAACCGATGGATTTGATCTTGCCTGGGCTGTTGATGCAAAAGGTCAGCCTGTTACATTCGAAAACGGAATCCATTATATAAAAGTACAGTCTGCATGCTTTATTGAAAACGGTGCAATCGGAGAGAAATCGACCGAAGTAAATATGGTAAGGATAGCAAAAGCGAATGATAGCAGCGTTGGAAAAACTGCAGATGCAGAAAAGGTTACCTTTGATGGGACAGATATTCAACTTGAATCCGGAAAGTATGAATATGATGCAAGTGTAAGCGGAGCCTTTGATGTGCAAGTCAAGGCTTCAGATAATGCAAATATCTATATTAACAGTATCAGAGGAAATACCGCTAACTTTAAGGTAGCTGCTCATGGAGTGGTCAGAATTATAATTCAAGAAGATGAGAAAGAACCGGTCATTTATTATTTTAAAATTATCGATGATAACAAAAGTGCGGAAAATGTCATCACAGCGGTAAGTCTGGATGCTGCAGGCGGACAAATTTACGACTACGAAAAAGAAATATTGTATTTTGACAAAGACAGCAGCGTTAGGGAGTTGCCAATCCCGACAAAAGACGGATGCACTTTCATGGGTTGGTATGGCGGACAGCAGAAGTATACAAAGTATGAAGAGGGTATGCCGGAAGAGGTAAATCTAGTCGCAAAATGGAAAGAAAACAATCCGAAGCCGCTCGATCCTGAAAAGAAAATTACGGTCTCTTTCCGCTTGATTGGAGCGACTCAGTCAAAGGGTGATGTTGACCTTTCTTCCGAAGAAAAAAGTGGCTACAAAGGTGCAGAATATGTAACATGGATTCCAACCCGAAGCTATACATTGCCGGAAGGAAGCACCGTATATGATCTGTTCGCTAAAGCTATGAAAGACACCGGAATGAAAGAAAAGGGTGGCGCTGGAGGGTATGTATCCTCAATTTGGGCACCATCACAATTCGGCGGATATGAACTTTCCGAGTTCACGAACGGAAAGTATTCCGGTTGGATGTATACCATGAATGGTGATCACACAGATGGAATCAAAGTTCAAAAATTGTTGAATAACGCAGAAATAGTATTCCATTATGTAAATGATTATCGTTATGAGGTCGCGGACTGGGCAAAAATGGGTGGAGAAAAATGGCCGCAGCTTGGTACAGGAAAATTCCATAACGAATGGCTCAAGGCTCCTGATAGTATCGGCGGCACTGGAGGCGGAAGCCCTGTCATTGAGGAAACTAAAGACGTCGCCACCTCCGGTACTTCAGGCTCTGCAACAACCACATCTCCAACCGAGGTCAAGGTCAGCGGCACGACCGCGGCAGCGACCGTCAAGACAGAGAACCAAAGCGAGATTCTCAAACAGGCTGCGGAGAACAAGTCCGCGGAGATCGTGCTCGAAGTCGCGGCTTCCGACACGAAGGGCGCGGAGAATGTACAGCTGCAGCTGGAAACTTCGTTTGTAAAGAACATCAGCGATAAGACAAACGCGAGCCTGACCCTCAATACCGCAAACGGCAGAGTCAGCTTCGATCAAGAAGCGCTCAAGGCGATCATCAGCGAGGTGAAGGGCAGCACGATCGTTATCGAAATCGCGAAGGTGACGAAACCGACCGAAGCGCAGAAGAAGGCTGCCGGCACAAATGGCGACATCTTCAGACTGCTTGTGAAGTCCGGAGATAAGATCATCTCGGAATTCAACAAGGGTAAGGCGACGGTTCGCGTGGAGATTCCTGCGAAGCTGGCAGATAAGAAGGTCGCGGCAATTTACCTTGCCGATGACGCGAAGATCGAGCAGCTGGCAGGCAGAACCTTGAGCATCAGCGGTAAGAAATTCTACGAATTTACGACGCCGCATTTCTCGACTTTCGCGCTCGTTGACGCGGAAGAACTGGGACTGGAAGTCGAAGAGCCGCAGGTTGACGCCAAGGCGCTGACCGCGAAGCTGACGCCGGTTGCCCGCTCCGCGAAGACCGCGAAGAAGAATGTCAAAGTCACCGTCAGCCTCGATAAGCAGGATAAGGCGATCATCAAAGAGCTCAAAGACGCGGGCTATACGGTAAAATACCGCTTCTATCGCTCAACGAAGAAGGCGGCAGGCTACAAGGCAGCCGTCGCGAAAAAGACCGCTTCTTACACCAACACAAGTGGCAAGAAGGGAATGAAATACTTCTACAAGGTTCAGGTCAGAGTTTACGACGAAAACGGCAAGCTCATCGCGAAGACCGCACTCAAGCAGTGCAAATACGCGAGCAGAACCTGGGCAAAAGGGAAATAGGACCCGCACAGGCGGGTGCAGGCAGGCTCCGGCCAGCCGGAATACCCGGACACACAACAACATCACAGGACATCAGTGATTTCAGGAACAGAAATTGATGTATATGGGAACTGCAGAGTGGGTGTAAACTTTGCAGTTTCCTCGTTTTTGGAAGAAAACATAGAAAGTGCATCTGCAAAGGAAAGTGTGCAGATGCAAAAAGGAAGGAACCTATGAGACAGACAATAACGCAGAAAATACAGCTGTTTGTAAGCGCAAACAGTAGTGGGTGATAAACCCCTGCATTTACAATAGAGAAAATTCTCAGGCCAATTGACGGAAGCAGTAAATGGAATTCGAACGTTTTGATTGGCTATTTTAATCGATGCGCTCGCGCGCCTCCTTTCATTCTAAAGTAGCTTTGCTTTGTGTTTTAGCCCGACGACCATCGTCGCAGCTGTTACCGCAAAGCAGACGAAAAAAGCTTTGCCGGTACATATGCCGATATCCGCCTATATGCTGCGCACCGATTCCACATTGCTTCTGGAGCAAATCCGTACCATCGACAAGTGCAGGCTCAAAGGCTATCTTGGCAGCATAAGCAGTCAGCAGATGCAGAGCATCGACCATGCACTCAAACTCAGCATCGGACTGATACCACCGGGAACTGCGCGGAAGAAAAACAGCAGGAAGTACATATGACGGAATTTATATGAAGGAAATCGGCAAATCAAACAGCCCACTCCTAATATTTATTATATATTTTGAGGGGAGAAATCTCCTCAAGACCGGCTCCCCGGTGTTTGCTGCATCGGGGAGATTGGTAAACTTATAAAAATTCTACTCAGCTTGAAAAAGTTCAAAGGCTACTGGTATCGCAACGGCAAGCGCAAAGTGGTCTGGCGCTGCATCAACCGTGTGCAGGGAGGCCCGGAGCGGTGCAGCTCGCCTACCATCGAAGAACACCATCTGCATGCGGCCATTATGCAGCCAGTCATGCGGCTTGCAAAACAGGATACCGATGTCCTTCGTATCATCAAAGAACAAATCCGCGCGGGCATTATCGGCGGGGATGACGGCATCGGAGATATCGAAGCCCTGCAGCAGCGCATCGCCTTGATCGATACCGAAATCGACGCGAATATCAGCAGCGTCACTGCAGACAATATCGAGGACTATGACGACAAGGCTATTATGGAACTGCTCACAGAAAAAAACGAACTGGAGCATAGGCTCCAAAAGGCAATCGAGCAAAACGCGGCAAGAGAGGGCAAAGAAGAAAAAGTGCAGGAAGTCCTGCAGATTACAGACATGCTGAAAAATCACCCGATGAAATTCGACGACAAAATGCTGCGTAAACTACTCAAACGCGTCGAAGTCCTATCCACCGAAGAAATCCTGATCACCTTCACCGGCGGCCTGCAGATGCGCGAGAAGATGCAGGATACCCTCAAACGCATGCCGATACGGAAAGGGTGAAACAGTTGCAGAGAAACAACTTGATCGATTAAACAGAGGGGCTGATACAGCCCCTCTGCTCATAGAAATATATTAATCGAAAATCCGGTGAAATCGATTGAAACACTTTGTGCGATATAGTAAAATATATATAAAGAAGTTGAAAAGCGGAAAGGCTTTTTTGTTGTGGATCTTTTGGAAGATGCAAGTTCAGCTACTTGCCAAAAAAAGGCGAGCCTGAGTCGCGGGGGTTCGAAA
>CAKQGQ010000039.1 GCA_934233735.1 uncultured Clostridia bacterium | reverse complement strand
TCGGTTTGATTGCACGCAAAAAATACCAAGCTATACGGTTGGTTGGTTGGTTGGTTGGTTGGTTGGTTGGTTGGTTGGTTGTAAAAACTATGCCAATTATTTACATTTATATAACCATTTACCATGTTCGCGTACATTTCCTTTCCAAAATTTACACACCTATTTTACCGCAAACCGGGGGTAATTGTAAAGAGAAAAATTTTTAGAGGGTTTGGGAGGATTTTTGGGTAATCTCCCTTTTTTCCGTTATTCTGCTTTCCGCACAATGCACCTTTTCTTGAAGAAGCAGACAGCATACTTGAGAATTGGCTGATAGCAGTCTTCTTCAAGCTGACTTTCGTATTGCTGTTCTTCAATCTGCGTAAGTGCTTCTTCGCACTTTTTTTCCATACCCTGAATCGTGTCTGAAATTTTCAGTTCCAAAATCATCGCTCTGCCTCTGAATTTTGATTCCGTCATCACGATGTCAGGTCTGCCGTTTCCACTCTCACGATTGGATCTTACAAGATAGCCGCCGATGTTCACGAGAAGCCCCGCCATGAAACCATGATAGAAATTCTCTGCATAGTCGTAATAGCTGATAGCATTAAAAAGCTGCTCGCTTATGAAGTTTTCCGCTGCTTCGCAGTCGCCTGTTTCGAGCGCATGTTTTAACTGGCTGCGGTCGGTTTCTTTCATTCTTTGCTCAAACCAGTAGGAAATAGAGTTTTCATATATCGTTGCAATCTCAATGTTTGGAATCTTCATTTCCAGTTTTAGATTATTACCTTCCTTCCGTTCTCCGACCTTTTTCAGATAGCCTGTAAAGAACAGGAAATTCCAAAGATTATCCTGCGTCTGATGAATATCGCCGTAGGTAATGTCCTCATGCGCCTGCTTTTCAATCGTGCCACCGTTAATCAAAGTTTCCAAATCCGATTTTGCCTTCTGATCCGCTTCTCCGACCATTTCGCGAATAATGCTGTTAGAAGATGTATTCGACCAGTATGGCAGCGCAAACTTCGTAATCTTTCGGTCGCGATCATATACATAGTTGATGATGCTCCACGGATTATAGATTTCGATGTCATTGAACAGATAACCGTCATACCACTGCTTCACTTCCGGCAGTTCTTCCTGCAGATTATAATAGGCAAGCATAGCTTCTACTTCGCTTTCGGTAAATCCGAAGCTGTCGCCGTATTCAGTACGCAGGACACTGTCAACTTTCAAATTGTTCAGACCTGTAAAAATGCTCTCCTTGCTGATTCTAAGGCAGCCCGTAATTACACTTTTTTCAAGGTACGGATTGGTCTTGAGCGCGGATTCAAAGAGTGAGCGGATGAAGTCAATCATTTCATCATAAAAGCCTCTGAAATATGCATTTTCCAGCGGCACATCGTACTCGTCGATAAGGATGATAGTGTTCTTTCCATGATATTTCGCAAGACACATAGACAGGAAGCCCAGTGCGTCCGTATAGAGGCTGTCGTCGTTCGTAATAGCGGATATTGCCTCAAAGCGGGCTTTTTCATCTGCTGTCAGGATTTCCCCCTGCAGAACATATCTATGCCGCTTGTATTCCTCGCTGATGCGTTTCTTTAGTTCCATGTAGGCTAACGCATACGTAGGCTGCTTCGCCGACTTTAAGGTCAGAAAAATTACAGGATACTGCTGGCTGTGCTTCATAATTTCTTCGCCGCATTCTGTTATTGCGAGCCCGTCGAAGAGATAGCCATTATCGACTTTCTCGCCTTTTTCAGTAATTTCCTCCTCGAAGAAGCGGCGAATCATAAACTGATTGAGCGTCTTGCCGAAGCGCCGCGGACGCGTAAACAAAGTCACCATCGCATTACTTTCGATTAACTTTTTTATCATCAAAGTTTTATCGACGAAATATCCATTTTTATCAATGATTTCTTTAAAATCTTCCACACCGATGGATATTTTCTTTTTCGTTGTATCGCTCATTTCTTCACACTCCTTTCGGAAAGTCTGTGTTTTCTGTCCGTTCCATACATACACCTTATCAATAGTATACTTGATTTTCAGCAAAGAAACAACAGAAAATCGCTTCCACTCTGCTACTCCTCCAGCCCGAGCAGCCAGTCTCTCGCATTTATCCTGCGAATCCCGTCGTAATGAACTTCCGGGTCGTCGTCCATAGTGAGAAGGATTTTCGGATAGTGATCTTTGATTGCACGCAAAGAGCGGAGTTCTCTCTCAAGTGTCTTTTCATCACGAACAGATAAGGCTACTTGAAAATAAGTTGTGCCCTTGCCGTTTTGTGCGACAAAATCCACTTCAAATTCGTCAACTTTGCCTACATACACATCATACCCTCTTCTCAGCAATTCCAGATATACTATATTTTCGAGTATCCGCCCCGCGTCTATCTGTTTCGATCCAACCAGCATAAGGCGCAGGCCAATATCCACAACATAGTATTTTTCAAGCGTTTTAAGGTATTGCTTTCCTTTTATGTTATACCTTTTTGCCTGATAGATGATATAGCTTTCCGTCAGGGCGTTAAGATATTTTTCAACGGTTCGCGTATCGATTCTGCGTCCCGAAGAGGTCATCGTATCCGCAATCTTTTTCGACGAGAGCGGATTTCCGATATTATCAAAAATAAATTTTAATATGTTCTTGAGCATCATCGGTTCGGCAATTTTGCTGTGGTTTATTATGTCTTTTACGACAATCGTATTGTACAATCCCTCAAGATAGTTCCTTATCTCATCGGACTGTCCCTCAAGTTCCAAGGTATACGGAAAGGAGCTGTTTTGCAGATAGTCCACATACTTTATTCCTCTGTCGTGCATGCTGCCCGTGCTTATCATATATTCTTTAAATGATAACGGAAGCATCTCTATCTGTATATAGCGCCCCGACAGCAAGGTGGCGATTTCGCTCGAGAGCATGTGTGCATTGGAACCCGTGATATAGATGTCTACATTGTCTTTAATATACAAACTATCCACGACCTTAGGGAACTGCTCTACATTTTGTATTTCGTCCAGAAAAATATATGTCATGTTGTCCTTGACCAAATGCTCTTTCAAATATGTGTGCAGTTTTTTATAGTCTGTCAAATCCTCGAAATCCAAATCTTCAAAATTTATCGAAACGATTCTTTCTTCTTCCACACCTTGTTCAAGGAGCCACTTCCTGTACATTTCAAGTAATTTTGACTTTCCGCACCGTCTCACGCCTGTAACGACTTTGATTATTTTCTTATCTTTAAGCGCGATTAATTTATTCAAATATTCTTCCCTTTGAATCAGCATTTGCAATTCCTCCCTCGGTCTGTTTAGGGTTATTATATCCAAAAAGTACAAAAAAAACAAGAGTTTTTGGATTGTAATCCAAAAACTCTTGTTTCTCTATTTCATCGTCACGCTGTTGTTCAGCACAGGCGTACTGTAAAGGAAAAGCACATCCTGATTATCGAATGTCACGAACCTGCCGACCATCTCGCTCGGCAGATAGCGTATGTCGACCAGCGTTATCTTGCTGTAGGCCTCTGCGAAAAGCGGTGCGATGCTGCTTCCGAAAGAATCGCGGAATATCACAAGCTCCTTATCCGTCGCGCTGTTTGGATTTTCAATGGTAATCAGCGATTTGCTTCCGCCGAGGAACATATCATAGCCTTCACCTTTTGCGCTTTCCGTTTTCGTTAAATCGTAAATCGGCATTTCGCTATTTGTTTCGTAATCCGTGACTTTGCAGGAGTCAAAAAGCGCATTGTACAGGTAATTCAGCGGTTCTGCCTCCATCTCAAGCTCAGACTGACGACTGTACGCCCCGACGAAATCCGCCTTTGCTTCCTTTGTTTCATATTCGGCATTCAGGCTCACGCCCATCGCCTCGGCAAGCTTTGCGGCAACGTCCGTAATCTTCTCCTGCCGCCAGTGCGCGTCGGTCTTATAGTAATCCGTAATGTCAAGCAGCCCCATTATATCAATATAGGGCATATAATCGGTCTTTAATTTCATCAGGTCGACCATCTTCTGATAATCTATGGTGTCAATGCCCGCCTCCGCACCTATGCAATAGTTCTTATCCGGTACGATGGAATAATACGCCTGCACATTTGTGCCCTCAAGATACATATCGTAGATATTCTTGAATTTTTCCGCCGCTTTATTGACGGAATCTTCGTCGAGTGGGTAATCCGTCTTTACCACATATCCGTCATAGGAATAAAAGCCCTTCTCATCCGTCTTTGTCTGCGGCTTGTTTTCGCCCTGCGTGCCGCAGGCTGCCAGCAGAATTACCAGCAAAAATGCAGCGCAGAGTTTTACTCCGCGCTGTCTGAAGCTTTTTGTTTTCGTCTGTGTTCTCATTATTCAATATTCCCCTCACAGTAAACTTTCGCGCCTGTGTATGCTTTCTGAAGTTTTGCCTTGAAAGTATCTACCAGATCCGCTGCGCCGTAAACGGATACAACATATTTATCAATTGTGATGACCGCCATCTTTTCAGGGAAGCCGCACACCCATTTTCTGTTTTCGATGCTTTCCTTCATTGCCGCCGCCAGCTTGTCCGCATCGCCTGTGCTCTTCGTTTTAAAGGAACCGGCGGTAAATGTATTCAGGTTCATCATGTGCGTCAGGGAGGCCGCACTGCTGATGAGATCGGCGGAATCCTCAGGAACCGCCAATGTGGACGACAGAGCGCCGGAATCACTCGTGCTGAATTTGCCCGGAGCATCTTCTCTTGCATTCTCTTCGGAATAGTCTCCGCCTGCTGCCGGGAATTTCTCGCTTTCCTTATACGATTTCCAAACCGTGCTCAAAAGATTGAGTGCAGATGTCGGCTTCTTGGTTTCCGATGCCGAATCGCCTTTGGATGATGAAGGTTTGCTGCCGGAAGGTTTGCTATTCGAAGGCTTGCTCGATGAATCCTGTCCGGAAGTCTGCGGTTTGCTGCTCTCCGGTTTCTTCACATCGTCTTTCTTCTCATCATCTTTTGCGCCGGCTTCCTTATCTTCTTCCTCCGCATCTTTGTCTGCGTCGGTGCTGTCATCGGCATTCAGATCCTCATCCTGCCTATCTGCAGGTGTATTTTCATTGACCGTCTGCTGATCGTCCGCACTCGGCGTTGTACCCGTATCATCGCTGCCACACGCCGCGAACGTAAACATCATGCTTGCTGTAAGCAGTAAACATAGTATTTTTTTCATAATTTTCCTCCGTAATATATATATTTTAACCCCTTTTGCATATTTTGTCGAATGAAAAAAGCAAAACCCTCACCTGTTTTCAAAAAAATTTATCAATATTTTGTCACATATTTAACAAAATTTTTCCTTGCATTCTTCCTTTTCCTTCCACGCGTTCAAAACTTCCGCCTGTTATTCTGTTTACAGCAAAAGAAAAGGAGGTTCTCGATATGACTGAGTCCACTGCGGCACGCCCGCCCGGCAAATATCGCCACGAGCATAAATACGCGCTCGACTATTTAAACTACCTGTCGCTTCGCCAAAAGCTTCAGGTCGTCATGCGCCCTGATAAGCATTCGGGAGCGGATGGCAGATACCTGATTACAAGTCTATACTTTGACAACTGCTTCGATAAAGCCTTGAAGGAAAAGCTTCACGGCGTCAGCATGCGCGAAAAGTTCAGACTGCGCTATTACGGCGAGGATTTTGATACGGTTTTTCTGGAAAAGAAGCAGAAGGTAAACGGACTTTGTCTGAAAAACTCGGCACCGCTTTTCTATGATGACTGCCTGCGGATTCTGGACGGCAGCCACGGCGAGCTTCTCAATTCGCAGACACCGCTCGTCGCAGAGCTTGGGTTCAAAATGCAGACTCAGCTGCTCCGCCCCCGCTCCGTGGTGCGTTATAATCGCGAGGCATATGTCTACCCGACGGGAAATGTCCGCATAACCTTTGACTCCGATATATCCACAGGGCTGTCGCCGGACTGGTTCTTCGAGCCGTCGCAGACGCCGCTTGCAAACCCTGTTCTGATTATGGAAGTCAAATACGACGAATTTCTGCCGGAAATGATTCGGCACATCGTGCAGCCGCACTGCACCAGACTGCAAGCATTTTCAAAATACGCGTCATGCCGCAGCATGGCATAAATACCGGAGGTTTTACAATGACTTTTAATGATGTTTTTAAATCAAGCTTTCTCGAGAGCGTATCGGATTTTTCCATGCTCGACACACTTTTAGGCATGGCGTGCGCGCTCATCATCGGACTTTTTATTTTCTTTATCTATAAGAAAACTTCGGCGGGAATCATGTATTCCTCGAGCTTCGGACTGACCCTCATCGGGCTTTCGCTTGTGACATCGCTGGTTATCATGGCGGTAACATCCAATGTAATTCTGTCGCTCGGCATGGTCGGTGCGCTTTCCATCGTCAGATTCCGTGCCGCAATCAAGGAGCCGATTGAAATCGTATTCCTGTTCTGGGCGCTTGCAGGCGGCATCGTTGTCGGCGCAGGTCTCATTCCGCTTGCGCTCATAGGCTCCATTATCATCGGTGCGGTCATCTGGGTTATGGCAAGCCGCAAAACTCACGATAATCCGTATATGCTCGTCTTAAATCTTTCGGATGAAACTGCGGAAAATGCGGCTGCCGAGGTCTTGAAGACTTCCGCGTCCAAGTATGTGATAAAGGCAAAAACCGTAACGCCGAAGGGGATCGAGCTTTCTTACGAAGTCAAGCTGAAGGATGCTTCGACAGCTTTTGTGAGCCAAATCGGTGCGATTTCAGGTGTTGAAAGTGCCGCCCTCGTAAGCTACAACGGAGAGTATATGTCGTAGGGGTGATTGAGATGATAGACAATAAGCACATCGGCAAAATCATTTTGTCCGTTACTGCTCTGGCTCTCGCTGCCCTGCTTGTTTTCATGCTCGTTTTCGGGCAGAGCACGCAGGCTGCGGCTTCCGGCATCTCCATGGTATACGAAAACTCTCTTTTTTCGACGGATTCGATTATCGATGTCGATGTTTCCATTTCCGAATCGGACTGGGAGGATTTGCTAAAAAATGCCATCAGCGAGGAATACTATTCCTGCGATGTAACGGTCAACGGAACGGAATATAAAAATGTCGGCTTTCGTGCCAAAGGCAACACCAGCCTTTCCATGGTCGCTTCGAGCGATTCCGACCGCTACAGCTTTAAAATCAGTTTCGATGAGTATGTGGACGGTCAGAACTGTGATGGACTTTCCAAGCTCGTCCTGAACAACAATTACAGCGACGCAACGATGATGAAGGAAGCGATTTGCTATGATATGTTTGCCTTCCTCGGTGCAGACGCAAGCCTGTACAACCATGCAAAGGTCTCGATTAACGGAGAGTATTACGGCGTTTACCTTGCGCTTGAGCCTGTCGAAGAAAGCTTCGCTATGCGAAACTACGGAACGAACTACGGCGAGCTTTATAAGCCCGACAGCATGGAACTGGGCGGTCCCGGCAAGATGAAAGACTGGGATGGAGAAATGCCGGACTTCACAGGCGAAAAGCCTGACTCTACGGACGAAATGCCGGACTTTTCAAGCGGCACAAACGAACCTCCCGAAAAGCCAAGCGGAAACCCACCTGAGATGCCAAGCGAAACGGACATCTCGGACAAACCATCTGGGCAACCGCCACAGATGTCAAACGGTGAGGATATGCCGTTGCCACCGGACAGAACGTCTGACAATTACAGCGGAAAAAATGACAATAACGACGAGATGGGTGGCAAAAACTTCGGCATGGGCTCCGGTAGCGGTGCTAATCTCAACTATACCGACGACAGCCTTGACAGCTACGAAGCAATTTGGGAAGGCAGTGTGTTCAATACTACCGACAAAGATCACCGCAGGGTCGTAAAAGCCCTTAAAAACATCTGTGCCGACGATACCGACAGCCAGACCCTTGCAGAGTATATGGATGTAGACAATGTTCTGCGCTATATGGCGGTTCAGACCTTCGTCGTGAACCTTGACAGCCTTTCCGGCAACATGGCGCACAACTACTATTTATATGAAAGCGACTCCAAGCTGAACATCATTCCATGGGACTACAACCTCGCCTTCGGCGGCTTCCAGTCTCAGAATGCAAGCGATGTCATCAATTTCCCGATTGATACTCCGTTTTCGTCAGGCGTCAGCACAGAAGACAGACAGTTCTTTATGTCGCTTCTCGAAAACGAGGAATATCTTGAGCAGTACCACGAGTATCTCAGACAGCTTACGGATGAATACGTCGGCGGCGGAATCTTTGAAAATACAGTGTCGCGCATAACATCGCAGATAGACGATTTAGTTGAATCCGACCCGACTTCCTTCTATTCTTATACAGAATACAAGTCCGCCGTGGAAATGCTGAAGGAGACTGTTTCCCTCCGTGCAGAAAGCATCCGCGGTCAGCTTGACGGCACGATTCCTTCCACCCGAAGCGGACAGGAAGAAGACGCAAGCGCTCTTATCGATTCATCAAGCATAGACCTTAATGTCATGGGTGTAATGAACGCAGGTGGAGGCGGCGGGAAAGACGGCGGCCGCGACTTTGGCGGAGGCTTCGATTTTAGCGGCGAGCGCAATTCAGATGGCGAAAACGACAACCGGGGCTGTCGCGTTAACGGGAAATAACCGTTAGGGCGCAGCCCTCTTTCTTTAAGGGTCAGCCTATGAAATAAGACGGGATTTTGCTCCGTCTTTTT
>CAKQGQ010000038.1 GCA_934233735.1 uncultured Clostridia bacterium | reverse complement strand
ATGGCGATCTGATTCCTGAAGTTCCGGCAACTCATTTAAAAGAGGGAACGAAGGCACACTATGCCTGCTCAGTCTGCAGCAGGAACTTTGATGCAGACAAAAAAGAACTGGCAGACCTTACGATTGCAAGGCTTGCAGAGCATACCTATAATCAAGAAGTCGCAGAAGTGCAATACCTGAAAAAAGAAGCAGACTGTACACATGCAGCCGAATACTACAAATCCTGTGCATGCGGAGAGAAATCAGAGACAGAGACTTTTATCTCAGGAGCTGCATTGGGACACACAGGCGGCAAAGCAACCTGTAAGGAAAAAGCAAAATGCGAGCGATGCCAGGCTGAATATGGAGAATTAGCAGATCACGAATATGGCGATCTGATTCCTGAAGTTCCGGCAACTCATTTAAAAGAGGGAACGAAGGCACACTATGCCTGCTCAGTCTGCGGCAAGAACTTTGATGCAGACAAAAAAGAACTGGCAGACCTTACAATTGCAAGGCTTGCAGAGCATAACTATGGAGAGTGGAGCGTAACCAAAGAGGCAAAATGCGAAGAATCTGGAGAAGAAAGCAGAAGCTGTGAATGCGGAGAAACACAAACGAGAACAATTTCTGCAACCGGACACACTGAGGTTATCGACTCGGCAGTTGAGGCCACCTGTACGAAGACAGGATTGACTGAAGGCAAGCACTGTTCAGTATGTAATACGGTTCTCACTGAACAGAAAGTTATTCCGGCAAAGGGACACAGCTGGGATAGCGGAACGATAACAACTCCGGCAACCTGTACAGGAGATGGAGTAAAGACATTTACTTGCGGAAGTTGCCAGAAAACGAAGACAGAAGCTGTAGAGAAACTCGGACATGATAAAGTGCATCACGAAGCTAAGTCTGCAACTTGCACCGAAGCAGGCTGGAAAGCATACGAGACATGCTCGAGATGTGATTACACAACCTACAAAGAAGTTCCGGCAACCGGACACACAGAAGTTATCGATCCGGCAGTTGAAGCAACCTGTACGAAGACAGGACTGACTGAAGGCAAGCACTGCTCGGTATGTGATGCAGTTCTCCTTGAGCAGACAGAAATTCCGGCAATGGGACACAGCTGGGATGACGGAACAATAACGACCCCAGCAACCTGCACAGAAGATGGAGTAAAGACATTTACTTGCGGAAACTGTCAGGAGACGAAGACAGAAGCTGTAGAGAAACTCGGTCACGATACGGTACAGCACGAAGCTAAGGCTGCAACATGTACGGAAGTAGGTTGGGAAGCATACGATACATGCTCAAGATGCGACTACACAACCTACAAAGAAGCTCCGGCAACTGGACACACAGAAGTTATCGATTCAGCCGTTGAAGCAACCTGCACGAAGACAGGTCTGACTGAAGGCAAGCACTGCTCAGTATGCGATACGATTTTCGTTGAGCAGAAAGTTATTCCGGCAAAGGGACACAGCTGGGATGCAGGAAAGATAACGACAGAAGCAACCTGTGAAAAAACAGGGGTGAAGACTTATACCTGTACAACCTGTGAAGCAACGAAGACAGAGGAAGTTCCGGCGAACGGACACACTGAGGTTATCGACCCAGCAGTTGAAGCAACCTGTACGAAGACAGGATTGACTGAAGGTAAGCACTGCTCGGTATGTAATGCGATTCTTGTTGAGCAGACAGAAATTTCTGCAACAGGGCATAAGCTTACAAAGACAGAGGCCAAGACAGCGACATGTACCGAAGACGGCAACAACGAATATTGGACATGCGAAAACTGTGGCAAGGTCTTCAAGGCAGATAAGATAAACGAAACAACTATTGCCTCTGAAACAATTGCCAAGGGACATAAGGCTGTAGATGTAGAAGGAAAAGAAGCGACCTGTACAGAAGCGGGATATGAAGCTGGAACGAAGTGTTCGGAATGTGGAACTGTATTATCAGGCTTGAAAGAAATTCCGGCAACCGGACACAGCTGGGATGGAGGGCAGATAACAACTCCGGCAACCTGTACAGGAGATGGAGTAAAGACCTATACTTGTAAAGCTTGTCAGGAGACGAAGACAGAAGTTGTCGAAAAACTCGGACACGATAAAGTACATCACGAAGCCAAGGTAGCGACCTGTACGGAAAAAGGCTGGGAAGCATACGATACATGCTCAAGATGTGACTATACAACATACAAGGAGCTTCCAGCAACCGGACACACAGAAGTTACCGACCCGGCAGTTAAAGCAACCTGTACGAAGACAGGACTGACTGAAGGCAAGCACTGCTCGGTATGTGATGCAGTTCTCCTTGAGCAGACAGAAATTCCGGCAATGGGACACAGCTGGGATGACGGAACAATAACGACCCCAGCAACCTGCACAGAAGATGGAGTAAAGACATTTACTTGCGGAAACTGTCAGGAGACGAAGACAGAAGCTGTAGAGAAACTCGGTCACGATACGGTACAGCACGAAGCTAAGGCTGCAACATGTACGGAAGTAGGTTGGGAAGCATACGAAACATGCTCAAGATGTGACTACACGACATACAAAGAAGTTCCGGCAACCGGACACACAGAAGTTATCGATCCGGCAGTTGAAGCAACCTGTACGAAGACAGGATTGACTGAAGGTAAACACTGCTCCGTATGCAATACGGTTCTCGTTGAGCAGACAGTTACTCCGGCACTCGGACATGACTATGTTGACTACAAATGTATCCGTTGCGGAAGCATAGATCCTGCGAAACCGTCAGGCGGTGGTTCGTCAGGCGGTGGTTCGTTAGGCGGCGGTTCATATAGCAGCGGTCCGCAAGACTATGTAATCAATATTAACAATAAAGATACCAAAAACACAGAAGCATACATAGTAGCCAAATCAGAACAAACCGAGGACGGTCGCAAAACCTCAGTAGTGCGCATAAGCGACCGGATTTTAAAAGAGATAATTGCCAAGGCTGACGCAAACAACTCTACATATATTTCGATATGCGCAGTAAATGACGGGCTTAACGGATTGTCTGATGATATGAGCAGGATAGAGCTTCCTACAGAACTGGTGGAAAAAATAGCAGCGGACGATAAGTATACATTTGCGATTCGTACAAAGCATGGCGAATTTGAATTCAGCGGCGAAGAACTTAAAAAGCTTCTGAATAGTGAATCCGCAATCGAAGACAAGAATGTCATCACTATAACGATTGGCAAAATGAGACAGACAAACCTCTCCGATGCAGAGAAAGAAGCAGCCGGTGAAAACGGCAGTGTGATTAAAATTTCGGCAACGGATCAGGACGGCAAAGAAGTTTCGATAGATAGTAAGGGCAGCACCTTAATGATGGAAATTCCGGATTCGCTTAAGGATAAAACCATCAAGGCTGTTTCCATTGATAAAAACGGATTTTACCGTGAGCATGAAGGCGAGATTGTTACAAAAGAGGGAAAGCAATTCTTTGTATTTACATCGTGCGGGGTCGGTGCGTATACGCTTGCGGATGTGAGTCATGTCAGCGAAATAATGGCTGTGCAAAGTGCTAAAATTGAAAAAATCAATAGGGGATTAAAGAAAACCAAGATTAAGCTTCGCACATCTGTTACTTCAAAAGGAAAGATACGCCTGAAATGGAAAAAGTCAGCCGGTTTTAATGTTGATTATTACCAGGTATTCAGAAGCATGAAAAAATCCGGTTTTGGAAAGAAGCCGATTTTCAAAGCTTCAAAAAACAAAAAAACTTACACAAATACAAAGAATCTCAAGAAGAACAAACGCTTCTACTACAAGATTCGCGGCGTAAGACAAATAGGAGATAAGCTGTATTACACGAAATGGTCCAACATAAGTTCAAAGCTTATCAAATAACAAGATATTATGGCGAAATGCCACAATATAAATATTATTTTTCAAGAAAGGAAAGAAAATCATGAAAAAAGTATTTGCAATTATCATGAGCGCAATGATGCTCGTATGCTTCATGCCGACCATGGCATTTGCTGATGGAGCACCAGAAAAAAACTGGGAAAGCAACGGAAAATTCATGGTTGGACTTCAGTCAGGTGCAACAACTGCAACTGCAGAAGTTTACGATGACTATTCAGTACTTGCGAAAGTAAGTGGAAACACTGTTGATGCCGCAGCACTTATGGTATCAGCAAAGATGAAAAATGTAGAGAGCTTAGGAGTTACAGGTGAAAGAAGTTATTCAAAGACATTCGAAACCGGACTCAATAAAGGCTCCCAAATTCCACTTCCGACATGGTTCCCACATATTTTCGGAGATAGCAATAGCAATACTCCAGCTTTTAGTGGTGCAACTATAAAGGGTCAGGTTGATGGAAACGAATTTGGATATACTGTAAGTGGATTCCTCAAGACGAGCGAAACTCCTGAATATGAGCTTACAGCAAAACCAACAGATACTGAAAAAGTAAGAACAGCGTGGCATGCGCTCACAGCTAATGTATCCACAGATGTTATTGGAGACAATAGTAAGATTGAAATTCCTACAGGTGCATATTTACAGGTAGGAAAAGAAAAGTTAGAGTTCAAATCTGATTGCTTGGTAGACCCTAGCAGCCAAAATAATGGTGCAGGAACTGTACAAGCTATAAAGGACGCAGCAGAACTCGATACTGAAGCAGCAAATGCAAAAGAAAATGTAGAATTATATGTTCCAAAGGACAGTGTAATTCAACTCAGCAGTTCGCTTGCAAAATTGAATAGAGGAATTTATATTAGAAGTGATATTCAATTGCCTGAAAATACATTAGCAAACCTTAGAACTGCTGCAAATACGGGACTTGCAGAGACTGTTGTTAGCCTTATCAATGTTGTTGACGGAACAGTAGCCTTAGCAGACGGAAAAACAATCAAAGTTGACGTTCTCAGTGCTTACAGCGTAACTGTAGACGGTACAGAGACAATGTATGCATACAACGATACTTTCACCTTACCGGCTGCAGCATCAGGATATAAGTGGGTTGATGCAGATAACAACACAGTAAATGCCGGCGAAATCACAGTAACAAGTGATATGGTTCTTAAGCAGGTTAAAACCGGCGGTTCTTCCGGCGGTGGCGGCGGTTCCTATGTTCCGACTAAGTCTCAGCTTGAAAAGGCTAAAGACGAAGCCAATACTGCACTCAAGGCAGCAGGTTCTGCTAACAAGTATGACGAAGCTGAGCAGGCAGAAGTAAAGAAGATCCTTGACAAGGCAGAAGCTGACATCAAGGCAGCTAAGACTGAGGATGAAGTAAAGGCGATTAAGGATGCAGCGCAGGCTGAAATCGAAAAGATTTTGACAAGTGAAGAAAAGGCTCAGATTGCAGCGGTAAAAGGCGTAAAATCTGATGTTTTCAAGGCAAAATCCAAGCTGACGAAGTTAAACGGCAAGAGAGCTGTCAAGATTACATGGAATGTTCCGAAGGGAATGAAGATTGATGGTTATGAAATCTTCCGTTCCACAGAAAGATACTCCGGATTCGGCACAGAACCTTACTTCACAACAACCAAGACAAGCTACACGAACAATAAAGATTTAAAGCCGGGCAAAACTTACTACTATAAAGTAAGAGGTTATGTCCTGGTTAACGGAGAAAAGATTTATACAGGATTCTCCACAAAAGCTTTCAGAACCATTAAGTAATGGAAGACTAAAACACGCAGGGCGGCTCATATGAGCCGCCTTGTATTATCGTGCGCCCGACGGCGCACATTTCTATTTCAAGTTTTCAGGGTTCAGGCACTTCAGCTCGTCAATGACGAAAAGACCATCTTTGCGAATCAGAACATCGTCGAACCAGATTTCGCCGCCGCCATATTCCGGACGCTGAATCATAACTAAATCCCAGTGTACAGCGGATTTATTGCCGTTCGGGGCGTCCTCGTAGCACATGCCCGGCGTCAGGTGGAAGCTGCCGCAGATTTTTTCATCAAACAGCGTATCTTTCATCGGCTCGAGCACGAACGGATTGACGCCGATGGCGAATTCGCCGAAGTAGCGGGCGCCTTCGTCCGTATCCAGAAGCTGGTTGATTTTTTCGGTGTCGTTTGCGGTGGCCTTGATGATTTTTCCGTTTTCAATCTCAAAACGGATGTTTTCATAGGTAAAGCCCTGCTCCTCACTTGGCGTATTGTAGGAAATAACGCCGTTCATCGACTCGCGCACCGGAGCTGTGTAGACTTCGCCGTCCGGGATGTTGCGCAGACCGTCGCATTTGATAGCCGGAATGTCCTTGATGGAAAAAGTCAAGTCGGTTTCCGGTCCGACCAGACGAACCTTATCCGTGCGGTTCATCACTTCTACGAGACTATCCATTGCGCGGCTCATCTTTTTATAGTCTAGCGTGCAGACATCGAAGAAAAAGTCCTCGAAGGCTTCCTGAGACTTATTCGCAAGCTGCGCCATCGACGGGTTCGGATAGCGGAGAATGACCCATTTGGTCTTGTTCACACGGTAGTCGAGTGTCGGCGTGGTGAGACGGTTGTAAAGATTCAGCTTTTCGGAAGGCACATCGCTGAGTTCAGCGGTGTTTTCGTTCCCTCGGATTGCAATGTAGGTATCCATGCCCTTCATTTGATAGAGCTGATAATCATTGAGAAATCCGATCTGCTCCTCGTCACAGCCAAGCAGAATCTCACGCAGCACGCGGCTGTCGCGATGATTGATATAAGGTTTCGCGCCGAGCTTATACGCGTCTTTTATCAGCTGACAGACGAGGCCTTTGGCAGCTTCGCCCTCGTAATCAATTAAAACCCTGTCGCCTTTCTGAAGGTCGCAGGAATAGCTTGTAAGCATATTGGAAAGTTTGATAATTCTTGAATCCATAGTAAACTCCTTATCGAAAGTAAATGTAGTGTTGATTCGTCTTTTCGGCAATGCCGCAAGAACGAGTGACAGGAATATTATACCCTAAAATCCGGGAAAAAACCATAATGCTCTGCGGTTTTGCGAAGAGGAATCTTGACGGTTTTGCGGGGGAATGATATGATGTTGGAAGGGGAGAATTTGGATAAAACAGACAAAAATCTAAATTAAGGAGGAAGAAATGAAGAAAAAATTATTAACGCTCGGCATGGCGCTCTGCCTTGTATTTACGATGATTCCATTTAGTGCGGAAGCGGCTTTTGGCTACGGCGGGGAGCCGGACGATGTACCTCCTACGGTTACATTTGAGCCAAACGCGAGGGGAAGCGAGTTTTATACACTTAACTATGATTCGCAGTACGGCTGGATTCTTGAAATCTTTGCCGGATCAGACACGGAAGTCTGCGATGTAATCACGAACTATAACGGTCAGGAAGGACTTTGGGATTTTGACCAGTCTGACTTTGAGCATGTGAGAGCTGACGGCATACCGGGAGGAGCAGCCGTTACGGTAACCTTTATGGGCAGATATCCGGTGGCATACTCGCCGCGTCTTGATTCAAAGGTCATGAAACTTTCCTATAAAACGACGACTTATAACGGAAAGGCGAAAAAACCTGCGCTCAAAATCGGGAAACTCAAACAGGCGGACCTCGTAAAGAAGGGTCTTATAACCGTTAAATATTCCTACAACACGAAGCCGGGAATCGCGAAGATGACGATTAAGGCGGGGAAGAAAGCAAAAGGCAAATACGAAGGCCAAACGACGATGTATTTCCGCATCGCCCCGAAAAAAATGGCATTGACATCCCTGACTTCCCAGAAAAAGGGAGAACTCATCCTCAAATGGAAGGGGCAAGAATATGCAAGCGGATATAACATCCTCATTAGTGAATCCGAGAACTTTGAGGCGGAGAAGACGCACAATTTTACAATTCACGCGGATAAATTCAATTCCATGGCATTCAAGGAAGCAACGAGCGGCGTGAAATATTATGTAAAGATACGTTCCTACACGGATTCCAAATACGGCCGCTCCTACGGTGCATGGGGCAAGGCACTCAGCGCAGCGGCAAAATAATTATGAAAAATCATTCAGGACTTGTAGGGATAAAATAGGTAATAAACGATGCAAAAGAACATTAAAATAACCGTGGCAAATCCCGCGGGCAACAAAACAATTTTCGTGCACGACAAATTTGAAAGGGCGGACTATGCGAAGGTTGCCGAGCAGCTGCTCGCGATGGAAGAGTACGCAGCAGAGCAGGTGGCCTTCATTTTGGATGCACCCGAATGCGGGCGTGCCGAGGGAAAGATGGAAATGTGCGGGCTCGAGTTCTGCGGAAACGCAACCCGTACTTTCGGGCTGATGGTTGCAAAGCAGCTCGGGATTTCCGGCAGCGGCAAAGTGTTCGTCGATGTCAGCGGTGTCGATGAAATCCTCACCGTTGAGGTTAATACCGATACGAATTACACAAAGGTGAAGATGCCTGCGTATATCGACATTAAACGATTCGACATTTCGGGCATTTTCGACACAGTAGGAGGCTCTGAGAGTTCCGGTGCAGCGGGCGGCATGCCGGAAGCATCGACGGCGGCAGGTGCACCGGACAACACCGCGTCGGATGCCGCCCTCAAAGAGGTCAAGGCGGTTGACTTCGGCGGAATACTGCACCTGATTATACCGGACATCCCGGCAAACCTTGAAAATTTTGAACGCGTAAAGAAGTTTGTGTACGACAGATTCAATCCGCCGGCAATGGGCGCGATGTTCTATGACACGAAAAACGAAACGCTGGCTCCGGTTGTCTATGTGAAGGATGTGGACAGCACCTACTTCGAAGGATCCTGCGCCAGCGGCACCGCATCGTGCGCCATCGCGTTCGGCTCCGAAAAACCGAACGGTGACTATACCTTTACATTCCCGCAGCCTGCGGGAACGATTGACGCATCGGTAGAAGTCCGGGGCGGTAAGGTTCAAACCGCCTATATAGAAGGCCCGGTTGAAATCGATGAGCCGGCGGAAGTGACGGTAGAAATATAAAACGCGCGGCTTTTGCAGACCGCGCGGAGTTTGCGAAGTGAAAGGACTGTGACAAGACGGCTGAAAATCGCCGCTAAACCGCAATCGTGAGCTGGTGAAGCGTTTTGCCTTTCTGGAAAAACATAGACTTGTAGACTTCCTTGCATTTTGCGAATTTTGCGAAGGTCTTCATCGCCTCACATTCGTTGCAGTAAACCTTCCAGCAGCCGCAGCATTTGCAGTTCTTTCCGCTGTTCAGAATGTAGCCTGCAACGTCGGCAGGCGGATAGCCTAAAAACAGACCGATTTCATGCGGAAATTCCTTGCTGCAGCCACAGCTTGCGAAGCGCTCTTTCAGATGTGCAATCGCTGCGTCAACGGAAACATCGGAATAGCCGTTCTTCCGTAAAATCTTACAAGCATTTGAATTATTTAAATCAGCCCAGAGCTTTTTCTCTCTGTAAACATAGATGAGAGCGCTTTGGGCTCTTTTTCTCAATACGGTAATGCTGACTCCCT
This sequence comes from uncultured Clostridia bacterium, assembly GCA_934233735.1. Taxonomy (GTDB): domain Bacteria; phylum Bacillota; class Clostridia; order Peptostreptococcales; family Anaerovoracaceae; genus CAG-238. The sequence continues at coordinate 616 of CAKQGQ010000038.1, read as the reverse complement.
TCGGAGCAAGCGTGGATGCCAGAGCCTCCAGATGGTTTGCGAGTTCGTCTTCCGAACAAAATGTATAATTAAAAAGATTGGCTGTCTTAAGCGATGCCAATGTCGGTGAGCAATGTTCAATCAGATAATGTTCCATTTGGGGTTCCTCCGTAGATGTGGGAGTCTGTAATGGGCGGGCAATGGGTGTGCCCGCCTCAGACCAAATAATGATGACAATCAAAATTTTTTAAGTGGCACAAAATGAGATTACATAAGGTTAGCCTAAGCTAACCCGATGGCTTAAATACTGCTAACCGAGAAAAAGTGTGGGTAAAACTTTTTATATCGTCTTCGGTTAGCATATGCTAACTATACTATAAAAGTTCTGAGCTGTCAACACTTTTTTAAAAATTTTTTTCAAGATTTTTTTCGATGAGTTTTGCTTGAACCACGGGCCGATTTGTGTTATACTTTTCAAGGTGCCGGCGGAATCCTGACCGGCACGGCAATTTTATAGAATATAGGATAAGGAAGCGTATCGAAGTGGTCATAACGAGCCGCACTCGAAATCATGTGATTAGTCCCCAAAAGTGAATATTTATACACGGAAGCGTATCGAAGTGGTTGTAACGAGCTG
>CAKQGQ010000037.1 GCA_934233735.1 uncultured Clostridia bacterium | reverse complement strand
TTTCAGTTCCTTGATGGAGGCGTTTACCTTCGCATCGCTCTTGAGAACTGCTTTGATGTTCTTCTTCGCCGTCTTGCTGGAGCGAGCTGTGAGCTTCATGTTCTTAACGATGGATTTTGCTTTTGCAATTTTCGCTGCGTTGTCGTCGATTGTCTCTTCCGTCTGGGCGTCAACATTGTCTTTGTTGATTTCTGCTTTCACAGTTGTGCCTGTCGTTTCGTTTACGAGCTTCTGCAGCTCGTCACGCTCGTAAGTCTTCTGTCCGAGCGGTGTCTTGACAACGAGTTTCGCACTGGTGTCTTTCAGCAGGGACTCAAGGAAGGACTTGTCGAGGTTCATTTCGAGTTTCTCTGCGCCTTTCGCGTCGCTGTTTGCAACAACGAGTACGACCTGCGCGGATTTCTTTTCCTTCGCCTGCTTTAAGATTTCCTTCTGGTTATCTGCTTTCACCGTTACGGAAGCAGTCGTGCCGCTCAGCTTAACGGTTGTCGGTGAAGTCGTTACTGCGAAGCCTATACTTCCTGTCGTTTCAACTTCGGATTCCGGCATTTCGACTGCACCTGTGATGGTCGAAAAATTGTACTTCTTCGCCAGTTCATTGAACTTCGCTGCGTCTGCCTCGGTGATGTATTTTTTCTGCTCTTTTGTCAGTTTTTCGTATGCGGAAAAGGCTGCCTTTGCCTGACTGCTGCTTGAACTGTCGGTCAGGGCGTTCAGCTTCGCCTTGGCATCGTCGATCTCGCTGTAGAACTTGATCTGCGCCTCGGCATCGGTCAGTTTTTTGAGGTCTGCCGCCGCGATTTCCTGCTTGCCTTTCGCATCGAGCGCATTATAGGCCGCTCTTGCTGCCTCAACATTTCCTTTTTCTGCTTTGTAGTTTGCGTAAGTGATTTTCTTTAACGCTTTCAGCATTTTGTCTACTGCCGCCGAGTCGGAACCGCTGACCACCTTAATGGTATACTTGGTTCCGACGCTGCTTGCGTTCATCGTCTGCCAGCCCTTTTCGCCCACACCGACATAGAGGATATCACCGGACTTGACGGAGATGGTCTCCGTTCTCTTGTATCTCGCGCTGTCCTGATTGTAGCGGTTCAGGAAAATCCTTGCCTGATAGTTCTTGTTGACCGCTTCCGGTTTCACGGTCACATTGGCTTTGTCTCCGCTGATGATGAGCGTGTAGTCGGTCTGGCTGCCGCTGAATGTCGGAGAAAGCGTGCCGCCGCTGACGGTCAGGCCTGCCAGCTTGGTGCTATTGTTATTCCAAGTGCCGCCGAGGTCCTCTCCATAGGCCATCGTGAACATCACGTGGATCTCATCGCCGTTTTCCAGTTGTCCGTTCTTTACGGTAAACGCATGGAACCCTTGGTTGACAAACCAGTCGTTTAAGGTTCCCATCCAGCCGGACTTGCTGTTGCCGTCAAACTCACCAAGCGACTTGCCGTCTTTTTCGATAGACGAAAGATAGGTAATGCTGTAATCCGCATTCTTATCCTTGCTGCTGCCGGATGTGCCTTGCCAGCTGTAGCCTGCCTGCTTGAGTGCCTTGAGCACGCAGGTCATCATGGAATCGTTTTCACCGAGATCATACCAGCCGCCGGCAATGGTTCCGGTGAAATCGCCGCCCGGGTAAGTGTTGTTTTCGATGCTGACATAAACCTTGCCGACGGTCTTTCCGGAATCATAGTCTGTCACGCTCGGATTTTCACTGCCGCCTTTCGCTGCGATGGTTGCCATTGCCGCGATCGCGGCTTTTCGCGCGTCTGCAGCTGCTTCACTGGTCGCGGCGGCTTCAATATCCGTTTTTCCTTTTTCGTAAGCAGCTGTCAGCGCTGTCCAGTTGTCCGGAATATAGTTTGCTTCGTCATATGCCTGATATGCCGCTTTCAGTGATTCCAGTGCTGCGGTCTTCGCTGCCGCAAGCTGCTCCGGTGTTTCGGCGATACCGGCAAGGCTTTCGTAGGTCTCCTTGTCGACCATCTTGAGGTCAAAGGTGATTGTGCTGCCGTCGGCGATGTCTTTCGGGATCTGATATTTTACGAGAAAATATCCGTCAAACGCGACCCCATGCACATTTTTCAGTGTCTGTGGCTCCGCCAGATTTGTGGTTTTCCACCCATCGATGGACCACACCATCCAGTACTCTTTGTCTGTCGGTTTTAAGAATTTACGGATAAATACATAGTTTCCGGCTTTTGATAACGATGCCTTCCAGCCGACTCCGTTGACCCAATCCGGATCAGAAAGAGTTCCGTCAGGATTCGGTTGTGTCAGCCACTTATTATTTTCGAAACCAAACTGTGCCGCGCCTTGTGTACTATCCGTATTCAGTGGAAGCGTGCTTGCATTTTCAACTAAATTGACGCTTGCTCTGATGGTTAATTTTTCAACATCAATGGCTGCGATCTCATCCAATTTGGTAATTTCTCTCGGCGTCAGGAGAGTCTTTTCGTAGTCGTTTAAATCGGCATACGCATTTTGTACGCTTTCGATGAAATCTTTATCTCCGTCGTTAAATTCCGATAAATCCTCCGGCACATAGGAGAGGTTCTCCCGCAGAGATGCGATCCTTGCGTCATGGTCAAGCTTCTGTTCCACGCAGAGCTGCAGGTCCGCATAGTCCGCCTCAAAGCTGTCCATGAGTGCTTTGAAGGTCGTTGCTTCATTCTGATGTGTTTTCAGATTTTCGTAAGTAATCTTAAAGTCGCCGGCGTAATATCCCGCTGGGAAATCATGTGCCTGGAAGCTTTCATAAAATGCTTTCGCTTTGGCGAGGTTTTCGTTTCGCTGTGCCGCGATCAGCACTGATTCGTCCTCGTTTGCGCTGACATAGACCAGCATCGCATCGCCGCACTGCAGGCTGTAATAGGTACCGTCGGTCGTTTCGCGATAAATATTCTGGAAATAGTATTTGTCCGGTGTCACATTATGCGCCGCGACCCAGTACCAGCCCTCCTCTGCGAACACATACTCTGCGCTGCCGCTCGCATTCGTCACTGCAATCGTCTTTCTTGTCGGCTGTCCGGCTGTGTCTTCCGTCTTACCCGGTGTTTCGCTGACAAAGAGGGTGATGCCCTCTGCGCTGCGCTGCGTGCCACTATCGGTTCCGTAAGCATCTTTTAAGGAAAGCTGCAGCTTCGCCTTATCGCCGACTTTTAAGTCGGAAGTGATGCTGTCAATCTGGATCATGGCTGCGCTGTCCTGATACATGCTCATATCTGCTCTTAAACGATAAGTCTTACTTGAATCCGTACCGGAAGAGTCCTCACTCTCAAACAGCGGCTGCACGATACGATTGACGCAAATAGAATCACCGTTTTTCAGATACACCTTTGACAGCGAACCAACATTTTGGTAGACCCCACGGAATTCATCATTGATGTAAACTGCAAACCATGCCTCAGATGCGCTATCAAAGGAGCTTCCCGTAACTTTCGGTAAAACGCCCGATATTCCGGTGCCGATATGGATCGTAATGTCGGTTTGGGCCAGTGCATCTTTGACTGTTGTGTTTCCCTTTGCAAGGTTGATCTCCCCGCTATATGCATCGGTTCCGTTTCCTCTGATCGCCGGATAAGCTGCTGCCAGTCCGTTGGTGTATTGCAGGGTGACGGTAACGCCCTCTTTGCTTTCGAGCTTGTTATAGCTTTGCGGAAGCAGATTTGTCAGCCAATCTCCGTTTTGGTAGAAAGTTTTGAGCACATCGTAATCTGCTTTGGTGCCGCCGACGATACGATATTCTGCGATGTCTTTCAATGCCTGATAGGTATCCGTATAGGTTCCCCAGGAAGCCGCGGTATAGTCTGTTTCCCTCAGCTTGGCAGGGTCGTACTGCACTAGCAACGACGCAGCCTCCGCTTCACGTGTTTTCCAATCTTGATAGGCTTCATCATAGGTCTTTTGATTCACGAGCTGCGTCGGATCTATGGCATCTGCCAGTTTATCTGCCTCTGTCTCACCCGGCTGATCCCTTTTCGCTGCTTCCGCCTTGTTAAACGCAGTTGCATTACCGTTCTTGTCAAAGAGCTTTGTAAGATATGCCGCTGCAGGCTCTGTTGCCCGCGTGTACGCAGCCCAGCTTGCCTGCGTACAGTTATCCGCAGATACCCTATGGATCTCTCCCCTGTCCTCAAATGTGATGTGGTCATATCTTACCGACTCACCTCTTACCGGATCACCATACTCCCAATATACCGGCCGCAGCGCCTCATAGAGCTTCGTCGCATTGAGCTGACTTTTCGGGATGAGGTTTGCGATGGAAACTTTCAAAAGCTCCGCAACCGCATCTACTTGACTCTGGCTGATGCCATCTTTCAAACTGCGCACACCATCCGCACCCGCAGGATAAATCTCATCGGCCCTCGCCATGGCAGCTTCATAGAGACCCCAAAAGCTTGTAATCGGGGCTTCCTTAGAACTTATTTTGTTCAGGATCGCGGTATCTTTTTTGATGGTCTCATTTGCAGCCAGTTCCTTGCGCAGGTCATTAATAGATTTTTTCCCATTGTACCCGTCATTCTGGGCATGATAATCAGCAGCTTTGATTCCAACAGCCTGCGCGATTGCTGCATTCAAACGATCGCAATCAATCGTCAGACCTCCACCAACCTGTACAAGGACAACCGCCTTACAGTCTGCGGTGCGCCCAAGTATGCCATTGATATCTTGGCACAGTTCAAACAAATAATACCTTTTGGCTGTCGCATCATAGCTTTTTGAAGAATTACCAAAATATTGTGAAAAGGTACTGGCATCTATTGAAGCATTCACATCTGGTAATGTAACCGTATAGGCTCCATTGTTATACGGAATTGTTTCGTAGCCTTCTCCAGCCCAAGCATTCTGTACAGTTTCTCCGATTTCCTTCTCCATGAATTCTTCCACAGTAGAATATCCGTAGTTGTCCACGAGATAGTCTTCTATGCTATCATATCCATCATATTCAGCGAGTAAATCCTCAACGTTAGCACTTCCGCACCCCTGATATGCCACATACGCCTCTGCCGAGTTATACCAAGCAGTCTGACTATAAATACTCTCTGATGCATAAGTCGGCTCCAAAGAAAAAGTAGATTCTACGCGTATATAGTAGCTACTATCAATAGATAAAGAAATAGTTGTGGCATTTTCATCAACCTTTGCGAGAAATACATCTACATCGCCACTATATTTTGAACCTGTGATTTCTTCCAACACAGCACCATTTACTGTTATCTGCGTATCCGCCCAAGCCGTATCCACGCCCCAGCTGCCGATGCCCATGCCGGTAAATACCATGATAAAGGCAAGCATAAGTGTTAGGATTTGTTTCGTGAAATTTTTATTCTTTGTTTTTCTCATTCTTTTTCGTATTTCCTTTCGTCTGTATTTCGCTTCGGGATTGTTCGGCACAACTGCCTTGCGCTCCCCTGCGATAATCTATGTAAACACTCTTTTGTGTGTAGTGAACAAATTTATTGGTGTATGGCCGCTTCTGTTGCAGCCGATGCCCCCTGCTCTGCTTCTGCCGCTGCTTGCTCGCGGATTTGTCTGCGGTATTCTTTGTGACGCGCCCGCTTTTCTCTTCGCCTTTGTTGTTTGTCAAGGTAGGACTGCGCCACAGGTCTTGTGCCTGCCTGCTCCAGCATGCGGTTCCACGGGCCGAAGCGTTGTTTCAATTCCCGGTCATACAGGACATCTGCCTGCATGGGCTCTCTGCCGTTTTCCTCAGTGAAGTCTCTGACAAGCTGCAGGAGTTCTTCGTCTGTCATTTCTTTATATGGCACTCGAACCTCATTCAACTTTTGGATTTTCTCTGTTGCTGTCAGGTTCGGATTGTCCTTTATGCTCTGTTTTATTTCTCGTTGATTCACTTACTTCCCTCTCTTGTATCTATGCTGCCTTTTGTTCCGGCGGGCGGCGTCACCTGCTCGGCACCGCCCGGTAAGGATGAAAAGAATTTTATGTATCAAAAAACGATGATTGTTATAACCATCGCCTTTGTGTCTTGTTTCTCTTGGCTCCGAAGCGGAATCGAAAGGTATGCGGATAGGAAGCTATCGCCATGCTGTCAATTCTTCGTTTCGGGGTTTGTAGGTCTTCTGACTCATCTATTCAGGCTGCGCGTCTGATCGCCGCTTGCGATCTCGCGCCTTACTGCCAACGCATTGCTTCAGCCTTCTCTCCGAGCCATGACAGCCCTTCCAATGACCGGTTTTCACCGCACGCGGGGATTCCCCCCGCATGGAAAACAATGCTTTAGAAATACAGCTACTTTCGGAATCCTGCCGCGTGCTTGCAATCTCAAATGTGCAGACTGCAGATCCTGCGACGGATTCCTTCCGTGTCCGGGATTTACACCCGCTTCCCTTGTTCAGCGAACAAGCATGCGTGTCCGATTTGCCGCGCGGGGCAGGGGCAAAGCTTTCACCTTGACGAAGCCGCTTCGGTGCTTCGGGTCGCGCATGTGCCACAAAAGCCGTGGTATTCAGTTTATTATATGCGCGCCTAATTTTACGCACACAAAAAGACCTCTCCTGCCCTGCTATCTCGCAGGCAAAAGAAGTCTCGTATTCTCTATATATTCAGTTTCGGTGTACGCAAAAATTACCTTTTTATTTAAATAGGAAAGGTTGGTTGGTTGGTTGGTTGGTTGGTTGGTTGGTTGGTTGGTTGGTTGGTTGGTTGCAAGAATTATGCCAATTATTTACATTTTTATAACCTTTTACCATGTTCGCGTACATTTCCTTTCCAAAATTTACATCCCTATCTTACCGCAATCTGAGGTGATTGTAAAGTGGTATTTTTTTAGGAGTTGTGGGAGAATTTTTAGGTGTGCTTGGTTTCTGCTCTCTTTTGTCGAATTTTGTCGGAATTTTCTTTGGATGAAATCCCAGTATATGTATTGCATTTATTTCCATATTATGCTATTATTATCTTACAGATTCTGTAATATCAGGAGGAAACTACATGAAGCAAACAGCTAAGAAAACGAAGAATAAAAAACAGAACACCAAAAGGGCAGCCACAAAAGCGAAACAGTCAGACGAACTTCGCATGGGAGAAGCACCGCGCCGCAACCACAAAGATTCGACCTTCTGCCTGCTCTTTTCCGAGCCGAAGAGAGCGATTGAACTCTATAACGCCATCACAGGTGAAAATCTGCCGCCCGATACCGAGCTGATCTACACCACCCTTGAAAATGCCCTCTATGTCGATCGAAATAATGACCTCGGCTTCGTCATTCAAAAGCGTCATTTAGTGATGTCCGAGTGCCAAAGCAGCATCAATTGGAATATCCCAATGCGAAGTCTCGGCTATGTCAGCCGCTCACTCGAAAACCTTGCAGGAAAGGAAGGACTGTACGGCAGTAAGTTAGTGCAATTTCCTGCCCCGGAGTTCTATTTATTCTATGTCGGAACCGAAAAGTGGAGCACGAAAACTTTGAAACTTTCCGATAGCTTTTTAGCACCACCAAAAGAAAATTCCATCGAACTGGTTGTAAATTTCATTAACTTAAACTATAATAAAGACAATGAAATCTTGCAGAAAAGTCCATCGCTGCTGGGCTACAGCAAGCTGCTTTACTACATAAAGAAAGAATCCAAAGAAAACGGCGGCGACCTCAAGAAAGCCATCGATGCATCGGTAAAGCAGTGCATGGATGAGGGTTTGATTGAGGACTTTCTGCGAAAACACAGCCGGGAGGTGACGGGAATGCTTTTCAATGAAATTACGGTAGAAGAATTTGCGGAGATTCGCGCACGCGAAGCCTACGAGGACGGCGAAAAGGCAGGCTACTATGAGGGCGAGGCTGCTGGTGCTGCGCAGAAACAGCGCGAAATTGCGAAAAATTTCAAGCAGGCAGGAATTCCGATTGAAGTTATTGCTGAAAACACAGGATTATCCTGTGAAGAAGTTGAAAAATTATAGACATTGTCTTATTATTCAAAAAGGAGCGGCTGACCGCTCCTTCTGTTTTTCATATGAATGCCGCAGCAGGCAGCGCCACAAGCGATTTTAACAAGCATTCTACTTATTGAGCAGATAGATTCCCACAAGACACGCCGCAATGCCTGCCACTTTTGTAACCGTCAAAGCCTCCTTATAAATCAGCACGCCTACGATGAGAAGCGCGATGGCAACAAAAATTGCCTGTACGATATTTCCCACGGAAACTTCCCAGCCCACTTTGTACATGAAAATTGCTCCAACTTCAAGTCCCACAACCGCAAGACCCAGCACGAATGGCACCCAGTTCAGGTGGGAAAGCTGTGCGCTGAGGCTTTCGCCGTTTCCGATTGTCATGTACAGGGCGATGGATACGATTGCTCCCACCACATAGGTGACAGCCATGCTGAAAAACGCATCCATTTCTGACGGAAGCGATTTTGCTGTGATATGATAAAATACATTGGAAAGCACCAATAAGCCGATTGGCCAATAATATGCAAACATTTTTATACCTCCAATATTATAAAAGCGACGCACCTCGTATCTTCTAAGGCCTAACGATACGAAATCCGTCGCTTAAATTAGCGCTTCTCACCCGGCGGCGAGTTTAATTGTTATTTCTCCTTGTTGTTCTTGAGAATCATTCTACCATACTTGGAGGAATATGTCCAGTATTTCAAGCTGAGTTTCGGACAATTTCCTGCTTTGATGGAAGCAACTTTTTGGGATTTTGCAGCCCAGCTTTTCTTCGCTACAGAGCCGAAGCCGTAAGCTTTGCCGGACTTCGTGTAGTAGTTGTTGTAAATCTTGTTGCTTGCCTTATCGTCTCCTTCGCTGTAGATACCGATGAGCTGACCCTTGGTCGCGCCTTTGGAGCCTTTTACGGTTCCGGTAGAGTAGTTGTTTGTGATACGGTGGTCAAAGCCGCCTGCGTTTCCTGCAAGACCACCGACATAACCGCCACAGCTTAATGTAACGGAGCCTGTGTTGTAGGAATTCCGCATATTCACTGCAGTACCTGCGAGACCACCGGCGACAACGTCCAGTTCATTTTGGGAGGCTTTTGCGCTGACTGCGCCCTTGTTCCAAGACTGGCTGACATTGCTCGTGATTGCGCTGAGACCACCGACAACAGCACCGTATTCTGCGACTCCATTGAATGTAACTGCGCCTTTGTTCCAGGATTTCGTAATTTTAGCGTTCTCTGCGTTTGCCACAACGCCTCCCATGAGGATGCTGCGTGACACTTCAACGGTGGATTTCATGGTAATCTTTCCGGTGTTAGTGCAAGACGTAATCTGTTTGCTTGATGTTCCGACAACACCTGCGGCAGAAAGGCTTACGGCGCCCTCCGCGCTGCCGCTGGTCGTTACAGAAACAGCGCCTGTGTTTTTGCAGGAAATCACTTTGCCTGCGGCATTGGTCACGCCTGCCGCGCGGTAGCTTCTGCCTCCGTCGATCGGACCGCTGATGCTGATCGCGCCGGAGTTGGCGCAATTCTTGACGGTCGTATTGGCGCTCGCCGTACCGGCGACACCTGCTGCGGCAGCACCTGCAGCACCTGTGACGGTGATATCCGCCTTGTTCGTGCAGTTTGTGATGCTGCCGTCATTCAAGCTGCCGACGATAGCGCCTAAGGTGTTGATAATGCCGCTTGCACTGAGCTTGCCGGAGACTGTGATGTTTTCAAATGTGGTTCCCTGACCGTATGCAGCCAGCGCCGCAAAGTTTCCGCCGGACTTGACGGAAATATGGACGTCCGTCATGTTCAGGTTCTTGAAGCTTGCGTTTTTGGTGCGGCAAAACAGTGCCCCGTGCATCAGATCATCGCTTGCCGCAGTATAACTGTAGCCCTTGATGCTATGCCCGTTGCCATCCAGTGTACCGGTGAACGGTGTGCGGGAATCGGTGAAGAGCGACAAATTGGCAGGCACTTCGATATCGTTTGCCAGATAATAGCTGCCGCTCGGGTTGTTTTCCATGGCCTTGAGGTCATCCGCGCTTGTGATTGCGGTTCCCGATACTGCATAGGCAGGCACCGCCGCAAAACTCATGGTGAATACAACAGCAAGCGCTAAGAAAAGAGTTAATATTCTGCTTTTTCTCATGATAAGCTGTCTCCTTTTTCCTTCTTCATGTATACTTTTATGCTTCGTTATTTTTCCTTATTGTTCTTCAAAATCATTCTGCCGT
>CAKQGQ010000036.1 GCA_934233735.1 uncultured Clostridia bacterium | reverse complement strand
TTGCAGATGGGCGGTATCGTAGGTGTTGCTGACAACAGTACCGTACAGTATTGCGCCAATACAGGCGATATGACCTCTTGGACACCCCATACCGGCGGAATTGTTGGGCAGTTGTTTCAAAACTCAAAGATTATCAATTGTTATTCCACCGGGAAAATGGTTCCTCTTGGCTATGGCAATACGGATTTCGGCGGCATTGCAGGCACAGTTGGTGCAGGTACAGAAATCAGACATTGTTATTTCGCTGGTGAAATGGATCTATCTCAATATACTGCCACTACACCTTATAAGCGTTTAGGCGGTATTGCAGGCGGTGTTTCTTCCGATACACCTGTTTTTGAAAACAATTATTTCATGGAAACTGAAAATGTCCTGGCTTGCTTTAAGTATCAGGATGCTGGAACAGAAAAGACCCTTGACTTTATGAAAACGAAGGATTTCTTTAATGAAATCACTGCTGCCGGTGGCAATTATCGATTTAATTCTAATGGAACGCCCCTTTTGCCTGCACCTAAGTATACAGTTTCTTTTGTCGTAACACCTGCTGAATTGGCGAATGTAGTCATTAAAGTGAATGGTCAGGAAGTAGCAAACCCTGTTGATTTGGAAGCGGGAACGTATACAGTTACAGCTACAGCAGATGGCTACAATTCTGTTTCAAAGGAGATTACCATTACAGCAGATACTGCAACCCATACGCAAACAATACCTTTCACGAAAAAGTCTTCCGGCGGTTCTTATGTTCCGGTGCAGAAGCCGGAGATCATAACCGGCGAGGGCGGCAAGACCGATCTTACGGACCATGGCAGTACCTTGTTAATCACACCGGACGCAGGCATGCAGATTGAGAAGGTGCTGGTCAACGGAAAGGAAGTCAAGGTTTCCGATCATAAGGTCAAAGGACTTAAGACCGGAGACAAGGTGGAGGTCACTTTCTCCAGGGTTCCACCGACAAAAGCGCAAATCGATAAGGCAATCAAAACAACCGCCGGCAATCTGAAGCTGACTGTCAGAACAAGCAAAACACCTAAGAAAAATATCAAGGCAGTTGTCAAGCAGGATGCTGCACTCAAAAGCTTGCTGCAGGAAGTAAAAGAAGCCGGATATACCGTAAAATACAAATTTTACAGATCAGAATCAAAAAAATCCGGCTATGCCGCAAGGCTTACAAAAACAACCGGGGCTTATCTCAACACCGATGGAGAAGCAAACACGAAATACTATTATAAAGCGAAGCTGCAGATTCTTGATCGGGAGGGCAAAACGATTGCCGAAACATTACTCAAACAGTGCCACTTCGGAGTAAGAGTCTGGACAAAATAAATAAAAGATATCCCCGAAGAGGCTCTACAACGCAAAACCGTGTATTGTAGTGCTCCTCCGGGGCTTTTGCTGTGTCGAAAAAGAAAGAGATACTATTTTTTGATTTATTGACGACATTTATAGAAATCAATGCCGCTTCATGATAAAATATGATTGCTAAAAATGTGCAGATGCACGGAAACCAGGAGCGGCAATCAAGCATAATCGAATCAAAAATCTATATCGGGCTGAATGATTTAAACACGAACACACAGCTCTTCGAAAATGAGAAATATATCAGGGTGCTTCGCAATGTATGCTACTCGTATAGAGTGCCTTTTTCTTTCAATGTACAGGAAGGAGGGTACATTTATGAAAACGGAGAATATGCCAGAGAAACAAGTCTGGTGGTTACCCTGATCGATGTTGAAAAGGCCATTGTAAATGATATTGCCAAAGACTTATGCGCCTTCTTTCATCAGGAGTCTGTTTTGGTTACGGAAAGCCAGATACAGGCACATTTTGTCCGTGAAAGATTGGAATAATGACAGCTGCAATATCCATGACTCCGACTCCTTGCCGTAGTCATAGTAACCGAAGGCATGCCAGATGTGCCGCCGGCTGGGCGCAGTAATTCAAAGAATGAGGAGATGGGGTAAGAATGTCTCAAACAGCGCACAGACCGCGGGTGCAGAGACAGAGCGCACATAACAAAAAGCGGGTAAGATTTTTCTCACCCGCTTCATGAGCTTACGCTTTCTTATTATGTATGTTATGTATGGAAATATCGCACAGCGATATTTCTCACGATAAAAGCACCTTGTTTATTTCTGTCTTCTTATTCTGCGTTGTCTGCCTGTGCTCTTTCTTTTTTCAGCTTTCTGTCAAACAGTAAGTATACCAGGATTCCTACAGCAGGTACTGCAAGTCCGATAACGCAAGTCAGCGGATCCTCGAAGAGTGTGTTGAGCATCATCAGGAAGAAGATTGCAATGGTTACATATACGGTAGGCATGCCTCCCCATACTCTGTAAGGTCTTTCGGCATCCGGCATTTTCTTTCTCAGTACAGGTACTGCAATAATAACCATGACGTTAAACAGCATATTGCTGAATACTACGAGCGATGTCAGCTGGTTCAAGTCTCTCAGCCAAATCAGCACGATTGTAATCACGCACTGGCACAGAATTGGAACTGTAGGTACGCGGTATTTCGGATGCAGTTTTGCAAACGATTTGAAGAAATGTCCTTCTGCAGCCATTGCATAGTATGTACGAGGAAATGCGATAGCCATACCGTTGGTGGAACCGAGCTGTGAGATTGTCATGCCGATGATTACGATAACGCCGCCGAATCCGCCGAGCAGTCTCTTAGCGACTTCGGTACCGAGATAGAAGTTTTCGCTATCAATCAGTGAACGAACTTCGTCAGCAGGGATTACTCTGTAAATCGCATAGTTAAAGAGCACATACAGCAATGTGATTCCGCCGATCGCGATGATAAGGGAAAGCGGAAGATTTCTCTTTGGATTTTTCATTTCTTCGGATACGGTATTCAGGTTAATCCAGCCTTCGTATGCCCAGAGTGTTGCTAAAGTCGCAAACGCAGTCATTCTTATGAAGCTCGAAAAATCAAAGCTTGTTCCTTCCGGTAAGATTGTCAGATCAGGAGAAACGTCGCCCATAAGGAACGCCGAAATCATGATGATCGCAATCGGTATCAGTTTTGCCACCATGGTGAAATTCTGGAACATCGAACCGGCCTTTATGCCAAGCATGTTATACGCGGTAAACACAATCATAAGCGCTGAAGCTACCAGCTTTCCGGTTGTTCCCGTCAGACCGAATATTGCGGAAAACGCGAGTGCGCCTGCTGCCAGTGAACCTGCACCGCTTAAGAGCCAGCTGTTAAATCCGTTCAAGAAGCCAACAAGCGGATGAAAAGCAGTATTCAGATAAACGGTCATTCCGCCCGCCTTCGGAAGCATAGCGCCCATCTCAGCAAAGCAAAGACCGCCAAGCATCGTGATAATACCACCGATCACCCAGCAAAGAAGCGACAGCCCCATGCTGAAATCTGTACGCTGAAGCACATATGAGCCAAGATAGAAGATTCCGCCGCCGATCATGATGCTTCCCAGCATGCTGACGCCGCCAAACAAGCCTATTTCCTGTTTGAATCCGGCCTTTGATGTTTCTGTTGTTTTGTTGCTCATCAGTTCGACCCCCTTTCATAAACAATTTTACCATCAACAATAGTTTTTAATACCTTGGTATCTTTGATTTCTTCTACAGGAATATCAAAGATATTTTTGTCAAGGATAACCATATCTGCATATTTTCCCTTTGTGATACTTCCCTTGCGGCCGTCGTCATAAGATGCATAGGCACCGCCCATGGTATAGGCATAAACTGCGTCGTAAAGCGATATTGCCTGTTCAGGAATCCATCCGTTTTCCGGATTTCCTGCAAGATCCTTTCTTGTAACCGCGCAGTAGAGACCTTCCATGACACTCAAGCTGATCACAGGGCTGTCTGAGCCGAACGCCATGTGAACTCCAAGATCATGCATGGTCTTCCACGCGTAAGAAGTCTTTGCTTTTTCTTTACCGACTCTCTCTTCCACGACATACATGTCAGTGTCGATAAACGCAGGCTGAATGTGTGCGACGACATTGAGCTTTTTGAATTTTTTCAGCAGGTCTTCTGTGCTGATCTGACAGTGAACGATCGCATGCCGCATGTCAGCTCTCGGACAGTTCATTTCTGCATATTCAATGGCATTCAGTGACATTTCCATAGCACCGTCTCCGATTGAGTGAAGCGAAGCCATCAGACCTTTTTTTTGTGCTGTCAGGACAAGTTCGTTGAGCTCATCCTGTGACATGGTTGCGATCCCTTTTGTTGACGGATCATTGAGATAAGGATCTCTCATAAAAGCAGTTTTGGCGCCGAGCGAACCGTCGATCAGAAGTTTGAGACTTCCGATTCTGCACATTGGTGAGCCATAATTTGTTGTATATCCGTGCGAAAGGAATTCGTCCAGGAGATCCTTGTGCGCAAGCAGGCACTGTGCGTAAATTCTTACAGGAAGCTCACCCGCATCCTCAAGCTGTCTGTACGCTTCGAGCACTTTTGGATACTCACCGACAGGAAGTGCCTCGAAATCATCTGTGTGCATAGTCGTGATTCCGTATGATAAGGCATCTTTGCCGCCTGCAACAAGCATTCTCTTAACATCCTCAACGGACAGTTCAGGAAGCGCATCATACACCAGGTCTCTGGCAGTTTCCGTAAAGATACCCAGCGGTTCTCCGTCATCATCGAAAGCAATCGTTCCGCCCGGAATCTGTTTTGTATCTCTTGTAACACCCATAACCTCAAGGGCCTTGCTGTTGACTGCAATTACATGAGCGCAAGCACGGGTGTAAAACATCGGAATATCTGTTGTAATCTTGTCAAGATCGTATCTGTTTGGATATCTTGTGTCTTCCCAGTCATCGGTATTCCAACCTCTTCCCTGCAGCCATGTAAGTCCCGGATGTTTTTCAAGAAATTCTCTGCCAAGTCTGATCAGATCATCCATGCATTCGGCACTGTACAGATTTACCTTTTCCAGGCTGTATCCGTAGCTCAGGAGATGACAGTGGCTGTCGTTAAATCCCGGCAGCATCATTTTTCCTTCCAGGTCGATAAGCTCGGTGTTTTCGCTTTTTAGAGGCAGTATTTCCTCGTTTGAACCTACTCTGATAATAATTCCGTCTTTAACCGCAACAGCTTCTGCTGTCGGTTCAGATGTATCCATCGTGTAAATACATCCGTTAAAAAAAATAGTATCCATCTGTTCCTCCTCCAATAGATTTGTATATTTTATTACAATATATTATAATACAATATACTTTGTGTCAATATCTTTTCTAAATTTATTTTATCTGATTTTATTGACTTGCGTTCCCTGTGTAATATAAAATAAGAGGGATATATAAATAAGTATCACAATTCAATTACACTTTTTGGGGGATATGGAAAATGTTAAAAATAAAGTCATCCAGTGAGCAGATATATGATTATATCGTTCACGAAATTGAAATCGGTAATTATGAAGCAGGAAAGAGACTCTCAGAGACAGAGCTCATGGAAATCTTCGGAATCAGCAGAACGCCGATCAGAGAAGCCTTGATCAGGCTTGTTGCTGACGGGATCATCGACAACACCAGCAGAAAAGGGTTTTTCGTAAAGCATCTGGACAAAAAGGATGTATGGGAAAACTATTTCATCATCGCATGCCTCGATTCCTATGCTGCGGTTCTTGCGCTGGATACCATTACAGATGATGATCTTGAAAAGATGGAGACAATCCTCCTCGGCATGGAGCTTGCCATAAACAGAAAGAATTATGAGCTGTATCATAACGAGCAAATGGAGTTCCACAATGTATACCTGAGCAAATGCGGAAACAACAACCTTGTTGAACTGATTCTCTCCCTTCAGCAAAAATATGTCCGCACTTCGTGGTTCAGTCAGAAAGAAGTAGATAAGTTCCAGTGGCTTGCGCACGTAAACAAAGATCACAAACAGCTTCTCGAATGCTTCAAGAACAAAGACAAAGACAAACTCGTAGAAACAGTGTTTGCACATTGGGTTTCAAACCAAAAAAGACCTGAAGAATATCCGAAGGAAGAAGAAAAACAAAAAAAATAAAGTTTCTCTGCGCCTTGCAATCAGCCCCGTGCCGGAGGCGAGCTCCAGCACCGTTTTGTGCCGCACCACGGGGCGCAGCAGGTCGTACATCTCCTCGTATGCAGCCCGCTCTTTTCGCATGAAGCGGTCGTAGCGGTCGCATTTTTAACCCAAAAATTCTTGTGTTTCTGCATCGCTGTCACTCCTTTTGCCGTTAGCGTTATCTAACTGATAGATTCAGACCTGCTGGTTAGTTGCGGCCAACTCACATGTCTTGAAAAAGCCGCCTTTCTGCGACCTTTCGGCTGATTTTAATCGTTCCTTCACGGTACCGCGCATCGATGTTTTCAACACCTGCGGGTACAGGTTTTCCGGTCATATTATATCGCGCTTCTTTCCGTTTTGCAAAAGGTAGGAGAAAAAATCGCGAATCAAAAGGATTTCAAAAGATTGTGGTGGCACAAAGGAATACAATGGACATCCGATTGCTCGGCCGAAAAACAGTGAAAAATAGTGAAAAAATAGTGGAATTGAAAGCGGGGGAGCCCCGCAAGTTGCTGCAAGGGCTCCGCCGTGCGTTTGTGTGCGGTTATCGGCCGTCTGAGTTAGCTGTTCAGGGCAGTATGCGTGCCGAGCTTGTATGCAGCAAGATCGCCCTCCGCTACGCTATTGGAAGAAGGAAAGGGCGATGGCGAGCGCGAGCAGTATAATCAGCAAATAATTTACCCAGATATCACGCAGGCGCCCTTTGATGAGCGGCAGGAAAACGCCTTGCCGCGCGGCGATTGCTGCCCCAACTTGCGGCGGCGCCCCTCCGTCCCTGTTTCAAAGATCATGCCCTCTTTTGTGAACTGCTCAAGCAGGTCGTAGAGGGTACCGAAGCCGATCCTGACTCGATTTCCGGTCATCTCTCTGACCGCGTCCAGAATTTCGATCCCGCAGCGCTCTTCGTACAGGCACAGGAGGATATAGAACATCTGCTCGGTCAAAGTCTTGAATTTTTCGCGCGGCATGACAAGCGCCTCCTTTCGCAGCGGGTTCGCATGCGGCAAACAATCCGCAAAACTGATTTCTCGAATATCGAGCTTGTCAAGAAAAAAGTGCAATTTCACCCCAGACGAGTGAAATTGAACGATATGTTTGAATTTTGATTTAGAACACTTACCTCGTGTAAGTAAACAGCAGATAGAGCACCAGCAGGTGTACCGGATAGAAGGCGTAGAAGCCGTACTGCAGTGCCTTGCTTGAAATGCCTTTTTTGCCGTTATAGAGCCAGATCGGAATCAGCGCGAAAACAGCGAAGCCCTGGGTCTGCAGCTCGAAAGTGTGGCTGCCGATGGTCAGCGGAATGTACTCTCCCGTAAATAAGATCAAGTTGAAGAGAACCATAAACACCAGCTGCACTGCCCATGAGAAGCGAAAGTCGCGGCACAGGTAGAACATAACGACGGTCGCAACGCCGAGCGCGCCGTAGTCAGTAAACGTGACAGCAGCAGCCAGGAAGCAAAGCGCGGCCGAAAGGACGCCAATGATCCATGCTTTCGCTGTATGCTTTTGTTTGGCGTTATCCAGCGCCTTGATGGCAAGAAGGCCAAACAGCAGGGTAAACATGACGTTCTGGTGATATGGATAGAGTATGGTGGAGCCGTAGACCAGATCGAACGGAACCTCAGAGACCAGTCCGAAGATCAGCAGTCTTACCGCGTAATTGCGGAAGTTGGATGTATGGAAGAAGCCTTCCGCGATCTGAAAGGCAAAGATCGGAAACGCCAACCTGCCTAGCCAGGTCATCCACTCATTGCCCGGTACGATGGTCGCCCACATATGGTCGCAGAGCATCAGCGCGCAGGCTAAGGCTCGCAGCATATTGGCGTCCAAAAAACGAATTGATTTTTTCATGATAAAATCCTCCCCTTTTTATGTGCAGCGCAGATTTCGCAAGGAAAACGCTGCGACCCCAGTATAACAGAAAGACAAAAAGCAGGCAAGAAAAAAGTCGAACTTGCTCAATTTTTCTGTTTTTCAGCAACCGGAAACAGTAAATATACAGCACAGCGCATTGCGGCAGCTGCCGGAGAAAAAACAATTTCGATCACCGAGTGCGTCAAACAACAGCAGTACCGTTTTTCTGCGGAGAAGGGCACTGTCGGGATCATCACGCCTACTTACGCTTGGGGACTGCCAAGTATCGTGCGGGACTTCCTGCATGCGCTTGTGCTGGACGACAGCCCCTCTTACCTGTGGTTTCTTACCACCTTATGCGCAAAGAATTGTCCTGTTTCGGCGATCGAGATCCGCGATAAAAAACCGGTCTGGGTAAAAGACCGGTGCGTCATGTCTTTGTCCTGCCTGCATCATTGCTCGAAGTTTGCCATTCAATACGGTAAAAATACCAAAAAACATGGACAGTATGTACATGCAAAATATGGAAGAAAGTCACAATACGCAAGAATAAAATTTTGAAGAAAAGCACAACATAAAAAACAGCTTGAAGAAAGAAACAAAATGTGGGAATATAAGATAGAAGAAGATATGAACTCTACGAAGTGTAGAAACCGCAAAATTCACCATATTCTACGCTGCGTGTGTGTGATTTGGAACAGAATCGCAGGATAATCAAACCGGAAAGGAGGAAGATTATCGAAAGAAAGCGGAGGAAAATATGGTGAATTTAGTTAGAGAAGCACAAGAGAGTAAGAAGAAAATTATATTATCAGCAGCGACTGCAGGCCTTACAATTATTGCGGCAGTTCCATTATTCTTGTTATCGGGAATGCCCGCGATGGAACACAATAACAAAGCGCAAATTAGTATGTCCCAATTGCGGTGCACATAAGTACTGCAGGAAGGTGCTTACAAAGTAATTGACAAGGGCAAACTTGAATGGTATACTCACGATATACTTTTTAGAATAGGGGTTTGCCATGGGACAAATGACAAGAAAAGAGGCTGTCGCTGCGCTGCATAGAGCGCGGATAATGACGGCTGCAGAAAAGCTTTTTTCGGAAAAGGGCTACGCACAGACAACGATAGATGATATTTCAAAAGCGTCCGAATATAGTCGGCGCACGATCTATGCATATTATGAGAGCAAGGAGGATATTCTGCATCACATCATTGAAAAGGGGCTGAGGTCACTAAAGACAGATATAGAAAGCGCTGCAAATGATAACACAGGGTTTGTCTGCGCCTATCGTGCGGTGTGTACAGCGAAGAAGCGTTACAGAAAGGAATATCCACACTCGCTTGAGACCTTAAAGCGTTCCGGCGCGGCGAAGATCGAGCAGGCAGAAGCTTCAGACACCGTGAAAAATATACTTTGTCTTGGGACGGAGATAAACGAGATTCTTGAAGCACTTATTTTGCGCGGGCAGAAAAGCGGTGAGGTGCGGAAAGACATCAATCCTTTGCTGACTGTCTATGTACTTTCAGCGAGCCTTGATTCGCTTCTTGCGCTTGCCGAGACAAAAGGGGAATTCATCTGCATACAAAACGGCATGACTGAAGAGGAGCTCCTCGACTATGGATTCCGGCAGATAATCAATTCTATCCTTGAAGTACGAATATAAGGAGGATTATACATGGTCGAGTCAAAAATCTATATCGGGTTGAATGATGTAAATACGAATACACAGCTCTTTGAAAACGAGAAATATGTCAGAGTACTGCGTAATGTATGCTCTTCGTATCGCGTGCCTTTTTCTTTCCATGTGCAGGAAGGTGGATATATTTATGAAAGCGGAGAATATGCCAGAGAAACAAGTCTGGTCGTTACCCTGATCGATGTTGAAAAGGCTGTCGTAGGCGATATTGCCAAAGACCTGTGTGCGTTCTTCCGCCAAGAGTCTGTTTTGGTTACCGAAAGCCAGATACAGGCGCATTTTGTCCGTGAAACGCTAGAATAATTCGCCTTCACTTCACAGAACTTCTCCGAACAAGACCGCAACGAGATGACGCGGCTGCGGCAGGAGATGGGGAAACAGGAAATACGGATCAAATGAAAACGTAAAAGAAGAGATTGTAGGAAGCGGAGAAATACATAATTTGAGAGGAGTTTACAGTATGGAAAATCTTTATGAAAAAGCGCAGCAGAGCGCGGAATATATTCAGGAGCATATCACAAAAAGACCGAAAATCGCTGTGGTACTTGGTTCCGGGCTTGGAAATCTGACGGCGGATTTTACAGAGACGGAAGAATTGCCGTATCGTGACATTCCAAACTTTCCGGTGTCAACGGTAGAGGGACATAAGGGTGCTTTGCTTGCGGGAAAGCTGGGAGAAAAGGAAGTTTTTGCGCTGGAGGGACGCTTTCATTTCTATGAAGGCTATTCCATGAAGGAAGTCTGCTATCCGTTCTATGTCCTCAAACTGCTGGGAGTGGAGCAGGTCATGCTGACGAACGCCTGCGGCGGCATCAACCGCAGCTTCGAGCCGGGGACTATGATGCTCCTTACGGATTTTATCAATATGATGGGGATGAATCCGTTGATTGGATCAAACGACGAACGCTTCGGACCTCGCTTTCCGGATATGACCGAGCCGTACAGTATCAGGCTGCGGGATCTTGCAAAGCAAACCGCCGATGAAATGGGAATTTCGTATAAAGAAGGCGTGTACATGAGCTTCATGGGACCTTGCTTTGAAACGGCGGCTGAGATTCGTGCCTTTGCCGGCATGGGTGCCGATGCGGTCGGCATGAGTACGGTGCCGGAGACGATTGTCTGCAATTACATGGGAATGGAAGTGTTGGCCGTCAGCTGCATAACCAATATGGCGACCGGGATTCAGACGGTAAAGCACAGCCACACCCGCGTGCTGGAAATCGCAAATCAGGCAAGCGATGCGATGCAGCGCTTGCTGGGTGCAGTAATTCAAAGAATGTGAGGAGGTGAGGTTTCTCATGCATTACATTCGAATTACGAAGGACAATATC
>CAKQGQ010000035.1 GCA_934233735.1 uncultured Clostridia bacterium | reverse complement strand
GTCTTCTTCCGAATCAACTACAAGAATTGTTGAGAGTTCTGAAAAAGGTATATCACTTGCTGCAAGGAATTTTTCTCCTATTATGCGAGATGATTTTAGAATCAAAGTGATAACAGTATTGTAATTCTGCATGTCGAGAGTATATCCCCATAGAGTAGAGAAGAAATTTGTACATGCACATATTTCATCTAATTTATGCTTGCTAAGGCTGTTTTCATTACTGGAGGCATAGAGTGTGAGCCAGGTATTTCCTGCGTGTGGGAACTCTTTTCTGTATAAATAAAAGGACTTATCCTGCAGTGATATGCTTTTGTAGAAAAGATCCGATGAATCGTCGGCAAAGGCATCCAAAAAAAAATTCCGGTTCGAATTGTCCAAAGGATGGCTTATATATTGATGTAAAATACAAGCCATTTTTGTTATAAAGCACAAGATTGCAGTTGTACGTTTCAGCGATTACATTGAGAAGAGTTTCCATGCTTCTTTTATTGTAAGGAATCTGTTTTAACCGGTTTTCCACAGTATCCGTAAAAGAATCCGTGGATACTTGATCGTAGAAAACAGCTCCCATTACATCTTTAATAACATCACTGTATCTGACACTGTATTCCGCTTCATCTTCAATGAGGATTAAAGGGATATCCTTGACGTCCGCTGTCTGTAACAGCTCGTCAGACACATGAGAAATGATGTCTCCGACATAAAACAGTACTAAGGCAACACATCCACCATCATATAGATTTCTCATTTCCTCACATTGTCTATCCGGGTCGTCTTTAATTGAAAAAAATGATGTAATTAATAATTCATTAGGATTGAATACGCTGATTGATTCAACTGTTTTTTCCGGTATTTCTACTACAGATACAGATGACACGATTCTACCCAGCCCATTCTTTCCTGCAATCACCCTTGCGGAATGAAATGCCGGCAGTCTTAAACAATCTTGGACAGTAACACTCATGACTCCTCCTATTTTAATTCTTTTCTTTTATAATAGCAAAACTCCCGGCTTTAATCAAGATTATTGTGCAAAAGCACAATGTAATTGATAAATAATTCTGTCACCTGCATAATTATCATTTTAAGAATTATGTGTTATCATATAGAAAATTTGAGAGGAGGTACCCATTATGAGTACAAACGAAAACAAAGGTAAGAAAGCAGAAGTCACGGCTCTGCAGGCGATTTCTGCTGAAGACAGAAAAGACTGGATTTCGTTAGCCTTCGTTCAGGCCGGCATCTGTGTATGCGTTCCTGCATTCCTATTGGGCGCATTGTTAGCAGAAGCAATGCCTATATGGCCGGCAATTATTTCAGGTTTTTTGGGCTACTTAATTGTAGTAGTAGGTATGGTCGCAACAGGAATGATAGGCTGTGACCTTGGACTGGCATCCTGCACATGCTGCCAGGCAGGTTTCGGAAAAAGCGGAGCTAGATTTATCGTAAGTACCATCTTTGCTGTTAACATGATTGGCTGGTTTGGAATCCAGAATGGAGTATGTGGAGAAGCCTTCAGTAACGCTATGCTGGCTATGACCGGATGGGATATTCCGGTGGTAGTTTCAAACACAATTTGGGGAATTATCATGCTCCTGACTGCAGTATACGGAGTTCATGCTCTCGAAAAACTTGATAAGATTTCTATTCCATTACTAATGGTTATTATGTGTTACGGAACATTCCTGGCATTTAAAATCTACGGAACAGGAAACCTGAATGATGAAGGCACTGTACAGTCGATGAGCTTCATGTCAGGTGTAGCATTATCCTTTAACTTTACTGCTGTAGGTACAATTACCGCTGCTGACTACACAAGATTTCAGAAAAGCAGAAAGGATACTGTGAAATCAGTTTTCTATGGTGTATTTCCAATGGGAGTAATCACCTTGATCATGGGAATCGTCCTTACAAAATTGTCCGGGCAATACGATATCAGCATGGTTTTAATTGAAGTAGGTCTTCCGTTCCTGGGCATTGTTGCGCTTGTTATTTCTACATGGACAACCAACTCAACAAATGCATACAGTGCAGGTCTGAATATTGTTATGGCACTTAAACTTAACGATAACAGAAGACGAGAAGCTACCTTGATTTCGGGAATTATCGGAATCGTATTATGTGATCTGGGTATTTTAGGTCACGTTGAAGGTGTTCTGAGCTTATTGTCCTATGTTGTCTGCCCTGTTGGCGGAGTAATCCTTGCTGACTACTGGGTTGTAGGAAGAGGCAAGGCTAAAAACTTCAGACCGCAGGACGGCGTAAACTGGGCCGGCGTAATTGCCTGGGCTTTAGGCGCAATTATTTCTTACACAGTGGTTAAAATTGAATTTGTTGGCATCATTGTAGGTTTTGTTATTT
Source organism: uncultured Clostridia bacterium (assembly GCA_934233735.1). Lineage (GTDB taxonomy): Bacteria > Bacillota > Clostridia > Peptostreptococcales > Anaerovoracaceae > CAG-238. Next base: position 9,119 of record CAKQGQ010000035.1, on the reverse strand, counting down.
ATCTTATTGCAGAACGCTTTATCCCATCTGCATCAAGAGACAATGCCGAAAATGTCGCATAAATTATCATAAGAAGAAGAGGAGAGAGAAAAATGAGAGAATTGAACAAACAGGACATGATTGATGTGTTGTATGGATGTGCTGTGCTCGGCACCGGTGGCGGCGGTCCATTAGCTGATGGTCTGGAGCTTTTAGAGGAACATTTTGAAAAGGGAAAAACTCTGAAATTAATCACTTTAGATGAACTTCCGGACGATGAGTACGTTGTTACTCCTTATGGCTGCGGTGCACCGTCAGCGAAGCCTGATCCTAGACTTGGTCATCTGAAGCATAGCGAAACTGCTCCTGCAGTTTTAGCTGTACAGGCTCTGGAAGAATCTTTAGGTAAGAAAATGTATGCAATTGGTTCAACTGAATTAGGTGGAGAAAATACTGCCGAAGCTCTTCACGTTGCATTGTTAATGGATCTTCCTCTTATCGATGCTGACCCGGCCGGACGTTCGGTTCCTGAACTGCAGCATTCTACATATTACGTAAAGAATGTTCCTATTTTCCCTATGGGCGTTGCTACAAAGTTTGGTGAAAAGATTGTAATTCAAAATGTAGCGGATGACCTCAGGGCTGAAGATATTGTCAGAGCGATTGCCGTTGTAAGTGACAATCTTGTAGGCGTAGCCGATCATGCGAACGTTGGCAAGGTTATCAAGAACTCTCTGATTCCCGGAATGATTACTTACGCTCAGGAAATTGGTAAAGTTTTGAGAGAAACGAAAGAAGCCGGTGGAGATGTCGCTTCTGCCATCTGTGATGATAAGGAAGGTAAAGTATTATTCAGAGGCCACATTTCAGACTACACTTGTGAAACAAGAGACGGCTTTAACTTTGGCGAAATTTTCCTGAAGGGCGAAGAAGATTACGCAGACGAAGCCTATCATATCCGGTTAAAGAATGAAAACATCATTTCATATCGCAACGGAGAAGTTGACGTAATTGTACCGGATTTAATCTGTATGATTAATGAAGAAGGAAATCCAATGACTACACCTAATTATAAAGTTGGTGACAAGATGACCGTAATTGCACTTCCTTCTCCTGAAATCTGGACTACCCCGGAAGGTTTGGAATGCTTCGGTCCTAAGCACTTTGGACTTGATGTGGAATATAAGCCATTTGAAAAATAATGAAAGATATACAAGGGTCGGTTGTATAATCGACCTTTTGTTTTAAAATTTCTTACAAGGAAGTGATAAAATGGAAAAAATGATCGAAGATTTACGTTCACTGATTAATATAAACAGTGTATGTGAAAAGGATTTCTCCGGTGCTTATCCTTTTGGAGAGGGTGTGCACATGGCCTTAAAGAAAGCTCTGGAAATATGTAAGAATTACGGTTTTGAAACTGAAAACTGTGAAAATATGATTGGATACGCAGAAGTGGGAAGCGGCGAAACACTAATGGGTATTCTGGTTCACCTGGATGTGGTTCCTGCCGGTGACGGATGGGATTCCAATCCCTTTTCTCTTGAAGTCAGGGATGGTAAGATTTACGGTCGTGGCGTGACAGACGATAAGGGTCCTGCAATAGCTGTAATCCATGCTATGAAAGAGCTTCTTGAAGAAGGCGTTACGTTTAATAAGAGAGTCCGTATCATTTTCGGACAGGCAGAAGAGACCGGTGAGTGGGAAGACATGGAGTACTATAAAAAGAACGAAGAGGCGGTTGACTTTGGCTTTACACCTGATGCTGATTTCCCTGCAATCTACGGCGAAAAAGGAATTGCTCACTTGAAAATTGCTTTTAAGAAATCTGATACCTGCTTTGATACTATCTCCGGAGGAACAGCGATCAACATGGTTCCTGACAGCTGCACTGCTACATACTCTGTTAACGGAGAGACCAAGACTCTTTCTGTAAGAGGAAAAGCTGCCCATGGAAGCACTCCTGAAGATGGAGAAAATGCTATTTCAAAACTGATGAGTGAATTGAGCAATGATGCTTCAGATTGCAGGCTCATTGAGTTTTTCCGCAAGTTCATCAAGCTTGAATACAATGGGGAAAGCCTTGGCGGACATGTCTCTGATGAAGCCAGCGGATCAGCAAGCTACAATATTGGCAAAATCGAAACGGTTGGTGACGATATTGTTCTTTCTATAGACTTGCGTTATCCTGTAACATTTAATCTAAAGGATATCGTAAATGCTATTGACAATCATCTCGCAGTAAATGGTTTCAGTGATATCAAGGTAGAGGTTATCACTGACAAACCACATGTTTATATGGATAAAAACGATACTGTTATTCAAACTCTTCTCTCTGCTTATCGCGATCAAACCGGAGATATGAGTGAACCAACAGTCATCGGTGGCGGAACTTACGCAAGGGCAATGAATGGAATTGTTGCCTTCGGTCCAATGCTGCCGGGCAGAGAATTGACCGAGCATCAGGCAAATGAATATATCTATATGTCCGATCTGATTCTTGCTAAAGAAATATATAAGACCGCAATTAAAAGGCTTGCAGCCGAATAGCGATTTACACTTCCTGCGTTTCAGGGGCTCCATTCCCCTAAATGGAGTCTCCGGATGCCGGAGGGGGGTATCATTTTCGATGGCTTCCTCTTTTTTTGCGAATTATCCGATGCTATCTGCCATTTTTTCAATCACATCATATGAAACATTTCCGGAAAGATAATACAAATATTCGCCGTCACTCCATATCAGATACGGCGCAGATCCCTCTGTGACGGCATATCCCTTGTGCCCGTTTACTTCAATCTGCGTGAAGCTTTCGTCATCGCTGTCGATACTCAATCCCATGGTTTTAAGGTTCTTGTCCTGCACATAATCAATGCCCTGCCCTGCATGATTTTCATACACAGCTTCAAACCTTGACGGATAAGAATTCGTCGACGTGACCGCAAAATTATCCGGCAGAGCAGGTTCTTTCCTCTCAAACGCTTCGTTGACAGAACTGCTTTTTTCTGTATCAAAAGTGATATCCAGCGTTCCGGTTCGTGCATTTTCTCTTTCCCCTCGATTCTCTTTGCAAGGGCATTCCGCGCCCTTCGCAGCCGCTTATATGCAGCATCTTCGGTGATATTCAGGTAATCTGCAATTTCATGAATGTTATAGCCGACATACCCATACATCATTAAAATTTCTTTCAGCGTATCCGGCATGGATAAAACCGCGTCAATGATTTCCTGCCTGCAAACCGCATCTGCCGTTTCGTCAAAGCCGTAAGAAAGATTCTCAATTACCGTTTGCAGCCGATCCCCCTGTCCCTGCCGCTCTTCTTCCGAAAAAACATCTTTCACAAGCTTTTCATCCTCCCGTTTCTGCTTCTTTTTCAGATTCAGCGAAGTGTTCCTGACGACAATTGCAACGAAATTTCTCGTTTCGGACGATAAGATTTCATCAATGCCATCAAAATTTTGAAGAATCCGCAGAAAAGCCTCATGCACGGCATCTTCCGCCAGATGTTCATCTTGCAAAATCCGTACCGCAATCCAGTGCATCAGCCTGCGATATCTTTCGTAAAGTCTTTCAAATTTCTGTTTTTCGCCTTCTGTTTCCAGCAGTTGTAGATAAAATGGCAGCACCCTTTTTCTCGCTTTCCTTCTATCCATAATAACAACCGAAGGGGTGAAGTTTGGACATACATTTTTTAAATTTTTTCAGAAAATACTGCTCCGAGGTATTAAAAATTCAATATCGCTTCCTTCTACGACAAGCAATTCATAATCACAGTAATCATCATTTCCTTTTCTTCCGGCTTTGATTCGGCAATCATAATTGTCAGCGCAACCAGAGTGTGATCATCTATCAGTTTCTCGCCTTCTGCGAACAGCACGCCGTTCCGGTCGAGAAAATACAGAAACATGGTTGCCGCAATTCTTTTGTTCCCGTCAAGGAAGCTGTGATTCTTCGTTACGAAATACAGAAGGTGCGCTGCTTTTTCTTCAAGGCTCGGATAAAGTTCTTTGCCGTCAAAAGACTGATAAATATTACCGATGCTCCCGCAGAAAGAATCATCCTTTTCCCGCCCGAATAAATCAGACTCATCGCCGAATCGCATATTGGAAATAACCTTCATGCACTCCTCATAGGTAAGCACATAGGTCGCGTCGCTGCCCTTAGGCCGAGTCATATTCTGATGGTCATAGGAGTCCAGAAGTTCGAGGGCTTCGCTGTACTTCTCAATTACCGCCAAAACCTGTTTGCTGTCGAGCGTATTCTCCGTGCGCTTCATAATCCTGATGACTTCGCCGAGCTGAGCAACACGCCTGTCATTTACGGCATAACCTTTTAATATGTACTGTTTAAGCACTGAATTTGCCCACCTGCGGAACTCGACTCCGCGTTTTGATTTTACGCGGTAGCCGACAGAGATGATGACATCAAGATTATAGAATTCAATATTTCGTTCAACCTTCCGGTTGCCTTCCATTTGAACTGTCGCAAAATTTGCGACAGTTGACTCATCCAATTCTTCTCTCAGCGCATTGTTTATATGCTTGCCGATTGTCTTGACATCTCTGTCAAAGAGTTCTGCCATCTGCTGGCGATTAAGCCATACCGTCTCTTCGTTTACCGGAACTTCGAGCTTAATTTCATTGTCTTCTGTTTCAAACAATACGATTTCTTTTTGGTTCATGATGTACCTCGCTTTCTTAATAACATAAAATTTAACGATGTACTCACGCGCCTGTTCCAAATAAAAAAACGCGCGAGGTACAATGCGGAATTCACCGCTGTTATCCTTGCGCGTTATCTGCCCGCGTATGGCCCGGTCGGATAAGACCTAATATTATTATAGCATATTATTCTTGTGAAAGCGAGAATAATATTTGTGATATATTATTAAACGTCTCCGAAAATCAATAAAATGATTCGATTACATATAAAATATGATTATCGGAATCTGCCAGTAAATACAATTTGTCCGATGCAGTACCTTTTCCGGATACTGCATTGTAATACAAGTCAATAGATTTTGGTCTTTTCTCGTTAGGAACCCCCAGAGAATCCAGTATACCTGTAATTTCACTTGCGTTTTCCGAGGAAATTTCCGCATATGGTTTAAAGCTTCTATCAGTAGAAACATTTTTTATATTGCATTCCAAAATATGATATCGGCAGCCATCGCCAAAGATGTTGGCTTTCTCTTCCGTTTCATATAAAATCTCACTTTTTTGAGGAATTACAATATCCCAATTTTTCTCCAATGTGTTTAAATACGAATTAGAGGATCGCGTAATAAGGACGATAAACAGCAATACCGCAACTAAAAATATAACACTAATTATTTTTTTATGTGCACGCATATAGACCCCCTTTTAGTTAGTACAAGTGTTGCTACCCTGCGAAAGCGGCATAAGCACCGCCTGCGCCCGAATAAATGCTGCTTTGTTCCTTTCTTACCTGCGCTTTTTCAGAAAATAAAGCATTGAATGTTTCCTGACTCGCTTTGAAATCCGCCCACGCTTCATCTGCAGGCGTTATCGGATATTGGTATGGTGCCTCCATCGACGCTTCCGCAAGCTTGCCTCCTGCATTCTGCCCTGTGAAAATAAATAGCGGAACGAAAAGTATCACCAAAATCGCCAACCCCATTGCAAAATATCTTCGTCTCATTTTTCGCCTCCTTTTCGTCCAATCCAATAGCCAATCGATATTCCCACCAAATACAATATCATGTCAAAGGTATCACAATACCCGCGCCTGCTAAATCCCTGATACAGTTCTATCGAAACCGAAAGGAATACAGAGAATATAAGCACTTTGCTAAACTTCCATTTTCTCAAAAGTAAGCCCACCGGAACGAAAATCGCAAGATTCAGAAGGCTTTCTATCATCATCTCCGGTGCAGCAAGTTCACGCATGGATTCGAACGGATTCCAAATAAATACCTGCTCCAAAGGGGTTCGGTAAAACAGCGCAAAACCCAATATAAGAAAATAACAAGCATACAGCAGCTTTAGCAAAAGCGGACTCAATTGATGCATCCATATGCCGATCGCCGCTGCCGCACCGAAACAAACGCTTGCACAAAGATTAATGAGGCAGAGAATAAGATACATCGTCTGATGCTGAGAACTGTAAAAAAACACGGTTACAGCTTCCATCACAACATAATAGTAGAGCGCATATCCCCCAAATGCACCCAGCAGACCAATAAAAAACTTTTTCATTACTTACAAATTCTCCCTCTTTTGCATATTGGACAATATTTCATCTTGCATTCCCTCTCTGTTTTATCCTTCTATAAATAAAGACGGCAAAACTCTCAAAGTGCAACAAAAATTTTAAATTTTATTTTTCTTCTAACCATAATAACCACCGAAGTAGTGAATTGGGGACAAGAAATTTAAAAATTTTTTAAGCCATATAATTTTAATCGGCAGATTTTTAAAATTCTCAACATTTTTTCGGCAGATTTTTGAATTTATCAAATATTTGCTGAATTTTCTTTATTTAAAAGGAGCACATCGCCCGACATGCTCCCCCGATTTTCCTACTTATTCTTGTTGTAAATAACCCACAGCCCTTTTAGGAGCAGGTCCTTATCCAGCAGCACTTTGCGTCTGCAGAACGGCACGATTAAATCTGCCAGCCCGCCTGTGGCAACGACCGTCACCGTCTGTCCGAGCTCTTCCTCCACGCGGTCGATAATGCCGTCAATGGCAGCCGCGTTGGAATAAATCATCCCGCTGCGCATGCATTCCGTCGTATTTTTGCCGATGACGCGGCGTGGCGGCTCCAAATCAATTTCTTTGAGCTGTGATGCGTTTTCTGCCAAAGCGTTCAAAGAGGTTTTGATTCCGGGCATAATCATGCCGCCGATATAATTTTTCTTTTCATCCACTACACAGAGCGTCGTTGCGGTTCCTAAATCAAAGATTGCAAGCGGCAGCTTGTACTCCGCAATTCCGCCGACTGCAACCGCAATCAGGTCGCGCCCGATCTGCGCCGGATGATCCATCAGGATGTTCATTCCGTTTTTAATTCCCGGACCTACGACAAGCGCCTCTTTTTTGATTATTTTGTATAGAGCTTCCTGAATAATCTTCGTCAGAGGCGGCACGACAGAGCTGATAATCGCGCCCTCAATGTCTTCGGGAGAAACGCCGTTAATATCCATAATCATCTTAATATCGATGGCATACTCCATCTCCATCTTGGTTTTGTTGGTGGACAGTCTTTCGGTAAAGTACCGCTTCTTTCCGTCCATGCATCCAAGCACAATATTCGTATTTCCGATGTCAATTGCTAAAATCATTTTAAACTCCTAACAGAAAGGGGCCATTACAGCCCCATAATTTCATTATTTATGAATCGCTTTTGAAAGCACCTTGGTGATTGTGCCTGCAGCGATAAAGTTTACTGCTGCTTCTACAGCACCGTTGACGCCGACAAAAGCAACAAAGAACAGCCAGATTGAATTCGTCGGAAGTGACACCGACATTGCCGAAATGAAGGTATCATTGCTCCAGAAGAAAATGATAATGCAGCTTATGAAGAAAAATGTGTTCAGAAGTGCCGTTGCAAGGGAAGCTGCGAAGTATGGTGCAGTCTTCATTTTTCCCGTTTTTTGCATTGCTCTGAACAGCAGACCCGAAAGCCAGCCGCATAATATTCTCGGCACCATGCAGGTAATAAAGGTTCCGATTGGATTCAGGCTCAAAAGCAGCACCCCGAATGATGATGCGCCAAAGCACTGAATAAAGCTCGTCACTCCGAAAATTCCGCCGAGGATCGCTCCTGCCGACGGTCCGAGGATGATTGCCCCGATTGCTACCGGAAGCACCATAAAAGTGATTTCAATCGGTCCTGATTTCAGGTATCCGAGCGGCGTGTACGCGAAAATCAGCATAATTGCTACAAGTATGGCCAGTTGTACCATCTTTTGTGTCCGCGTGCTAACATTTCTTTCCATTAAAAACTCCTTTTCCGCTGTTGCCCCGCCTCCTGCGGGTGCAACGCTTTGTTAAAATATTTTATGATACAGGATTTCTGCTTTTTACGGCTTTCACCCGTTCATACGAATAAAATGAGCCTGCTGCGCACTATGCTCTTGGATGCGTCCTGTCGTAAACATCCTTGATTCGATTTTTGACAACCGCCAGATACGCCTGCGTTGCCGAAATATCCTCATGTCCCATGAGTTCCTGCAGGGATTTTACATCTGCGCCGTTGCGAAGCATATGTACCGCGAAAGAATTCCGAAGAACCTGCGGAGTCAGACCAACCGAAAGCTCGGCTGCCTGTCCATATTCCTTGAGAATTTTCCAAAGTCCCTGCCGCGTAATCGGATTTCCCGCATAGTTCGTAAACAGAACGGCTTCTTCCTTTCCCTTCAGAATCTTATCACGGGCATCGAGAATATAGTCCTCCATCGCTTTGCGGCAGATTCTTCCCATCGGGATGATTCGCGCCTTTCCGTGAATCGGCGCGCACTTGACAAAGCCCATCCGAAGGTTGACATCCTCCGTCTTCATCTCAATCAGTTCGCTTGCCCGGATTCCCGTCGCATAGAGCAGTTCCAGAATGGCTCTGTCCCTCATGCCCTTCAGCGATGCATCCGGAAGCTCCATCAGCTTATCCACTTCTTCAATGCTGATATATTCAATTTCTTTCTTGTCCGCCTTCGGCGATTTGATACCGTCGGCAGGGTTTTCTCCTATCAGCCCTTTTCTCTGCAAGTAGCTGTAGTACACCCTCAGAGACGCCAGTTTGCGATTTAAGGTCGCTTTCGACTTGTTTTCGGCCCGAAGCTCCATGAGATAAGCTAAAATCTCGGTATTCGCGGCTTCCTGCGGGCCGGCAAGCCCTCTTTCCTTCACAAATGTCTCAAAACTTCGCAAATCTCTCATATATGCATTTTTCGTATTTTCCGACATTTTCCGTTCTACCGAAAGATAGCCGCCGTAATCCTGATAATCCATCTCTTTGCATCTCCCTGCCCGATAAGCGAGCACATAAAGTATAATACTTCTTACGCAAAATTTCAATGCAAAAAATGTTTTTTTGTCGTATTAGTATGAATCAAATGTGATAATGTCTTAGTATAACGAATCTGATTTTGTCCCAATAGCAAAAAGTTAAGAACTCGTGTA
>CAKQGQ010000034.1 GCA_934233735.1 uncultured Clostridia bacterium | reverse complement strand
ACAAACAAGCAAAAAGCACCGGATTGCCGGTGCTAATCTTTCAAAAAATTTGGGACATTTTCAAATTCGCTTGACATGCAAAAAATGTTTTTTTGTCGTATTATGTCAACCTTTTTTTCGGCTGAAAGCCTGTACGCGTCATATATTGTTTCAGAGGTTTGCGATATGAGAATAAATTATAAGATTTTTTTAATATTTTTGTTTTTTGCAGGTGTGGGAATCTGCGCCGGGTCTTTTTTTGCGGTCGGTCTCGGAGACGAATCCAAATCGGGAATTGTGTCCGTATTAAATGCGTTTTTCGGAGGTGAAACCGATGTATCCGCTTCCGAAAGCGGCTCTTTTTTACAAATATTTCTGCCCCTGCTTGCAGCGGTTTTCGCGGCTTATCTATCCGCTTATCTGCTGCTTCCGCTTCCGCTGATTCCGATATATATCACCCTTCAGGGAGTTTTCATCGGCTTCTCCGCCGTAATGACACTGGAAACTTTCGGAATAAAAGGAATTATCTACATTTTGATTCTTTTAATGCCGCAGAATCTGATTCAGCTCCCTGTTTTCTGCGCGCTCGGCATGCTCTCTTTCCATGTCGGCAAAGAGTTTTTGTCCATCTATGCTTCCCGTATTTCGCGCGGTCACCATTCATCTTCGGCTCGCAGCACCATGAAAGCCCTGCAATATGATGTAAAGCTTTACACGCTCGCCTATCTTTTCGGCGCAGCGCTGATTGCCGTCTCCTGCGCTATGCAAGCTTTCCTTCTTCCATCAGTTTTTTGACCGTTAAAATCGCAATAATTGTCTTTGCATCCTCGATTTTTCCTGCCATAACCATCTCGTAAAGCTCGTCGATTTCATATTCTTCAATGTCCAGCGCTTCATTTTCGTCGAAGTGGGTTTCGCCTGCCGCAAGTCCCGTGCAGAGATACAGATACAAGATTTCCTCCGAATAGCCCACCGACGGGAAAAACTGCATGAGAAAACGCACATGTTTCGGCGTATACCCGGTTTCTTCTTTTAACTCTCTCTTCGCGGTGGTTTCCGCCGACTCGCCCGGGTCAATCTTTCCCGCAGGAACTTCAAGCATCACTCTTTTCGCAGCCTTTCGATATTGGCGCACCATGACAAGCTTTCCCTCGTCGGTCACCGCCGCAAGCACTGCGCCGCCGTTATGCTCTACGATTTCCCTCATCGAGGTTCCGTTCTGTACCGTTACCTCGTCGCGTCTGAGGTTGATGATGTGTCCCTCATATATTCTTTCGCTCTTCAGCGTTTTCTCTTCAAAAGTCATTCTGTCCGCCTCCTTTTTTTCTTTCGGCTAATCATAGCATATTTTTACGCAAAAGAAAAGAGCCCGGCTTTGCAGCAGACTCCGATTTTCAAAAAAGGGGGGATTTTATCGGCGGGCTCTGTGATTTTCTCCGGTTTCTGGTTCCCCTACCTTGGCTCTACAATGAGTTTTATTGCGGTTCTTTCTTCTCCTTCAATCTCGATGTCGGTAAATGCCGGAACGCATACGAGGTCGATTCCGCCCGGAGCCACGAAGCCTCTTGCAATCGCTACGGATTTAATCGCCTGATTCAGCGCTCCTGCTCCGATTGCCTGTATTTCCGCGTCCCCTCTTTCTCTCAAAACACCTGCGAGTGCGCCTGCTACCGAGTTCGGATTTGATTTAGCTGATACTTTTAAAATTTCCATTGCTTATCCTCCTGTGAAATTTCTTTTATTGATGTAATACACACTGCCCTTTCGGACCGTCTGAGCTGATTATACACCATCCATTTCCCGAAGATTCAAAAACTTTTCGTCAACTTCCGCCTTTTTTCGCAAAAAAATAAGTTTTTTCACATTTTTTTCACAGAAACACTTGCATTTTTTCATTTTTTTATCTATAATAAAAGCGTGGTTATCCCCCCTGATAACCTCATAATCTCAAATCCAAAATACCCCTTTTGAACAAAGTAGACTGCTCCCCTGCAGTCTATTTTGTTTTAAAGAGAAGCTGCGCCGATTTTACGGAAAGGATATTATTATGAACATCTATGACTACACCCACAAAGCCGAATATTTTGATTCGAAAATTTTACGCCGCTATCTCAGCGATATGCGTCTGGGCGTTTTCGATATTGAAACGCTCGGTCTGTACCCGAAACAGAATCCGATGATTCTTGCCGGAATTATGGCAGTGGAAGCGGACGGTACCTGTCAGGTTCGCCAGCTGTTTGCGGAAAACTCAAAGCCGGAGGAAGAACGCTTCCTGCTTGCGGAACTTGAAGAGGAGCTTTCGCAGTTTGACTGCATTCTCACCTTTAACGGAAAACGCTTCGATATTCCGTATGTCCGTGAGCGCGCCGCAAGGCTCGGCTTTTCCGACTATCGCAGCGAGCCGTTCAATCTGGATCTGCTTCTGTTCCTGCGCCACTACAGCGGTCTGCGCGAGGTTCTCGGAAATCTCAGGCAAAAAACAGTCGAACGCTATATGGGGCTTTCGCCTGACCGTGAGGACGAGATTTCCGGCGGCGAGAGCGTTTTGCTCTATCAGGACTTTGAAAATTGCCGCGATGAAAAAAAGAAAGCCGCTCTGCGTGAAAAAATCCTGCTTCACAACCATGACGATCTTCTTCAGCTTTATAAAATTTTTCCGATTATTTTGCAGACTGATATTCATGCGGCGATGAACAAGATGGGCTTTCCGGTAAAAGGCATCTGCGGGTGGCCGAACCTTCATATTGAAAGCATGAAAGTCGCTGCAAACGCTCTGACGATACAGGGACACTATTGCGGAAGCGAAGTGCTTTCTTTTTACTCCTACAGCACACCTGAAAGACCCTATAACTGTACTTTCAGAGCTGACGGCAGTTTTCTCGTCGAGCTTGCCGCACGCGGCATGAAAGCGCAGCTTACCAACCCGCTCGCCGTCAACGAGCTTACGCAGGCACTGCTTGTCCGCTTCATGCGTGACAATCCGCGGAATGCCTGATACCGTTACTTAAAAAAGAACCACCACACCATCAGTGCTGCCTGCAGGATGAGAATTGCAGGCACGCCGATGGTGAATTTTTTATGCTTTGTTTTATGCCTGAAAGCGTTCATTCCGAGCAGCGCGCCCACGGAGCCTCCGATTGCCGCAAGTCCCAGAAGCGTTGATTCTTTCGTTCGCCACGCGCCTTTTTCCGCCTTTCGTTTATCGATTCCGAATGCCAAAAGTGTAATAAGATTGATTGCAATTAAATAATAAAGAAAATATTTCATAGCTTTCTCCTTTTTTCCTATTGTATTTTACTAAAAAATGCAGATGATAGCAAGGAGGTGATAAAATGAAACCAACACTTGCGACGCTCGAGGGCGTGGATCTCAGCGCAATTACGGAAGCTGAGGAAAAAATCAACAAAGGTCACAAGGAAAAAATCGCTTTGGTAGCGTATGTGACACTTTAATCGCTATGGCAGGCATTCGTGAAAAACGGGTGCCTGTTTTTTTCGCCCGTTTGCCGTCTCGGCAAAATTTTGCTATAATACTTTCAAAAAAGTGTAACCTGCCCGCCCGAAACGGTGCTTATCAGGGTGAAGGCCTTCAATACAAAATGAGAGGAGATGATTCCCCTTGGACGACAGCAGAATTGTTGACTTATTTTTACTGCGGGACGAAACGGCAGTAAAAGAAAGCAGTGAGAAATACGGAAACCGCCTGCGTGCCTTGTCTTACGGCATCGTCAGAGATATGCAGACCGCCGAGGAATGCGAAAACGATACTTATATGGAAGCGTGGAACTCAATTCCTCCGCACGAGCCGAGAACTTATTTGTTTGCGTTTCTTGCGCGGATTGCCCGCCACCTTTCCTTAAACTTCTGCCGCAGCCGCAGCAGGCTGAAACGCAGCGCGTTTCTGTGTGAGCTCAGCACGGAGCTTGAGCAGTGCATTCCCGCTCCCGATGACGCGCAGTGCCGCATTGACGACATTGCCTTTCAGGAGATGCTCAATGCGTTTCTCGGTACCTTAAGCGATAAAAAGCGAAATATCTTCATTCGCCGCTACTGGTATCTGGACTCCGTTGCCGACATTTCCAGACGATTCGGTCTATCTGAAAGCAGTGTGAAAACCACGCTCTTCCGCTGTCGAAAAAAACTTCGGGAACATCTTGAAAAAGGGGGTTACACTATATGAGAGGACAAGATTTTTTAGATAAGATGGAGCTGATTGAGCCTGCCTATGTGGAAGCGGCCGACATCATGCCGAAGAAGAAAAAAAGCATTTGGATAAAGTGCGGAGCCGCCGCAGCCTGCCTCTGCCTTGCAATCGCAGGATTCATCGCAATCGGGCAGCAAAATGAGCCTTCACAGACCGACCTATCGGGGCTTCCGCCAATCACGATACCTGAGCTTGCGGTCGGCGGAATGGGATTCGAGGGGTATTTTTATCACGATATATCGGAGCTGAAGAATGAAAATCCTTGGTCTGAAAGCAGCCAAATCACAGCACTTCCCGTATACAAAAACGGTTTCTATGACGCAACCCATGCAGGCATTCCTCTCGGGCTTAACGAGGCGGAAATGAGAGAACGCCTTGACTCTGCGGCATCTGCGCTGAAACTGGAAATACTTTCAACGACGGTGCTTACCGAAGAGGACTATACTTCGGATGCTTCTTCCACTGCTCCGACCGAGATTCATGCCAAGACCGACAATGGAGAGCTGCGGGTCAGTGCAAACGGAAATATCGTTTACCTGCTTCCGGATGACGGGCTTGCGCTTCCTGAAGAATATACTTTCACTTACAGCGGCAAAACCGATGCCGACGCGGAAGAAGTTCTCGCCTACCTGAGTGAGCGCTATGCGGATCTTCTGAATTTCACGGAGCCGAAGCTGCTATCCTATGGCGACTATGACATCTACGGGAATTTTGACCGCCGCTATATGGTTTATGATGCGGCAGGTGATGAAACGCAGGATATCCTCAATTACAACCTCCGCTACGCACGCTTTTCGCCAAGCGAAACAGGAAAGCTTTATGCCATCTATCTTTATGATGCACTGGCTGCCGCGGAAAAAATCGGAGATTATCCGATTATCACCGCCGAGGAAGCAACGGAGCGGCTGATGTCGGGGCAATATCAGACCAGCGCTCCCGCAGAATTTCCGGGTGAGGAATTCATAGGCAAAGTCGAACTGATCTACCGCAGCAGTTCTTCGGAAGAGTTGCTCCTGCCGTATTACCGTTTCTATGTTCTGCTTTCCGATGAATATGCGCCGGACACCGATAACGGGCTCAAGAGCTATGCAGCCTACTATGTTCCTGCCATCGCCGATGAATATATTGCGGGCATGCCTACCTATGACGGCCGGTTTAACGGATAAATCGCATTCTTAATTGGCAAAAGCCGCTTCCCTCGCGTGGGAGCGGCTTTTGTGTGCCTTATTATTCTTTCACAAACGATTGAATTAAATATCGTCCATCTTTTTCTTTAAGGGTCAGTACATTCCTGCTTCCGTCTTTGCGAGGAGCACCATATAATTTCACTATGCCGTCTTTCTTTGTTCCCCTTTCCGGTTCAAACGTCCATCCTCCGGCATCACTTGTAAAGTTTACGAATCGCTCAATTTCTTTTACATAAATGCTGTCCCAATATTCCTGCGTATTGTTTGCCTTTATTTCATCCAGACCGATACCGGTGTAATACTCAAGCCCTTCATTGATAATCTCAGGCTTATACAGCCGTACAGGTGCAGGTGAGGTGTCAATGGTAATTCCCTGCTCCCGATATTCCCGCCAAAACTCGGAAGCCTCAAACTTTTTCTTGAGTTCCGGCGTCCACTCAAGAAAGGCGTCGAACTGCGGATAGTACTGAAGGAACTTTTTAAAATCCAGCTTTTCCGGGCTGCTGTATTTGCTCGAAAGGAAGCAATACATCGTGTTCGTGTTGTAATTTAATCCACCGAATCCGCCATACGGACAGTATCCATGGAATTTTGTACCAAGGTTCGAGACAACTTCACCTGACAGTTCGCCGTCCGGCGCAGCAAGCAGTTCCGTCCATTCTTCCTTGCTTAAAGCATACGATTCTCCCTGAAATATCGTGCTGCATTCCTTTGTAATTTCTCCCGATGCCAGTTCCTGCGTAAAAGTTTTTGTAATTCGATAGATTCCCGTCGGAAGCATTCCATAGTCTCTGCGGAGTGAAATATATTGTCCCGTCGACTCACCCGCTTTCAGCTCATATTGGTTCTGCTCATCCTCCTTGCCCGGCGAGTCAATAGGCTCCAGCATCTCCCAGTTTGATGCGTCATCTTCATAAAGAATCCGGACAGAACCGTCCCCGCTTGAAATCTCCGTATTTCCCGTATATCGCTCCACACGATACTTATCATCATACCGCAAGGTTTCATTGTACTCACTCCTGCCTGTGTTTCTAATGTGAAGATAAACCTCCTCCATAAGTCCCCCGCTTGCGCCCAAGTCCATATGCAGATTTGTTTGATAATATTCCTGCAATAGGCTGCCTATCTGCGGGCAGGTAAGCCAGTGCCCGTTGATTCCGTTTTCTTCGTAAGATTCTTCGGTATACTTTGCGATGTAGTAAAGACCGCTGCCCTCACCCATATCGCCGCGAAGCTCGAGTTTTTCTCCATTTTTGAGCCGCAGTACCAATGTATCTGTATATTCGCCGTTAGCGCTGTCTGCAGTCTCCGCAAAATCTTCTTTCTTCAAAGTCCCGAAAAGTTCCAAAAGCTTCTGTATTTCTTCTTTCTCCCCGATTCCGATGATTTCCGTTTCCTTTTGATACAGGTACATATATACCACGTCGTCTGCCTTGAGGCTCGAAAAATATTTTTGGCACAGTCCCGCATCCGTCCTTGGGTTTGTAATCAGCGAAACGCAAGCCGCTGTCAGTGCCAAAACCGCAAGGATTGCAATCCATGTCTTCGGTTTCTTGAAAGCTGCCAGTGCCTTTACTCTTGCGCTCACTTCCTTCTCTCCGCCGATAAAAGATGTCGTGCCGAGGATGAATCGCTCCGTTCCTGCCGCCGCTCTCACCAAAGTCTCAGCATAGCCCTTCTTGTCTCCCGTCTTTCTCACCGCATCATAGTCGCAGTAAACTTCCATGTCGCGTCTGAATCTGCGGAATGCAAGCCAAATCACCGGGTTCCACCAAAATGCGGCAAGGAAAAATGCCGAAATCAAATTATAGATTAAGTCGCCGTGTACAAGGTGCGTCAGTTCATGCGCCAGCACCCTGCGGCGTTCTTCGTCCGTATATCCGTCCTCTAAGGCAATTACATACTGTCCGCCCATAAAAGTAAGGAAGGTCGAGTCAGAACCGCTTCGGATCTGTATTTTTGTGCTATTGCGGATTCCGACGAGGTTCTTTAGTTCTTCAAGCTCAGCGCGCGCATTTGCATCATCCATGCACAGCAAAGCATTCAGCCTGCGCTTTTGTCTCATCGTTCCTGCCAGCATCAGAAGAAGCACTGCCGCTGCACCTGCAATCCACGCATAGTTTTCGATTTTCGTTCTTGATACCGTGGCTGTGAAGTCGCTGCCAACCGTCCTGCCTGTGAACGGCACCTGCATGCTGACATGGTCTTTCTGCACGGTGTAATAATTTCCCTGCTCTTCGATTCCAAATCCTCTGGCATCCAAATTTTCATATGGCTCCACCCACACGGTCTCCATCGTGTTGTGGCTCTGCGGCAGATAGGTCTTGGCGGAAAAATCGCTTTCCGGCAAAATTCCCGCAAGCGGCACAGCAAGCACGCTTGCTGCTGCCAGTATCCACATGAGCATATGCCCCCTCGGCGTTATCCTGTTTCCAAATGCCAGCTTCACAAGCAGCACTACCGCTGCCGCCGCTGTAACCAAAATTGCGGTGTTGAATAAGTTCATCGCAAATCCCCCTTTGCAGTCAACCTTCCATTTTGTCAATGATTTCGAGCAATGTCTTTTGTTCTTCCTTTGTCAGATTTTTTTCGGAAACCAGCGAGGAAACCATGAGCTTCGCCGAGCCGTCAAAGATGCGGTTGATAAAGCTTTTCATCTCCTCTTTGCGGCAGGCCTCCTCGGTAACCGCCGCGCTGTAGCGGAAATTGCGCGGATGGCTCTCGTCGGCTGCAATCGCTTCTTTTTCCACAAGTCTTCCAACCATCGTTCGGACGGTCGTGTAGCTCCAGCCCGAATCCGCAACCGCTTCGGCAATTTCCTTTAATGTCATTTTTTTATCTTCGCTCTGCCAGAGTGCCTTCATGATCGTCCACTCGGCGTCGCTGATTGAAATTTGTCTGTTCATAATATCCCTTTCGTTTTTCTTTACTTTGCTTGTAGTGATTGAATCAGGTATCTGCCGTCCTTCTCCTTGAGGGTCAGAACGGAAGTGCCGAACTCACGCATTTCCCCACTCTTTAGCGGCTTAAACATAATTGTTTCGCCGGTTAGCGTAACGGTGTCGCCTGACTTTTTCCCTTCCTCAACGATAAATTTAGCTGTCGTCCAGCCATCTCCAAAGACCACGTATCGATCAATCTCTTTCACGTAGAATGTCTTCCATTTTTTCTCCGTGTAGTTTGCTCTGATGTCATCTGTCGTGATACCCGCGTAATACGCAAGGCTTTCGTTTATCTTCGCAGGATCATAGAAAGAAGGACCTTCCGGGTAATTATCAAGCGTCCATCCGTCTTTCCTGTATGGACTCCAATATTCCGAGTTCTCAAACTTTTCTTTCATTTCCGCTGTCCAGACATGATTGTCGTCAAATGCCGGGTAATATTTCAAAAATTCAACAAAATCCATCTTATCCGGGCTGCTGTATGCGCTTGTAAAGTAGTCGTAGAGCGTATTTTTGTTTCCATTTTTGAAAATCTTATTCAGTTCGTCTTTTGTTTCTTCGTTCAAGTCTCCGTCCGGCTGCGTGCGAAGAAAATCCCAGTCCACAAAATGTAGACGGTTCTCCACCCACTCAAAGACTGCAGATTTTTCCTGTTCGATTGTTTTCCCGTTTTGTAATTTCTGCGTAAATGGAAGAATAAGTCGATAAATGCCTTCCGGCAGTTCTCCGTATTTTGGGGTAATATCTATCGTGGCTGCAAGACGTTCGTTCCCTTTGGCGGTTCCTCCTGCGCCTGTGCTTTTGCCGTCTTTCAGTTCCGGTACAGGCTCCCAGCTATTGTCTGCATATGGATAATCTTGATTTCCCGTATAACGCTCAACGCGGAAGTTTCCCCCATATGTCAGATACGGACTCGGATTATCGTACTCTGTGTTCTTGATATGTGCTGTGATACTGCCGGCATTCTGCGCCTCAGCCCAATAGGACATGTGCAGATTCGTATCTTCATATTCTTTGAGAAGTTCCGTCAGCTTCGGCGAATGTATGCGTTTTCCGCTGATCCTTGTGTCTTCATTCTCGCCGGCAATACAATATATATCGGCACCGGCCTCTTCCTCTCTGCCCAGCACTAGGAAATTGGTCAGGCTCTCCTCCGAAAGATCCATGTCGATATAAATCTTGTAATCAAAGGCGTTCTCATTCACAGGTTCTCCGTCTGCAAAATCCTCTTCACGGAATGTGTGGAACAGTTTTGCAAGTTTCTTCCGCTGTTTTGCGTCATTAATGTCAATATAATCGTCTTCAAACGGCGTGCCTGTGCCTCTTTTGATCCAGATATTTTCAAAGTTTTGTGTCTGTATATCGTGAAAGAATCTAGTACACGGATCGCTGCTCTTCGGATTTACAACAAAGCATACGCAGGCTCCTATCAGCGCGAGCGCGGCGAGGACTGCGATCCATGTCTTCGGCTTCTTGAAAGCCGCCAGTGCCTTTACTCTTGCGCTTATTTCCTTCTCTCCGCCAATAAAAGATGTCGTGCCGAGGATGAATCGCTCCGTTCCTGCCGCCGCTCTCACCAAAGTCTCGGCATAGCCCTTCTTGTCTCCTGTCTTTCGCGCCGCGTCGTAGTCGCAGTAAACTTCCATGTCGCGTCTGAATCTGCGGAACGCAAGCCAAATCACCGGGTTCCACCAAAATGCGGCAAGGAAAAATGCCGAAATTAAATTATAGATTAAATCGCCATGCGCAAGGTGCGTCAGTTCATGTGCCAGCACCCTGCGGCGTTCTTCCTGCGTGTATCCGTTTTCTAAGGCGATTACATACTGCCCGCCCATAAAAGTAAGGAAGGTCGAGTCCGCGCCGCTTCGAATCTGTATTTTTGCGGCGTCGCGGATTCCGACGAGTTTTTTTAATTTTTCAAGCTCAGCGAGCGCATTCGCATCGTCCATGCACGGCAAAACTTTCAGTCTGCGCTTTTGCTTCATCGTTCCCGCCAGCATCAGAAGAAGCACTGCCGCTGCACCTGCAATACAAACATAATTTTCAATTTTTGCTCTTGATACCGTTGCTGTGAAGTCGCTGCCAACCGTCTTGCCCGTAAACGGCACCTGCATGCTAACATGGTCTTTCTGCACGGTGTAGTAATTCCCCTGCTCCTCGATTCCAAAGCCTCTGGCATCCAAGTTTTCATACGGCTCCACCCACACGGTCTCCGTCGTGTTGCGGCTCTGCGGCAGATAGGTCTTAGCGGAAAAATCGCTTTCCGGCAAAATCCCCGCAAGCGGCGCAGCAAGAACGCTCGCTGCTACCAGTATCCACATGAGCATATGCCCCCTCGGTGTTATCCTGTTTCCAAATGCCAGCTTCACAAGCAGCACTACCGCTGCCGCTGCTGTAACCAAAATTGCTGTGTTGAATAAGTTCATAGTCGTTCCCCTTTCAGTCTCTTTCTTCGTTTACATTTGTAATCCCTTTTGTGCCTTTAGTTTACACTTGTAGTCATATAATGTCAAGCATTATTTGGAGAATTTTGGGGGTGAAGCACCGCTCGGCTTTCGTTTGTCGAATTTTATCGGAATCCGTCGGAAATTTCTTTGTTGTAAATTCCAGTATATGGATTGTATTTATTTCCATATTATGCTATTATTATCTTACAGATTCTGTATGTGCATGCCATGGCAATCCGTTATTTCTTTAAAGTAAGAGTACGCTGTCGCGCGAGCGTAACTCTCGGAAAGTGAGACTATCTTATGAATGAAAACAACAACTCTATCTACGATTCTCCCAATTTTCTTCCATTTACGAATGACAAAATCTTTATGAATGTCATGCGAAGTCCGAAGATTTGTCGCGCGCTTTTGGAACTGATTCTGCCGAACGAAGAAATCGGAGCTATCCGCATTAAGAAATCTGACAATCCGTTTGTCGATAACTCTGAAATTGATGAAGACGAAAACTTGAGCGTAGAAACACAGAAAACACTTAAGTTAGAGGCTGATGCACACGGTGTGCGTTTTGACGCTTTCGTTGAAAGTTCAAAACTTTGGGCTGATATTGAGATGCAGACGAGCGACGGTTCAGTGCTTGATAAACGCGCAAGATACTATCATGCCAACATTGATTTGGACTTTCTTGAGCAAGGACAGCCTTACGAAAATCTCAAGCCGAGTTATGTTATCTTCATCTGCACCTTCGACCACTTCAATATGGACGCTCCTGTCTATTTTTTCCGCTCGTGGGATGTGGAAAAAAGCTTGCCTCTAAAAGATTTATCGTATACAATAATGTTGAACACGAAATGCTCTCCGGAGAAAGTTCCGGAGGCACTGAAGCCTTTTTACGAGTATTTGAATGACCCGAAGAAGAATCAGGCTTCGGAGCTGACGCGCATGATTGACGAGCGTGTCAGGAAGTTCAATTCTAACGAATGGAGGCAGCGATACATGACATTCGAGTATATTTTGAACGAGCAAGGGCGGAAAAGTTTCGCCGAGGGCGAGGCTGCTGGTGCTGCGCAGAAACAGCGCGAAATTGCGAAAAACCTCAAGCAAGCAGGGATTCCAATTGAGGTTATTGCTGAAAATACGGGATTATCCTGTGAAGAAATCGAAAAATTATAGACATTGTCGGGTAACCCGAATGGCGAAGACCCACTGAGAGATTC
>CAKQGQ010000033.1 GCA_934233735.1 uncultured Clostridia bacterium | reverse complement strand
CGCTTTCGGGTTCGCTGGCAACTGCGCCCCTTGTGGACTTTCACCACAGACGAACGGCATGCCCGTCATACAGAAAAAACTGCATGAATCGTTGACATCATGCAGTCCGGTGTGATAAAATAATGTCAAGAAGAAACCGTTGAAAACGGTCAACCACGAAGATTATATAAATAACCGCCGCAGTTCCAAGCTTAAGGCGGTTATTTATTTCTTAGCTTTAAGATTTCAATGACGATTATCACGAAGGATAATAACACCATGATTTCTTCATAAGTAGAAATATTATCCACCACCTTTACTATGCAATTCGGATTTTTCACCGTATGTGCAGAAATAACGGAAGTGGCTAACCGCTTTCACTTTGTCCTCTTGACTTATTATAGTATACACTAAAAAAATGCTTTTGTTAAGCATTTTTTTGAATTTATTACATTTTTTTCTATCATTTATATTAGACTCTGCGCCTATACTTTTATTATCCTCACCTCTTCCTTTTTCAGAACGCCTTTGCCGCCTGTCAAATTAGCAATCAGCCCGGAAAGCTCATCCGCGCGTTCCGGCACGCAGGAAAGCGCCGCCTGCACCACATCCGTATAGGTGAGATTCTCAATTGTGAACAGCTTGCTGCTGCCTGCGGGTTCATCGCTGCTGCTGCGCGCGCCTGCGTCTGCCGCAGTATTTTTGCCGCCCGCCTCCTGCGCTGCCAGATTCTGCAGCTTTGCCAGATACGTATAGTCCAGCGCGTAGGTCAGCACGCTGCGCTCGCAGACATCGCAGACACCTGCAGCTTCCAGTCCGAGCTTTGCGCTGCTCGTGTAAGCGCGCACCAGACCGCCTGTCCCAAGTTTGATTCCACCAAAATAGCGCGTCACGACAACCACGACATTCGTAATTCCCTGCGCCACCAGCATCTGCACGATGGGCGCACCGGAGGTTCCCTGCGGTTCGCCGTCGTCGGATGCCCACTGGATTTGAAATTTGTCACCCAAAACCATTGCGGGTACATTGTGCGTGGCGTCCTTGTGCTTTTTCCTTATGGCTGCAATGAACTCATCCGCTTCTTCCCGCGTCTCTGCAGGGCTCACATATGCGATAAATCGTGATTTTTCAATGATTTGCTCCGCGCTCGCTTCTGCTCTCACCGTACTGTACAGTTTCATTTCACCTCGTACTCCTTCAATCTTTGGTAATCCGCTGCCTTCAGCTCAACCTCAAAATATGTCCCGTCCTCACGATACTCCATGACATTCACCTTCGCCTTTTCGCAAAGGTACGAGCTCACATCTCCTTTCGCATAAGGAATCAAAAGCCGTGCCGAAACCTCATCTTTAAAGATGCTTTGCTTGATTTTTTCTAAAAGTTCGTCGATGTTCTGACCGTATTTTGCGGAGATAAAAATGCTGTCCGTGCCCGGGAACGGAATGACGGAATTTTCACCGATTAAATCGATTTTATTGTAAGCCATGATTTTTTCCTTTCCCGCCGCACCGATTTCCGCGAGGACTTTGTTCGTCACATCAATCTGAAAATCGTAGTTCTCAAACGCGCTGTCCACGACATGCACGAGTAAATCCGCATAGACAACCTCTTCAAGCGTCGCCTTGAACGCCTCGACCAGAGAATGCGGCAGCTTGCTTACGAAGCCGACCGTGTCGACCAGGATAAACTGATGGTTGCAGTCTAAAACCACGCTTCGCTGCTGCGTGTCAAGGGTCGCAAACAGCATATTCTTCTCAAAAACCGTCTTGTCTTCCTTTTCGGTCATCGAAAGA
The DNA here is from genome assembly GCA_934233735.1 of uncultured Clostridia bacterium. GTDB lineage: Bacteria > Bacillota > Clostridia > Peptostreptococcales > Anaerovoracaceae > CAG-238. Next base: position 11,327 of record CAKQGQ010000033.1, on the reverse strand, counting down.
ATGCGGTTCATCAGAGCTGATTTTCCCGAGTTCGTATATCCTACCAGCGCTACGACCGGAATTTCGCTCTTTTCCCTGCGCGCGCGCTGCACGCCTCTGGTGTTTTTCAGCTGCGCCAGCTCCGCTTTGATGTCATACATTCTGCGCTCGATATGCCTGCGATCCGTTTCCAGCTTCTTTTCGCCCGGCCCTCTCGTGCCGATTCCGCCGCCCAGTCTGGAAAGCGATTTGCCGAAGCCCGTCAGCCGCGGCATGCGGTACTGAAGCTGCGCCAGTTCCACCTGAAGCTTACCCTCTTTCGAGGTCGCCCGAGCCGCAAAAATATCCAGAATCAGAATCGTCCGGTCAATTACGCGCACGCCGACAGCGTCTTCCAGATTTCGAAGCTGCATTCCCGTCAGTTCATCATTGAAAATTACGGTATCGGCCTCCATATTCTTCACCATTTCAGCCAGCTCTTCGACTTTTCCCTTTCCGATTAAGGTTGCTGTGTTCGGTCGTTCGAGGTTTTGAACCATCTGTCCTAAAACGTCCGCATTTGCAGCCTCCGCGAGTCCTTTCAATTCTTCCATGGAATAGGAAATATCTTCGTTTCTCTGCAGTCCGACTAAAATCGCCTTGTATTCGTCTTCTCTTATCACTTCATTATTTTCATTAAATCTCAACATAGCTTAAAGTATATCATACGCAGGCAGTGGGTGCAAGTTTTGAAGCAGACGAAAGCTCTTGCTGCCAAGACTTTTGCGCCTAAAACTCCGCCGCATCCAAAATGCTCTCTTCCGGCACATACACATAGCTTCCCGGAACCTGACCGACGATAATCGCCTCTGCGAGCTGGTAGTCCCTGTTAATTTCGGTGGTTTTATTGGTAAACGGCGCTAAAATCCGCACCTGGCTCCTGACATTACAATGCACATAGTAGCGCGTCTGGTTGATTCCCTGCGTCTCAAAACCCGTGCTGCTGGTGATTTTCGTCAGGCTCAGCGGCTGGACTTTGATTTTGGTCTTAAACGGAAGCTGCGAAAGAAATTTGCTGCCCGTCACAACCCCTAAATTCACCTCACAGACCTCGATTTCGTCTTTATCGTAATTTTCCCGCACCCCGGTCGCAAATTCGAGCACAAGCTTATTTATGAGCCTTGTTTCAGGTTCTATGTATTTAATATTGCCGTCTTTGTCGCGTTCTACCCGTAGCAGCGCGCCGTCCAGCTTTTCGTCGTAAAAGCCCGTAACCAAGCTCTCATTTATTTTCACGGCAACCATGTTGACCGCAATGTCCTCCGCCGTTCCTGCGATGTTTTCGCCATATATATCCTTGAAAATCCAAATTCCTCCGAGAAGGATCAGCCCGATTCCCACTAAAATCACTGCAATTCTGCGCATAAAAATACCCCCTCTGCAGACTATGCCGCTAAAGAGAGATTTGACACATCGGAATAAATCTTACGAATCGTATATAAAAAATAAATAAAATGCTTGAAAAAAGCAAAAAAAAGTAGTATACTTATAAAGAAATATGGCTCTATGGTCAAGCGGTTAAGACTCCGCCCTCTCACGGCGGCTACCCGGGTTCGAATCCCGGTAGAGTCACCATAAAAAATCGTCTATCCTTTGGATAGGCGATTTTTTCTATATTATCTATCATTTATTTTCTTGGCTTATCTGCTGCCGGAGTGTGTCCTGCCGCCCAGAGTTCATCGGCTACCGGCGCCCATGCTTTTGCATATTCCGTACACTTACCGCAAAGGTGCTCGCAGCTTTCCGGCGATTCGAGGTCTGTGGACTTCGCCCCAGTCTTATGAATCATTTCCTGCAGCTTCTCCGGATTTTCAAGCATCGGGCAAGGCTTCAGAAGGTTATCATTGAAAGGCTGTCCTTCTCTGTATGCCATGAACAAAGGCTGGCGCAGGCAGTCCAGTAAAGACTTTTCTTTGATATTGGCACTTGAATAGTGAATGAACACACAAGGCTCTACATCACCGTTCGCATTGATATGGCAATATCTTTCGCCGCCTGCGATACAACCGTGTACAAACTCTCCGTCGTTTTGGAAGTCGATGGCAAACAGCTCCTTGCCTCCTTCAATATCCCGAATCTCACGAATCTTATGATACATATATTTTCTCTGTTCCGGACTGAGCAGTAAATCGGTTCCGGCATTGTTGCCAACCGGCATGTAATGGAAGAACCAAGCGAAAACACAGCCTTTCTCAATCAGCATATCGAGGAACTCATCACTTGTAACCGTAAGGTAGTTTTTGCTTGTATAGCAAATCGAAACGCCGAACGGAATGCGGTGCGAATGCATGAGGTCCATCGCTGCCAGAGCTTTTTGGTAGTGCCCTTCGCCGCGTCTGCCGTCATTGCTTTCCTCAAAGCCCTCAATGCTCACCGAAACGAAGAAGTTTCCGACTCTCAGCAAATCCTCACAAAATTTTTCGTCAATCAAAGTTCCGTTGGTGAATGCGTGAAACGCTACATCTTTATGCTTTTCGCACAGTTTGATGATATCGTCCTTTCGAATCAAAGGCTCGCCGCCCGTAAAAAGATAGGCGTGGATTCCGAGCTCCTTACCTTCGGTAATGACCTTATCCATTTCTTCATAGGAAAGATTGAGACGGTTGCCGTACTCCGCCGCCCAACAGCCTGTGCAGTGCAGATTGCAGGCAGTTGTCGGATCCATAAGTATAATCCATGGAATATTGCATCCGTATTTTTTTTTCATCTCGCAGGAAGTTTTATATCCCCTGAATCCTGCTTCATATCCTGCGTTCAAAAGGAAAGTTTTTAAAATATGTGGGTCTGTTTCCCGAATCAGTCTTTCTGTGTAATGTGTCCATTTGCTGTCAGGGTCTTTTGCGAGACTTCTCAGCATTTCAAAGGAAGAATCTTCCCAGTAACCGCTCATGATTTTTTCCACCTTGTCTACGAGCGGAAGCATGACGGATGTCAAATCCTGATTCTGACTTTTTTTGATGATAGAATTCAGCGTCATTTCGACTGCTTTTCTTTCTGCGATTTGTGCTAAACTTTTTGCCATATCTGTTTCCCCTTTCCGATTCAATGTCATAAAATCTCTATTAGATTATATTACCACCAAATCGAAAAATCATGTATGGACAGTTTTTGCTGTTTGTTCAATTTTTCATCAGTATTCGCGTTTGCTGCTGTTGCTCCAGATTCCCATCTTTTCTGCTTCTTTGATCATATCATCACGGAAGTCCGGATGCGCAATGTTAATCAGCATTTCGGCTCTTTCCCAGGTTGATTTTCCTTTTAAATTTGCAGCGCCGTATTCGGTGACAATGAATCCGGTGCAGGAACGAGGTGTTGTAACGACCGAGCCCGGAGGCAAAATTGGACTGATGAGCGAAACTTTACTTCCGTCTTTCAGTCTGCGTGTCGATGGCAGGCAGAGAAAGCTTTTTCCGCCATTTGAACGATAGGCTCCGATTACGAAGTCGAGTTGTCCTCCTGTACCGCTGATTTGTTTATAACCGGCAGTTTCCGCACAAACCTGACCGTAAATATCCACAGCAATGCAGCTGTTAATTGAAACAAATTTATTGATTTCCGCTATATTTGTGCAGTTGTTGACCCATTCGACCGGAGCGCAGCAGCAGGTCGGATTATTATTGATAAAATCGTAAAGTTTTTTTGTTCCCGCCGCAAAAGAATATACGGCTCTGCCATGATTCATCGGCAGATTGATTTTGTTGACGATTTTACCGGCTTCATAGAGATCCAAATACGCGTCCACAAACATTTCCGTATGGATATTCAAATCTTTAATATCAGATTCTGCGAGCAGTGAACCAACTGAAGACGGAAGTCCGCCGATACCGATCTGAATTGTAGAACCGCTTTCCAAATGATTTACAATGTGGTTTGCAATCTCTTTATCTTCTTCTGAAGGTTCCTTCATTCGCAGTTCCGCAAGCGGCAGATTTTCTCCTTCCACAATATAATCGACATCTTTAATGTTAATTTCATTATTGTATCCATATGCAAACGGCATATTTTCATTAATTTCTACAACAATTTTTCTGGCGCCTCGAATCACGCCTTTCATATCCGCAACCTGTGGGCCTAAATTGAAGTCACCGTTTGCATCCATCGGTCCGACCTGAAACATTGCTACATCTATATGGTTGCCGTTGTCATTCCAAAGATCCGGAAGTTCGCAGAACATCATCGGCATGTACCAGCAGTTTCCGTCATCTGCCATTTTTCGGTCAAACGCATTAAAATGAGCTGATGTAAAGCGTACATGCTGCGGGGCTTCTTCACCAAGCGTTGCCGCCGCACGATAAGTTGCCAGAGATTCGTGGCGAATTCCCACAGTCGAAAGAATCGTAACGCCCTTCAGCTCCGAAACGCGCATTGCAAGAGCCTTATCCATTGTATCTACAACGCCTGCACCCGTTCCAAAATGTACACGGTATCCGTTTCGTACAACCTGAGCCGCCGTTTCTGCCGACACTCGTTTGCTCTCATATTCCAGTCTGTAATTATTAAAATCGGTCATTTCCTTACTCTCCTTTCACTCTGCGCCTGCTGTTTTGCTTGTAAAATCTATCCTATTCTTAAAAAATAATAGCCCTGCAAACGCAAAGCTATTACTCTTTTCATTATCGTGTTAACCGCTATGAATCAGTGCTCGAAATCCGCTTTCGCAGCGTCAAGTTCTGCAAGCCCTGCTTCAATCGTTTCTGCAATTTCTTCCTCTGTGAACTTGCAGCCTTCTCTTTCCGCATAAGCCTGCATTCCTGTTTTAATAATCGGTTCTGCAACTTCACGGTCGATGGAGTTAGGGTTAACTTCGTTGATTGCCTCTTCAAAAGCAAATCTTAAAAAATCTTTCTGCGTAATCATAGCGGGTCCTCCTTTTAATTTCATATTATTATTGTTTTGGGAATCTCTTCCTATAATTCTATTTTACAAAAAAATTGGAATTTGTCAATAAAAAAGGCTTGCGAATTTTGTATACATGAAACGCAATTTACTCCCTGCCCGGAATCGGAGACTCAAATCTTCCCTTGGCGCTTGTCTTCGGAATCTCCGTCGGATATTTACCGTCGAAACATGCGGTGCAGTACTTCGCACCGTTCATACCCTTGGCAATCTGCTTTGCATTTTCCACGCTCAGATAGCCAAGCGAATCGACTCCGATAATCTGCGCAATCTCTTCAATCGTATGATTTGCGGCTATCAGGTTCTCACGCGAATCGATATCCGTACCGTAATAGCAAGGGTTCAAAAACGGCGGTGCGGAGACTCTCAGGTGAATTTCCTTCGCGCCTTCTTCCCTTAAAAGCTTGACAATCCGCGCGCTGGTCGTACCGCGTACTATCGAGTCGTCAATCATCACCACGCGTTTGCCGCGAACAACCTCCGCGATTGGATTGAGCTTGATTTTTACCTTGTCCTCCCGGCTCTTCTGACCCGGCTGAATGAAGGTTCTGCCGATATATTTATTCTTAATAAATCCGATTTCATACGGTATTCCGGACTGCTTCGCATAGCCTACCGCCGCATCCAGCCCCGAATCAGGCACTCCGATTACGACGTCCGCCTGTACCGGATGCTCCAGCGCAAGAAATGCCCCCGCACGCATACGCGCGGTATGCACGCTGCAGCCGTCGATGACGGAATCGGGTCTGGCGAAATAGATATATTCAAATACGCACATCGCGCCTTCTGCCTTGCCGCAGTGGTCCTCAATGCTTCTCACGCCGTCCTTATCGAAAATTACGATTTCACCCGGCTTAATATCCCGGATAAACTTTGCGCTGACAGCATCGAGCGCACAGCTTTCCGAAGCGACTACATATCTGCCATCCTCCGTCTTTCCGTAACAAAGCGGACGGAATCCGTTTTCATCGCGCACCGCAATCAGCTTGGCCGGCGACATAATTACCAGAGAATATGCGCCTTTAATCCGATCCATCGCTTTGTTTACCGCCTGCTCAATCGAAGGAGCTTTCAGCCTTTCCTTCGTGATGATATAGGAAATGACTTCCGTATCGCTGGTGGTGGAAAAGATAGAACCTTCCAGCTCCAGTTCACGCCGCAGTTCTTCGCAATTCACAATGTTACCGTTATGTGCAAGTGCCATTCTTCCCTTGATATGATTGACAACGATCGGCTGCGCATTGCTGCGGTCGTTCCCACCGGTTGTGCCGTAGCGCACATGACCAACCGCCATGTTGCCTTCGCCCAAACCTTCTAAAATCCGCGGTGAAAAGACATCATTGACAAGTCCTGTGTCCTTATATACTTGAAAGAGCCCTGCCTCGTTGACAACTATGCCGCACGACTCCTGTCCGCGGTGCTGCAGCGCAAACAAGCCGTAATATGCCGTGCTTGCAACATCGGATTTTTCCTGGGAAAATACACCGAAAACACCACATTCTTCTCTCAAACTACTCATACCTTGCGCCTCCTGCTTATTCGCCGAACACACGATTCATCATTTCGTTATAGGCATCTTCCACGCCGCCCATGTCTCTGCGGAAGCGGTCCTTATCCAGCTTTTCATTGGTTTCGCTGTCCCAGAAACGACAGGTATCCGGTGAGATTTCATCCGCGAGCACGATTGTCCCGTCAGAAAGTCTTCCGTATTCCATCTTAAAGTCAACTAATTTGACCTTGCGCGCCAAAAAGTATTCCTTGAGGATTTCATTGACACGGAACGCATAGCGTTTAATCGTCTCAATTTCTTCGTCCGTTGCCAGCCCCAGTGCACGCGCATGATAAGCGTTCATCAGCGGGTCGTGCAGTTCGTCATTCTTGTAGGAAAATTCGATCGTCGGAGCATCAAAAATGATGCCTTCTTCCACACCGAATCTCTTCGCAAAAGAGCCTGCGGAAATATTGCGGATAATAACCTCCAGCGGTACAATCGAAACCTTTTTTACCAATGTGTCACGGTCGCTGAGTTCCTCAACAAAATGCGTCGGCACACCCTTTTCTTCAAGTATTTTGCAAAGATGATTTGACATCTTGTTATTGATAACGCCTTTGCCCACAATCGTTCCCTTTTTCAGTCCGTCTAAAGCGGTTGCGTCGTCTTTATATGATACGATTACATAATCCGGATTGTTTGTGCTGTATACCTTTTTCGCCTTGCCCTCGTAGAGTTGTTCTAATTTTTCAATCTTTTCCATTTGTCTTACCTCCCCCGAAAAAAGATTCTGCAAATATAGTATGTTATATCATCGGTCGAATGATTTGTCAATTCTTCTGATAAATGTTCGCCCTAGTTTCCGTAAATTTCTTTGTCCTTTTCATGAAAAATACGCCAAAACACGTACATTCTGCACATATCCCAGCAAAAAAATACGGAAATTTCATTTTTTCCTTATCTCTGCTCTTGCTTGCGCATGATGGAATGAAATACAGAGCTAAATATTTTTTGTCGTTTTCTACAAAAAACTTCAAAAAACATGTTGACATGCCACATTTTCTTGTGCTATAATTCCGTAAACCGATGAGGGAGAGTAAGTACCTTCTATAAGGACATCACAGAGAGCTGCAGGCGGTGGGATTGCAGTATGCACCATAGATGGGAATGGACTCCTGAGGGCGAGCTGAAATGCAGCTTCTATCGAGGCCAGCGAAAGTAAGCGAGACGGAGTAACTCCTCCGTAAACAAAGAGCTGCGTATGATTGTATGCGATGAGTCGGGCGCGGAATGCGTCAAGCCGGGTGGCACCGCAGGTTGATTTTCATCCTGTCCCAGCAGATTACGGGACAGGTTTTTTTATTGCCTGACCCATATATAGATGAAAGAAAAACGGAGGAAAAAACAATGACAACAAAGAATGAACAAAAGATTCCTTATAAGATTTATCTGAGCGAAGAAGAAATGCCGAAAGCATGGTACAATGTCCGCAGCGACATGAAAGTAAAGCCTGCCCCGCTGCTGAATCCGGGCACAGGTAAGCCGATGACTGCCGAAGAGCTTTCCGGAGTATTTTGCGAAGAACTGGTGCAGCAGGAACTGGATGACGACACTGCTTATATCGAAATTCCGCAGGAAATTCAGGACTTCTATAAAATGTACCGTCCGGCGCCGCTGGTTCGCGCTTATTGTCTGGAAGAAAAGCTGGGCACCCCTGCGAAAATCTATTACAAGTTTGAAGGAAACAATACGAGCGGAAGCCACAAGCTGAACTCCGCGATTGCGCAGGCCTACTACGCAAAGAAGCAGGGACTGAAGGGCGTCACCACAGAAACCGGTGCCGGTCAGTGGGGTACTGCATTATCCATGGCATGCAGCTATCTGGATTTGGACTGCAAGGTTTTCATGGTTAAGGTATCTTATGAGCAAAAACCGTTCCGCCGCGAGGTAATGAGAACCTATGGCGCGGATGTAACGCCGTCTCCGTCCATGACTACCGAAGTCGGCAAAAAGATTTTGGAAGAATTCCCTGGCACAACCGGAAGTCTTGGCTGCGCAATTTCAGAGGCTGTGGAAGTCGCAACGACCCATGAAGGCTACAGATATGTGCTCGGAAGCGTGCTGAATCAGGTACTGCTTCACCAGTCCATCATCGGATTGGAAACAAAAGTTGCTTTAGATAAGTACGGCATCAAGCCGGACATCATTATCGGCTGCGCAGGCGGCGGCTCCAACCTCGGCGGTCTCATCGCGCCGTTTATGGGCGAAAAGCTCAGAGGCGAAGCTGATTACAGAATTATCGCGGTTGAGCCTGCATCCTGTCCGAGCTTCACTCGCGGACAGTTCAAATATGACTTCTGCGATACCGGCATGATTTGTCCTCTCGCAAAGATGTACACGCTCGGAAGTGGATTCATTCCTTCTGCCAACCACGCAGGCGGTCTTCGTTTCCACGGCATGAGCTCCACCCTGTCGCAGCTCTATCACGACGGATATATGGAAGCAAGAGCTGTAGAGCAGACTGAAGTCTTTGCTGCAGCTGAGACATTCGCAAGAGTTGAAGGTATTCTTCCGGCTCCTGAAAGCAGCCATGCAATCAAGGCAGCCATCGACGAAGCATTAAAATGCAAGGAAACCGGCGAAGAAAAGACAATCTTATTCGGTCTCACCGGAACCGGCTACTTTGACCTCGTAGCATATCAGAAGTTCAACGACGGCGAAATGAGCGACTATATTCCGACCGATGAAGACCTCGCAAAGGGCTTTGCAGGAATCCCTGATATTCCACAGAACAGAGAATAAATAGATTTCTATAAAGCGGCGCGCCGTCGAGTGCTCCACCAAGCACACTGCCGGGCGCGCCACAGGGTGCGCGATTGGGCAGTCTACCGGGCGCACTGTCTGGCGGGCTGCCGGGTGCACTATCGAGCAGACTGCCGGGCGCGCCCAAATGTATATTTACACGAAAAAGAGGCAAAAAACAGGCTGCATTCGTGTAAAATCACCTTTTTTACCCCCGTATCTTTCTCATGCTGCATCCGAAAAACTGCTTTTCATGCAGGCACAAAACTTCCATATGAAAATGCCCATTCTAAAACCGTTGAAATTTCAACCTTTCTTTCTGCATTCCTGTTTTCGTCTTTCTTCCTTTCGCTGCTTTGGAGTATCTTGTATTGAAGCTTTTCCTTCCACTTTCGTTAAATCAGGCCTCAGGTACACGAAATTGAGCCCAAATTTTAGAATTTTTCGTGTAAATATACATTTCAATACCCCCTAGGGGTATTCGAGACGCAAACATTTTACCATTTACTCCTCGCGGGTTATCTCTGGTGCCCTAGGCAGTGTTAATGATACAGCTGCTTTTTAAGACTTTTGCTTTTTTCGAGTGTATGTTATACTATGTCTAAACAATCATTAGCCCTTTTTTCTTTTTGATCGTATAAATAAACAGAAGGAGGTGGTAAAATGTCGAAAAAGAACAAGACTGATATCCTTAGCGAGGATACGCTTGACAAGGTTTCGGGCGGCACCGAAACAGTGGACAATGAGAGTATTAAGATAAACCATGATATCTTTGACACCAGTATAAAGCTCAACAATGTTGATTTTAATATAAAGATCAACAATTCCGACTTTGACTCAAAGATTAATTTCAACAATTTTGACCCAAAGATCAATTTCAACAATTTTGACCCAAGCATAAAAATAAACAACAAGTCCGATATAAAGACGTTGAAAAATGACTGAAATGCGCTATCCCCCTAATTGACGGTGAAAGGAGAAAAACAATGGAACTGAACAAAGAGTCATTGGCAAAAGCAAAAGAAATGAAAACCCCCGAAGAACTTTTGGCATTTGCAAAAGAAAACGGCATGGAAATGACCGACGAAAGCGCAAAGGCGTATTTTGAAATCATACATCCGAAAGCAGGCGAGCTCGCAGACGCAGAGCTTGACAACGTGTCGGGCGGCGCATCGTCACAAGTCCCAGGTATGACATGTCCGCACTGCGGCAAATTTATTCCGAAAACCATTACGGAGTTACTGACTCAGGGGCATCTCAGATGCCCGTACTGCCTGTCGGTACTGAAGAAGGATTGAAAAATGTGGTTCTCCCTGAATTCATCAAAGGCTTTCGCCGCCAGTCTCACATTTCCGTTTTCTGCATCGTAGAGACCCTTTTGGAGTTTTCTGCGAAGTTCATCCTGTGACATGAGATCTGCATTGACGCTCTCCGGTGCCTTTGGCAGTGTTACGGAAAACGGAATGCCACCGAGTCGCTGATTTTTCCATGTGAAAACACCTCCTATTGCATATAATGTAACGCAACCGTCGTTACAGTTCAAGTGTTTTCTTTCAACTATTGAATTCAAGATAAAGGATTGTCTTGAATAAGCTTTTTTTCAATATAGAATTAAATAAGAATTGAGGCAATAGATGTCAAAATAGATGTCAAATCATAAATTCAATAGTCAGATAACAAACCAAACAGAAAAGTAAAAAGGCTTAGACGCTGATATTTCAACATCTAAGCCCTGTTGGTGCGCGATGAGGGACTTGAACCCCCACGGTCACCCGCTAGATCCTAAGTCTAGTGCGTCTGCCAATTCCGCCAATCGCGCATAAATTAAAAAATGGAGCGGAAGACGAGATTCGAACTCGCGACCCTCGCCTTGGCAAGGCAATGCTCTACCCCTGAGCCACTTCCGCACACAATACATTGTTCTATTATGTGAAAAGCTCACTAAATTAGTGAGCTTTTCGATTTGGTGACTCCATCGGGAATCGAACCCGAGTTACCGCCGTGAAAGGGCGGTGTCTTGACCGCTTGACCATGGAGCCTTAAAAAAACCGGCAACGTCCTACTTTCCCAGGCAGCTTCCCACCAAGTATCATCGGCGCTAAGGAGCTTAACTACTGTG
>CAKQGQ010000032.1 GCA_934233735.1 uncultured Clostridia bacterium | reverse complement strand
ATGTTTGGGTTCTCGACGACTGCTCGCCATATCATCAAAGCATTGACTTCTTACATTCTGTTTTTGTATTGTAAGTCATCTATGCTGTGTGAACGTTTTTCATCTTAGTTTTCTGCTTTTACCCCCTGCTGCTCCCGAATCTGTCTTCGGTATTCCTTGTGCCGCTCGCGTTTTTCTCTGCGCCTTTGCTGTTTATCAAGGTACGACTGTGCCACAGGCCTTGTGCCTGCTCGCTCCAACATTCGGTTCCAAGGTCCGAAGCGTGCTTTCAGTTCCCGGTCATACAGCACATCTGCCTGCATGGGTTCTCTTCCGTTTTCCTCAGTGAAGTCACGGACAAGCTGCAGGAGTCCTTCGTCTGTCATCTTCTTATACGGCATGCGAAGTTCATTCAGCCTTTGGACTTTCTTCGACGCTGTTAGAGCCGGGTCGTTCTTTATGCGTTCTTTGAGTTCTCTTTGGTTCATCTTGGTATTCCTCTTATATCTATGTTGTCTTTTGCTCCTGCGGGCGGCGTCACCTGTTGGCACCGCCCGGTAAGGATGAAAAGTGTTATTTTTCTATGCTGCTCTTATGGATTGTTGGCATTGTTGGACTTTTTAGGCACCTTGCTGTTTTTATACAACATTTCGCGCGATTCTGCTCCTTATGGAGCCTGTTTCCATACATATTTTGGAATTTATTGGATTTTTACAGCCTCGCCGCAAATTGTCCAACAAATACATGCAAAAACTGCCTTGTTTCTTGGACTTTTTCAGAGATATCGTCAAAAGTCCAACTCTTGCCGTCATACTAAGGCAATAAAAAAACGATGATTGTAATAACCATCGCCTTTGTGTCTTGTTTTAATTGGCTCCGAAGCGAAATGGAAAGGTATGCGGATGCGGTTACTTCCGCACGCTGTCAATTCATCGTTTCGGGGTTTGTAGGTCTTCTGACTTATCTATTCATGCGCAGAGGATTCTCTCCTTTACGCAAACGCATTGCTTCAGCCTTCTCGCGGAGCCATGACAGCTCTTCAAATGACCGGTTTTCACCGCACGCAGGATGTGTCCTGCATGGAAAACAACACTTTAGAAATACAGCTACTTTGGGAAGCCTGCCTCGCTGCCTTTTAACAGCAGAGGCGGCTTCGTTCCGTGTCCGGGATTCTCACCCGATTCCCTTGTTCAGCGAACAAGAATGCGTGTCCGATAGGTTTTTGGCGGCTTGACGGTAAGTCTTGCCTGCCGCGCCTGTCCGGGTCGCGCATTTGCCACAAAAGCCATGCTATTCAATTTTTCTATATGCGCTCTTGATTCATGCACGCAAATTTTCCTTCTCAAAATTTACATGTCTATCTTATCGCACTCCGGGGTAATTGTAAAGTGTGATTTTTGGGTTTAATGGGAGAATTTTTACGCGAAGGGCTGCTCGACTCTCGCTTGTCGAATTTTGTCGGAATCCGTCGGAATTTTCTTCAGAGTAAATTCCAATATATTACTTGTATTCATTTCCATTATATGTTATTCTTGTATTACAGAAATTTCTATTTAGTATGAATGGATCCATTCTTCACACTACAAGTGAAGGAGGAATGAATGAAAAAGAAAAACTTAACAACCAGCGAAGAAATCGCAAAACTCTATACCGATACCTACCGCACGCGCATGCCGCTCTATAACGACTATGTCTTTCATCGTATCTACGGAAGCGATACGGAGGAATCAAAAGCAGCACTTATCGGCCTGCTTAACATTATTTTAGAGCGAAAGGATGACCCGATTCGCCGCCTCGAAATCAAAAATCCGATTGATATTGGCGATTGGATTCTTGACAAAGATACGACGATGGACATCAAAGCGGAGACCGATTCCGGTGAGCTTCTGACAATCGAAATGCAGGTTTCCCACCTCACCGACTATCGCTGCCGAATCCTGTTCTACGGCGGCAGACTTGTCAATTCCTCATTGAAATCCGGCGAACCTTATGGTAATATGAAAAAGAGCATTGTAGTTTCCATTATAGAAAGTAAGCTCTTTCCGAAAGACATTGGCTGCCACAGCATTTTCTCTGTCAGGGAGCAAAACACAGGACATCGCTTGTGCGACCGCCTCGAGTTTCATTTCCTTGAGCTTGGCAAAGTCGACCCTCGAAAGCCACTTGAAGAAATGACGCAGATTGAAAAACTTGCGGTTTATTTAAGATATGCCGATGATGAAAACTACAAAGACTCCATACAGAAAATATGCGAGAGCGAGGAGGGAATCGTCATGGCTGAAAACTTATATCGGACGGTAACGAAGGAAGAAAGAGAGGCTGCATGGGCAGAGTGCCGCATGATGTATCAGCACGATATAGCCTCTATGCGCGAAGATGGACGCAAGGCCGGTCTTGCAGAAGGCGAAGCCATTGGCGCCGCACATGAAAAGCGTGAAATTGCGAAAAATCTTAAAGATCTCGGTGTAGGCACTGCGGAAATTATCAAGGCAACTGGGCTTTCCGCCGAGGAAGTCGAAAAATTATAGACCTTACCTTAATCAAGCATGGGCTACAGACCCCTCTCATGCCAACGCGCGTGCCAAACGGCACGCGCGGTTTATTTTTCTTTATTCATCAAAAGCAGCATTGCTTGCTGTATCGAAAATATCCGTTACTTCTTTGGATGGCTCTGCAGTGAGCTTCGACACGATAATTGCTGCAATCATCGAGCAAATGAAGCCCGGAACAATTTCATAGATTCCGGTACTTCCGGACAAAAATGCAAGCCACAGTCCGTCGATAGCCGCACCCGTTACAACGCCTGCGATTGCGCCGGCATAGTTGAATCTTCTCCAGAAAAGCGAAAGCAGAATCGTCGGTCCGAAAGCTGATCCGAAGCAGCCCCATGCGTTTTCTACCAGATTCATAATCGCCTGCGCACCTGAGCCCTTAGAAGAAGCGAGCAGGAATGCAATCACCGCTACAATTATAACCACGATTCTTCCTATCCACAATACCTCCCTGTCAGAAGCGTCTTTTCTGATAATCGGCTTGTAGATGTCTGATGTAAACGAACTGGAAGCAACTAAAAGTTGTGAGTCGGCAGTCGAAATGCAGGCTGCCATGATTGCCGCCAGCAAAAGCCCTGACGCAAGCGGGAAGAAGAATTTTCTTGACATTACCATAAATACGGTCTTCTGCAGTCCCTGTGTCAAAAGCTCCTCGCCGACAAAGATTCTTCCGAAATAAGCAACAAGGCAAGCAGCACCGAGTGCCAGTACAACCCATACGATTGCAACAATCGCGGATTTCTTGATCATCGACGGTTTTTCGATGGACATGAAGCGAACTATGATGTGTGGCATTCCGAAGTATCCCAGACCCCAGCCGAGACCGCTTACAATTTCCTTCCAGCTTGCCGAGAAAATGCCCGAGCCGAAATCGCAGGTTACCAGTTCGCCTGAAGCGTCTGTGTACTGATAAACCGTGTGAATTGCAGTCATGTCAATGTCCTGTGTAAGAACCACAACGATCGGAATCGCAAGCAGTGCAATCAGCATAAGAATCCCCTGGAAAAAGTCCGTCCAGCAGACAGCTTTAAATCCGCCGAGGAAAGTATATCCGATGATGATTAGCGCACAAAGTATCATTCCCACGCTCTCCGAAACGCCAGGGAAAATCATTTTAAACACCGACGCACCCGCTACAAACGCGGAAGCAACATATACGGTGAAGCAAACCAAAAAGATAATTGCACAGATAACCTGCAGTGCGTTGGATTTCGTCGCAAAACGATTTGAAAGGTACTGAGGTACCGTAATCGCATCTCCTGCTGCCTTCGAGAACTTTCTGAGCCTTGTCGCACAGAAAATCCAGTTTGCGGCAGTTCCCAGTGCCAGACCGATTCCGATCCACATCTGGCCGAAGCCGAATGCCATGATGGAACCCGGAAGCCCCATTAAAAGCCATGCGGACATGTCGGAAGCCTGTGCGGACATCGCCGTAACCCACGGACCCATCGAGCGGCCGCCTAAGAAGTAGTCTTCCTGATTTCTGTTTCCTCCGTTGAAGAAGAAGATCAGTGCTACGAAAAACAATATTATGAAATAACCTAAAAACGCTGTCATTTCTGCGTTGAACATTGCTAAGTCCTCCTTATATTCCAAGTCCCGTGCTGATATTTCGCATGAAATCCTGCACGTTCGTAACAATACCTTTTGCCGAGAGACTTCCGCGGTCGCCGAGCTTGTTAGCGGCAAACTCCGAAGTGTCTACCATGTAGAAATGTACCGGGCGAATCGTTCCGTCTCCAAGTACTCTGTATGTCGGTGTCATATTTCCCGTTGCAATCGTGTGGAGCACGGTTGCCATGCCGATAACCGTTGTCGCTTTGCGCACATGGGAACGGATGGTGTCCTGTCCCTCGTAAGTATGCTCATATACTTCCGGAAGCGGACCGTCGTCACGAATCGAGCCGTTCAGCACGAACGGTACATTGTGCTTCACGCAGTTATAAATGATGCCGTTGCTTATGCCTTCACCTTCAATAAATGCAGGGATGGAACCGTAAGTGTTAATCGCGTTGATTGCATCCAGATGATTGTAGTGACCCATGAAATGAAGCTTCTGATTTACGATGTCGCATCCGAGTGCAGTTCCCAAGTATCCACCCTCGAGGTCATGCGTCGCGAGCGCGTTTCCCGCAAGCAGTGCCTGGCAGTAGCCCTGTGCAATCAGTTCGCCCATTACGCGGCGCGCTTCCACATCGAAGCTGCATGCAGGCCCCAAAACCCAGACAACATAGCCGTTGTGTTCTTTTTCGTATTTCAGCAGCTCGATTAAGTCCTTATAGTCCTGTGTAAAGGAAGTCTCTCTGCTTCTGGACTGACGAAATGCAAAAGTATTCTTTGCGTCCTCCTCTTCGTCCGCTCTCTTCCAGCAGTTGTCGTGTACATAAATGCCTTCGCTCGCATCTTCGGTTCTTCCGACCACAACCATGTCGCCTTCTTTGATGTTTCGGAACTCAACGACCCTGATTTTTTCACCGTCCCAAATCGGTACCGCATCCATTCTGCTGTCTTCTGCCAAATGCCATTTGCCGTCTATTTTAAAATATTCCGGAAAAATGGAAGTTGCGTGAAACCCTTTCGGTGCCGCCTTCGCGCAAGGTGCTTTGACAAGCGTTGCGTCCGGTGCATTCACGAACATTTCCTTTGTAAAATCCGGTTCTATATATTTCGCTAACTGAAAACTCATTTTTTCTACCTCTTTTCTTAACATGCAGCCATTGTAACACATTCTAAACAAGAATGAAACACAGAATAAATTCTGTACATTTTTCGATATTTTTTATACTAAGTCTTTACATTTATCTTGAATTTTCAATGTTTATGAGCTATACTATATTCTATACAATAAAATGTATAAAAAATAAATTTTAAATTTTTTTAAAATTTTTTGGACTTTTACGCAGAAAGGAACCATTATGAAGAAAAAAAATGCACGCAACACGAAAGGTAAAATTGTTTCCGCCGCATGGCAGCTGTTCTATCAGCAAGGCTATGATGACACCACCGTGGAGGAAATAGTAGAAGCCTCCGGTACTTCCAGAGGCTCCTTTTATCACTATTTTGATGGAAAAGACGCGCTTCTCTCTTCGCTTTCCTATCTTTTTGATGAAAAATACGATGAACTTGCCGAAACGATGGACGCCTCGCTCACTCCGGTTGAAAAACTGATCTTTATGAATCAGGAATTGTTCCTGATGATCGACAACACGGTATCCGTTGACCTGCTGAGCCAGCTTTTCGCTACGCAGCTTATCACCAGCGGCGAAAAACACATGATGAGCCCAAACCGTACCTATTATAAACTTCTGCGTCAGGTTGTCAGCGAAGGTAAACAGCTTGGCTTTTTTAAGGAAGAGTTTTCCGTCAACGACATCACGAAGGCCTACGCCATGTTTGAACGCGGTCTGATGTATGACTGGTGCATTTCCGGCGGAAGTTACTCGCTCTGTCAGTATTCGCAAAGCGTCCTGCCGCTGTTTCTGGGAAGTTTCTGTGCATAGCAAAAGGAGCCGAAGCTCCTTTTTTTGCTGCAATTTTTATTTTGTAATCACTTCTGCGCCGCCCATGTACTTCTTGAGCACTTCAGGAATCTTAACGCTTCCGTCAGCCTGCTGATAGTTTTCGAGAACCGCTGCAGTCGTACGGCCGATTGCAAGTCCCGAACCGTTGAGCGTGTGCAGGAATTCCGGCTTGCCGCCTTCTCTTCTGAAGCGGATGTTTGCGCGTCTTGCCTGGTAGTCAAGGAAGTTGGAGCAGGAAGAAATTTCAACATATCTTCCGTAGGATGGCATCCATACTTCGATGTCATATGTGCAAGCGGACGAGAATCCGAGGTCGCCTGTGGAAAGTCTTACAACTCTGTACGGAATATCAAGAAGCTTGAGTACTTCTTCCGCATCTGCAGTAAGTGCTTCGAGTTCATCCCAGGAATCTTCCGGCTTACAGAACTTAACAAGCTCTACCTTGTTGAACTGGTGCTGTCTGATTAAGCCTCTGGTATCGCGGCCTGCGGAACCTGCTTCTGCCCGGAAGCAAGGAGTATATGCCGTATAGTGAATCGGAAGCTGTTCTTCCGGAATGATTTCCTGTGCAAGCAGGTTGGTTACCGGAACCTCTGCCGTCGGAATCAGGAAGAAATCCTTCTGCGGTACATAGAACATATCCTCTTCAAACTTCGGAAGCTGACCGGTTCCTGTCATTGCAGCACGGTTAACCATGAACGGCGGAAGAATTTCCGTGTAGTCCTGGTCGAGAGTGTGAAGGTCGAGCATGAAGCACATGATCGCTCTTTCAAGTCTTGCTCCGAGGCCCTTATATACAGTGAATCTCGTGCCGGAAATCTTCGCAGCTCTTTCCCAATCGAGGATGTCAAGGTCTGTACCGATGTCCCAGTGTGCCTTCGGCTCGAAATCAAACTGTGTAGGCTCCTTAAATTTTCTCATTTCAACATTCGCGCTGTCATCTTCGCCAACCTGTACGAAATCAGCCGGGATGTTCGGGATGTTGAGCAAAGTATCTTTAAGGTCCGCATCGAGCTGAGATACTTCTGCGTCGAGAACTTTAATCTTCTCAGAAAGCTCCTTCATTTCCGCCATGATTGCAGTCGTATCCTCGCCTGCCTTTTTCATCTTCGGAATTTCCTTGGAAACCGTGTTCTGTTTGTTCTTCATAGCTTCCACTTCAGCCAGAACCGCACGTCTCTTTTCATCAAGTGCAGGAATCTTCTCAATGCCGAAGCTTCCCTTCGTTCTTCTTTCTACGCCGGCTTTCATTCCCTCGTAGTCTTCTCTGATTCTCTTAATGTCTAACATTTTGTATCTCCTTAAAAAATATGTTGATTAAAATAAGTTGCGTTTATATGTCAAATATAACTTTCTAAGCTGTTCAATTTTCTGCGAAAGTTCAATCTGCAGCTCGGACGCTAAATCATAGTCATCATTGTCAAGCGCCTCGCTTGCGCGAGTAAGAAGCGATTTCTCATGTAAAGAATCCTTCGCTATGTAGTGACGCATACGGTCGATATCTGCCCAGTTTTCGAGGTCATAATCGGTCGCATCATCACCGTGAATCTTAACGCATTCTCTGACATAATCCATATGATTCGGTATAATTCGATTATGCAGCTCCGTCTTCCACTGGCTCAAAACAGAAGTCTTATAGGATTCCAGCGAAATCGGCGTGATTACGCCATCTCCCATAATCGCAAGCATTTTTTCCGGGTAATCTGCAAAGCCTTTCAAATTTTCCCATACAGTCTTTGGTGCTCTTCCAAACAGCTCGGTTCTTTCTTCCTCTGTAAAGTCCTCGAAAACGTCCTTTTCGCTGCGATATTCTCTGTCCTTTTCAAGGTAGAAGTCCTCTTCTCCGCGCTTCTTAGAAAGAGATTTTTCCAAATCTTTCGCGGATTTTTCATTTTCGAGTGCTGCGCGAATTCCGTCTGTCATTGCCATGTAAGAGGAAGCAAGTACCAAATAGGTATTGCTCTTCGGATTCGGCGCTCTGAGCTCGAATCTGGTCGCCATCGGATTTTGCGCATTACGGATTAAACCGATTAAAACCGTCCTGTTTCTGGACGGGTCTGCCGGACTGTGGCCGAGAGAAGTTACGATACAGACCGGAGCTTCATAACCCGGTTTCAGTCTGTTCAGCGAATCGTTTGTGGAACTTACAAACGGGTTGATTGCCTCATAATTTTTCAAAATTCCCATAAGAGCTCCGAACCCAATCGGTGTCAGGAATTCTTCCTGCATCTTCACCGGCGCGAACAGATTTGTCATTTTACCGTTTTTCAGCTTTGCACATACGCCGATATGGGTATGTTCACCGTTTCCGGCAACACCGCCAATCGGTTTTGCTGTAAAGTTCGTGTTGAGTCCGAACTGATTAAAAACATCTCTTACTACATATTTTACCAGTTTTTCATTGTCACACGCCTGCATCGCATCTGAATATTTCCAGTCAATTTCAAGCTGTTCCATGATGTGGTCATGCGTTCCCGAGCTGGTAATCTTCGACTTGACACCGCCGACCTCTTTGTGACCCATTTCCATTTCCAGGCCATAATAGTCTAAAATTTCAATGCTCTTTTCGAGCGCGGTTCTGACAGGTCCGTAGGTTCTCTTCCAATATTGTTCCTTCAGCTCCTGTGAGGTTGAAAGTTGTTCTCTGTCTGCCTTATCGTCCGGTGTCTTTACCCAAAATTCAAGCTCTGTAGCACTGGTAATCCTTATTTCTTCAATGTCATCCACACTGTCTGCACCGTCGATATATTCAAATACATACGGATGCTCCTTCAGCAGAGACATCAGATCCTTCTTAAATTTAGAAGCGGCGTCCCGGAGTATTACCCGGGAGCCGACTTCTGTCTGATCATTGTGGATTAGGAACGCAGGTATGCGCAGGGTTCCTACCGGAAGTCCGGTTTTGGTATCAATATTATCGAAGTTATAATCAATGTACCAATTTACCGAAAGGTCCGGAATCATATCAACCTTGGCATTATTCAGCTCTGCAATTTTAGGTAAATTTACACTGGAACCGTCGGTCTGCACTCCGTGCGCAAGCATCGCATCCATGTCGTCTATAAAAAGCTTGACGGGAATTCTTTCATCTGTATCATTTCCGACCATATCAAGTCCTGCATATGACACAAATTGGACTTCCGGATGCTCCTTCAAAATTCTTTTTAGTTCTTCTTTGTTATGCATATCCTTTGGGATGTTAAACAGCATTTTGTTTAAGTCAAATTCCAGCATAATTTACCTCCTTTTCTTTTTATTTTTATTTAATTTTTTAAGCGATATTACTTTGTGAGCTGGTTCAGATACTCTTCCATCTGGTCAAGATATTCACCGTATTTCGCCCAGTCGCCGTTTTTCTGTGCATCCTGAGCCTTGGTGAAGCAATCCTGAACAAGCTGTGCGAGCTGTCTGGTGCTCATATTATCTACCGGATTTTCGCCGTCTGTCTGCGACGGCTTATCCGTTTCACTTCCGCTTACACCCTGCTGTGCTTTGTTTCCGAACAGGGAAATCAGGCAGTCAGCCAAAGTTTCCTCGTAAGCAATCTTGTCGTTATATGCAACGATAATTCTCTTTACTTCCGGAATACTGGAGTTGGTTGCCTCCAGATATACAGGTTCTACATAGAGAATGGAAGTGTTAATCGGGATGATGAACATGTTGCCTCTTCTGTACTTGGTTCCCGCAGAGGACCAAAGCGAGAATTCCTTTGAAATTTCAGTGTTTTGGTCAATCTGTGCCTCAATCTGCTCCGGTCCGTAAATCGTTCTGGATTTCGGGAATTGATAAAGCACAAGTTGACCGTAATTGTCACCGTCATTTCGCGCAACCATAAGCGCTGTCATATTCTGCTTCGATTTCGGAGTAAACGGAATCGAGTTGAAGAACTCTGCCTTTTCCTCTCCCGGAAGTTTTGCGATATAGTAGTTCGGCGTCATCTGCGTCTTTTCCATTCCGTAAATTTCGGATGCGATATCCCACATATCTTCTCTCTGATAGAATACATTCACATCTTCCATGTGATATTTCGCGTAAACACTTGCCTGAATTTTAAACAGGTAGTTTGGATATCTGATATGCGACTTCAGACCTTCCGGCATCTCGTCAAAATTCTTGAAAAGCGTCGGGTAAATCTTCTGATAGGTTGCCGCAATCGGATCGCTCTGATCCACAACATAGAAATTTGTATCACCATTGTACGCATCAACAACTACCTTTACGGAGTTTCTGATATAGTTCGTGCTTCCGGTGTTTCCGTCAAACGGCTCGGAATACGGATAATAGGAACTGGTTGTATAAGCATCCATCATCCAGTAAAGCTTTCCGTCAACCGTAACCATATAAGGGTCTTCCTCATAGGAAAGGTGTGGCATAATCTTTCTGACTCTGTCGATTACATTTCTGTAAATGATAATCTTGGAATCGCTGTCAATATTGGATGAAACAAGCAGCTTAAGGCTTCCTTCCTTGATGGAGAAAAGAACTCTGTTGAAGAAGTTGAGCTTGATGCCTGCCTTCCCTTCATACATCGTATATTTGTTGCTCTGTCCGTCCGGATAGTCAAATTCTTTTTCGTCTGTGTTTACAACGATATATTCATTTGAAAGCTCTCCGAAGTAAATTTCCGGACGCGTAATTTCGATTTCTTCCACCTCAGATTCCGGCGGAATGTTACCAATGAGAACATCCGGCTGTCCGCTGCTTGTAACTTTGTCTACACGCGACAGCGTAGCACCGTATCCGTGCGTATACTTCAGATGTCTGTTCAGCCATGATGTATCAATCTTATTTTCATCAATTTCTCTGGCCGACAAGAAGGTTTGTGTATACTTTCCGTTAATCATATATCTGTCTACGTCAACATCATGGAATGTATAGTATTGACGGATACTCTGCGTCTGGTTGTAGAACTGCTGTGCAGGGTCGAAGTCATTGATTCGGATATTATTAATCGTTTCCACATTTTCGTTAATATCTGCGGAAGTCAGCTTATTGTCAGCTGCGAATGCCTTAATATCAACATCGTCGAGCTGATATGCATACTGCGTGTACTGGATATTCCTTTCCAAATACTGACTTTCCTTATTGATTTCGTCAGGGGATACTACGAAGTTCTGAATCAGCATTCCTGCTCCTGTACCGACAAGACCAACTACAATCATAATAACCGGAACCGTAAGCAGGCTCTTGTATTTCTTTCTTCCCATCTGCACAGCGAACATAATTGCCGACAAAACGGCAAGTCCGCATAAAATCCGGTACATCCAAAGCGTAATCGTTACATCGGTAAATCCTGCGCCGTAAACAACGCCTGTATGTGCATGAAGCAAATCAAACTGTCTGAGGAAGAAGTTGATTGCCAGCATAATAAAGAAAATAATACCTAAAACCGTAATTTTTCCGGAAGCGATATTCATAAGCTGCTTGAAATTACTGTCGTCAAACTGTTTTTTCGGCTTAACCGGTCTGGCATTAAATTTTTTGCCTGTAAAGGATTCTGCAAACTTCGTAAATGGATCCTTCGCTCCTGATGCGTTATTATCGCCGCCAAAAGGATTTCCGCCGAATGGGTTCCCGCCGAACGGGTTCGCGTTTCCGGTATATCTTTCCTCAGCGTCTTCCGTGAATGCCTGCTGCGTCGGCTCTTCCTTGAAGACATCCGGTGTTCTTACCGTCATCAAAACAATGTAATATACAATAGTAAGAACCACAAAAGCAACGATGACACCGATGAGAATTTCATTCAGCTGCGTCAAAAATTCAAGTTTAAATAAATAGAATGAAATATCAAAATTAAATAACGGATCCGTAATGTCGAAATCTGTGCTGTTTGCAAATTTCAAAATTTCAAACCATAAATTCGTAACCGTCATAAAGGTTGCAACAACACCGAAAAGCACAGCAAGCCAGTTCGTCGTGCGATTCAGCTTCTTCATGTCGGTTGCTTCCGACGAAGCGATTTTCGCAAAATAGCTCTTTCTCAAGTGGTGAAGGTAGAGCATTACCAGCCCTGTGACAATAATGAAGGTTGGTATTCCCACCTTAAGCTGCGTGAGCAGTTGTGTAAAGAATACGGCAACATAGCCCATTTCTTTAAACCACATAAAGTCAGAGATGAATCCGATCAGTGACAGGAACAGTGCTGCGACCACTACCACCACTAAAATGACTAAACTGACTTTTTTCTCGAGTTTTTCCATTATAATGTTTCCTCCTTGATTTCATTTATCACCATCAACCCGTTGGAAATTTTAGCATACACACTTTGATACTGCGTGATTTCGTCGCCGTCTGTGCCTGCATAGATTACTTTACACAGCACATAAAAGCCCTCTTCGCCGGTCTTAATGCTTCCAATTTCCAGAGTATTGATTCCAACCAGACTTTTGTCCGTATTCGTCGTTTTCCATCCGTCATAATAATTTATTAAGGATTCCATCAGCTTCTCCCCATATGTAGCCGATGCTTCTTCCCATTCCGCATCCACAAAATCTTCCGCAGAAGAAATTTCATCGAATGCATAGGTTTTATCTTTATCATAGACAAGTTCCGGATTATATATAACTGTGCCGATTGACTGCACTCCCGCAGATTTCTCAAGAATAATTCCGGAAAGATATGCGTCCTTCGCTCCGTAGTTCGGATTTATATCTTCGCCGCTGCCTTGCGGCGGTGTTTGGCTGCCGCCTGTAAAGATGTCTGCAATTTTAAAGATTACATCGTTAACCTTTTGGGAAACCTGGCTGTCAGGTGCAATAAACTTAATTGCCAGAAGTGCTCCTTCAATTACAAGTGCTATAACCAAAAGTGCTATAATGATGCGAATCAAGATATGCTTTTTTACCGGCTTTTCTTCTTGAACTTCGTCAGCAGAAACAGTAAGACTGCTGCTGCCATTGCCGCTGTTCCTATTGCGGTTTTCATCACCACCTGTGCCGACTCTGGGAAAAATATCGGAGTATCTGAGTTTATCATTACTGGAAGACTCCTCTTTTTTCTCTGCATTCTCAGTTTTTTCTTCCGCAGCTCCGGTCAAATCCACAATATTCGGTGTTTTCGGCTGCTGCACTGCTATTACATAATTCTGTGCTTTTTCGGATTCAATCGCTACCTTTGGCTCGTCCTCCCTCTCCGTAATATCCGTAATATCGAAAGCTTCCTTGACATCCGTTACCGGCGGTACTTCCTTGATTTTTACAGCTTCTGCGCGGCTGGTTTCTTCTTTGTCTTCTTTACTTTGTTCAGCCTCTTTTTCTTCAATTTTATTTACTGCCGGAAAGCTTAATTCTGCCTCGCCTTCCTGCTCTTTTTTTCTTCTTGACGGAAAAACTTCCGGAACCCATGTATAATCCATTTCTGCAAACTGGCGATTATACTCGTCTTCCATGCTGCGGACTCTTTCCTTCTCTTTATCCAGCAATTCCTGAAAGGCGTCATTTTTTTGATTAAATGTATAAAACTGTGCGTCCGAATTGTCTGTCGTCTTCTTCTCCGATTCCGTTTTTATTTTTTCAAAATCTCCGAAAAGCTCTCTTTCCAATTCTTCTGTCGATAAAACAGCTTCCGGCTGAATATTTTCTTCCGGTGGTCTTACAAATTCTGTTTTTTCTGCTTTTCTATGTTCAAAAGCCTCTGCCTTGGGTTCGATTTTTGGCTCGATCTTTTCAACGGTCGGCTCGGTCGGATCAAATCCCCTGTTTCTCCGTTCAAGCACACTGTCCCAGTTAAAGTCCACATCTTCGGTCTTCTTAGGCTGCGCAGCCGGAAATCCATCAAGGTTCCAATCAAACGAAACGGTTTCCTTCTTTTCTTTTTCCGTATCTTTTCTTTCCTCTGCTGCTTTTAAAATTTCTTCGGTCTTTTTCTGTGCTTCAATTTTAAACGGCGGATTGAACACAATCTCGTCATTTTTTGAATGACGCTGTGCTCTCACTTCCGCTCCGCAGTAAGCACAAAATCTATCCCCTTCGTATAATTCTTTCCCACATTTGGTACAAAACATCTTCTGCCTCCGTAACTTCAGTTTCGCCTTTCGTTTCGTTTTCTTCCGTTTATCATCAATCTTTAATTTGATTTAAGACATCCTCTTTAGAGTAAACTCTTCCGGATCTGCTTGTGTAATATTCTCCCGAGTCCGCTTTTTTCGACTCTATCGGTATCAGTTTTTCAATCACAACGGGCTTTTCGTCGGATACGGCTTCCGGGGAATTTTCACCAACATCGTCTGTCTCTGCCGAACTCGCAGCATCAACGCTGCCGGCAATATCCGCAGTTCCCTGCGGCAATCCGGAATCTTCCGAAGATTTATCTTTTTTGGCCGCAGCATTGACTTGACCGATTTTGACTTCTGCTCTTTCGATACTGAAATTCAGCTTTACTTCTTCGCCAAAATCATCCGGCTGCTGCGTTTTCCTTCTTTTCGATGTACGGAATAAACAAATAATTGCTAAAAGGAGCGCCAGCGCGTTCATGCACACCAAAATCAGTATGTAATGCTCCATACAAAAGTCTTCGATAATGTAAAAGATTTCTTCCAATTCCGCCGCCATTTTTCTGCCCTTTTTCTTTTCTTTGATACAAGCATGTAGTTCATTATATTATATACTAAAACAAGCTTAATTGCAAAGAAAAAAGGCTTTAAATCACTAAAGATATTCCGGTTTTAGTGTCATTTTTTTGTGCAAATAAGCAAAAAGGACGAGTTTCCCCGCCCTTTTGCCCGTTATTTAACATTTTCTTAATATCTGTTTTCATCAGACTGCTTGTGGCAATCCGCGTTTTTCTCATTCTTCTGGTTCTTTTGGCTTTTCTGATTTTTCTGGCTTCTTTCGTTTCTGTTTTCAGATTTTTCATTGCAATTTCTTTCTTTCATGACTTATCCCTCCTTTTAAACTTATTTTGCTCATTCGGAGAAAAAATATAAAAGTTTTTTTGAAAATCTTATTTTTCTTGTTGACAAGCTTCTTCTAAAATGGTAAGATAACAAATGTGCCAAGCAAACTCGGCATTAAATGAATATGGATCATTAGCTCAGCTGGCAGAGCACCTGACTCTTAATCAGGGTGTCCAGGGTTCGAACCCCTGATGATCCACCA
>CAKQGQ010000031.1 GCA_934233735.1 uncultured Clostridia bacterium | reverse complement strand
CATATCCTTGCTGCGTTCATGCTGAACGCAGCAAGGATAAACGATGCAAAACTATTTTTTGTATCTTGTGATATTCTTCCAATTTGGCGGAAAGCCCATTAGAGCATAAATATCTTCCTGTGATAAAGAATGTTCTTTTGAAAGATAATCAGAGAAGATCAGAGAAAGACTTCTCTTAAATTTCTTAAAATCTTCATCAGAAAGAAGATAGCGAAAAGCAATAACTAATGCAAATAAATCCCGTTTTCCATATAGGTATTGTGTGCCTTTTTGAGGAATTGAAAGTTTTTCATGTAGAATTGTATTAGGAATATCATTTCTCGTTTGAAATGAGAATAGCCGTTCATTATGGGCACAAACATTTCGGAATTTAGTAATTACTTTTAGGTACTGTGCCAACTGTTTTTCCTTAATAGCGTCAAAATTTTCAGATATTTTTGTGCGAATATCTGGTTTTACAAGGGCATAAAACTTGGACAGCGTACCAAATGTCAAACCATTTACGAGAACCCAAAGAGGAACATTTCCGTAATTTAGCCGTTGATGATTGATGTACGGATAATCACTATTTTTATTTGCAAGCGAAGTTAATATTCCGATTAGTTTTGAAATATCATTGCTTCTGCTTGGAAATGGAACATAGCTATTGGCATCAAGATAGAAGCATTGATTTTCGCCATACTTTGCTGTGAAATAATAGGAAAGCAGCGAGCGGATATGCCGTTCAATCTTCAAGATATATTTTAAGAATAATTCTCTAAGATTTTCATCGAATTTATATAGTTCCACAATGCTTTCAAAAGTCGTGCCGTCTTTATATTTCTTTGTCGTAGGATTTTTGAAAGGTTCTTTATATCCTCCGATCAACCCGAAATACCCAATTTCACGGAGTATACGCTCGGCATATGCTGAATCGGAGATTGTAAGATTCTTGCTGCGTAGTTTACCAATTTGGTCTTGAAATGATAAAAAAGGTTTTGACATAGACTCCTCCATAAAAGTAAAGGGAGCTCCCGCAGGAACTCCCCCGGTCACAGGCCCCGCAGGCGTCTGTAACTCAATCATTGAATACATTATAAGCGGAAAAAAGCCTTTTGTCAAGGCTTTATGCACTTAGCAGTATTCATCAATAGTCTATGAAAAAAAATGAAAATAATAATAAAAAGAGAGAAACAAAGCCGAAGCATTTCAGATTTTTTCGTAAAAATTTTGAAATTTTTTGGTTGTAGAAATCGAATATTTTCTGCAGTAAATATAGTGAAAGCAAATTGAATAAGATTTTGTTTGGGATATTCTTACCTTGACACGCAAAAGAACTGATTACAATGGATGTTTATAGCGATAACCGCAAATTGGAAAACCTATGTTCGTTTTTGGCTATACTTTTTATTTTTTTTGTGATATACTTTTTTAGTGACCTTTTCGCAGGGTCACTGAGAAAGGAAACGAGAAATGAAGTTCAAACTACATTCAGACTATACCATGATGGGCGACCAGCCGGAGGCGGTCAGCAGACTTGCCGCGGGGATCGCGGAAGGCAGAAAATATCAGACTTTGATGGGCGTGACGGGGTCCGGCAAGACCTTTACGATGGCGAATCTGATCCAGCAGGTGCAGAAGCCGACGCTGGTGATTTCCCATAATAAGACGCTGGCAGCACAGCTTCACGGCGAGTTTAAGGAGTTCTTCCCGGAGAACGCGGTGGAGTATTTTGTCAGCTACTACGATTATTACCAACCGGAGGCCTATGTACCTTCGACGGACACTTATATAGAAAAGGATTCGGATATCAACGACGAAATCGAGAAGCTGCGTCACTCGGCAACGGCAGCACTGGCAGAGCGCAGGGATGTAATTATCGTCGCATCGGTTTCGTGCATCTATGGTTTAGGAAGTCCGTTCGATTACGAGAATCAGATGCTTTCGCTGCGTCCGGGCATGGAAAAACCGAGAAAGGATATTTTGCGCAGACTCGTAGATATTCAGTATGTGCGAAATGATTTGGCTTTTGAACGCGGGAGTTTTCGTGTGCGCGGAGACGTCATCGATATCTATCCGGCAGGAGCAGAATCAGCAGTTCGGGTTGAACTTTTCGGAGACGAGGTGGAATCCATCAAGGAGATGAACCCGATTACAGGCGAAATCATCGGGCTCAGAAACCACATTGCCGTATATCCGGCATCGCATTACGTAACATCTCCCGAGAAGATGGAAAAAGCAATCGAAACAATTGACGCTGAGCTGATTGAAAGAGTTCAGTGGTTCAAAGACCGCGGCAAACTCCTTGAAGCGCAGCGCATCGAGCAGAGGACAAGATATGACCTCGAGATGCTGCGTGAGGTGGGAAGCTGCAAGGGAATTGAGAACTACTCAAGGCATTTAAACGGACTGCCTGCGGGCACACGGCCTTATACGCTGATTGACTACTTCCCGGATGATTTTTTGATTATTATCGACGAGTCGCATGTCATGCTTCCGCAGCTTCGTGCGATGTATGCGGGCGACCGCTCGAGAAAATCTTCGCTGGTGGAATACGGATTCCGTCTGCCGTCAGCACTTGATAACCGTCCGCTTCAGTTTGAAGAATTCGATAAGCTGGTTCATCAGGTCGTATTCGTGAGCGCAACTCCTGCTGCCTATGAGAGAGAGGTTTCCGGCGGCGTGAATGCAGAGCAGATTATTCGTCCGACAGGGCTGCTTGATCCGCCGATTGAAATTGTTCCGACTGAAGGACAGATTGACCATCTGATAGGCGAAATTCATAAGGTAATCGAGCGCGGCGAGCGTGTTCTGGTGACAACTTTAACCAAAAAGATGGCGGAAAGTTTGACAGACTACCTCAAGGGGGTAAATATAAAGGTAAGATATCTGCATTCAGAGGTCGATACGCTTGAGCGAATGGAAATCATAAGGGATCTGCGGCTGGGCGTTTTCGATGTTTTAGTTGGAATTAATTTGCTCAGAGAAGGACTGGATATACCGGAGGTTTCGCTTGTGGCAATTTTGGACGCGGACAAGGAAGGCTTCCTGCGTACCGAGACTTCGCTGATTCAGACCATCGGAAGAGCGGCGCGAAATGCGGACGGCAGAGTTATCATGTATGCGGACCGCATCAGCAAGGCGATGGATGTGGCAATGAAAGAGACCGACAGAAGGCGCAAAATCCAGGACGATTACAACAAGGCGCATGGAATCACTCCGACTTCGGTCAAGAAATCCGTTCGTGCAGTCATCGAAGCAACGAAGGCGGCAGAGCCGGAAATGGAAGAATACAAGGGCAAGACGCCGCTTGAATTGACAAAGAAAGAATTGAAAGACTATATCAAGAAGCTGGAAAAGGAAATGAAGCAGGCAGCGCAGGATTTGCAGTTTGAACGCGCGGCGCAGCTCAGAGACCAGATTTTTGAATATAAGGTCAGATTATAGATTGGATTATAAAGGAGAGAAAATGTCAAAAGACATCATTATAAGGGGTGCAAACGAAAACAATTTAAAAAATCTTGATGTGGTGATTCCGAGAGACAAGATGGTGGTTTTAACAGGACTTTCGGGCTCAGGAAAGTCATCGCTGGCTTTTGATACGATTTATGCCGAGGGACAGAGAAGATATATGGAGAGTCTTTCGTCCTACGCAAGACAGTTCCTCGGACAGATGGAAAAACCGAATGTGGAGTACATCGAAGGGCTTTCGCCTGCAATTTCCATCGACCAGAAGACGACGAACCGCAATCCGCGTTCCACAGTCGGCACCGTGACGGAAATTCACGACTATCTGCGTCTGCTTTATGCACGTGTCGGCAAGCCGCACTGTCCGGTCTGCGGAAAGCCCATCAGCAGTCAGTCTGTTGACCAGATGGTGGATACCATCATGGGTTTTGAAGAGGGTACCAAACTGATGATTATGGCGCCTGTCGTGCGTCAGCGCAAGGGAACACACGAAAAGATAATTGAGAGAATCAAAAAAGAAGGTTTCACGCGTGTGCGCGTGGACGGCGAAATTAAAATTATAGATGAAGACGAAATCAAGATGGAAAAGACCTTTAAACATACCATCGAGATTGTCGTTGACCGAATCGTTGTCAAACCCGGTCAGGAGGGAAGAATTGCGGAAGCCTGCGAGCTTGCGATTGCACAGGGAGACGGACTTGTTACGGTGGAAGGCGACTTCTATGACAGGCACTACGAACAGACCTTCAGCACGAAGCTTGCCTGCCCGGATCACGGAATCAGCATTGAAGAGCTGGAGCCGAGAATGTTTTCATTCAACGCACCATTCGGGGCCTGCCCTTCGTGTAACGGACTGGGATTTACACAAAAACTCGATCCGAAGCTTTTGATTGACGAGAATTTGAGCATTGATGACGGAGCGCTTCAGCCTATCTTCGGAACGATGGAATTCAGCGGATTCTATCGTCAGATGGTGGATGCTTTGATTCGTCAGCACGGTGTGGATCCGTCCAAACCGCTCAAAGAGTTACCGGAAAAATTCCGCAGGGAGCTTTACTACGGCACGGGGGACAAGCATCTCGTGTATGACTATGTAAGCCGCACTACCGGAACGGTTTCCCATCAGGACCGGCCGTTTGAAGGCGCGATGAACAATATCGAGCGCAGGTACCGCGAATCAACTTCGGATTATTTTAAAGATAAAATGTCGAAGTATATGGTAACCAGAGAGTGTCCGGACTGCCATGGAAAGCGTTTGAAACCGGAAATTCTGGCGGTTACGGTGGGAGATGAAAACATCGCTGATTTGTCGGAAATGTCAATTAAAGAGGCGTTGGAATTTATCGACGGATTAAAGCTTTCGGAGAAGGACGAGCAAATCGCCCACCAGATTTTGAAAGAAATCAAAGCACGGCTGAATTTCCTAGTCGATGTCGGACTGGATTATCTGACACTCAGCCGCTCGGCGGGAACGCTCTCGGGCGGTGAGTCGCAGCGAATCCGTCTGGCAACCCAGATTGGTTCCAGCCTTGTCGGCGTGCTTTATATTTTAGATGAGCCGAGCATCGGCCTGCACCAAAAGGACAATGAAAAGCTACTGCAGACGCTTCGCCACCTGACGGATATCGGCAATACGCTGATTGTCGTTGAACATGACGAGGATACGATGTATGCGGCAGATCATATCGTGGACATCGGCCCGGGTGCCGGAATTTACGGCGGCGAACTGGTGGCACAAGGCACGGTCGAAGATATTATGAAGTGCAAAGAATCATTGACGGGGCAGTATCTTTCCGGTGCGAAAAAGATTTTCGTGCCGAAGGAGAGAAGAGAGGGTAACGGTGAGAAGCTCGTCATTAAGGGCGCCCGTCAGAACAACTTGAAAAATATTGATGTCGATATTCCGCTCGGAAAATTTGTCTGCGTTACAGGAGTTTCAGGCTCGGGAAAGAGCAGCCTTGTAAACGAAATTTTGTATAAGGGCGCGGCTCGCGTTACGAATCGGCTGCAGGAGGAAGCAGGCGATTTTGATGAGATTCTTGGATTGGAAAATATCGACAAAGTAATTGACATTGACCAGTCTCCAATCGGCAGAACCCCGCGTTCCAACCCTGCGACCTATACCGGAATGTTCAATCATATCCGTGATTTGTTCGCAAGTCTTCCGGAGGCAAAGCTGCGCGGCTATCAAAAAGGCCGCTTCAGCTTTAATGTAAAGGGCGGAAGATGCGAGGCGTGCAGTGGCGACGGAATCATTCAGATTGAGATGCATTTCCTGCCGGATGTCTATGTTCCTTGCGAGGTCTGCAAGGGCAAAAGATACAACCGTGAGACGCTGGAAGTAAAATATAAAGGCAAAAGTATCTTTGATGTACTTGACATGAGCGTCAGTGAGGGAGTAGAATTCTTTAAGAATGTACCGAGCATTGCGCGGCATTTGCAGACACTGGACGAAGTCGGACTGGGCTATATCAAACTCGGTCAGCCGTCGACGCAGCTTTCCGGCGGCGAGGCGCAGCGCGTGAAGCTTGCTTCGGAGCTGACGAAGCGAAGCACAGGAAAAACTTTGTATATTCTGGATGAACCGACAACCGGACTGCATTTCGCAGATGTGGACAAGCTGCTGAGCGTACTCGATAAGCTTGTGGACGCAGGTAATACCGTTGTGGTAATTGAGCACAACTTAGATGTCATTAAAAGAGCTGATTATATTATAGACTTGGGACCGGACGGCGGAACCAGGGGCGGAACGATTGTTGCGACCGGAACGCCGGAAGAAATTGCAAAATGTCCGGAGTCCTATACGGGTCAGTTTTTAAAAAAGCTTTTAAAGCGATAAATCCGCATAGGATGGAAAAAACGGAGGAAAATTCCAAATGAAAGAAAAACTTAATCTGACGATGCTTACGGACTTTTACGAAATAACCATGGCAAATGGTTATTTCCAATCAGGAATGGCAGAGGATACGGCATACTTCGATATGTTTTTCCGCAGAGTGCCCGATGGCGGCGGCTATGCTATCATGGCAGGGCTTGAACAGCTGATCGACTACCTGAAAAATCTGAAGTTCACGGATGAGGACATCGAATACCTTCGCGGAAAAGATATGTTTTGCGAAGAGTTTCTTGATTATCTGAAAAATTTTGAGTTCAAGTGCGATGTCTGGGCGGTACCGGAAGGAACACCGATTTTCCCGCATGAACCAATCGTAACCGTCAGAGGACCTGTTATGCAGGCACAATTTATCGAAACCATGGTGCTCTTATGCATCAACCACCAGAGCATGATTGCGACGAAGGCCAATCGAATCGTCAGAGCAGCGCAGGGAAGAGCTGTTATGGAATTCGGTTCGAGAAGAGCACACGGCGCAGATGCGGCAATTCTCGGTGCCAGAGCTGCTTACATCGGCGGCTGTGCAGGCACGGCATGTGCGATTGCAGATCGCGATTACGGCATTGCGGCTCTCGGAACGATGGCGCACAGCTGGGTGCAGATGTATCCGGACGAATATTCCGCATTCAAAAAATATGCGGAAATCTACCCGCAGAACTGCGTGTTGCTGGTTGATACATACAATGTTCTGAAATCCGGGGTGCCTGCGGCAATCAAGGTATTTAAAGAAATGAAACCGCAAAGCATGGGTATCCGTATCGATTCAGGCGACGTGGCTTATCTTACGAAGAAAGCGCGTAAGATGCTGGACGATGCAGGACTTCAGGAGTGCAAAATCGTCGTTTCCAATTCGCTTGACGAATACATCATCCGCGATGTTATCCTTGAGGGCGCATGTATTGAC
Source organism: uncultured Clostridia bacterium (assembly GCA_934233735.1). GTDB lineage: Bacteria > Bacillota > Clostridia > Peptostreptococcales > Anaerovoracaceae > CAG-238. The sequence continues at coordinate 8,384 of CAKQGQ010000031.1, read as the reverse complement.
TCTTTGGGCGTAGGCGAAAGACTTATCACAGCGAAATCAGAACCTGTTTTCGGCGGTGTATACAAGCTTGCAGCGCTTGAAAAAGACGGTGTGCTGACTCCGAAAATCAAGATTTCTGAGAATGTTGAAAAGATTACGAATCCGGGATTCAAGGGACTTTACAGACTGTACAGCAAAGAAACCGGAAAGGCGCAGGGTGATGTCCTGACAATCGCGGGCGAAACAATTCCGGAGCAGGACGAATACGAAATTTTCGATCCGAATGCTGTTTGGAAAAAAACAATCGTAAAAAATTATACAGTAAGAGACCTTCATGTTCCGATTTTCGAGAAGGGCAGATGCGTGTATGAAAGTCCTTCCATTGAAGAAATCAAGAGCTACTGCAAGGAACAGGTTGCAACTCTTTGGGATGAAACACTCAGACTGGAAAATCCACAGACCTACTATGTCGACCTTTCGCAGAACCTGTGGGATATGAAGAACAAATTACTGAGAGAATATTCGGCAAAATAGTTAAGCCGGCAACTAAAATAAAGCAACAGTAAAGTTGAAAAAGAGCCAAAATCAGGAAACGCTTTCGCATGTTTCATTTTGAGATAGAGGCTCTTTTTTTTTGCGATAGACTTGAAAAGAATAACAAAGTATGGTATATTGATATTAGTTAGTATCAATTAGTATCAATGAATGGAGGGCGAAGATGGACGCTGTATATTTTTTGAAGATGATTGAAGATAAAAGCTTTACCGATTTAAAAAAAATGCAGTATAAATACTCGAAAGAAAGCGTTGCCGAAATGCTTGAACTTTTAAAAGAAAATCGCTATAGACTTTTTCCGATGAGGGATTTTTCAGGGCAGCCGATTATCTATCTTGATGAGCTTACACGAATCAGTCCGAAGTATGCGAAGCTTCTCCTTGCGCATCAGAGCGATGCACAAGGCTTTGGAACGCAGGCAATGGAGGAAGAAATTTTCAGCACTTTTGAGATAGAAAACATCAATACATCCAGAGAAAGCATAAGGAAGATACTCGCAGGCTATGCGCCGCGGGATGAGAGCGAAGAACGGATTTTCGGGATGAAAAAAGGCTTGGAATTCGTAAGCGATTACCGCAATGAAATAAATGAAGAGAATTTATATAAACTGTATCAGATGGCGGTCGGCAATTATGTGGAGAATGAAGACCGTCTGCCGGAAGGCTGTAAATACCGGAATGATGCGGTATATGTTGTCGGTGGCAAGCAGACGCACGAAGGACTGCATCACGAATTACTGCCAGCATACATGAAGGCATTTATGGACTTTATCAATGTGGAAACGGACATTGATGACCTGGCGAAAGCGGCAATTCTTCATTTTTATATGGCATATCTGCACCCGTACTTTGACGGAAACGGAAGAACCGCACGGCTTCTGCAGCTCTGGTATCTCGTGCAGCGCGGTTATGCCTCAGCGATGTTTGTATCGATGTCGTCGCTAATCCGCAGCAGTCGCAGCCGTTACTATAAGGCATACCAACAGATAGAGGAAAATGCGAAAATCAGCGGATGTATCGATGTGACGCCTTTCGTCTTATATTTTGCTGAGAATGTATATGCACACCTCAGCGATTCACTGCCGTCACAATTTGTACTCGACGAGTTTGCCAACGCGTTGCTGGTGGGTGAAATCACACAGAAAGAACACGAGCTGTGGAACTTCGTTTTAAATCGCTATGGGAAAAATGAGTTTTCAACGAAGCAGCTCGAAAAAGACTTCGGAGACGCAGCGTACGCTACGATTCGGACATTCGTGCAGAAATTTGCGCAGCGCGGACTTTTGCAGTGCAAAAAGTATTCAAACCGACCAAAATACAGAGTTTGGTAGACAATGAAGCGCGCAGATGGTATAATATCATTTATGCGACCTAAATAGTATGGAAAATTTTAAGAAATGCAGAATGGGAGAAAAGGAATGAATCAAAAATTGACAGGGAAACAATATGCACTGGTTGCGTCGATGCTTTTCGGAATGTTTTTCGGGGCAGGCAACCTTATCTTTCCGATTATACTCGGTGCAAAAGCCGGCGCAAGCTTAATTCCGGCATTGATAGGAATGCTGATAACAGCGGTCGGAATGCCGCTTCTGGGAATCGTTGCACTTGGAGTATCGAAGAGCAGCGGTCTGATGGAAATGTCGAGCCGCGTCGCGAAAGGATACGGATATTTCTTTACATGTGCGCTCTATTTGACGATTGGGCCGTTCTTTGCAATACCAAGATGTGCGGCAACATCCTTTACAATGGGAATTGAACCGCTTCTTGACGGGAATGTGACGCTTGTACAGGCAATTTTTACGACGCTTTTCTTTGCGGCGGTATTGTTCTTTGCGCTCAGACCGTCGAACATCATGAATTCAGTCGGTAAATATCTGAATCCGATTTTTCTCGTTTGCCTCGGAGTCTTGGTTATTGCGGCACTGATTTCACCGGAGCAGACGGTTTCAAGCGTACCCGCAAGTGGGGCTTATGCGGAGAATGCTTTTTCAACGGGCTTCCTGCAGGGTTATGACACCTTGGATGCACTCGCTTCTCTTGCGTTCGGCATTATCGTAATAAATGTTATTACGGGCATGGGCATTGAAGAACCGGGCGCGATTGCGAAAAACACGATTAAATCCGGCGTTTTCAGTATGATTTTAATGACAGTGATTTATGCATTGATTGCTATAGTGGGAGCGCAGAGCTACGGACTGTATGCGGATCAGCTTGCAGACCCTTCCTTTAACGGGGGAACGGCATTTGCGGTTATCGCAAGACACTATCTCGGAAGCACAGGCATGATTGTACTGGCTCTGACGGTTACTTTCTGCTGCATGAAGACAGCAATCGGACTGGTTACATCGTGCGCAGACACTTTCTCGGAAATCTTTCCGCATTCGCTGTCCTATCGCAATTGGGCGATTGCATTTACGGCATTTTCGCTGCTCGTGTCCAACATCGGTCTTTCAAAGATTATTTCTTTCTCGGCACCGGTGCTGTACTTCTTGTATCCGCTTGCGATCGTGCTGATATTGCTCACGATTTTCGGAAAATATTTCGGACATTCGCGCATCGTTTATGCGTGCGGAATCGGATTCACGATGATTGCCGCGGTGCTTGACCTGCTGCGCGTGAGCGGACTTGCACAAGGAGTAGTGGAATGGGCCTCCGGCTGGCTGCCGCTTTACACGATGGGCCTTGGCTGGCTGGTTCCGGGCGTTATAGGAACCGCAGTCGGACTCATTGCCATGAAGTTTACGAAGAAAAACGCATAAGAAAAAAATTACGCCTTTGGAAAGGCCTGCTGGGTGCAGGATTTTCCGAAGGCGTTTTCTTTTTTTACAGTGTGCCGGAAGCGTTCAAGACATTTTTAATCTTGTGCTGTACCATTGCCTGAATGGCGTCTCTGCCCGGTCCGAGGTATTTACGAGGGTCGAAGTCCGCCGGATTTTCTGCGATGTATTTGCGGACTTCCGCAGTCATTGCCAGACGAAGATCAGTGTCAATGTTGACCTTGCAGATGCCGTACTTGGTCGCTTCGCGGATCATTTCCTCAGGAACGCCCTGCGCGCCCGGAATGTCGCCGCCGTACTGATTGCACTTATCAACGAATTCCTTCAGAACCGAGGATGCGCCGTGCAGAACAAGCGGTGTGTCCGGAATCAATTTATGGATGGCTTTCAGTCTTTCAAAATCAAGATAAGGCTCGCCTTTAAACTTGTATGCACCGTGGCTGGTGCCGATTGCGATTGCAAGGGAGTCAACTCCGGTCTTCTCTACGAATTCTGCGGCTTCATCAGGGTCTGTAAAGGTTGCCGAACGCGCGTCAACCTTGATATTGTCCTCAACTCCCGCAAGCTTTCCAAGCTCCGCTTCAACCACAACGCCGTGTGCGTGTGCGTATTCCACAACTTCTTTGGTGAGGCGGATGTTTTCTTCAAACGGATGCTTGGAGCCGTCGATCATAACGGAAGTGAAACCATCGTCCACGCATTTCTTGCAGATGTCGAAGTCTTCGCCGTGGTCGAGGTGAAGCGCGATGTCAAGACCCGTATCGAGGATTGCAGCTTCGACAAGTTTCGTCAGATAAGCGGGTTTTGCGTACTTGCGCGCGCCTGCGGATACCTGAAGAATCAGCGGTGACTGTTCGATTTTCGCTGCTTCGACGATACCCTGAATGATTTCCATATTATTTACATTAAAAGCGCCGATTGCATAGTCGGATTGCAATGCTTTGGCGAACATTTCTTTCGTGGTGACTAATGCCATTTCTTACCTCCTGTTGTTTGGTACTTAAACTACATATAGTATACAACATTGGCGGCCGAAAAGAAAGATGGCAATTTTGGTTTTCCGCAATTATTCATCGGAAGAAGTGCCAAGTCCCGACATAATCGGACCGAGCATATCCATGATGCCCGAAAGGTCAGGAAGAGCCGAAGCGTTAATCAAGGATTCAGGTTCGGAGGCCTTTGGCGGCTTCGGCAGTTTCTGCGGAGTGAAAGCCATCTGTCCCAGGTTATCGACCTTGCCCATGATTCCAACCATGCGGTGAAAGTCCTTTGCAAGCGCTGCAGGGTGCGGCGGCCGGGCAGGCGGCCGGACGGGGGCTGTCGCAGAACCCGGAACGGGGCCGGCATTGCCGCCATCAAGTGCGGCGAAGACGAGCAGCAGAAGAAGCACGACGCCGATGGAATTTTGATTGTTCATTTATGTATTCCTCCCAAGAATGAAAGATGGTTCGCATAATTCTATAAAACATAATATGAAAGGACGCGCAATTTCGTGCGCCGCGCCGCATAGATTATTACATAAATCGGAAAAAGGGGGAAATTAAATGGATATCAATGAAAAAATGGCGGCAGAGATTGCCGCGCAGCTCGGGCTCGGAAGTAACGGGGGCGTGAACAAACAACTCCTCAGAGGACTCGAAAGTAAGTCGGACGAAGAGCTGGCAAGGGACATTTTGCGAATGAAGGAGCAGCTTGCGGCGAGCAATATCAGTCCCGCACGCCAAAAGGCCATGCTGAAAAGCCTCATGCCGATGATGAACGCATCACAGAGGGCAAGACTGGAGAAAATAATCAGGTTGATTTCGGAGTAACCTGCTTTATAAGAGGATTCAAGATAAAAGGGGGTGTGCTCTAACGGTTATTTTCCGTTAATGCGACAGCCCCCTAAGCTACATTTTTAATTTCTGTGTGAGTCGCAGAACATTAACTCCAGTTAATTTTTCTGGCAACGTCCGCTTTCGTGGAGCCTTTCGTGAAGGTCATGGTGCCGGCACTTACCTTTTCATGGTTCAGACCGAGGTTTTCACAAGCTTTCTGATATTCGGAGTAATCAGTGAACAGACCCTTGTCAATCAAGCACTGTACAGCCGCCGAAGCCGTCGTTCCGGTGACATCCACTTCAATATCCCGGGACAACTTGCCGCCGACCCAAAGCTGTGCAGGCGTAGAGTCTCCATTGTTTGCGTTATCACCGCTGTTTGAATTGTCTCCATCGCCGCTGTTATCAGCAGGCGTGTCGGCATTATCGCCGGAATTATCGGAATTATCCGCAGGTTCTGACACATTCGTATCTGCGTCATTATTAATCAACTGTTTCGGATACTGCAGAATCACATCCAGTCTCCATGCTATAATCAAAGCGGCAACCGCAAGAATCAGAACCGCTATAATAATGTCATTTTTATCATATATAAAGTCTTTAAATTTTTTCATTTTCCCCCTCCGTATGCAGTCTGCAAAACTACTTATACATTTTAGCACATTTAGACTTTTTTCTCAAGCCGTTTTGTTGTATAATGATTTTATGTTTAAAATTGTGATTACAAAGAATCAGGCAAACCAGAGGCTTGACCGCTTTTTAAAGAAATATTTTAATAATGCATCCCTGAGTCTGGTGTACAAGCTTATCCGAAAAGATGTGAAACTTAACGGGAAACGGGCGAAAGAAAATCAGGTTTTGGCAGAAGGCGACGAGCTGACGCTTTACATCAGCGATGAAACTGCGGCAAATCTTCAAAAACAGAAGAAGCATGTAAAGGTAAAGAAACAGTTTAAAATTGCCTATGAGGATGAAAATATCCTGGTGGCGGAAAAACCGTTCGGGCTTTTAACGCATGGTGACCGCACCGAAAAAAAGAATCATCTGGCGAATCAGGTCATCGACTATCTGATTGAAACGGGAGAATATGACCCGCGGACGGAGAAGACATTTACGCCTGCGCCTGTGAACCGCTTGGACAGAAACACGACGGGTCTTGTTGTGTTCGGCAAAAACGCGGCGGCGCTCCAAGAATTGAACCGCATGATTCGCGATAAGGATAAAGTAAGAAAGCTTTACCTTACAATTGCAGCGGGAAGGCTGGAAAAGCCTGTCCGTCTCAGGGCGAAGATGACGAAGGACGAGAGAAGAAATATGGTCAGTGTGCTTTCCGAAGAAGAGGAAGGAAAGGTCATGGAAACCATAGCAAGGCCGCTTGCTTATGCAAACTGGAAGGGCAGGGACTACACCTTGACGGAGGTTGAGATTTTGACGGGAAGAACTCATCAGATCCGCGCACACCTTGCGAAAGCGGGCTACCCGGTTATCGGCGATGTAAAATACGGCGACAAAAGAGTCAATGCGGTGATGGAGAAGGAGTTCGGGCTGACAACGCAGCTTTTGCACGCATATAAGCTTGTATTCCGCGCTGCCCCACAGAGGGAAGAGCTGGTGGTTGAGTCACAGCTTCCGCCGGACTTCAAACGAATAAAAGAGACTATTTTTGGAAATAATACGAGGTGAACGACAGAATGAAAAATGTTTTGGAATGGATAAAGGATATATTGATTGCCGTTGTAATTGCGGCACTGATACTTGTTTTTCTGAAGCCGATTATCGTGCAGCAGCAGTCGATGGAGCCGAATTTTCACGCGGGAGATTATCTTTTGACGAGTCGGCAGGCATATCGCTTTTTCGGAGACCCCGAGAGGGGCGATGTCATCGTCTTCCGCTCAGAGCTTTTGGATGATGAGGGCAATGAGAAGTGCCTGATTAAGCGCGTTATCGGACTTCCGGGCGATGTAGTGGAAATTAAATCCGGCTATGTCTATGTGAACGGCGAGGAAATTGATGAGCCATATGTAAAGGAGCAGGGCATTTCGGGTGAGATGGACGCGGTGACGGTGCCGGAAAACGAGCTTTTCGTCATGGGTGACAACCGCGGCGTGAGCGAGGACAGCCGCTCTGCGAGAGTCGGAACGATTTCGGAGGATACAATTGTCGGCAAAGTATTCGTGCGTCTGTATCCGTTTAACAGCATAAAAACATTTTAATTCTGTCAGCTTTTAGATGAAAATGGGGGATAAAATTGACGGAATTGAAAAGATGGGTGGCAAGAATCCTAGCGGCGTGCTTTGGCACAGCGCTGGCGCTTATTGTCTTTCTGAATTTTGAGATTTTTGAGATAAAAGGCGTATCCATGCTGCCGGAGCTTATGCCGGGACAGCATGTGTTAGTCAAAAAGGGAACGGCAGACGATTTGAACATTGGGGATTTCGTGCTTTACGAGACTCCGTTTTATGATTTTGATTCGCAGGACGGCGGCAGAGGCATCCGCAAAGTGGCGGGCATAAAGGACGGCGAAGTCAGACTTTCCTGTTCGCCGGATGCTGTGCAGGCGCAGACACTGACGCTTCCGAAGGAAGAGATTTTGGGGAAGGTGATTTTATGGCAAAAAAAGAACGAAAGTTAGTTGCAAATAATAAAAAAGCGTACCACGATTATTTTATCGAGGAGACCTACGAAGCGGGCATCGTCCTTACGGGAACGGAGATTAAGTCCGTCCGTCAGGGCAAGGTCAGCATCAAGGAGAGCTATGCGAAGATACAGGACGGGGAGCTGATTCTCTACGGCATGAACATCAGTCCTTACGAGCAGGGCAATCGTTTTAATGTTGATCCGCTCAGAGAAAGAAAACTTTTGTTACATAAGCAGGAAATCCGCAAGCTCATCGGTTATACGACCATGAAGGGGCTGACGATTGTTCCGCTTAAAATGTATATAAATGAAGAGGGACGCGCTAAGGTTGAAGTCGGCGTGGCTCGAGGCAAAAAAAATTACGATAAGCGTGACGACATTGCGAAAAGAGACGCAAAGCGCGACATCGAGCGCCGCATGAAAGTGCATGGATGATGTAACCTTTCGGGCGTCTGTTTTGAGTTATTTATGAGAGGGGCGCTGAAAAAAAAGGCGCGAGTTTCGAGATTTTATGGGATTATAGGAAAAATAAGGGGATGTAAAGGTTTCGACGGGGGTGTAGAAGCCGGATAAGCGAGCGGTAGTTGGCTCAGACTACCTTAAAAAGGGCCCGTTAAA
>CAKQGQ010000030.1 GCA_934233735.1 uncultured Clostridia bacterium | reverse complement strand
CGGTGGTCCACTGCGACACGCCGAGCGGGGTTTTGAACGACATCGCGAAAATCTGTCCGCTCTTGAAGGAGCACGGCATCCTGACGGTGGTAGACTCTGTGGCGGGAATGTTCGGCGAATATGTGAATGTGGACGAGAGCCGTATTGATATTCTTTGCGGGGGTTCACAAAAGGCGTTGTCTGCGCCTGCAGGTCTGACGATGGTCTGGGTGAGCGCTGATGCACAGGCAGCTATGGAAAACCGCAAGACACCAATCGCGGCATTCTATGCAAACCTGCTGAACTTCAAGGATTATTACGAAAACAAGTGGTTCCCGTACACAATGCCAATCAGCGATATTACGGGGCTTCGAGCTGCGGTTGAAAATGTGATGGCGGACGAAACTATCTTAGAGCGTCATGCGAAGATTGCGGAGGCGGCGCGTCATGCGGTGCGCGCGGCAGGGCTTGCGCTTTATCTGGAAAGTGGTTATTCCAACACGGTTACGGTTCTTCGCGTGCCGGAGGGACTTACCGACACACAGATTCTTTCGGGCATGCGCGATAAATATGGAGTTATGATTTCCGGCTGTTTTGATGTTTTGGCGGGCAAAGTTATCCGAATCGGTCACATGGGCGAAAATGCCAATGCCGCTGATATGGAGCTGACCTTTGATGCGATGGATAAGACTTTTGCAGATTTGGGTTATCCGCTGAAATGCAGCTTAAAGGAGGCTTTCAAGGAGGCATTAGAAAAATAAGTTTTTTTGTGATAAATATTGACAAATTCCAATCAGGTGTTTAAAATAATACTGTTAAAACAAGAAGATACAAAAATGAGAATGTTGATTGGAAGGTCGTGAGGGGCGTCAGTTAGCGTCTCTCATTTTTTTGTTTTTGCGAGGGAAAACGGCTGCGGATTGCCGCAATACGGCGCAGCGCACGAAAAGGAGGGAGAAGATTCAATGAAGCAGACAAAATTTATTTTCGTTACAGGTGGAGTGGTCTCAGGACTGGGGAAAGGCATCACGGCTGCTTCACTGGGCAGACTCCTGAAGGAGCGGGGTCTTAAGGTCGCCGCGCAGAAACTGGATCCGTATATCAATGTAGACCCGGGGACGATGAGCCCTTATCAGCATGGAGAGGTTTTTGTCACGGAGGACGGCGCGGAAACCGACCTCGACCTCGGACATTATGAGCGTTTCATCGACGAGGATTTGAACCGGTTTTCCAACCTGACATCCGGCAAAGTGTACTGGAATGTGCTGAACAAGGAACGCCGCGGTGAGTATTTGGGCGAGACGGTGCAGGTAATCCCGCATATTACGAATGAAATCAAATCGTTTATTTACAATGTAGGCCGGGCAAGCGAGGCGGATGTGGTTATCACGGAGGTCGGCGGAACGACCGGAGACATTGAAAGTCAGCCGTTTCTTGAAGCAATCAGACAGGTCGGACTGGAAGTCGGGGCAGAAAATTCGTTGTTCATTCATGTGACGCTCGTGCCGTATCTGCACGGCTCGGATGAGCATAAGAGCAAGCCGACGCAGCATTCGGTGAAAAATCTGCAGGGGCTTGGAATCAAGCCGGACATCATCGTGCTGAGAGCGGACGAACCGCTGGAAGAAAGCATTTTTAAGAAAATTGCGCTGTTTTGCAATGTAAAGCCGGACTGCGTAATTGAAAATATTACGATCCCGGTGCTGTATGAGGCGCCGCTGATGCTCGAGGAACACAATCTTTCCGACATCGTGTGCAGGGAGCTTGGAATCGACGCACCGACACCGGACTTGCACGACTGGCGGCAGATGGTGGATAAAATCCACAGTGCAGAGCATACGGTGACCATCGGACTGGTCGGAAAATATGTGCAGCTTCATGACGCTTATTTGTCGGTTGCAGAGGCGCTTCGCCACGCGGGCTATGCATTCCGCACCAATGTCAACATTGAGTGGATTGACTCCGAGGAAATCAACGAACAGACAGTCGGCGGGCTTTTGGGAAGATGCGATGGCATCGTCGTGCCGGGCGGCTTCGGAAATCGCGGAATCGAGGGCAAAATTCTGACAGCCGAATATTGCAGAAAGAACAATTTGCCGTATTTGGGTATTTGTCTGGGAATGCAGGTTGCGGTCATTGAGTTCGCGCGAAGTGTCTGCGGCATGCAGAGCGCAAACTCCGGTGAGTTTGACGAACTGAGCAAATACAAAGTCATTGACTTCCTGCCGGATCAAAGCCACGAGGTTGACAAGGGCGGCACGCTCAGACTCGGCGCTTATCCTTGCAAAATCGCAGAAGGTACGCAGATGTACCGCTGCTACGGCAAGGCTGAGATTTCCGAGCGTCATCGCCATCGTTATGAGTTCAACAATTTATATCGTGACAAGCTTGCAAGCGCGGGCCTTGTCATCAGCGGAACTTCGCCGGACGGGAGCATTGTGGAAACGGTTGAAATCGCGGAAAACGATTTCTTCGTGGGCGTGCAGTTCCATCCGGAATTCAAGAGCCGTCCGAATAAAGCGCACCCGCTGTTTTGCGGGCTGATTGAGGCAGCGCTCGGACACGCAGAAAAACGCAGGTAAATAAGAAAGGAAACATTATGGGAAAAGAGATTTACGAGAATCCGCTTTGCGGCAGATACGCATCGAAGGAAATGCAGCACATTTTCAGTCCTGACAGCAAGTTTTCGACTTGGCGCAGGCTTTGGGTGGCACTGGCTGAAAGCGAACAGGAGCTGGGGCTTGCGATAACGGATGAGCAGATTGCGCAGATGCGGGAGCATTTGCAGCTTACCGATGAGGAATACAAAACGGCTGCAGAATATGAACGCAGGCTGCGGCACGATGTAATGGCGCACATTCATACCTTCGGCGATACTTGTCCGAAAGCAGCGCCGATTATTCACCTTGGTGCGACGAGCTGCTTCGTTGGGGATAACACGGATATTATTCAGATGAAGGCGGGACTTTTGCAGATTAAGAAGCTTTTAATCGGGCTTCTTCGGGCACTTGCGGACTTCGCGGAGAGAGAAAAGGAAACCCCGACGCTTGCTTATACACACTTTCAGGCGGCACAGCCGACGACAGTCGGAAAGCGCGCATGCCTTTGGATGCAGGACTTTTTGATGGATTACGAAAGACTTGAATATGAGCTTGCGCATTTGAAATTGCTCGGCTGCAAAGGAACAACGGGAACCGGCGCAAGCTTTTTGGAACTGTTTGAAGGCGACCGGGAAAAGGTTGAGCTTGTGGAGAAAAAAATTGCGGAGAAAATGGGCTTTGACGCCTGCATGGCGGTTTCGGGACAGACTTACTCAAGAAAAGTCGACAACTTTGTTCTGAATGTTTTGGTCGGAATTGCGCAAAGCTGCAGCAAGATGGCTGTCGATTTGCGTCTTTTGGCGCATATGAAAGAGTTCGACGAACCGTTCGAGCAGAACCAGGTCGGCTCATCAGCGATGGCATACAAGCGTAACCCGATGCGTTCAGAGCGTATCACCTCGCTTGCGAGATATATTATAAACTGTGCGGGCAGCGCGGCAGATACCGCGGCAGTGCAGTGGCTGGAGCGTTCGCTGGATGACTCTGCAAATCGCAGAATTACGATTCCGGAGTGTTTCCTTGCGGCTGACGGGATTTTGTCCCTCGCAATCAATGTAATCAGCGGGGGCAGGGTTTATCCGAAGGTTATGGAAAAGCATCTGCGTGAGGAACTGCCGTTTATAGCGACAGAAAATATTTTGATGGATGCGGTGAGCCGCGGCGGAGATCGTCAGGAACTGCACGAGGTCATCCGTCAGTATTCGCAGCAGGCGGCTGTTCGTGTCAAAGCAGAGGGCGGCGAGAATAATCTGCTTTCGCTTTTGCTGGCAGATGAGCGTTTCGGGCTGACCGAAGAGCGTCTGGCAGAGGTTCTGGATGTGCGTAAATTCGTAGGCTGCGCTCCGGAGCAGACAGAAAAATTCCTGGAAAACGAAGTGCGTCCGGTGCTTGCGGCAAATGCGGATCTGCAGGCAGCGGAAGTTGAAATAAATGTATAAAATGTAAAAGATAAAAAGATGTAGAAGGAGGCGACTCTCATGCTGACAGCTGTAGTTGGAACGAACTGGGGAGACGAGGGCAAAGGCCGCATGGTCGATTTGCTCAGTGAAAAATATGATGTGGTTATCCGTTATCAGGGCGGAAACAATGCCGGGCACACCGTGGTAAACGAAAGAGGCAAGTTTATTTTGAATCTGCTTCCGTCGGGAATTCTGCGCGATGAAACCGTGAATGTGATGGGCCCGGGCATGGTTATCGATGTGGAGCATTTATTCCACGAAGTGGAGTCTTTGCGCGAAAAGGGCATTGCGATAACGCCGAAACACCTGATTATCAGTGACCGTGCGACAATTTGCATGCCTTACCACAAAATGCGTGACATCCTGGAGGAAGAACGTTTGGCGGACAAGAAATTCGGTTCCACACGCCGCGGCATCGCTCCGGTTTACGCAGACAAATATATGAAGAAAACGATTCGTATGGGCGATTTACTGAACGAAGCTGCCCTCAAAGAGCGTGTTGCAGACCTAATTGAGTGGGAAAATCTTACAGTCAGCGGCGGTTATGCGCACGAACCGATTAACGCCGATGAAATGATGGAATGGCTGAAAACTTACGGTTTGCCGTTCACTTCCTATATCAAGGACACAACCGGTTATCTTAACGAAGCGGTAAAGGCGGGCAAGAGCCTGATGTTCGAGGCACAGCTCGGCGCTCTGCGTGACATCGACTTCGGCATCTATCCGTATACTTCATCTTCTTCGACGATTGCGGCTTATGCTCCGATTGGTTCCGGCATCCCGTTCTGCAGAACGGACTGCGTAATCGGCATTATGAAGGCTTATTCGAGCTGCGTCGGCGAGGGTCCGTTCACCTGTGAAATGTTCGGAGACGAAGCGGACAAGCTCAGAGAAGCAGGCGCTGAATATGGTGCGGCAACCGGCCGGCCGCGCAGAGTCGGGGGATTCGATGTAGTGGCTTCCCGCTACGGTACTTTAATGCAGGGCGCGACCGAAATTGCGCTGACGAAGCTGGATGTGCTTTCCTATCTGGAGCAGATTCCGGTATGCACGCATTACGAAGTAGACGGAAAGCTCACGGACAGCTTCCCGACCGGCGCAGCACTGAACGCCGCAAAACCGCACTACGAGTATGTTCCGGGCTGGAACTGTGACATTTCCGGCTGCCGCAGCTTCGACGAGCTGCCGAAGGCTGCGCAGGACTATGTGGAAATGATTGAGAAGGCTGTCGGCTGTCCGATTAAGTATATTTCGGTCGGCGCCGGCAGAGAAGAATATATCGAAAGATAAGGCCGGGCGCCCCTCGGGGCGCCCGCCGGGCCGCTAGCGCCGCCCCAGAATGTCGTCCAAATCCTGCTCCGGCGCGGTGATCGGGCGCAGGTCGTAGGTGCCTGCTAAAAGCCGCACGACGGATTCGGATAAAAATGCGGGCAGGGTCGGCCCGAGATAGATACCTTTAATATTAAGCGAGAGCAGTGTGAGCAGGATGCACACTGCTTTTTGTTCGTACCAGGACAAAATCAGCGTCAGCGGCAGTTCGTTCACGGAGCAGCCAAAGGCATCGGCAAGCGCAAGCGCAACGCGGACTGCGCTGTAAGCGTCGTTGCACTGGCCGACATCCATGATGCGCGGCAGTCCGTCGATTTCGCCGAGGTCAATGTCGTTGAAACGGTATTTGCCGCAAGCAAGCGTCAGAATGAGAGTGTCCAGCGGAGCTTCCTTGACGAACTGCGTATAGTAATTTCTGCCGGGGTGCGCGCCGTCACAGCCGCCGACGAGGAAAATGTGTTTGATTTTGCCCGATTTGACGGCGGAGACTACTTTGTCGGCGCTGGATAGAACGGCGTCATGCGCAAAACCGGTTGTCAGCATATGTCCGCCGTTGATTCCGCTCATGCTCCGGTCGTGCTCGTAACCGCCGAGTTCAAGCGCCTGCTTGATGATAGGGGAGAAATCTTTGCGGCCGTTTTCATCTTCTTTTATATGAACGAGGCCATCAAAGCCGACCACGGAAGTCGTGTAAACGCGGTCTTTGTAGCTGTCGCGCGGCGGCATGAGGCAGTTCGTCGTGAAGAGAACCGGAGCCGGGATTGCGTCGAATTCTTTTTGCTGGCTTTGCCAAGCGGTGCCGAAATTGCCTGCAAGATGCGGATATTTTTTTAAACCCGGGTAGCCGTGCGCCGGGAGCATTTCGCAGTGCGTGTAGATGTTAATGCCTTTACCGGCAGTCTGTTCGAGAAGCTCGTGAAGGTCTTCAAGGTCGTGTCCCGAGACGACGATAAAAGGCCCTTTTTTTATGTCGCAGGTTACGCGGGTTGGCACAGGGTTTCCGAAAGCCTGTGTGTTGGCGCGGTCGAGCATTTCCATACATTTGAAATTCGCCTGCCCGAATTCGATGATGAGCGCAAGCCATTCTTCAGGGGCGTGCTCTCCGTTGAGGGCACAAAGGCCTTTACGAAACCAGTCGGCAACTTCCTCGTCAAACAAGCCCAGACGATAGGAGTGGTGCGCATAGGCGGCCATCCCTTTCATGCCGAACAAAAGTGTCGAGCGCAGGGAGACGATGTCCGTGTCTCCTTCCCAGAGCGAAACAACGCTGCAGGTTCTCTCCTGACGTTTTGCGCCGTAGTCGAGTTTTCTTCTGAGCGCTGAAACCCGCTCGGTGATTCCGCGGATTGCCTCGTTATCGAAATTTACATTTGTCAGCGTGGTGAAAAGCCCGTCAGCAATGAGCCTGTCAGCCTCGTCAGGGCGTTTTTCCCGCGACAAGCCGGTGGAGCCTTGCTTGTCGTGATTTTGCAAAGCCTCTGCCAAAAGTATCAGCTCGCAGATGAGCTTGTCCTGTAAATTAGCGGTTTCAGGCTGTTTTCCGCAGACGCCTGAACGGACGCAGCCGGAATTTCCTGCGGTCTGCTGGCATTGAAAACAAAACATATTTGACATAATATACCTCCGTATTCACAAAATTTTACCTGTCTTTAGTATGCGTTTTTTTGCGCGCTTTACTCTTGAAAAAAGGGCGAAAATACGATAAGATAGAGGAACGAGAGGTAGAAAATGATGAAGAAAATTTGGATTAAGATTATGAGTTTGGGGCTCGCGCTTTCGATGATTTTCGGAGCGACAGGGGTGAGCTATGCAGGAAGTTGGAATGTGAAGGATCTGGATGTAGCGGCGATGCTGCAGGCGGGTCTGAAGGTGATAGAAGTGACCGGGCCGCCGACGCTGCCTGTTCTGACGGTTCCCGAGCAGCCGGAGCCGGAGCCGCAGAAAATCAGTATTGCAGCGCTTACGGTTACGCTTGACAGTTATCTTGCCATGGCGACCGGAGCGGATGTGACGCCGAAAATCCTTTCGGTCAGCGGAGAAGTGGAGATGCCGGAGGAGTACGAGGTGAAGTACTACCGTGTGCATAGCTTCAGTGCGGGCATTTATGAAGAGGTCAAGGCGATACGGGAAATCGGCGAATATAAAATTGCAGTTACCGCGAAGGACACGGAAACCTACGAGGGCGAGGCATACAGCCTTTTTTCGGTCATCGGAAAACCGCAAACGCTTACAATTGCCAAGACAAAATACGCACTGACGGCCGGGGATGACGGTCCGCTTCTTCAGCCGAAGGCGGATGGAGACGGCACGGGTTTTCGCTTTACTTCGTCGGACGAGACTGTTTTAAAAGTTTCGGAAAACGGTCAGACCGAAATTTTAAATCCGGGTCGTGCACTTGTGACGGTTACGACAGAAGGAACGACGCTCTTTCAGCCTGCCAAAATTCAGGTTGTATTCGAGGTCAGCCCTAAGAAGGTTCTTTGGGATACAGCGAAGATGAAGACTCAAAAGTCTGCATCGACCTTGATTTGGAAGGCGCAAGAGGGAGCGACAGGCTACGAAGTGGTTTCTTGCACGGAGAAGAATTTTGTGAAGCCGAAGCAGAAGCCGAAAGAGTCCGCGGCAGAATATGCTAAGAGGACCGCAGACTATGTATACAAGAGTAAAACTGTGAAAGCGCCGGCTTTGAAG
Organism: uncultured Clostridia bacterium; assembly: GCA_934233735.1. GTDB lineage: Bacteria > Bacillota > Clostridia > Peptostreptococcales > Anaerovoracaceae > CAG-238. The sequence goes on along the minus strand of CAKQGQ010000030.1, from coordinate 7,641 downwards.
ACGACGCTAAAAGGGTTAAAGGACGATACAACCTATTATGTGAAGGTTCGCGCGCTGACGGAAACGACCGATACACGCGGAAATAAAAGGACCATGGAAGGTCCATGGTCGTCTGTTCGTAAAATTATGGGCTAATCCAGTTCGCCTACGATTTTGCGAATATGTTTGAAATTCTTTTTTAATTGATTAACAAGAGCCGCGGGCGCGTTCTCGTAAAGATTGCCATTGTAATCTTCATCCTCGGGAATGAGCACGAAAGGCTCTTTTTCGTATTCATCGAGCATATAGCACGGATAGTAGGTCTGATCCGCCAAAACGACCTTGCCGGATTCGGTTTTCTCCAGCGTCAGAGATAAAATCAGTGTCTCCTTCGTAATCGGGTCAAGCATTGCCGATGTGAAATTTCCCATCGAGTAGATGTACGGTGTCGTGTCCTCGCCGTAGAGCAGCGGCTCATAAGGCTGCAAAACATGCGGATGCGAGCCGATGATATAGTCAACGCCTGCCTGCGCCAGCATCCTGCCATAGCGCTCCTGCCGCGGTGCCGGAACCTGCGAGTATTCCGTGCCTGCGTGATTATAGGCGATAATGAACTCCGCGCCCTCTCTGCGCAAAGCCTGCACATCCGCGCTCATCTTTGCCTGAATCGGTCGATTGAGCATATAGTCCTGCTCGCTGTCAGAAAGAAATTTGTCTTTCAAATTGTAGTATGCGGCATAGGAAATCACGCCGATTTTGATGCCGTTTTGTTCCATCGTGAAATAGCGATTTTCCTGATTGTCCTTGAAAAGCCCTGTATGCGGAATGCCGCGGCTATCCAGTTCTTCGAGTGTTTCGAGGATTCCTGTTTCGCCGCCGTCGCATGCGTGATTGTTCGCCATGATGAACCCGTCAAAACTCGCATATTCCAGAGCATCCAGCCATTCTGCCGGAGCATTGAGGTATGGCTTGCTTTGCAGGCGGTTCATGTCTTTGGAAAGCGGCAGGCTCTTGCTTACTAAAGTCTCAAGATTGCCGATGACGATATCCGCCTCATCAAAAATTTTCTTTACATATTTAAAGGTTGGCTTAAAATCATAGGTCTCGCCGTCGAAGGCTTTCATCTGCTGCATCGGCTGGCACATCAGGTCGCCTGTCAGCATGACGGTGATTTGCCGCGGCTCTTTTTTTTCGGCGTCCGCAGCGTCAACAGCCTCGGTGATTTCAGAGTCAGCCGTCGGCGTGGCTTCCCCGGCTGCGACTTCGGCGTCCGCAAAAGCCACTGTTGTAGTGAGCATTGCCGCTGTCAAAAGTACGGCAATGAATCGTTCTAATAATCTCAATTTTGTATCCCCCTGTTATCTTCAATTTTTATTCCCTCGAGAATCTGCTCTACCGAGCGCGATTTCGGATCAATCTTCTTTTCGACCATGCCGACAATTCGGGTCAGGATGCCGGAAATCACGAAGTATATGACGGCCGTAAAAATCAAGGCAAAGAATGCCTGATAGGTACGGGCTCTCACGAGGTCAGAAATCTTCGTCAGATCCTGAATCGCGATATAGCCTGCGACCGAGGTTTCCTTGATCAGCGTGACAACCTCGCCTTTGTAAATCGGCAGGAAGTGTTTCGCAGCCTGCGGCAGCAGAATCTTGAAAAAGCTCTGGTTGTTGCTGTAGCCCATCGCAGTTGCGGCTTCATACTGGCCGTTTCCGATCGCGCCGAAGCCCACCGAGAGCATATCATACATCGCACAGGCAAAGATCATCGTGAAGCCGACAATCGCAACGAGAGTGCCGCTCAGTCTGGTAGAGCCGAAGATGATGTAGTAGAGGATCATCAAAAGCAGTACCGTCGGCATGCCCTGAATCAGCCAGAGCATCGCATTTGTCGCACCGTTGAGGATTGGATTTCCTTTGCGGCAGAGCATGAAGACCACGAAGCCGATGATGGTTCCGAGGATGATGGAGCTCAGCGTGATGAGCAGCGTAATTCCCGCACCGGAAGCAAACAGCTTCCAGCGGCTTTCCTTGATAAAGGTATTTTCAAAATTATCCTTCATGCGCTCAAAAAAGCCTGCCTGATCATCGTTTTGGCCCGGTACGACCATGAAAATATCGCAGCTGTAATAAACATCGGAAAGGCACGCGTTGGCATCTCTTTCGTCGCTGAGGATGATGTTCATGCCGATATCGTATTTGCCGGATTCCGCGCCCGGCGCGATGGATTCAAAAGCCACGCGCTGAATATTCGGCGTGTAGCCGTATTCCCGGCAGAACCGAAAGATGAAATCCACATCGTAGCCGCTGTCGCCGTCTTCGTTGACATAAGAAAACGGTTCATATCCGCCCTCACAGGCGATGGTCAGTTCCCCATTTTCGCCGGTGAAGCCGCCCTGCTCGGTTTTGCTGGTTTCTGCGTCAAAGTCCTTGACCCAGTAGGTGTACATTTCGTCGAGCATGCCGTCTCCGTTCGGGCCGTGGTTGGCGATAAACTCGTTGACCTGCGCTAAGAGTTTTTCCTGTTTTTCGTTATTGCCGATGATGACAGCCGCTTCGCAAAGCCCTGCGCTTTCTTTCATGGCTGCAAGCTCGGGATGGGCCGCCGCTGTGGCGTAGTAGCCGACTTCCTCGATGAGGTAAGCGTCGATTTTCTGCGAATTCAGAGCCAGGATCATGTCCTGCGGCATGGTGAAATACTGGATTTCCGCATCCGGACATTTGTCCGCGATATGCGTTTCATAAAGGCAGCCGGTCTGCACGCCAATCTTCTTTCCATTGAGGTCAGCGATGGTCTGATATTCGGCTGCGTAAGCGGTGGACAGTGTGCCGGTCAGCATCAGGCCGATCACAAACAGCATCAGCAGGATGGATGCATAGTTCTTCGTTATTCTGTTGTTTTTCATATGTTTATGCTTCCTCCCATCTGAAATTGATTTGGATCAGGTTATTGTAAATGCCGAAAGGCGGCTCGACGATCTGGTCGAGCACATCGGTGGTCGGCTCTTCAAGCATTTCCAGGAACAATTCATTGTCCGAATCTTTCGGATCATGATGCTCGCCCTGGTAGCGGATGCTAAGCGTGAGAAGGTCGAGTTTCTCCGAATAGTCGACGCGGACCAGAACCTGCGGCTCGTCCGTCATTTCCATGATATTATTGACAACGATTTCTTCGAGTGCGATTTGCAGGTCACTGATTCGCTCATTTTCGATCAGGAGCTTTTCGGCGTACTGCTGCAGCTCGTCGTAGGCCTCGGTAAAGTCGTAATCGACGGTTTCAATCTTATAGGTCAGCGAAGTGAGGCGCTTGATAAACTTAATGGTATTCGGTTTTTGCGGGTGCTCGAAAATCTCTTTCGGAGTCCCTTCTTCGTAGATGCCGCCTTCGTCCATGAAAAGCACGCGGTTTGCGATTTTCCTTGCAAAATCCATTTCGTGGGTCACGATCATCATCGTGATGCCCGATTTTGCCAGCATGCGGATAACTGCCTGAACTTCTCCGATCATGCCGGGGTCTAAAGCGCTGGTCGGCTCGTCGAAGAGGATGATGTCCGGGTCCATGGCAAGCGTTCTGGCGATGGCGATACGCTGCTGCTGCCCACCTGAAAGGTCTTCGGGATAATTGAATGCCTTGGAGCTGAGGCCGACGGTATTCAAAAGGGACATCGCTTTGTCATAGGCTTCCTGCCGGGAACGGCCGAGCAGGGTAATCTGCGGATTCATAATGTTTTCGATGACGGTCAGATGTCCGAACAGATTAAAGGACTGGAATACCATGCCCATTTTTTTGCGAATCTCATTGAGATCGCAGTTGCCGTCGTTGATGACTTGTCCGTCCACGATAATCTCTCCGGAGGTCGGTGGTTCCAGCATGTTGATGCATCGCAGCAGAGTGGACTTGCCGGTGCCGGAAGGCCCGATTACGGAAATCACATCGCCGGAATTGATGGTAACATTGACATCTTCCAGCGGGGTAATATCTTCATATTCTTTTCTTAAGTGTCTGATTTCGATCATTTTGTCTATAGTGCTCCTTCCCTGTCATTTGATGCCTTCTGAGTCAGAACATCACAAAAAGCCCAGAGCGAATCTGAGCTGTATTCAACTCCTAATCTGTAGCCTTATTTCGTCCAGTATACAACAGAATTCGACGTTTCGCAACGAAAAATTCGAAATCCATCCATAAAATCGCCCTTGCCACAGAAAGCCTTTCCGGGTATACTTAAAATATGAAGTGTGGGGCGGAAATGCACTCGCTCGGCTGCCGCACGAAGCGCAAAACGGGAAACAGGAGGCGGAGACAAAATGAAGATTATAATGATGACAGGAAGCGCACACAAGAACGGTACATCTGCATATTTGGCAGAGCAGTTCATGCGCGGCGCGAAGGAAGCAGGGCATGAAGTTTCAAGATTTGACACGGCATTTATGGACATACATCCGTGCATCGGCTGCGACCACTGCCGCAGAAAGGACGGCGTGTGCGTATATCAGGATGACATGAACCAAATCAATCCGGTGCTGAAAGAAGCCGATGCGGTGGTTTTTGTTTCGCCGATTTACTATTACGACATCAATGCGCAGCTGAAAACAGCGATTGACCGCTTTTACGCAAGCAATGCGCAGATTCAGACCCCGAAGAAGGCAGCTCTGCTTTTAACCAGTGGGGATGCGGAATGGGATGTTACGGCAGGCGCAATCGGAACCTATAAGGGCATTTGCGGCTATCTCGGCTGGTCGGATGCGGGCATTATCGCGGCAGGAGGATGCAGCGTGCTCGAGGAAATCAAGCAGACGGAATTCCCACAAAAGGCATATTTGCTCGGAAAAAATTTTGGAGCGTAAAAGTCTTGGCACACAATTTGCATTTACTTGTTTCAAATAACTTCACAAGGAGGAACAAAGTAATGCTGAATCATAAGTTTGACATTGATGCAATCCCAGGAGAAAGATGGTTTCCAAAAGAGACAAGTTTTACGGAAGACATGAATGAATACTGGGGAGACTGGGGAGTCTGCTCTGAGGTGGACACGCTGAAGGCTGTCCTGATGCGCAGACCCGGCAAAGAAATCGAAAAATTCGATGCGCAGGCGGTGCGTTTTTCTGATGAACCGATTGATGTGGAGCTGATCAGAAAGCAACATGACGCTGTTGCGAAGATTTATACGGATTTTGGCGCGAAGGTATACTATGTTGAGGAACAGAGAGAGGACAGACCGAATGCGATTTTCTGCAGAGACCTAGTGTTTATGACGCCGGAAGGCGCGATTTTGGCAAGACCGGGCATGGCGGCAAGAAGAGGTGAAGAACGCTATGTCGCACAGACACTTGCAAAAATTGGCGTTCCAATTGTGGCAACTGTCACAGAAGACGGTATTTTCGAAGGCGCATGCGGAATGTGGGTAGACCGCCATACCGCAATTCTTTCAACGGGTTCAAGATGCAACGCAAGCGGCTATGCACAGGTGAAATACCAGCTTGAGCGCATGGGAGTTGAGGTTTATCATATGCAGCAGCCTTACAGCAATATCCATATCGACGGGCTGATGAATGCAATCAGCGATGATATGGTGCTGGTTCATGCCGGTCAGGTACCGTATGACATTATCGATATGCTGAAAAAGAAAGGATATAAGATTCTTGAGGCGCCGTCCAGAACGGAAGTCAGAGAGACATTCGGCATCAATTTTGTGACGCTGGAACCGGGACATATCGTAATGCCGGCGGGAAATCCAAGAACGCAGGAGCTTCTTGAGAAAAACGGCGTAAAGGTTGAAACGCCTGACATTTCAGAGATTATGAAAGGCAGAGGGGCTTTGCACTGCATTACGGCATACCTGAAACGCGGATAGGATAGAATACAAGAGAGGAATCGATGATCAGAAGATATGTGGAGCAGCTGCTCAGTATTTACAATTACATCGACGGGATTCTGGTGACAGACAGCAAAGGCTATATCGAGTATTTTGCGACTTACAGACCGGATGTAAACAAATTAAAAGAAAAGAACATCCTGCATAAGCATATCACTGAGGTCTATCCGGAACTGACGGAAGAGACGAGCAGTATTATGAGGGTTTTGCGGAGCGGGGAACCGATTTCCAATGAATATCAGACGCTGAAAACCTATGACGGACAGAGCATTCGTGCGATTAACACGACGATGCCGATTAAGGAAAACAACCGAATCATAGGGGCAGTGGATGTTTCGCGTTACATTGATTCTCCGTACCGCAGACAGGACATTACGCTGGAGACCAAGGAATTCAAGACAAACAGCGGCGGTCTTTATACCGTTGACGATATTATTACGGTGTCGCCGCAGATGGAAGACATCAAGCAGAGAATTCCGCTGATTGCGGACACGGATTCGTCAGTGCTGATTTATGGAGAGACCGGAACGGGCAAAGAACTTGTGGCAGAATCCATTCACACGGCCAGCAAGCGTGCGGGAAAGCGTTTTGTATCGCAAAACTGCGCGGCAATACCGGGGAATCTCCTTGAAAGTATTTTGTTCGGCACGAAGAAGGGCAGTTACACCGGAGCGGAAAACAAGCCCGGACTGTTTGAAATTGCAAACGGAGGGACTTTATTCCTGGATGAAATCAACTCAATGGAGATGAATGTGCAGGCAAAGATTCTGAAGGCAATCGAAGAAAAACAGGTCGTGCGCCTGGGCGGTTATGAGCCGATCAAAACCGACATCAAAGTAATTTCAGCGGTCAACGAACGCCCGATGGACTGCGTGAAAGCAGGGAAACTGCGCGAGGATCTTTTTTACCGCCTGAGTGTGGTGCAGGTAAACATTCCGCCGCTCAGAGAACGCAGAGACGACATTTTATATATGGCAAACCGTTTTATCGAAGCTTACAATCAAAGCATGCGTCGGGACATTATGGGTCTTGATGAGCAGGTTGAAGAACTGTTTCGCAGCTATGCGTGGCCGGGCAATGTCCGCGAACTGAAAAACATCATCGAAGGGGCGTTTAATGTGGCGTCCACACGTTTTATTCAGAAAAAAGATTTGCCGGAATATTTGGCAAATCCCGTATGGCTTGAAGTTCCGCGGGAAGCGACCGAAGCCCTGGCAGCAGGACGCGTGAAGGACGGCGAAGGGGCAGGAAATGCATTTGCGGCGGAAGAAAGCGATACGATGCGTTTCGGTGAATCGGGATGGGCTGAGGACATTTCCTTTGCCGGAAAGACGCTGAATCAGACCTTAGCAGAAGTGGAAGAAAGAATGATTCGGAATGCGGTTCAGGAGGCGGACAGTCTTGCGGGCGCAGCGCGGCTTTTAGGAATCACAAAGCAAAATCTCCATTACAAGCTCACAAAGTATAAAATAAAATAGGTAAACGAGAAGAAGGTGCGCCGTAAAAAAATCTTTACTGATAGGTAAAAAAATTATTACGGCGTACTATTTTTTTTACCGAAACTCGTGTAAACGTAAAGAAGTTGTAGGAGATTTGCGGCGGCATATCGAAAATAAGCGGAAAAAATTTTGGCATATTTATTGCTTTATAATTATGCAGGAGATATCAGAAGAAAAGACAGGAGGTTCAATTATGAATGAAAAGGTGAGAGACATCGACGCCCTTGCCGGCGAAAGATGGTTTCCTCTGGAAACAAGTATTGTTGATGATATGAATAGGCTTTGGGGTGA
>CAKQGQ010000029.1 GCA_934233735.1 uncultured Clostridia bacterium | reverse complement strand
GTAAAGCTGATCACACCGATCGCAATCGAAGAAGGACTTAGATTCGCTATTCGTGAAGGCGGAAGAACAGTAGGTTCAGGCGTAGTTACAGAGATTATCGAATAAGAATCTCTGCGTCGTTAAACGCATATAAGCTAAATTGAGGGCGGCTCCGCATGGAGCCGCTTTTTAAGAATAAACGGAGGATAAGATGGATTTAGTTACAGGAATAAAAGAAAGAAGAAGCATCCGAAAATTTCAGGACAAGCCGATTCCCAGAGAATTGCTGAAAGAGGTCGTGGAAATCGCAAGATTTGCTCCATCCTGGAAGAACACTCAGATTGTGAGATACCTTGTGGTAGATGATAAGGATAAAATTGCAGCAATTGCAAACAGCAAATGCACTTACGGCTTTGATTACAATATTAAAGCGATTGCAGGAGCGCCGGCAGTTGTGATTCTGACATTCGTAGAAGGCCGCTCGGGTTTTGACAAGGATGGAAGCTTTTCAACACCGAAGGGGGATAGATGGCAGATGTTTGATGCGGGTATTGCTGCGCAGACATTCTGCCTTGCAGCTCACGAAAAAGGCCTCGGGACTGTTATCCAGGGATATTTTGATGATGCTGAATTAAAAAAAGTCCTCCCGATTCCGGAAGGACAGCAGGTTGGAGCTGTAATACCTGTCGGATATCCGACGGAGGCTGAAATTTCGGCACCGTCGAGAAAAGAAGCAGATGAGCTGATTTCTTTTGTATAAACTTTGAAATCAGACAGGAGAGGACGGAAGTTTTGGCTTCTTTTCCGAGCGAGTCAGTATGCCGAGTGCGCTGATGGTAATAATCATACCGAGAATCCCAAGCATGCTTGGGATTTCGTTATATAACAGGATGCCAAACAGCATGGCAGATGTCGGTTCTGCACCGCAGGACAAGATTGCAGCTTTGCCCGAATCCATGTATTTAATGGAATTGGTATACATGTAGTTTGGAGTAATTGCACTGACTAAAGCCTGTGCCAGATATACCAAAATTCCTTTTGCGGGATCAGCAGCGACATAGCCGATGAGTACATTCCAGTCCGCGAAAGGGAGCAAAACAACAGCTGTAAAGAAAAATGCATACAGGTTTATGGTAAGCGTATGATATTTTTTCTCGGTGAGCTGCTTGGAGTGAACTGTATAAATTGCGTTGAAAAATGCTGAACCAAGCCCGAAAAGAAGTCCTAGAAAGCCCCAAGTGACATCGGAATCCTTCTCGAAAACTCCGGCAATCAATGCACAACCGGTAATTGCAGCGAGCATACAGCTTACTTTTATAAGCGTTATTTTTTCATTGAAAAACAAAGCACCGAAAAGCAGAACGAAAATCGGGCAAAGGCCGAGCAAAATCGATGCCAGCGACAGTGTCAATTCGTTGACGGTCAGGTTGTAGCAAGTATTCATCAAAAGGTAACCGTTAATGGACAGCGATAAAAAAAGCAGAATATCTCTTTTTTTGATCTTCAAAAGACTTTTGTCATAAAAGAAAAGAAATAAAAAGACTAAAGAGGAACCAACAATAGCTCTGGAGGTCATAATCGTTATATTATTAAAGCCTGCAGCAGAAAGCGTTCTGACGAAAATGCCGGAAGACCCCCAGCAGGCGCCCGCAATCAGCGGCATTAAAAAAGCAATCCTTTTCATTTGTACTTGCGCTCCGTATAATTTATATGTATATGCTCTATGATAAGAGATTATACACTATCGGAAAGATTTTGTAAATCATTTAAACTATTGCCATCTTTTGTGAAAAGAGATATAATATTTAGGAGTAGACCTTTGGTAAGGCTTTTTTTGTGGAAGAACAAACCAGGAAACAGAGGTATTTTATGAGAAGCGAACGACAGAGAGAGATTATGGCACAGCTCGAAGCGGAAAAGTGCGCAGCGAAAAAGAACAGGGGGATTGTGCTTTTCCGGATTATATCCATTTTGTATGTGATTTTGGCGGCGGCATTTGTAGTGCTGCTTTGGCGCATGGATGTTCTGCCGGCGAAGTATCTTTACGGCGGAATCGCAGTCTTGGTGATTGCATCAATTTTTATTGTTCCGGTGATGTACAGTAAAAATGGAAAAAAAGGCAGAAAAATCGGTGCGACGATTGCAGCCTTTCTTTTAATCGGGGTTTTCGGTGTAGGCGCCTATTATTTGGCGGATACTATGGATTTCCTCGGAAATATCACGGAGGTTGTGCAGGCGAAGGAAGATTATTATGTAGTGGTGAAAAGCGACGCGGCGTACGAAGATATTGCCGGGATTTCGGGGCAGACGATTGCAACTTATATGTCCCATGACCTTGTGTACTCCGAAGCAAAGAGCAAGCTTCAGGAGACTGTTCAGGTGGAATACGCGTATGCGGAGACTTCTAAAGATGCGCTTGTGCAGCTTTTGAACGGCGAATATAATGCGGCATTTTTAAGCGCGGCGACCTACCAAAGCATGAAAAACAGCAGCGATGCAGAAATAACGCCGCTGAACATTGCAGAGAGCACGAAGGTGCTGTATACGGTTTCTATTCCGATTGAGAGCGGGGACCGGACTTCGGCAGTTGATGTGACGAAGGAGTCCTTTAACATCTATATCAGCGGCTCGGACATGGAAGGTTCCATCGACATACCGAACCGTACAGATGTGAATATGCTTGCGACGGTCAATCCTGTGACGCACGAGGTTCTGCTGACATCCATCCCGCGAGATTATTATGTGGAGCTTCCGAGCAAAGGCGCGAAGGACAAGCTGACACATTCCAGTCTTTACGGTATCCAGGAGAGTATCGGCGCGATTGAAAACCAGTTCGGAATCGACATTAATTACTATTTAAGAGTGAATTACAGCACAATTATGAAGCTTGTGGACGCAATCGGCGGAATTGAGATTGAATCGGACAGAGATTTTTATACATCGGGCATGAAAGGCATGCCGGAGCTGAACGGACACCACTTCGTCAAAGGAACGAACCGGGTTGATGGAAAGCTCGCACTGGCGTTTTGCAGAGAAAGACATTCCTTCCCGGAAGGCGACATGAAACGAAATGAAAACCAGCAGCAGGTTATGGAAGCGATTATAAAGAAATGCACGAGCAGCACAACCATTCTGACGAAGTACACTTCACTGCTTGACGCGGTAAAGGACAACCTTGCAACAAACATGTCGCAGGAAGACATGTCCGCAATCATCAAAACGCAGATTGACAAAATGCCGAGCTGGAAAATTTCCAAGCAGGCAATTAAGGGAACAAACGGCTTTGAATACTGCTATGCGCTTGGGTTTAATGCAAGCACGGTCGATGCGATTCCGGAAGAAGAAGTAAAAGCAATCGACAGAATTGTAAAGGTGATGCAGACGGAGGACGAGAGCACACAGCCAAGTGACGAAAGTGCGGGAGCAGAGACCGTAAATTAAAAGAAAAATACGAAATAAGAAAAATAAGTCAAAAAAGAATCTTGACATTGAAAAAGCGCTGTTTTATAATTAATAGGCAACTTTATGATTATGCGTAACAGAGCTTCTTGAAAAAGGGCTCTGAATTTTGAGTTAAACGGAGGACAATCAACATGAGAGTTAAAGTTATGCTGGCATGCACAGAGTGTAAGCAAAGAAACTACAATACGATGAAAAACAAGAAGAACGACCCGGATCGTATTGAAATGATGAAATACTGCAGATTCTGCAAAAAGCACACTCTTCACAAAGAAACAAAATAAGGAGCGGGTAGAATGGCTAATAAAGAGGTAACAAAGAAAAGAACAAGCTTCAAGGAATATTTTAAATCCGTGAAGGTTGAAATGAAGAAGGTTGTATGGCCTACAAAAAAGGAAACAATATCCTATACGGCTGTGGTAATCGCTACCTGCGCTGTTTTCGCACTGGGCTTCTGGCTTATCGATACAGGCGTTCTGGCAGCACTCAAGTCAGTTTTAAACATCACTTTGAACTAGGCTTAAAATCTTAATTTTATTACTTATACGATTGAAAAGAAGGTACGAGAATGTCAGATTTTGAGAATAAAGGTGTTTCTCCCCTTGAAGGAGAGGGAATCAGAGGTGACGGCCAAGCCAAATGGTATGTTGTGCATACTTATTCCGGTCACGAAAACAAAGTAAAAGTGAATATCGAAAAGATGGTTGAGAACCGTGGAATGCAGGACCTTATCATCGACATCGTTGTACCTACGGAAGACAGAGTAGAAATTAAAGACGGGCAGCGTAAGATTAAAACCAGGAAGATGTTTCCGGGTTATGTAATTATAAAGATGATTGTTACCAACGAGTCCTGGTACCTTGTAAGAAATACGCAGGGCGTTACAGGTTTCGTAGGTCACGGCTCCGAACCGATTCCGCTTACGGATGAAGAAGTGGCGAGAATGGGTATAGAAAAAGTTTATATCGACCTTGATGTAGAAGTCGGCGAAACAGTACGTGTTATCAGCGGTCCTTTTGAAAGCTTCATGGGAATCGTTGAAGAAATCAATAAGGAAAAGCAGGTACTGCGCGTTAAGGTTTCTATGTTTGGTAGAGATACGCCGGTTGAACTCGAATTCAGCCAGGTGGATAAAATTTAAAAAATCTTTAGAAAGGAGAAGATGAAATGGCTAAAAAAGTAGACGGTTATATTAAACTTCAGATTGCAGCCGGAAATGCTACTCCAGCACCTCCAGTTGGTCCTGCTTTAGGTCAGAAGGGTGTTAATATCATGGACTTCTGCAAACAGTTTAATGCCAGAACACAAGATCAGCCGGGTATGATTATTCCTGTAGTAATCACAGTTTACGCTGACAGATCATTCACATTTGTTACGAAAACACCGCCGGCAGCAGTTCTTCTTAAAAAAGCCGCAGGTCTTGATGCAGCATCCGGAGAACCTAACAAGAAAAAGGTTGCTACATTAACAAGAGCACAGGCAGAAGAAATTGCTAAGACAAAAATGCCAGACTTAAACGCAGCAAGCCTTGAAGCAGCTACAGAAATGATCAAGGGTACTGCGAGAAGTATGGGAATCGTTATTGAAGATTAATAGAAAGTGGAAGACGAAAGTCGCTAGTACCACGAGGAGGTAAACATGCCTAAAAGAGGTAAAAACTACAAGGCAGCAGTTGCAGCTTACAACAAGGCTGAAACTTTTGAAGCAAAAGAAGCTTTAAAGATTGCTGTTGACAATGCGAAAGCAAAATTCGACGAAACAGTTGAAGTACACATCAAGCTTGGTGTTGACGGAAGACACGCTGACCAGCAGGTTAGAGGTGCAATCGTTCTTCCGCACGGAACAGGCAAGACGAAAAAGGTTTTAGTATTTGCTAAAGGACCTAAGGCGCAGGAAGCGGAAGCAGCAGGCGCTGATTATGTAGGAGCTGAAGAAATGGCTCAGAAGATTCAGACCGAAAACTGGTTTGACTTCGATGTAGTAGTTGCTACTCCTGATATGATGGGTGTTGTAGGTAGATTAGGTAAGATCTTAGGACCTAAGGGCTTAATGCCAAACCCGAAGTCAGGAACAGTTACAATGGATGTTGAAAAAGCACTGCAGGAAATTAAAGCAGGTAAAGTTGAGTACAGACTTGACAAGACAAACATCATCCACACACCGATTGGAAAGGTTTCCTTCGGACCTGAAAAGTTAGCTGAAAACTTCAATGCACTGCTTGAAGCTGTTGTAAAGGCTAAGCCGGCAGCAGCGAAAGGTCAGTACCTTAGAAGCGTAACAGTTGCTTCCACAATGGGTCCTGGGGTAAAGGTTAACCCTGCACTGATCCAGTTCTAAACAAGAAATATCACCGTAGACAGCGGGTGCGAAAGCTTAATTTCCCGCCGAGGTACAATATAAAATATTGGCCTTGCATACTGCGGAAAACGAAAGCGTGCAAGGTTTTTTTATGGAGTACCAGCCATACTCTGCCGGGCCTTCAATGACCGGGCAAGAAAGGAGAAACAGACAATGTCAGTAGAAGCTCAAAAAGCGAAACAAGTCATTATCGACGAAATTAAAGAAAAATTAGACGGTGCACAGTCCGCAGTCGTTATCGACTACATGGGAATCACAGTTGCTCAGGCAGACGCTATGAGAAAGAAACTTCGTGAAGCAAACGTAGATTACACCGTATATAAGAACACACTTGTAAAGAGAGCAATCGCAGGAACTGAATTCGAAGGTCTTGCAGAAGTTCTCGACGGACCGAGCGCTCTTGCAATCAGCAAGGAAGACGCAACTGCTCCGGCAAGAGTGTTAAACGAAGTTATTAAAGACTTCAAAAAGATGGAATTCAAAGCAGGTGTTGTAGAAGGAAACTTCCTCGACAAAGACGGCATCCAGGCTGTTGCAGACATTCCGTCAAGAGAAGTTCTTATTGCTAAGTTCATGGGAAGCATTCAGTCACCTGTCAGCAAGGCAGTCAGAACATTCCAGGCTATCGCAGATGCTAAAGCAGAATAGTCCTGAAAACGAAAAGCGAAAATTTAAAAAATCATATCTCTGTTAAGAGAAAATTTATAAAGGAGAAATAAAATGAATAAAGAACAAATTATCGAAGCTATAAAAGCGATGACAGTTTTAGAATTAAACGAGTTAGTTAAAGCTTGTGAAGAAGAATTCGGCGTATCCGCAGCAGCTCCAGTTGCAGTTGTAGGTGCAGCAGGTGGCGCAGCAGCAGCTGAAGAACAGACAGAATTCACGGTAGTACTTGAATCTGCAGGTGCAGAAAAGATCAAAGTTATCAAGGCTGTAAGAGAAATCACAGGTCTTGGCTTAAAGGAAGCTAAGGAAGCTGTAGATGGTGCTCCTACAAACCTCAAGGAAGGCATCGAAAAGGCTGAAGCTGAAGCTATCAAGACTCAGTTAGAAGAAGTTGGAGCTACTGTAGTTCTTAAATAATTCTAAATAACTAAGAAATAAAAGGCGGCTGCGTTATGCGCCGCTTTTTGTTTTGCAAAAAATATTCCTAAAAAATCCAAATAAACTCTTGATTATTTGACATGGATATTATATAATATTAGACTGCCACACAAAGTAATTTGTTTTAAGAATATAAGGAGTGATAAAGATGCCAAAACCTATACAAGTAGGTAGAAAAGAACGTATGACATTTGCGAAAATCAATGAAGTTTGCGAAATGCCGAATCTGATTCAAATTCAGACGGAATCGTACGATTGGTTTATCCGCGAAGGTCTCAGAGAAGTTTTTGAAGATATTTCTCCGATTAAGGACTATGCGGACAATCTGGTCTTGGAATTCATTGATAATTCACTCACCGATGCTCCGAAATACGAGCAGGAGGAGTGCAAGGAGAGGGATGTAACATATGCAGCTCCGCTTAAAGTCAGAGTAAGACTGATAAATAAAGAAACCGGAGAAGTGAAGGAACAGGAAGTTTTCATGGGAGATTTCCCTTTGATGACTGAAAAAGGTACTTTCATTTACAATGGAGCGGAAAGAGTTGTCGTAACACAGCTCGTTCGTTCGCCGGGACCTTACTACGATGTAACTGTTGATAAATCCAATAACAAACTGTTTTCAACTACGATTATCCCAAACAGAGGTGCGTGGCTCGAATACGAAACAGACTCCAACGAAATTATTTCCGTAAGAGTTGACCGTACGAGAAAGCAGCCGGTTACGACTCTTTTGAGAGCACTCGGATTTGGAACAAACCAGGAAATCATTGATATTTTCGGTGAAGATCCGAGACTTATGAAGACTCTGGAAAAAGATGCTGCGACGAACTACGAAGAAGGTCTGAAAGAAATCTATAAGAAACTGAGACCTGCTGAACCGCCTACAGTTGAAAGTGCGAAGGCGCTGTTCAACTCTTTGTTCTTTGATGCAAAGCGTTATGACCTGGCGAAAGTCGGAAGATATAAGTATAATAAAAAACTTGGTTTATCAAACAGAATTGCAGGCGTAGTGGCAGCCGAAGATGTAATTCATCCGGAGACAGGAGAAATTCTGGCTGAAAAAGGACAGAAAATCAATAGAGACCTGGCTTTTGAAATTGAGAATGCAGGCGTAGAGTATATCTATGCATACGCGCTTGATAAGGAAAAAGAAGATCAGGTTACGAAAATAATCGGAAATAACTTTGTAGACCTTGCGCAGTATGTCAACTTCGACATTACGGAGCTCAAGGTGGCTGACAAGGTATTTTATCCTGTCCTGAAAGAAATACTGGCGGCGGCTTCCTCTGACGATGAGCTGAAAGAAATGCTCGTTGAAAGAAAGAATGACCTTTCACCTAAGCATATTATCGTGGAGGATATTATTGCGTCTGTCAGCTATATCCTCAACTTAAACTATGGCATCGGAACAATTGACGATATAGACCATTTAGGCAACCGTCGTCTGAGAACTGTAGGAGAACTTCTTCAGAATCAGTTCAGAATCGGCCTTGCCAGAATGGAAAGAGTTGTAAAGGAAAGAATGACCACACAGGACATCGACGTTACGACTCCACAGGCTTTAATGAATATCAGACCTGTAACAGCGGCAATCAAGGAATTCTTCGGAAGTTCCCAGCTGTCGCAGTTCATGGACCAGAACAATCCTCTTGCTGAGCTTACGCACAAGAGAAGACTTTCAGCACTCGGACCGGGTGGCCTTTCAAGAGAAAGAGCCGGATTCGAAGTTCGAGATGTACACCATTCCCACTACGGAAGAATGTGCCCGATCGAAACGCCTGAAGGTCCGAATATCGGATTGATTGGTTCCCTTACGACATATGGCGTAATTAATCAGTACGGATTCATTGAAACACCGTACAGAGTTGTAGATAAAGAAACACACAGAGTAACGGATGAAATTCACTACCTTACTGCTGATGAAGAAGAAATGATGGTTGTTGCTCAGGCAAACGAACCGCTTACAGAGGATGGACATTTTGCGAATGCTAAGGTTGCGTCCAGAGGCGAGCACGGCGAAATTGCGCTTATGCCGAGAGAACAGATTGACTACATGGATGTTTCGCCGAAGCAGGTAGTTTCCGTTGCAACGGCTATGATTCCATTCCTGGAAAACGACGACGCAAACCGTGCGCTCATGGGTTCCAACATGCAGCGTCAGGCGGTTCCTCTTCTCGTGACCGAGGCACCGATTGTCGGCACCGGTATGGAATACAAGGCGGCAAGAGACTCCGGTGTTGTAATCCTTGCAAAAGCAGCCGGAACAGTAGAATTTGTCGATGCAGATACCATTATTATCAGAAGAGATGACAACAACGAAAGAGATGTTTACAAGCTTCTGAAATTCAAACGTTCCAACCAGGGAACATGCATCAACCAGAGACCGATTGTTTCCAACGGCGAGCATATTGAAGAAGGCGAAGTTATCGCAGACGGACCTTCCACAGATCTCGGCGAAATCGCTCTCGGAAAGAACCTCCTCATCGGCTTCATGACATGGGAAGGTTATAACTACGAAGACGCTATCATCTTAAATGAAAGACTTTTGATGGATGATGTACTGACTTCCCTTCATATCGAAGAATATGAATCGGAAGCCAGAGATACCAAGCTCGGACCGGAAGAAATCACCAGAGACATTCCAAATGTGGGCGACGATGCACTCAAAGATTTGGATGAAGAAGGCATTATCAGAGTCGGAGCAGAAGTAAATTCATCCGATATATTGGTAGGTAAGGTTACTCCTAAGGGTGAAACGGAACTTACCGCAGAAGAGAGACTTCTCCGCGCAATCTTCGGTGAAAAAGCGAGAGAGGTCAGAGATACTTCGCTTAGAGTACCGCACGGCGAAACCGGTATTATTGTTGACGTTAAAGTTTTCTGCAGAGAAAACGGAGACGAACTTCCGCCGGGAGTAAACAAACTCGTAAGATGCTATATCGCAACGAAGAGAAAGATCAACGTCGGCGATAAGATGGCAGGCCGTCACGGCAACAAGGGTGTAATTTCAAGAATTTTACCGGAAGAAGATATGCCGTTCCTCGAAAACGGACAGCCGCTTCAAGTCATGCTGAATCCTTTGGGCGTACCTTCCCGAATGAATGTCGGACAGGTGCTGGAAGTGCATTTAGGACTTGCGGCGAAGAAGAAGGGCTGGTACATTTCCACGCCTGTATTCGACGGCGCAACGGAAAAAGACATTATTGAACTTTTGGATGAATGCGGCTATCCGAAGACCGGAAAGCTCAGACTCAGAGACGGAAGAACCGGAGAATATTTCGACAATCCGGTAACGGTTGGTTACATGTATATGCTGAAGCTCCACCATCTGGTAGATGATAAGATTCATGCAAGAAGTACCGGTCCTTACTCACTGGTAACGCAGCAGCCACTCGGCGGTAAAGCGCAGTTCGGCGGACAGCGTTTCGGAGAAATGGAAGTATGGGCGCTGGAAGCATACGGCGCAGCTTATACTTTACAGGAAATTTTGACAGTAAAATCCGACGACATCGTAGGGCGTGTAAAGACTTATGAAGCTATCGTCAAGGGCGAAAATATTCCGAAGCCGGGCATTCCGGAATCTTTCAAGGTATTGATTAAGGAAATGCAGGCACTGGGTCTTGATGTCAAAGTTTTATCCGAAAACGATGAAGAAATCGAAATCAAGGAATCTTCGGAATATGACGATGATCCTCGCAATCTGGAAGCTATCATGGACTTTGAGACAGAACTTGAAAGCGAAGAACAGATGATGAACAGCGGATTCAGCGAGGAAAAGCCGGACGAAGACGATTTTGACATGAGTTTCGACGATTCGGACGACTTTAAAGACAATTTCAGAGAAGAGTAATTGAGTAATAAAGAAAGGGGAGGGACTCCTTGAATAATAATGTAAACAACGATTATGAATTAAATAATTTCGAGTCTATACAAATCAATTTGGCATCTCCGGAAAAAATTCTCGAATGGTCTCACGGCGAAGTTACGAAGCCGGAAACGATTAACTACAGAACTTTGAAACCGGAGAAAGACGGTCTTTTCTGCGAAAAGATTTTCGGACCTATGAAGGACTGGGAATGCCATTGCGGTAAGTATAAGAGAATTAGATATAAGGGAATTGTCTGCGACCGATGCGGTGTAGAAGTTACAAAAGCAAAGGTTAGAAGAGAGAGAATGGGCCACATCAAGCTTGCGGCACCGGTTTCTCATATCTGGTATTTCAAGGGTATCCCGTCAAGAATGGGACTTTGCCTTGACATTACACCGAGAAATCTGGAAAAAATTCTCTACTTCGCAGCGTATATCGTGACCGACCCGGGAGATACCGGGCTCGGCTACAAGGAAATACTGACCGAACAGCAGTATAAAGAAGCCAGAGAGCAGTACGGCAATGCATTTTCTGCGGGAATGGGTGCGGAAGCGGTTAAAAAGCTTCTTGAAGACATTGACCTTGAAAAACTGTCGGCAGAGCTCAGAGAAACATTGAAAGATGCGTCCGGACAGAAAAAAATCAGAGTTGTAAGAAGACTGGAAGTGATTGAAGCACTCAGACTTTCCGGCAACAGACCGGAATGGATGATTATGGATGTAATTCCGGTAATCCCGCCTGACATCAGACCGATGGTTCAGCTTGACGGCGGCAGATTTGCGACATCTGACTTAAATGATTTATACAGAAGAGTTATCAACAGAAATAACAGACTTAACCGACTTCTTGAACTCGGTGCTCCTGATATCATCGTCAGAAACGAAAAGAGAATGCTTCAGGAAGCGGTTGACTCACTGATAGACAACGGAAGACGCGGCAGAGCCGTAACGGGACCGGGATCCAGGCCACTGAAGTCTTTATCCGACATGCTCAAGGGTAAGCAGGGAAGATTCAGACAGAACCTGCTGGGCAAGCGTGTTGACTACTCAGGCCGTTCGGTAATCGTAGTAGGACCGGAGCTCAAGTTCTACCAGTGCGGACTTCCTAAGAAAATGGCACTGGAACTGTTCAAGCCTTTCATTATGAAGGAACTCGTTGAACAGGGATATGCACACAATATCAAGAGTGCAAAGAGAATGGTTGAAAAGGTAAGACCGGAAGTATGGGATGTACTTGAAGGTGTTATCAAAGAACATCCGGTAATGCTCAACCGTGCACCGACGCTTCACAGACTCGGTATTCAGGCATTTGAGCCGGTTCTCGTAGAAGGTAAAGCGATCAAGCTTCACCCGCTCGCATGCACGGCATTTAACGCCGACTTCGACGGAGACCAGATGGCGGTTCACGTACCGCTTTCGGTAGAAGCTCAGGCGGAAGCGAGATTCCTCATGCTCTCTGTAAACAATATTTTGGCGCCGAAGGACGGTTCTCCAATCACAACGCCTACACAAGATATGATTTTGGGAAGCTATTATCTGACACATCCGGGTGTTGAGGACAGAAGCACCTATGCTGAAAAGGGCGACGGCAAAGTCTTCACAGACCTTGACGAAATGCTCATGGCATACCAAAACGGCGTAGTCGGAATCCATGCGAAGGTAAAAGTAAGAATGTTCCTCGATGGAGATAAAGACGGAAGACTTGTGGAATCCACAGTCGGAAGATTTATCTTTAACCAGGGAATCCCGCAGGATTTGGGATTTGTTGACAGAGACGAAGAACCGTACTCACTGGAAGTTGACTTCCTTTGCGACAAAAAGAAATTAGGTGTCATCATTGACAAATGCTACAGAAAGCATGGAAACACCGGAACGGTTATCATGCTTGACTACATTAAGTCAATGGGCTATAAATATTCAACAAAGGCTGCTGTTACAATCAGTGTAAGCGATATGGAAATTCCGGAAGAAAAGGAAGTAATCATCGCAGCAGCAGAAGCGCAGGTTGAAAGATACGAAAAAGCTTTCCGTATGGGTCTCATGTCCGCACAGGAAAGATATGAAGCAATCATCAAGATCTGGTCAAAAGCTACCGATGACGTTGCAGATGCCCTCATGAGCTCGCTCGGAACGCTGAACAACCTGTTCATTATGGCAAACTCCGGAGCCCGTGGTTCCAAGAACCAGATTAAGCAGGTCGGCGGTATGCGTGGTTTGATGGCAAACGCAACAGGTAAAACCGTAGAAATTCCTATTAAATCAAACTTCCGTGAAGGACTTTCGATTTTGGAATACTTCATTTCCTCAAACGGTGCTCGTAAAGGCCTTGCCGATACAGCTCTTCGTACGGCTGACTCCGGTTACCTTACCAGAAGACTTGTAGATGTATCTCACAACGTAATTGTAAGAGAATACGACTGCGGAACCGACGAAGGCGTGGAAGTAAGAGCTTTCACTGACGGCAAGGAAGTAATCGAGCCGTTGAAGCAGAGAATCGTCGGAAGAACTGCATTTATCGATATCGTAGATCCGCAGACAGGCGAAGTTATCGTTGAGCAGAACGATGAAATCATGGAAGCTGCTGCAGAGAGAATCGAAGCGTGCGGAATCGAAAGTGTTGCAATTCGTGCCGTAATGACATGTCATGCAAGAACAGGCGTATGCGCGAAGTGCTACGGAAGAAATCTTGCAACAGGTGAAGAAGTTAACATCGGCGAAGCTGTCGGAATTACAGCGGCACAGTCCATCGGTGAACCGGGTACGCAGCTTACAATGAGAACCTTCCATACGGGCGGTGTAGCCGGTGGCGACATCACACAGGGTCTTCCAAGAGTTGAAGAACTTTTCGAAGCAAGAAAACCTAAGGGACTTGCTGAGATTTGCGAAGCAGACGGTGAAGTTATCTCGATTGAAGCGAGAAAAGACAATAAAACAGAAGTAAGGGTAAGAGGTGAGGAAGAAGACCATGTATATGTTATCCCTTACGGTGCAAGAATAAATGTAAAAGAAGGCGACAAGGTTTATGCGGGCGGACAGATTACGCGCGGACCTTTGAACCCTCACGATATTTTAAGACTGAACGGCGTGGAAGGCGTATACCAGTATCTTCTGAAGGAAGTACAGCGTGTATACAAACAGCAGGGTGTAGATATCAACGACAAGCATGTCGAAGTTATCGTAAGCCAGATGCTTTCCAAGTATAAGATCGAAGATGCCGGCGATACGGATCTCCTTCCGGGTGCATTATACGGCAAGTTCGAAGTTGAGGAAGCGAACGAAAAAGCAATTGCAGAAGGTGGCGAGCCTTGCGTTGCGAAGAGAACACTTCTGGGTATTACCAAAGCATCCCTTGCAACAAGCTCGTTCTTATCAGCAGCGTCCTTCCAGGAAACTACCAAGGTGCTCACGGATGCTGCAATCAAGGGTAAAAACGATAAGCTGATTGGTCTGAAAGAAAATGTAATCATCGGTAAGCTGATTCCGGCAGGTACAGGAATGAAGAGATATAAGAATATCGAACTTGACTACGGAATTAATGCGGAAATCATGGAAAACTTCGAAAGACAGCAGAGAGAAGCAGAAGAAGCTGCAAGAGAAGCGGAGGCGCAGGCAGCGGCAGCTTTCAATATGGACAGCGAAATGGATGAAGTTTTCGAAGAACCGATTGTTGAAGCCCCAGATATGTCGGATGCACCGGATATTTTTGAAATTGACTAAAATGCATTGACATCGGGTGAGGATTTGTGATAAACTATATGTTGGCTTTGAGCGTATTTGGCCTAGAATCGTAGTATTTTAGGTCATTTCCGCTTGAAAAAATAAAGCAATTTTCGAAAGAAAGGAGAACAAGAATGCCTACTATCAACCAATTAGTACGCGAAGGCAGAACAAGTGCTGTTAAAAAGTCCACAGCTCCTGCTCTTAACAAGGGAATGAACTCACTGAAGAGAGTCGCTACAGACACTCATTCACCGCAGAAGAGAGGCGTTTGCACTTCTGTAAAGACAGTAACACCTAAAAAGCCTAACTCAGCGTTAAGAAAAGTTGCCAGAGTTCGTCTTACTAACGGTATTGAAGTAACTGCTTACATCCCTGGTATCGGCCACAACCTGCAGGAACACAGTGTTGTACTGATCAGAGGCGGAAGAGTAAAAGACCTTCCGGGTGTAAGATATCATATCGTTAGAGGAACTCTTGATACGGCTGGAGTTAACAACAGACTTCAGGCTCGTTCCAAATACGGCGCTAAGAGACCTAAGAAAAAATAATTAAAACGAAAAGAACGGTAGAGCATTCTTATTATTCTATATAGAAGAAAGAAGCGCTCGCGGTCATCAAAGGATAGATCGAGTACCCCGTTAGCAAGACTGGACGGTTTTTAATTGCAGCCGCTCAGAGTAATCTCTGCCCCGCGAAACAGGTCGTTCGCAAGGGAGCGAGGTGAAGAATTTTGTGCAATTTTATCAAAAAAATTTGTGCAGGTCATTTCGTACTAGATAAGACAGAATCGAAGTGATCCGGCGAGGAGGGAAGAGAAGTGCCAAGAAAAGGTAACGTACCAAAGAGAGAAGTACTTCCTGATCCGGTTTACGGAAGCGTTGTTGTTGCGAAATTAATCAACAGCATCATGCTTGACGGTAAAAAAGGAACAGCACAGGCAATCGTTTACGGTGCATTTGACAAGATCAAAGCACAGACAGGCGAAGAACCTTTGGAAGTATTCGAAAAGGCTATGAACAATATCATGCCTGTATTAGAAGTAAAAGCAAAAAGAATCGGTGGTGCAAACTACCAGGTTCCGGTTGAAGTAAGACCGGAAAGAAGACAGACATTGGGACTCAGATGGCTCACGAAGTACACGAGAGCAAGAGGCGAAAGAACAATGGCTGAAAGACTTGCAAAAGAACTTATGGA
This sequence comes from uncultured Clostridia bacterium, assembly GCA_934233735.1. Classification (GTDB taxonomy): domain Bacteria; phylum Bacillota; class Clostridia; order Peptostreptococcales; family Anaerovoracaceae; genus CAG-238. The sequence continues at coordinate 2,327 of CAKQGQ010000029.1, read as the reverse complement.
CGCAGCGAACAACACAGGTGCATCCGTAAAGAAGAAAGAAGATACCCACAAGATGGCAGAAGCAAACAAAGCTTTCGCTCATTTCAGATGGTAATCAGGGTGCAGGTTTTGAAGAGATTATTTTTTAGAAAAGTAGAAGGGAGGATATAAGTATGCCAAGAAGTTTTCCGTTAGAAAAAACCAGAAACATTGGTATTATGGCGCATATCGATGCGGGTAAAACTACTACGACAGAAAGAATCTTGTTCTACACAGGTAAAACCCATAAGTTAGGCGAAACACACGAAGGTGCGGCTACTATGGACTGGATGGAACAGGAACAAGAGCGTGGTATCACTATAACCTCTGCTGCTACTACAGCACAATGGAAGAATCACAGAATTAACATAATCGATACTCCGGGACACGTAGACTTTACTGTAGAAGTTGAAAGATCTCTTAGAGTTCTGGATGGCGCAGTAACAGTACTTTGCGCTAAGGGTGGTGTTGAACCTCAGTCAGAAACAGTTTGGAGACAAGCTGAGAAGTATGGCGTACCAAGAATGATCTTTGTTAATAAAATGGACATTATGGGGGCAGATTTCTTTAGAGTTGTCCAGATGGTTAAAGACAGACTCAAGGCGAATGCCGTACCGGTCCAGCTGCCAATTGGTGCTGAAGATAGTTTCGTTGGAATTATCGATTTAGTAGAAATGAAAGCAGAGATTTATAAGGACGAATTAGGTAAGGAGTTTGAAATTACAGATATTCCTGCTGAAATGTCCGAGCTTGCAGAGGAATGGAGAGAAAAGTTAATCGACAGCGTTGCTGCTGCAGATGACGATTTAATGATGAAATTCCTCGAGGGCGAAGAAATTACTGTAAAAGAAATCAAAGAAGTTATCAGAAAAGAGACCGTCGCAGGAAGAATGGTTCCTATGTTCTGTGGCTCCGCTTACAGAAACAAGGGTGTTCAGATGATGCTCGACGGAGTTGTTGACTACATGCCATCTCCGCTGGATATTCCTCCGATTAAGGGTATTGACCCGGTAACGGAAGAAGAAACCGAAAGAGTGGCTGACGATAAGGGTCCGTTCTCCGCACTCGCATTCAAGATTATGGCTGACCCGTTCGTTGGTAAGCTCGCATTCTTCAGAGTTTACTCCGGTACTTTGAAAACAGGTTCCTATGTGTACAACTCAACAAAGGGCAAGAAGGAAAGAATCGGTCGTATTCTGCAGATGCACGCAAATCACCGTCAGGAAATTGAAGAAGTTTACTCCGGAGATATTGCAGCAGCAGTAGGTCTCAAGATTACGACGACAGGCGATACGCTTTGCGACGAAAAATCCGAAGTTATTCTGGAATCCATGAATTTCCCGGATCCGGTAATCGAAATCGCTATCGAGCCTAAGACAAAAGCGGGTCAGGAAAAGATGGGTATCGCGCTTGCTAAGCTTGCGGAAGAAGACCCGACTTTCAAGACTTATACAAATGCAGACACAGGACAGACTATCATCGCAGGCATGGGTGAGCTCCACCTTGAAATCATTGTAGACAGACTTCTCAGAGAATTCAAGGTAGAAGCAAATGTCGGCAAGCCGCAGGTTTCCTACAAGGAAACGCTTACTGCGAATGCAGATGTTGACCACAAGTATGCGAAGCAGTCCGGTGGTCGTGGACAGTACGGTCATGTTAAGATCAGAGTATATCCGAGAGAAGCAGGCTCCGGCTTTGAATTCAAGAATTCTATCGTCGGCGGTGCAATTCCGAAGGAATATATTCCGAAGATCGAAGAAGGTATCGTAGAAGCAATGGAAAACGGTCCGATTGCAGGATACCAGGTAGTGGATGTCGGCGTTGAACTTTACGACGGTTCCTACCACGAAGTTGACTCGTCTGAAATGGCATTCAAAATTGCCGCTTCCATGGCATTCAGAGAAGCTGCGAAGAAAGCAAAACCGGTACTTCTTGAACCTATCATGAAGGTTGAAGTAACAGTTCCGGAAAACTATATGGGTGATGTAATCGGCGATATCTCCTCCAGAAGAGGCAGAATCGAAGGTTCCGACATCAATATGGGCGCTGTAGCAATCAGAGGATTCGTTCCGCTTTCTGAAATGTTCGGATATGCAACTGACCTTAGATCCAAGACGCAGGGTCGTGGTGTATATGTAATGCAGATGGATCACTTTGAAAAGCTTCCTGACAACTTAGTTGAAAAAATTAACAAATAAACAACCATTAAAATATTTATGAACCTTTAATTTGGGAGGAAATTTAAAAATGGCAAAACAGAAATTCGAAAGAACGAAACCGCATATTAACATCGGTACAATCGGTCACGT
>CAKQGQ010000028.1 GCA_934233735.1 uncultured Clostridia bacterium | reverse complement strand
TCCCACATCTATAATCTTCCTCGCATTCGCATATTCAGCATAACCGCAACAGACAAGCGAGTCAATAAAATGCTTTACGATAAATTCATCTCTATCCGTGATCCGGGTTAGATTCACTTTCTCATTCCACTCCAGTATACCTGACATGTACATTTCGAATTGCTTTATCTGCTTTTCGCTGCAGGAAAAACCTAAATCTGAAATTGCCTCTTTTAATCTAATCACTGTTTGCTTCTCCTCTTTTTTTCAAGGTAGACCATAATAACATTAATATCCGCAGGCGAAACTCCTGAAATTCTGGAAGCCTGTCCGAGTGATGCCGGACGAATCTGACTGAGCTTCTGCATTGCTTCAATTCGAAGACCTTCAATATCCGCATAGTTCAAATTTTCGTCAAGCCTGCGGCTCTCGAGCTTCTTATATCTTTCCACCTGCTGAAGCTGTTTCTGAATATAGCCCTCATATTTGAGCTGCACTTCAAGCTGCGTTATTTCGTGGTAAGAGAGCTGCGGTCTGTCCGCTCCGTCAATCTCCGCAAGATTTTCATAAGTAATCTGTGGGCGTTTCAGAAGTTCGGCTAAGGAAACCCGTCCCGAAATCGGAGCGCTTTCGTGCTTTTCTAGAAAATCATTAATTTCTTTCGGTGAGACTGTCTTTTCACGCAGGCGATTCATTTCCTGTTGTACAATTTCTTTCGTCTTTAAAAATCTGTCATATCTTTCCTTAGTAGCCAGTCCAATACTGTATGATTTTTCCGTCAAACGCAAATCTGCGTTGTCTTGCCTCAGAAGCAGCCTATATTCCGCTCTGCTGGTCATAATTCTGTAAGGCTCATTGGTACCTTTGGTCACTAAATCGTCGATGAGAACGCCAATATAAGCCTCGTCTCTTCCGAGAACAAACGGATTTTTTCCGGAAATTTTGAGTGCAGCATTGATTCCGGCCATCAAACCCTGTGCCGCGGCTTCCTCATATCCGGAGCTGCCGTTAAACTGTCCCGCACAAAAAAGATTTTCAATCCCTCTGTATTCCAAATTTAATTTTAAATCCTGCGGGTCGATGCAGTCGTATTCGATTGCATAAGCAGGTCTGACGATTCGGATATTCTCAAGACCCGGTATCGTCTTATAAAAAGCGTACTGTACATCTTCCGGAAGGCTCGAGGACATTCCCTGAATATACATTTCGTCCGTATCAAGTCCTTCAGGCTCGATAAAAGTCTGATGTCTTTCCTTATCCGCAAAACGATTGACCTTATCCTCAATCGACGGGCAGTATCTCGGACCGATTCCTTCAATCTGTCCGCCAAAAAGCGCCGAACGATGAAAATTCTCCCGAATCACGCGATGCGTTTCTTCATTTGTATAGGTCAGCCAGCACAGTGCTTTATTCTCACCGATTTCATCGTTCATAAAGGAAAACGGAACAATCTTGTCATCGCCGTACTGCGGTATCATCTTTTCATAGTTCAAACTGCTTCCCAGACATCTTGCAGGGGTTCCTGTTTTGAATCTGCGAAGCTTCATGCCATGTTTCTTGAGGTTGTCCGCAAGTTCGTTTGCCGGAGCCAGTCCATTCGGCCCACTCGAAAATGCGCTGTCACCAATAAATATTTTTCCTCTGAGGAAAGTACCTGTCGCAAGAACGACAGCCTTCGCCGTATAGTAAGTATGCGTCTTAGTTTCAACTCCGCATACCTTTCCGTCTTCAACGATTAAGTCGGTAACTTCCCCTTGCTTCATATCAAGGTTCGGCTCTTTCTCAATTGTTTTTTTCATCTCAAGATGGTATTTATTTTTATCCGCCTGTGCACGCAGCGAATGAACTGCGGGTCCTTTTGCGGTGTTCAGCATTTTACTTTGGATGAAAGTTTTGTCAATATTGATTCCCATTTCACCGCCGAGCGCGTCAATTTCTCTTACAAGATGTCCTTTGCCGGTTCCTCCGATGGAAGGATTGCACGGCATCATTGCCACTGCTTCGAGGTTGATGGAAAACATCAGCGTTTTCATTCCCATTCTCGCCGAAGCAAGCGCGGCTTCACATCCGGCATGTCCCGCACCGACAACGATAACATCGTATTCACCCATTAAATTTCTTTCCATAATCTATCGTCTTTCTCTTATTTTCCTAAACAAAATCTTGCGAAAACTTCATTTATAATATCTTCTTCTACCGCTTCTCCTATAATTGCACCGAGGCACTCGTAAGCCCGGCTTGCATCAATCTCAAGAAGTTCCAGCGGCTGACAGGCTTTCGCCATTTCAATCGCATCGCCAAGAGCGGTGTCCGCCTCTTCAAGAAGATTTTTATGGCGTACATTGGTAACCATCATGCTGTCAGATTGTTTGACCTCGCCTCCGTATACCAGATTCTCCACGACATTCTCGAGTTCCTCAATACCTTCTCCGTTTGCAACAGAGGCTTCAATAATGTAGGCCTTTGGCAAAAGTTTTTCTATTTCTGTCTCGTCAAAGGCTTTCGGCAAATCGGTTTTATTTAAAATAACAATTGCTTTTTTCTCCCCTATATGACTTAAAATCGAAAAGTCTTCTTCGTCAAGCACCCTGCTTTGATCCACCATAAAGATAATCAAATCCGCATTGTTAAAAGCCTCTTTGCTCTTTTCAATTCCTATTTTTTCTATTATGTCTTCCGTCTGCCTGATTCCGGCAGTATCCGTCAGCTTTACCGGAATACCACGAATCGTAAGCATTTCTTCAATCGTATCTCTGGTCGTTCCCGGAACGGAAGTTACGATTGCTCTCGTTTCCTTAAGCAAAGCGTTCATCAACGACGATTTTCCGACATTGGGCTTTCCTATAATCGAAACTTTTAAGCCTTCGCTCATAATCCGTCCTGTGTCAGATGTCCGCAGCATTTTTTCAATTTTCGCACGAACAGAAGATAAATCCGAAACCAGATTTTCAAAGGTCAGCTGCTCAATATCCTCATCAGGATAATCAATATTTACGGTTATGTTTACAAGGCTGTTCATAAGTTCCGCACGGATTTCGCGAATCTTCTTTGAAAAATTTCCTTCAAGCTGATTCAGTGCGACATCAAATGATTTGTCCGACTTGGCGCGAATTAAATCAATCACGGCTTCCGCCTGTGACAGGTCAAGCCTTCCGTTTAAAAAAGCGCGTTTTGTGAATTCTCCCGATTCTGCAAGACGAGCACCATTTTTTAAAACAAGTGATAAAATTTTGCGAAGGGAAACCATGCTGCCGTGGCACTGAATTTCCACAACATCTTCTGCTGTATAAGAATAAGGCGCTTTAAAATAAACCGCCATCACTTCATCTATGAGCTCTCCGCTGAAATTATCACGCACAATACCATAGTGCATCATACGAGGGACTAAATCTTTTTCACTATTTTTTTTTGAAAAAATCTTTTTAAGAATTTCTTTTGCGTTTACTCCGCTGATTCGAACGACCCCGATTCCTCCCTCTCCGGGCGCAGTCGCAATTGCAGCAATTGTCTCTTCCATTTTTTTGCTTTCTGCCGGCACAGTTTTCTATTACCGGTCTTGTAAATTAAAAAAGTAAGCCCGTTTAAAAAACGGGCTATCAAACTACTTCAATTCAATTATAACCCTTCTGTATGGATCTTGACCTTCACTTCTGGTTGTAACCCGAGGATGGTTCTGAAGAGTTGCATGAATCACTTTTCTTTCGTAAGGATTCATAGGTTCCAGTCTGACACTCTTTTTCGTTCTTACAACTTTATTCGCCAGTCTGGATGCGAGCAATTCAAGTGTTTTTTCTCTTTTCGCTCTATAATTTTCTGCGTCAACAACAACTCTCGTGTACGCAGACTGCTCTTTATTAACTACAAGGCTTGTCAGATACTGAATTGCATCTAAAGTCTGTCCTCTCTTACCGATAATTGTTCCGGAATCTTTTCCCTGAATATCGATATAAAGAACATCTTTTCCTTCCTTTGCTGTTATATTAAGCTCAAGCCCCATTTCTTTTGTAACTTCAGCTAAGAATGTCAAAGCTGCGTGATCAGTACAAGGAGCCAGATTTTCTTCCGATTCCTTTGCAATTACCGGTTTGATATTTTCACTATCAAACTTAGGGCTTGTTTTTTCTCTTTTATTTCTGGATGATTCCTTTTTTGGACTTCTTTCTCTTTCCGGTTTGCTTCTTTCAGCTTTCGTTTCCTGTTTTAAAGGTTTTGCCGGTTTTTCCTGCACTTTTTCAACTTCCTGAACAGGAACCTTTTTCTTTTCAACTCTTACCTTTGCAAGCTTTGAACCGATACCGAAAAATCCACGAGAAGGCTCTTCCAAAACAGTAACATCAACTTCTTCGCGGGTAAGCTTTAAATCTTCCAGAGCCAGTTTTACTGCCTCTTCGACATCTACTCCCCATTTTTCAGAAAAATCCATGTTTTCTTTTCCTCCAATGTTTATGCTTTTGCTCTTCTCTTTCTGTTCTTCGCTTCTCTTGCTTCTTTTTCTTCTCTCTGTTTCTTTCTCCACGAATTAAATCTCATGTTGTAGAAGATTTGAATTACCTGGCTGCCGAACCAATAAACAGCCAGACCTGCCGGATAGCTTCTCGCCATCCATAAAATCATAATCGGGAAGAAATATTTCATCATCTTCGTCATAACAGCAGCCTGCTGCGCATTAGCGCCTGCACCCATGCTTGTCTGAGACATTGATGTTGAAATAAAGGTTGCAATAGCCGCCGCAATAGGAAGAATCCATTTATCCGGCTGTGCTAAATCCTTAATCCATAAAAAGCTTTCGTGAGTTGCGAAAATCATATCGCTGGAACTTATGTATTCCATAGGATTTCTGAGCAAAGTGAAAAGACCCATGATAACAAACATCTGAACGATCATCGGAAGGCATCCGCCATACATGCTTGCACCTTCGCTCTTATAAAGCTCATTGAGCTTCTCGTTCATAAGAGCCTTATCCTTTGCGTACTTCTGCTGAATTTCCTGTACCTTCGGTTGGAATTCAGACATCCTCATCGTAGATTTTATTTGCTTGGCGTATACCGGATAAAGACATAACTTTACGACTACAGTTAAAATTACAATCGCAATTCCGTAGTCTCCAACCAGGTCATACAGCCATGTAAGCAAAAAACTTAATGGTTTTGCAATTATTCCCATCAATTTCCTCCATTATTTTAAAGGGTCATAGCCCCCTTCGTGCCAAGGGTGACACTTTAAAATTCGTTTAATTCCCAAGTAGCTACCTTTAAAAACTCCATACTTTTCAAGAGCCTGAATAAAATATGTCGAGCAGGTAGGATAAAACCGACAAGTAGACGGAAATAAAGGCGAAATAAATCTCTGATAAAATCTTATCATCAGGATCATGATTTTTTTAAAGAAACTGCCAATTAATTTCATTTGTCGTTAAATACTCCGGTTTTTTTAAATGCAGAATAAAGAGATTTCTGAACTTCTGCACACTTTTTTCCCGAAATAGTGTTTCTGGCTATGATAATAAAATCATACCCCTTAGGAAGCTTGTCTTTAAAAGAACGGTAACTTTCTTTCATAAGACGCCGGGCACGATTTCTCTTTACACTATTTCCTACTTTTTTACTTGCTAAAAACCCTGTTCGATTGTAAGGCAAATGATTGGGTCTGTAAAATACAACCACAAATCTGTCGCCCACGGACTTTCCCCTATTATAAATAGCCGAAAAGTCGCTTTTTTTTCTTAAAACATTTTTTTTCAGCATTCTAAATTGACCATTCGGCCTTTCCTTTGATTAAGCAGTTAATTTTTTTCTGCCTCTTGCTCTTCTTCTCTTTAACACGTTTCTGCCGTTCTTTGTAGCCATTCTCTTTCTGAAACCGTGTTCTTTCATTCTTTGTCTTTTCTTTGGCTGATATGTCTGTTTCATTACAAGACTCCTTTCTAAATTCTTATTTGTGCAAATCTAAATTCCAATATGCACATATACCCAAGTATTATACTTTATTAAGCGTTATCTGTCAATCAAATGTTAAATTTATTGCAATACATTTCGTTATCCACATTACTTATTCATAATTTTATCCATAACCTGTGGATAACTTCTTTATTTTTTTCTTTTTATTCACAATTTCACTTGCCTATGGATAATTTTTTTTATAAAATAGATATGGATGTGGAAAAAATAAATACAGTAAGGAAGAAAGATGGAAAGTTACGAAAAAATTTGGGAACAGGTTTTAAAATTTATTAAAGAAAATACGACTGAAGCCAGTTATAATACCTGGTTTAAAGATCCATTAAGTATTTATAAAATAGATACAGATCTAAATATTGTTTATCTTCAGGTAAATTCTTCGAAAAAAATTGATTTTGATTTCATAATAAACATTTTAAAAAATCGATATATGTCTTATCTACAGATGGCATTTAAAACCGTCTTAAAGGATGAATATCGAATTGTTTTAAAAAAATCGGAAGAATATGAAAAACCTGTGGATAAATCTGAGAATACACCAAAACCGAAGCTCAGTAAAAAAATTTTAGACAAGCAAAAAATATTTAATCCGAAGTTTAATTTTGATAATTTCGTTGTGGGAAGCAGCAATAAGCTTGCACATGCTGCTGCGCTTGCCGTTGCGGAATCTCCATCCGAAACTTATAATCCCCTCTTTATATATGGAGGCTCGGGACTCGGAAAAACACATCTTATGCACGCAATCGGAATTTATCTCTTAGAGCATAATCCATCACTGAATGTACTTTATGTTTCTTCCGAAATGTTTACAAATGAACTGATTAAAGCGATTGCCGAGCAGAAGATGAACGAATTTAAGTCAAAATACCGGAAGGTCGATGTGCTTTTGGTTGACGATATTCAGTTTCTGGAAGGAAAAGAAAACACACAGGAAGAATTTTTCCATACATTTAATACGCTTTATGATTTAAATAAACAAATTATCATTTCCGGTGACCGCGCGCCGAATAAACTTGTCAATCTGGATGACAGGCTTCGCTCCAGATTCCAATGGAATCTTCTTGCAGATATTCAGCCGCCGGACTATGAGACGCGAGTTGCAATTTTGATGAAAAAAGCAGAAAATCTCGGAATTGAAGTCGATGATGATTTGTATGAAGTCGTATGCCTAATTGCTGAAAAGATAAAAGATAATATCAGAGAACTGGAAGGTGCATTTACTCGAAGTGTTTCATTTTCCCATCTTTTAAAGGAAAAACTGGATAAAACATTTGTAAAACGTACTTTAAAAGATATAATGAACACCGGTGAAATTACGATTACACCGGAAAAAATAAAGAAAACCGTATGTAAACAATATGGAATTAAATTAGCGGAATTAGAATCTTCCAAAAAAACAAACAATATTGCATTTCCAAGGCAGATTGCCATGTATCTAATGCGTGATATGACGGATTTGTCGCTTCCGAAAATCGGGGAATATTTCGGCGGCAAACATTATACGACCGTCATGTATGCCTGTGATAAAATAGAAGACGAAATAAAGAGAGATCCTTCTCTTGAAAGCCTGATTGAAACTTTAAAAGATAAAATTCAGGAATAAATTTTCTGCCTGTTGATAAAAAAGGATAATTTAGAAAACTTATCCTTAGCTTTTAAATAACAATTTTTCCAGTAAAAAGAAAGGGTTTCGGACTTATCCACAGATTCCACAGCCCCTACTACTACTATTACTATAAAAATATATCTTATTAAATAATATTTTCGGAGGTTTTTATGAAATTTTCTTGCAGTCAACAAAGTTTAGCAAAAGCTTTAAATGTAGTATCGAAAGCTGTAACATCAAGAACGACCATTCCTATTCTGAAAGGTATCTTATTAAAGGTAACCTCTGAAGGAATGCTGACGATGGCAGCTTCTGATTTAGATTTAAGTATTGAAAAGAAAGTAGAAGTTGAAAATTTTGAGGAGGGAGAAGTTGTCGTTCAGGCGAAGCTTTTCGGTGACATTATAAGAAAACTTCCAAACAGCAATGTTACAATTTCTTATAATGACGGAAGTGTTGTTATAACCTGCGCAAGCTCCGAATTTAATATCATAGGAATGCCTTCCGATGAATTTCCGAATATCAATATTGATGTAGACACAAGAGAAAGAATTGCTTTCGATAAAGAAACCTTGAAAGATATGATAAGAAAGACTTCTTTTGCTGCAAGCATCGACGAATCCCGAGGAGTTATCACCGGTGTTTTAATTGAGATGAAAGAGAAAACACTGAATATGGTAGCGCTCGACGGTTTCCGAATGGCAGTCGCAAGAGAAAATATTATCAATGCGAAAGAGCAGAATATCATTATCCCGGCTAAGATTTTGAATGAAATCAGCAAGATTATTTCCGAAAACGATGTGGAAAGCGGAGATGTTGACCTTTATATTAACGAAAAGAGAGCCATTTTTGTGATTGATGATACAAAAGTTGTACTCAGACTTTTAGAGGGTGAGTTTATAGACTATAAAAATATACTTCCGAAAGACAGTAAATGCAGAGTGGTTGTAAATAAAAATGATTTGCTCGAAAGTATCGAAAGAGCTTCCCTGCTTGCAAAAGTCGGAAAAAATAATCTGATTAAGCTCGATATGAAAGCAAACAACATGGAAATCACTTCAAAATCGGAAGAAGGAAATGTAAAAGAAGAAGTCATTATTTCAAAAGAAGGCGATGATTTAACTATCGGCTTTAACTCAAAATATATGATTGACTCTTTAAAAGCGATTGAAGATGAAGAAATTTTAATGATTTTTAATACAAGCATCAGTCCTTGTCTTTTAAAACCGCTTACAGGGGAAGCCTACGAGTATCTCGTACTTCCGGTAAGAATTACAAACAATTAAAATGTATATAAAAAAGATTGAACTTACAGATTTTCGGAATTATGACAGTTTAAGTCTTAATTTTGACAAAAATGTAAACCTTATTTTAGGAAAAAACGCGCAGGGAAAAACGAATCTTCTCGAATCTGTTTATGTAACTGCGATTGGAAAATCTTTTCGCACCAACAAAGACTCGGATTTGATAAAATTCGGAAAAAATTTTGCGAAGGTATGCGCCTATACTTATAAAGACGAAACAGACGGCAGCGTTGAAATCATTTATCATAAAGATTCGAAAAAATATGCCAAGGTTGATGGAGTCAAGATAAGAAAAACTTCAGAGCTTTTAAAAAATGTCTATATCGTTATCTTTTCGCCGGAAGATTTAAAAATCGTGAAAGACGAGCCGGAAAAAAGAAGAAGATTTATTGACCGTGAGCTTTGTCAGATTAAGCCGGCATATTACGAAAGTCTTTCAAATTATAAAAAAATTTTGACGCAGAGAAATGCTTATCTGAAAGAATTTACCGTTGATCCGTCCATTCTCGATATTTGGGATATGCAGCTTGCCGCATGCGGTGCATCAATTATGTATCATAGAGATAAATTCATAAAAAAAATTTCCGAAATCGGCAGTAAAATACACAGTGGAATTACCAATGGAAGCGAAAATATGATAATCCGCTATGCTCCGAATCTTAAATTGGATGAAAATTTAAAAAATCAGGAAGAAATTTTTTATCAGGCGCTGAAAAAATCTTTTGAAAATGATATGCGCCAGAGAACTACGACCAAAGGACCGCATAAGGATGATTTAGAATTTTTTATTGATGAAATTAATGTGCGGAATTTTGGCTCGCAGGGACAGCAGAGAACTGCAGCACTTTCTTTAAAACTCGCTGAAATTACAATCATAAAAGAAGAAAGCGGAGAAATGCCGATTTTACTTTTGGATGATGTAATGAGTGAACTGGATTTCGAGCGACAGGAATTTTTAGTAAAAACACTTTCAGATGTGCAGCTTTTTATCACGACTACGGAAATTCCGGAAATTTTGACAGAGAAACTTCCGAAAGGAAACACCTATTATGTCGAAAAAGGAAAAGTAAGTCTTATTGAATAATATATATCGATATTAAAATTTAAAAAATAAAACAAATAATAAAGGATTTAAGCTATGTTTTGTGATGATTTAATGATAAATCTCCACATTGTGTTTAAATCCTCTTTTTTAGTTGAAGTATTTTTATTTTAGTGGTATAATGATATATCTATGAGTATAAGTAAAAGTAAAGAAAAAAGGGAGTTAATATGAGCTTAGAAGAGAAAACAAGTGAGCAGTATGGCGCCGCCCAGATACAGGTTTTAGAAGGTCTTGAGGCTGTAAGAAAAAGACCCGGCATGTATATCGGAAGTACAGGGCCAAAGGGACTTCATCATCTCGTATATGAAATCGTTGATAATAGTATAGATGAGGCTCTTGCAGGCTACTGCAAGACGATTCATGTTACGATTCAGAGTGACAATTCCATCATGGTGGAAGACGACGGAAGAGGTATGCCTGTGGACAAGCATCCGAAGATGGGCATTCCGGCAGTTGAAGTTATTCATACCGTTCTTCATGCCGGCGGTAAATTCGGCGGCGGAGGATATAAGGTATCCGGAGGTCTTCACGGCGTAGGTGCATCGGTTGTAAATGCTCTTTCCACACATATGGAAGTAGAGATAAAGAGAAACGGAAAAATTTACAAACAGTGTTACGAAAAAGGAAAAACAGTATCTAAGCTCGAAGTTATCGGTGAATCAAGAAAGACAGGATCTAAGACGACATTTTGGCCGGATCCGGAAATCTTTGAAACAACAGTCTTTGATTTTGATGTGCTCGAACACAGACTCAGAGAAATGGCTTTCCTGAATAAAGGAATTAAAATTATCTTCAAAGACGAACGCGAGGGAAAGAAGAGAAGCGAAACTTATCATTATGAAGGCGGAATTAAGGAATTTGTGTCATTCATAAATAAAAATAAAGATCCGCTTCATCAGGATGTTATATATTTTGAAATAGTAAAGGAAACCTGCGAAGTCGAAGTAGCAATGCAGTATACGGACAGCTACAGCGAGCTGATTTTAGGCTACGCAAATAATATTAACACGACCGACGGCGGTACGCATATCGTCGGATTTAAGAGTGCTCTTACAAGGGTATTTAACGATTACGGAAAGAAATCGAAAGTGTTAAAAGATAACGACACATTAAGCGGAGAAGACGTAAGAGAAGGTTTAACGGCGATTGTATCGGTTAAACTTTCCGAACCGCAGTTTGAAGGTCAGACAAAGGCGAAACTCGGAAACTCCGAAATCCGTGGATTTGTTGAAACTTCAACGAACGAAAACCTTACGGCTTTCCTTGAAGAAAACCCTGCTCAGGCAAAAATCATTATCGAAAAATGTATTAAAGCAGCAAGAGCAAGGGAAGCTGCAAGAAAAGCAAGAGATTTAACAAGAAGAAAAGGAGCTCTCGAAAGCTTTTCCCTTCCGGGCAAGCTCGCAGACTGCTCCGAAAAAGACCCGGCTCTTTCGGAAATTTTCCTTGTCGAAGGTGATTCCGCAGGCGGCTCTGCTAAAGACGGAAGAGACAGAAAGCGTCAGGCAATCCTGCCGCTTCGAGGTAAGATTTTAAATGTTGAAAAAGCAAGACTTGACAGAATTTTAAGTTCGGAAGAAATCAAGAACATGATTACCGCGTTCGGCTGCGGAATCGGTGAAGATTTCAATCTCGAAAAGCTGAGATATCATAAAATTATCATCATGACCGATGCCGATGTCGACGGCGCGCACATCAGAACGCTGCTTTTGACATTCTTCTACAGATACATGAAACCTTTGATTGAAGAAGGTTATGTTTATGCTGCCCAGCCACCGCTTTATCAGGTAAAGAAGGGTAAAGAGGTTCACTACACATACAGTGAAGAAGAACAGACAAAGCTCATGGCAGAAATCGCAGACAAGCCGGGCAAGGCAGACATACAGAGATACAAAGGTCTGGGTGAAATGGATGCAGAACAGTTATGGGAAACAACCATGGACTTTAACCACAGAACTTTGGTACAGATAACACTCGAAGACAGTGCTGCGGCAGATGAAATTTTTACAACTCTTATGGGCGACAAAGTTCCGCCGAGAAAGAAATTTATCGAAGACAACGCACAGTATGCGACAATTGACGCATAAGGAAGGGGAAAATAAATGACGACTTTATTGGAAGATCAAAAAATGCTTCAGCATGAAATTCATGACGAAATGAAGCAATCCTATATCGACTACGCGATGAGCGTAATCGTAAGCCGTGCCCTTCCGGATGTAAGAGACGGATTGAAGCCGGTACACAGAAGAATTTTATACGGAATGAGCGAGCTTGGCGTTACGCCGGATAAACCTCATAAAAAATCCGCGCGTATCGTCGGTGAAGTAATGGGTAAATATCACCCGCATGGTGACTCCTCTATTTACGACGCAATGGTAAGACTTGCTCAACCTTGGAATATCAGGCACCAGCTTGTTGACGGACACGGAAACTTCGGTTCGGTCGACGGAGACGGTGCTGCGGCAATGCGTTATACAGAAGCGAGAATGACGCCGCTTGCACTGCAGATGCTCAGAGATATTGACAAAGAAACGGTTGACTTCATCCCGAACTTTGACGGAGAAGAAAAAGAACCGGTCGTTTTGCCGTCCAGATTTCCGAATCTGCTCGTAAACGGCTCCAACGGTATCGCAGTCGGAATGGCGACCTCGATTCCGCCGCATAACCTCGCTGAAACCATCGATGCAGCGGTTAAAATTATTGACGAGCCGGAGTGTTCGATTGATGATTTATGCAAAATCGTAAAAGGACCGGATTTCCCGACAGGCGCAATTATCATGGGCAAAAACTCCGCTAAACAGGCGTACAAGACAGGACAGGGAAAAGTCGTTGTTCGCGCCGTAACGGAGATTGAAGAAACAAACAAAGGAAGACAGCAGATTATCGTAACCGAAATTCCTTACCAGGTAAACAAGGCAAGACTCATTGAAAAGATGGCAGATCTTGTAAAAGAAAAGAGAATCGAAGGAATTTCCGAAATCAGAGACGAATCCAACCGTAAGGGTATGCGAATCGTTATTGAGCTGAAAAAAGATGCGAACGCGCAGATTATCTTAAACAGATTGTACAAGCATACCCAGATGCAGGAAAGCATTTCAATGATTATGCTTGCAATCGTGGACGGAAGACCACGCATCCTTACACTTCGTGAAATTCTGGACGAATATCTGAAACATCAGAAAGAAGTCGTAACCAGAAGAACCATTTACGATAAGAAAAAAGCGGAAGCAAGAGCACATATCTTAGAGGGCTACAGAATCGCGCTTGACAATATCGACGAAATTATAAAAATTATCAGAAGCAGCTACAACGATGCGAAGGAAAGATTGATGGAGCGCTTCGGACTTTCCGAAATTCAGGCACAGGCAATCCTTGACATGCAGCTGCGCAGACTGCAGGGTCTGGAAAAAGAGAAGATTGAAAACGAATATCAGGAACTCTTAAAGAAGATTGCGTACTACACGCAGCTTTTGGAAGATGAACACATGCTGATGGGAGTTGTAAAGACGGAACTTCTTGAAATCAGAGACAAATGGGGTGATAAGAGAAGAACCAAAATCAAAGCAGACGAAACGGAAATTGATGAAGAAGATTTGATTGAAGAGGAAAATGTCTGCATTACGCTTACACATCTCGGATATATAAAGAGAGTTCCGGTAGATACCTACAAATCGCAGAGAAGAGGTGGAAAAGGCGTAACCGGAATCACGACGAGGGAAAACGATTTCGTAAAGAATCTGATTATGACCTCGACGCACGATTATCTCATGTTCTTTACCAACACGGGAAAAGCGCATAAGATTAAGGCATATGAAATTCCGGAAGCAACAAGAACAGCAAAAGGCACTCCTGCTGTAAACTTCCTGAATCTAATGCAGAGAGAAAGAATCACCGCAGTTATTCCGATTAAGGAATTCGCAGAGGATAAGTTCCTCATTGCGGTAACAAAACAGGGAACCATCAAGAAAACCGCACTTTCAAACTTTGATACAAACAGAAAGACCGGTCTCATAGCTATGAATCTGAAGGATGGCGACGAGCTTATCGGAATCAAACAGACCAGTGGCACAAACAATGTTATCATCGTAACCAAACACGGCAAGTGCATCTGCTTCTCCGAAGACGATGTAAGACCGATGGGAAGAATCGCAGGCGGCGTAAGAGCCATCAAACTTGAAAAAGACGATGAAGTTGTTGCAATGGAACTCGTTGAACCGGGGCAGGAACTTTTGGTGGTAACGCAGAAAGGATTCGGCAAGAGAACAAAAGTCGAAGATTATAAGATTCAGGTTCGCGGCGGCAAAGGACTTTTGACTTACGATAAAGCAAAATTCAAAAAAACAGGACAGCTTGTCGGTGCTATGGCAGTAGAAGACGACGATGATATTTTGCTGATTAATTCAGACGGTATTATCATCCGTATGGCTGCAAATGAAATTTCCAAACTCGGAAGAGCAACGCAGGGCGTTAAGATTATGAATGTCGGCGAAGATGCTAACATCATTGCACTCGCTAAAGTAATTCGCGACGAAGAATTGGAAGAAAAAGAAGAAACGGCCGAGAAGACACCTGCGAAAAATGAGCAGGAACAAATGCAGTTTTAAATAAACAATGAAAGGAAGGAGGTTTCGGAAAAATGGCAGACAGAATAACGTTTACCATTCCCGGGAAACCGGAGTATCTTACAATGGTCAGACTCGCAATCGGCTCCATTGCCGACATGGCAGGATTTAATGTCGAGGAAATTGAGGACATTAAGACGGCTGTAGGACAGGCATGCAAAAATATTTCATGCCACGGAAAAGAGAGAATGGCAACAGAATACAGTTTGGAATGTGTCAGTGAAACCAATCTTTTGGAAATCTATGTGACGGACACGGGATTGGCTTCCGAGACCAAAGAGCTTTCCATGAAGTGCATGGATTGCCCAAACGAAGGCGATATCGGCGTATTTCTTATGAGAACGCTGATGAGCGATGTTGAGCTTGTGGATAACCCAAGCGGCAGAAAAACTATCAAGATGGTAAAGAGGAAATAATGCAGCAGACGACTTCGGAATTATTAAAAGAATACGCGCAGAATCCGTCGATTGAACTCAGAAATAAAATTGTCGAGGAAAATCTGTACATCGTAGACATTTTAATAAGAAAATATCTGGGAAAGGGCGTAGACTACGATGATTTATATCAAGTAGGAGCTATGGCTCTTGTTTCTGCTGTCGAAAGATTTGACCCATCGAAAGGCTATGAGTTTAAGAGCTTTGCGACGCCGACCATTCTGGGGGAAATAAAAAAATATTTCCGTGACAAGGAATGGAGCCTGAAAGTTCCGCGGCGAATGAAGGAAATCTCCGGAAAAGTGCAGGAAGTCAAAGAAAGACTCACAGGCGATTTAGGACGGGTTCCGACAGTAGAGGAAATTTCCGAAGCGACAGGTTTTACGCATGAGCAGATTATTCAGGCGCTGGAAAGTGCGAAAGCATACGGGACTTATTCACTCGATAGTGCAGGCTCAGGCTCGGAAGAGGAAGCGGAGGCCACGGCGCTTGAAAAATATATTGGTTTCGAAGACAGCGGATACGAACGAGTTGAGCTTGGCGAAATTATAAATAATGTGCTGAGAAGTTTCAGCGATACCTATAAATACATATTTAAGCAGCGGTTTATTTTAAATAAATCGCAAAGTGAGATTGCCTCTAAGCTGGGTGTGTCGCAGATGACCGTTTCCCGTGCGGAAAAAGCAATCATTGAAAGTTTTAAAAAGGAGTTGAAAAAATGAAAAGAGTTTTTTCCGGTGTACAGCCGACGGGAAATATCCATTTAGGCAATTATTTGGGAGCTCTAAAGCAGTTTGTAGAGCTTCAGGAAGATAATGAATGCATCTACTGCATTGTTGACGAGCATGCAATCACGGTTCCTCAGAATCCAAAGGAACTGAAAACACATATTTTAGATGTAGCTGCGCTTTATCTGGCAGTTGGTCTTGACCCGAAAAAGTCGATTATTTTCGTGCAGTCACAGGTAACCGGACATGCAGAACTCGGCTGGATATTAACATGCTGTGCTAACACTGGGGAACTTTTCAGAATGACGCAGTTTAAAGCAAAGAGCCAGGGAAAGGAATCTGTGGGCGCAGGACTTTTGACTTATCCGACACTGATGGCAGCCGATATTCTGCTCTATGATACAGATGTAGTTCCGGTTGGAAACGACCAGAAGCAGCATATTGAGCTCACGCGTGACCTCGCAATCAGAGTCAATCATCATTACGGAAAAACTTTTGTGGTTCCGGACGGCAGATTTATGAAAGAGGGAGCAAGAATCATGGCTCTCGACGACCCGACATCTAAAATGTCCAAATCGGCAGAAAACATTCACAGCCGCATTTCGCTTTTGGACGAACCGTCAAAAATCAAGAAATCCATTATGAAGGCAACGACGGATTCAGACGGAGTTGTAAAATTTGATATTGAAAACAAGCCGGGAATCAGCAATCTTTTAAATATTTACAGCGCACTTTCCGGAAAACCGATTGCAGAGCTTGAAGCTTTGTACGAGGGAAAAGGATATGGGGACTTCAAGAAAGATTTAGTAGAGGTTACTGTAGAAGCGCTCGCTCCGATTAAGGAGAAGTATCAGGAAATCAGAGATTCCAAAGAACTGATTGATATTTTAAATGACGGAGCGCAGAGAGCAGACGCTATCGCACAGAAAACAATGAAAAGAGTTCGTGAAAACTTTGGATTGGGAATCGAATAAAAGAGGTTTCGGTTTATGTTAAAAGGCAATATAGACAATTCCATATTGGAGTATATTCCGCTTCCTGCGTGCTTTATAAACGGGCAGGGTAAGATTACGGGAGCCAGTGAAAGAATCAATGAGGTATTTATTTACGATGAAATTTTGGGCAGTGATATTTTTGTGCTTACGGGTATTAAACTCGGTGAGCTTTATGACTGCTTGGAAAATGAAAAACATCCGCTCATTAAACGAAACGACAGAATCTTTCGCCTCTCTGTAAAAAAGCTTACCGATCAAGAGGAAGACGGACTTGCAGTCTTTTTCAGTGATGTAACAAATCTGGAAGATTTAAAAGATCGTTACAACAATGAGAAACCGTGCATAGCCAAAATCCAGCTCGATAATTACGACGAGTTGATTGACAGCACGGGTCCGGTTCCGCGATTAGCGCTTTCCAGCCAAATTGACGGAATTATCAGAAAATGGGCAGCAAGAATTGAAGCATCTGTTGTCTGTGTGAAGAACAGTCTTTATGTAGTTTGGTTTGAGCAGCAGCATTTGGATAAGATTATCGCTTCGAAGTTTGATTTGCTTGACGAGGTCAGAAACTTGGAAACCGGAGCGGATTTTCCTGCAAGCCTTAGTATTGGCGTTGGCGTCGGCGGCAAAAATATGGCGCAGTCAGAGTCCTATGCGGATATTGCACTTGATTTAGCCCTTGGAAGAGGCGGAGACCAGGCGGTTGTAAAGCGGAATATTAAAATCGAATATTACGGCGGCAAGCTGCAGACTGTGGAAAAAAGCAATAAAGGAAAGTCCAGAATTGTCGGACACGCCTTAAAGCAGCTCATCGAACAGTCGAAGAAAATTTTTATTATGGGGCACGATAATCCGGATATGGACAGCTTCGGCTCAGCGCTAGGAATTTCAAGGCTTTGTAATCTTTCAGAAAAAGAACCTTATATTGTAATTGATGAATATAACGAAGCACTGCAGACCATTTTTAAGCAGGCGAAGGAAAGCGATAATTATAAATTTATATCGTCCGAGAAAGCTGTTTCTTTAGCGGAGGCAGACAGCCTGGTTATTGTGGTGGACACGCATCGGCCGAGTCTAGTTGAGTGTCCGAAGCTGCTGGAAATCTGCGAGAAGGTTGTCGTTATTGACCATCACAGAAAAGTAGAGGAATTTATCGAAAATCCGGTCCTTGCCTATATGGAATCCTACGCATCATCGGCTTCCGAGCTTGTGGCGGAGATTCTGCAGTATATGAGTAAAAAGAAGAGCCTGGCGAAATTAGAGGCTGAAGCGCTTCTTGCAGGCATGACCGTTGATACGAATGGATTCGCAATCAAGACGGGCGTTCGTACCTTCGAGGCGGCGGCATGGCTTCGCAGACAGGGAGCCGATCCGACGGAAGTGAAACGCTTCTTCCAAGAAGATATCGCCAATATCAGGCTGCGCGCGCAGGCAGTAGCGGAGACGCAGGTGTTTGAAGGCGGCGTGGCAATCACAACTTGTCCGCAGGTAAGAACTGATGCGCAGCTCATTTGTGCGCAGGTTGCAGACCAGCTTCTGACGATAAAAGGTGTAAAGGCATCTTTTGTGGTTGGAAGAAATATCGAAGAGAGAACCGTTATAAGCGCGCGTTCACTCGGCGATGTCAATGTGCAGCTTGTCATGGAAAAATTCGGCGGCGGCGGTCATTTGACAACGGCGGCTGCACAGGTCAGTGAATCAATCAAGCAGACAGTGGATAAAATTATGGAAATCATGGAGGTTAAAGAAGATGATAGTGATTTTGAATAGAGATGTAAAAGGTACCGGAAAGGCAGGAGATGTCGTAAAGGTAAGCGACGGCTATGCGAGAAATATGCTGCTTCCGAAGGGTTATGCGACGGAGGCAACCGACGGAAATATCCGCAATCTGGAAAAGCAGAAGGCAATCGCAGCAGAAAAGAAAGCAGAGGAAAAGGCAGCCGCTCAGCAGACTGCAGAGAAAATTGGTGCACTTTCCGTGGAAATTAAGACAAAAGCCGGTGAAGGCGGAAAGATTTTCGGCTCCATCACTTCCAAAGACATTGCGGATGCTTTAAAGGATCAGCAGAAAATCACCGTAGACAAGAAGAAAATACAGCTTGACAGCCCGATTAAGCAGACAGGTGAAATGACGGTAGAAATCAAGCTTTATACAGAAGTAAATGCGAAACTTAAAGTTATCGTAACTGCAGAATAAAATCCAATTAGGAATTAACATTAGGAGATTAGCATGGTCGAGAGAATCCCGCCGCATAATGCGGAGGCAGAGCGCTCTGTTTTAGGAGCCGCAATGCTGGATAAAGATGTCCTTTCGGAAATCCTTGAAGAGGTCAAGGCAGAGGACTTTTACAGCGAAAACCATAAGGAAATTTTTCAGGCAATCTGGGAATTGTACAGAGAAAATTCGCCGGTGGATATGCTGACGGTATGTGAAGAACTCAAACGCAGAAAGGCGTTGGACATGGTAGGAGGCAGAGCCTATATCGCGAACCTGACTGCAGAAGTTCCGTCAACTGCCAACGCAGCCGAATATGCGAAAATCGTTGCTGAAAAGGCGACTCTCCGCCAGATGATTAAGACATCAGAGGACATTACCGAAAAAGGGTATGAGGCCAAGATGGACGCTGCGGAGATTTTAGACTATGCGGAAAGCGGAATTTTCAGCATCGCACAGAGAAGACAGAAGAATGATTACGCAAAAATTCAGGATGTTTTACTGGAAAACCTCAGAATCATCGACGAAGCTTCAAAAAACAAAGATAAAATAGTAGGGATTCCGACAGGATTTAAAGAGCTGGATGAAAAGACGAGCGGCCTGCAGCGTTCGGATCTTGTCATCGTTGCGGCTCGTCCGGCTATGGGAAAAACAGCGTTCGCACTGAATATCGCGCAGCAGAGCGCGGTAAAAGCAGGATCATCCGTGATCATTTTCAGTTTGGAAATGGGAAAAGAACAGCTCGGACAGAGACTTTTAGCGATGCAGGCAAGAGTTGAAATGCAAAAGCTGAAGCAGGGAGATCTCGATCGGACAGACTGGGACAGAATTTCCATGGCTGCCAATGACCTGAACGGCACGAAGATTGTAATTGACGATACGCCGGGCATTTCTCTGATGGAAATGCGTAATAAGTGTCGTCGTCTGAAAGCAGAACAGGGTTTAGATTTAGTCGTTGTTGACTATCTTCAGCTCATGAAGTTTGACGGGAAGGCAGACAGCCGGCAGCAAGAAATCAGTGCAATTTCCAGAAACATGAAATTGCTTGCCAGAGAAATGGATTGTCCTGTTATCGTGCTTTCTCAGCTTTCCAGAGCGCCGGAACAAAGACCGGATAAGCGGCCGATTCTTTCGGACCTCAGAGAGTCCGGCTCTATCGAGCAGGATGCGGATATTGTAATTTTTCTTTACCGCGACGATTACTATAATCCGGAAACCGAAACACCGGGCGTATGTGAAATCAACATCGCAAAGCACAGAAGCGGTCCGACAGGAAAAATTGAACTGACATGGGTATCCAGGTATACTAAATTCAGCGATAAGGCAATGTAAGACCGAATGCTTAATAATTCAATAAGAGCAGGCAGCATTGCATAGCAACGGGGGAAATATGAATTTCAAGAGCGGAAGGATAAAAGATTTCTACCTCTTAGCGACGGATGTAGAAAATATTTTCATAAATGAATATATGCCGGCAGCTCCGGGAGATTATGTGAAAGTCTATTTGTATGCTCTGCTGTATGCAAAACAAGGCCTTGAGATGACGCATGAAAATCTTGCAAGGGAGCTAGGAATGTCAGCGGAAACGGTTGACGAAGCATGGACTTATTGGGCGAAGATGGGAACGGTTAAGATTGTGAACCGCAGGCCGAAAACAGCCATGTTCGGATATGACATTGAGTTTGTGAATCTCAGGGAACTGATGTACAGCGGAATGTCCTTTGCTGGTGGAGGAGCGGCGCAGACCACGCAGGCAGTACAGGAGGAAGAACCTGCCGGAGAGAAAAAGAACGAATTTTCAGATTTCAACGCTGAGGATATTTTGTGCAGGGACAATATGCAGGAAGTGTTCAGTTTTGCGGAAAACTTAAAAGGCAGACCGCTGTCAGCAAAAGAGATGAAGAGCATCGCTTCCTGGCATGATGATTATAACATTGATGAAGACCTTATAAAGAAAGCAATCGAGTATTGCTTTGAAAGAGATAAAACGAGCATTCGCTATCTGGAAGCGGTAATAAGAGAATGGCATGAACTCGGGATTAAAACTGCAGAAGAAGCGGATGCGCATACGGAAAAACTCACCAAACGATTCGGCGATTATAAGCGTATTATGTACGCACTTGGAATTGTAAGCCGTACAGCGTCCGATGGAGAGAAAAAGATTATTGACAGATGGTTGGACGAAATGGGGTTTTCGATGGAACGGATTCTGGATGCTTGCCAGAGAACTGTTGGAATCGCGAATCCGAATGTAAATTATGTTAATAAAATACTTGAGAATTGGAAAAAAGATGCTGCCGTATACGGCAGGGATGTAAATAAGAAGACAACGGTTACACAGGCCGTTTTGAATGAATATTATGATTATTTAAGGCAGGAGGCTGAAAGAAAGGCACAGGAAAGAAGAGAGAAGGTTTATAGCGAGCTGCCAAGGCTGGCAGAAATAGACGATTCTCTGAAGGATCTCGGAAGCAGATTATCAAGAGCAGTCTTGGGCGGCAAAGCCGGAGAAACGGAAGAAATTAAGCGGCTCACGGCTCTTTTGGAACAGGAAAGAGCAATTCTTCTGACAGAAAATAATTACCCGATGGATTTTACAGACATTCATTATTTGTGTGATGTATGTCACGACACGGGAATTGATGAAAGCGGAAGAAGATGCGTCTGTGCGAAAGAGAGGATAGGAGAGGCAGAGTTATGGTTAAATTCAACAGAAAAAAAATAAGGACGAAAAAAGAGAAAACGCCGAAAGATAAGAAGGCGGAATTCTCAATTTGGGACTTATGTGCCAGTATTATAACTGCATCGGATGAAATCTTGGACGAAGCAGAGGAAATTCTTCATGACGGAAAAGAAGGAATCTGGAATGTAACGGCAGCAGCGGTTGTCGGATACGACAAGCTTGCGGATTTGGTTTCGTGGGCGGCATGGAGAACCTTTGTGTCCTTTGCGAGGAATGCACATGATACGCGAATCCGTATATTGGAACACAGAAAATCGATTCTGAAGCATTCTGCAATCGGTTTGGTCGTCTTGGTGGGAATGGTAGCAATTTATGCTTCGAGTACCGACTATGAATATTCGTATAACGGCAGAGCGCTCGGAATTGTAAGCGAACAGCGCGATGTTTTGGAAATTCTCGATTTGATAAGTGAAGAACTTTCGCATGAATATGGTTCGAATATTTCCATTGATGCAGATACGGATATCACATTCAGACCTGTAATTTCCATAGGCAAAGAAATTGACGATGCGGATACAGTGCTGAAGCGCTTTACCTATATGGGTGATATTCAGGCGCAGGCATACGCAATCGTTGTTGACGGCGAGCTCATCGCAACCGTAGAAAGCCAAAAAATTGCAGAGGAAGTTCTGCAGTCAATCAAAGATATCTATGCGAAGACGGGATCAGGCAAAAAATACGAAGAAGTCAGCTTCAAGGAAGAGGTAAAGATTCAGCCATACGATACGACGCTCGCCGGAATCAGCAGTAAAAATGCCACAATTAAGAAAATTAAGAGCGGCAGACAGCAGGAATCGACATATAAAGTAAAATCCGGAGACACGCTGTACGGAATTTGTGAAAAACTCGGGGTTACATTCAATGAACTGAAGAAAATGAATCCAAACATCAGTGAAAATACAGTCTTACACATTGGGGATAAGTTTGTAACGCAGGAAGAAGTTCCTCTTCTGACGGTAAGAACCGTAGAAGTTGCAACATTCGCGGAAAAAGTAAAATACAAGACAGAGTATCAGAAGTCGAGCAGCTATTATGAAGGAGAAAAAATCGTTCAGAGAGCCGGATCCAACGGTAAGGCGAAGATTACGGCAAGACTTGTGAAGGAAAACGGCAAGACCGTATCCAGAAAAGATTTAAACAAAGAAATCATCAAGCAGCCGGTAAGCAAAATCGTCATCAAGGGCACGAAGAAAGTTCCGCCTAAGAAGGGAACCGGACAGCTTCAACGTCCTGTCGCTGTAGGAGTATACAGAGGATACGGGCCAAGATGGGGCAGAATGCATTACGGTCTTGACTATGCAGCTCCAACAGGAACTGCAATCCATGCAGCTGACGGCGGTACCGTTATTTCGGCAGGATGGTCGGGAGCTTATGGTATGCGAATTATGATTGACCACGGCGGAAATATTAAGACATTGTATGCACATTGCAGCGCGCTTTATGTAAGTGCCGGTCAGCAGGTATACAAGGGGCAGACGATTGCCGCTGTAGGAAGCACGGGAAGAAGTACCGGCCCGCACTGTCACTTCGAGGTATTTGTAAACGGAGCAAATGTAAATCCGGCAAACTATGTATAATTTATAATTACAAGCAGAAAGAGGAGATGGGCTGGTCTTATTTCCTCTTTTTGGTTATTTAAAGGCACAAATTCTTTTGTATCTGCATATAATGAATAGCAGAAGGCGGTTGAAAAGCCAAAACGAAAGGATATGTGGCAGCATGGAAAACCATTATATAAATATTGACAATCGAAAGAGAATCACCATCAGTCAGGTGGCGGATGTGGACGCATTCGACGAGGATACTTTATGGGCAAACCTGAAAGAAGGCGGGCTGGAGATAACCGGGGAAAATCTGAATGTTGAGAAGCTGGATTTACAGGACGGAATTCTGATTGTGACCGGAGAAATCTGCTCCGTTTCGTACACGGATAAGGGCACAAAAAAAGCGAGAGGCCTTGGAAGATTCGGAAAGCGAAAAGAAAAATGACCGAATTAATCAGAAGTCAGCTCATCATTATACTGACAATGCTCTACTGCGGGCTCTGCGCAGGATTGATTGCTGGTATTTTCCGCGCTTTTGCCGAAGTACGGCGTCTTTGCCGCTGGGTAAAGGGTGTGATGGGCGGTGTCTTTTTTCTTTGCATAGGTTTTCTGTACGGCGAGTTTGCATTTTTTTGTGACAATGGGAAAATCAGCTTTCTCGGGATATTTTCATTCCTTGCAGGTCTTTGGTTGTGGAAGAGATTCTTTTGTGGTATACTCTTCATGGGTGAGGACAATGAGAAAAAAGAAAAGCAATTTAAGGGAATACGAAAAAAATAACAGGGTAATAAACATTCCTCAGGCGCAGACGGAGCGGCGGGAGCGCCTTCAGCAGCAGAAAAAACGCCGTGGGAATGTCGAGCCGTTTGACTCTGGAAGCGCGGAGCGGTCATCCGGGCGGAGTACGACAAAGAAAGCAAAAATAAATTATTCGAAACTGATTGTATGCGCTGTGATAGTTCTTCTCATAGTGTATTTTGCCATGTCTGCAATTAAAATTGTCAAACTCGGCAAAGAAAAGGATGCGGCGGCGGCATACAATGCAGAACTGACGAAGGACAAGGAAAGTCTCGAACTTCAGCTTGAGAACATCAACTCGCCCGATTACATAGAATCGCAGGCGCGGCGCGACCTCAAGCTGATAAAGCCAAACGAGCTTCTCTTTGTTTTTCCGGATACTGATTACAGCAAGGATGAAAAAAATGGAGAAAATCAAAGTCAATGAGGTAATAATCGTTGAGGGCCGCGATGATACAGCGGCGGTCAAGCAGGCAGCAGACGGTCTCATTATCGAGACGCACGGGTTCGGAATTCGCAGGCAGACCTGGGAACTCATCGAAAAGGCTTACCGGGAAAAGGGCATTATCATTCTGACAGACCCGGACTTTTCGGGAGAAGAAATCCGCAGGAAGCTGACGGAAAAGTTTCCGGACGCCAAGCAGGCTTTTTTAGACCGCACGCTTGCAACGAAAAAAGGCGACATCGGCATTGAAAATGCTGCACCGGAGGCGATTGCCGAAGCACTTTTGAAAGCGCACTGTACAGTAAAAGACGGAGCAGAGGATACGTTTACGGAAGAAGAAATGTTCCGAAACAGGCTTGCAGGGGATGCTGCTTCCAAGCGGAGACGCGAAAAAGTCGGCAAAGCGCTGGGCATCGGCTATGGAAATGCGAAAGCGTTTCTCAGCAAGCTGAATAAATTTAACATAAGCAAAGAGGAGTTTTATGAAGCTTTACGCACCATCGACGATTAGAGAAATCAAGGAAAAGTACGGATTCCGCCTGACGAAAAGTCTGGGGCAGAATTTTTTGACGGATAAAAATATCATAGACCGCATTATAGAGGGCGCGCATATCGGTGAGAACGATTTGGTTATCGAAATCGGACCGGGAATCGGTGTGATTACTTACGAAGCATCGCTTGCGGCAAGAAAGGTAATCGCCGTGGAAATCGACCGCAATCTGATTCCGATTCTCGCAGAAACACTGGCGGAACGGGACAATATCGAGGTTGTAAACCGCGACATCCTGAAAACAGATGTCAATGCGCTGATTGCGGAAGCAAGAGAAAAGGATCCGGCAATTGAAAAGGTTCGGATTATCGGAAATCTTCCGTATTACATCACAACTCCGATTATTATGAAGCTCCTTGAAGAGGGAGTCTACGCAGACGGAATTACCGTTATGATGCAGAAGGAAGTTGCGGATCGGATTAAAGCACCTGCTGGAAATAAAACCTATGGCGCATTGTCTGTTGCCGTGCAGTATTACTGCGAGGTTGAAGGCGTTGTGAATGTGCCGAAAGAGGTTTTCGTGCCGCAGCCGAAGGTGGACTCCGCAGTGTTGAATTTAAAAATAAGAAAAGAAAAGCCGGTAGAGCTTATGGACGATCAGGTTTTCTTTCAGGTCGTAAAAGCAGGTTTTGGACAGAGGCGAAAGACCTTGAATAACTCGCTTATGGGGGTAGAGGGTATTACCAGGGAAATCGCAGGCGCTGCGCTTGAAGCAGCGGGAATCGAGCCTTCCAGACGCGCGGAAACGCTGACTCTGGAGGAATTCGCAAAATTATCAAACGAGGTGAAATTGAGATTATAACGCAGAAAGGGAAACAGAAATGGATGAGAATAATAAAAAGGACAAGCTGGAGAAGTTTGAACATTTTAACCAGTTTGAAAAGTTAGACAGAAAAGTTGAAGAAACAATTCGCGAAGTCGAAACGATGGACAAACGCAAGTTTTACAAGAACAGCTTTGTCTTCGCGGGTGTATGGGCGCTTGTTCTGAATTTGATTATCGAAACGCTGGGAAGATTTACAACCGCAGGTATATTCGGCGGTTTGAAATTCATGGTCAGCGATCCGATTGTTTTTTTATACAATGCTTTGATTTTATTTACGACGCTTGTGATTGCTTCTTTGGTCAAGCGGCGACTTTTCGTCTTTACGATTGTCTCCATCTTTTGGCTGGGCATCGGCGTTGTCAACGGCGTAATCCTAACGCAGCGTATGACACCGTTCACAGTAAAGGATTTAAGCAATTTGAGCGACGGGCTTACGATTGTTACGAATTATCTGAAGACATGGGAGATTGTGCTTGCCGTGGTTGTAGTAGTTTTAGCAATCCTCGGACTCGTACTGCTTTTTATC
The DNA here is from genome assembly GCA_934233735.1 of uncultured Clostridia bacterium. Classification (GTDB taxonomy): domain Bacteria; phylum Bacillota; class Clostridia; order Peptostreptococcales; family Anaerovoracaceae; genus CAG-238. The sequence goes on along the minus strand of CAKQGQ010000028.1, from coordinate 3,070 downwards.
AAGGGACCGCAAAAAAAGGACAAGCTTCACAGAAAGAGAAATGTTGTGGCAGTCTGCCTTGTGTTCCTGTTTACATTCCTCTCGTCTTCTTTAGCAATCAGCACCGGAGTTGTGGAAACCTTCTTCGGAAACTTAGCTTATGCGTACAGAGACTACGGCGTGGTATACTGCTTTACGAATACATGGCTGAATACGGGGATTCATAAGCCGGCGAAGTACAGCAAAGAAAGCATTTTGAGTATTTTCGATAAAAATGAGCTGGGTGACGATAATGCGATGCTTCTGGAGCAAAAAGATGTGGACGAGCAGTACCCGAACATCCTTTTCCTTCAGTTGGAATCCTTTATCGATCCGATGACGATAAAGAGCATCGAGCTTTCGGAGGATCCTTGCCCGAACTTCCGTAAGCTCATGAGCGAATATTCCTCAGGACAGCTTTTGGTTCCGGCATGCGGTGCGGGAACTGCCAATGTTGAATTTGAGGTTTTGACAGGCCTGAGCGTGAAGTTCTTCGGGCCGGGTGAATATCCGTATAAGGCGATTTTGAAGGAAGAAACGGGGGAGAGTCTCGCTTACGACCTTGACAGTCTGGGTTATAAATCGCATGCGATTCACAACCACAGAGCGGTATTCTACAACCGCAATACCGTATTTTCCAATATCGGTTTTGATACTTTCACCAGCGTGGAATACATGAAAAATGTAGCGAAAACGCCGAAAAACTGGGCGAAGGACAAGGCTTTGACAGAGTGTATCGAGGATGCGCTGGACTCTTCGGAAGGAAGAGATATGATTTACACGATTTCCGTTCAGGGACACGGAAAATATCCGAGCGAGCAGGTAATTTTAGACCCGAAAATTCAGGTCTTATCTGCGCCGAGCGAGGAACTGAAGTGGAAATATGAATACTATGTCAACCAGATTTATGAAATGGACCAGTTCATCGGTGATTTAATTGATAAGCTTTCCAAGCGTGACGAGCCGATTATGCTGGCGATGTACGGCGACCATATTCCGGCAATCGATATGACGGAAGACGATTTGGAGAGCGGAAACCTCTATGCGACGCAGTATTTAATCTGGAATAATTTCGGATTGCCGAAAGACGATGAAAACCTTCACACCTATCAGCTTGCATCACATATGATGGATATGGTAGATTTACAGGTAGGAACGATTTTCACCTACCAGCAAAATCACAAGAACAGCGAGACATATTTAGACGACTTGAAGGCACTGGGCTATGATATGCTCTACGGTAAGCGCTACATTTACGGCGGGACGAATCCGTTCACACCGACGAGGCTGAAGATGGGCGTCAACGATATTACGATTGACGATGTCGTTAAGATTGGCGACAGATATTATATCAAGGGTAAAAACTTCACGCAGTACAGTAAGGTTACCTTGAATGGCAAGGAGCTGAAAACAATCTATTTGGGAGAAAATATACTGGGTCTTTTAGAGGATGTTGATCCGGAAGAGGCTGCAAACATGAAGGTCAGCCAGATTGAAACCAAGAACAAAGAAATTCTGAGTACAACGGAGTAAGAAAGGCAGCAGACAGACACGATGCAACCGGGACATTTTATTGGAATCGCCATGGCTTTGGCAGCATTTATCATTGTAGAACTAAAATCCTCCGCGAAGGTAAAAAGCGCGGCGGACTTTGACAAGGGAGGCGGAAAAGGAGGCGTGTTTCTGGTATGCGGAACGCTGCTGGGAACGATTATCGCGGGACAGTCGACGATAGGAACGGCACAGTTTGCGTTTACCTATGGGCTGGCGGGAATCTGGTACACACTTGGTTCGGCGCTCGGCTGTCTGATGTTCTACTTCGGCTATATCATACCGCTGCGAATATCGCATGACAGCACGCTGACAGAGGTCATCGGCGACGAGTTCGGACCGAAGGCTTCCTACTTCGGTTCAGTACTCTGCACGCTCGGAATGCTTATCAGTGTGGTCTCCAACATGATTGCATCATCTGCACTTGTAACGGCACTGACAGGCTGGAAGCTTTGGGAGGGCTGCCTGCTGGCAATGGTACTGATGTTTGCCTATGTAGCACTCGGCGGCGTAATTGGCGCCGGAATGGGCGGCGTTGTTAAAACGATACTGCTTTATTTCCTGACGATTACCTGCATTTTCGTGACGATTCGTCTGACAGGGGAAATTGGACCTGGTACAAAACTGGATGTAGACATTCACGATCTGTTCGCCAGAGGTTTGGCGAAGGAGCTTTTCAATGGTCTTGCGCTTATTTTAGGGATCATTTCTACGCAGTCCTATGCGCAGGCATTTTGGGTTGCGAAGAACTATCATGTTGCCAGAAAAGGCGCGTTAATCGGGGCGCTGCTGTGTCTTCCGGTCGGTTTCGGAAGCGTTTTGGTCGGAATTTTTATGAAGAACCATAATTTGCAAAACGCAGCGGAAGCCTTTCCGACTTTCCTGCTGCACTATATGAATCCGGTTATCGGAGGACTGGGGCTCGGAGCGCTGATTATTACGGTTGTGACAGGCGCAGGCGGACTGGTACTTGGAGCTTCGACGATTTTAGTCAGAGACATTCTGGGCAGACGGAATCCAAAATACCTCGAAGGCAGGCGCCATCTGATTGCGATGCGGACGACGATTGTAACCATTCTGCTTTGCGCAGCGATTATTGCTGTGAGCCTTCCGGGAACACTGATGAACGACCTCGGATTCCTTTCCATGGGACTTCGCGGAACGGTCATTTTCGTGCCGCTGAGTCTGGCATTGTTCTTTAAAGGGAGATTCGATTCGAAATGGGTATGCGCGTCCATGATTGCAGGACCGATTTTGCTTATCATCGGAAATATTGTTAATATAGGACCGCCGCCGCTGATTTGGGGCGTTGCGGCAAATCTCATCATTTGTATGATGGGTTACAGAAAAACACAGGAGGTGCTTTCAAAATGAAAACAATCGAAACCGAAAGACTGCTTTTGACGCCGTGGACGACAGACAAAGCGGATGTAGAGGGACTGTATGCGTATGCAAAAAATCCGAATGTCGGACCGAACGCAGGCTGGAGTCCTCATGCAAG
>CAKQGQ010000027.1 GCA_934233735.1 uncultured Clostridia bacterium | reverse complement strand
GACAAACAAGCAAAAAGCACCGGATTGCCGGTGCTAATCTTTCAAAAAATTTGGGACATTTTCAAATTCGCTTGACATAACTTTTTCGACATTTTTCATTTCTTTTTTGTCCGGTAAGCGATGCGTAATATCCGAAACAGCCAATACTCTGTATTTTTCAATCATTCCGCCTTTTTATACAGTCCAAACATCATATAAAAGATGCACGCCATCACATTCAATATAGTAAAAAAGAAATAAACACCCCTCGCACCGAAGCCGTCTAAAATCAGGCCACCTACGAAACTGCATACGATAATGCTCAGACTGTTTCCCAAGGCATAATAGGTCGATACGGCAATGCTCGCCATGCGCGGCTCTACGATTTTGCCGAAATATTTTACAATTTCAACTAATATAATTCCTTCGCTGACACCTTGAAGGAAGAAGGTCGCAAGCAGCGTTTGATAAAACGGACCGCAGGCATAAAAACCAAAACGCCCCACGCAGAAGAACATGGCAATCAGCAAAAGCTTTTCTGAGGAGATTTTGCGGTTAATATACGGAATCAAAAACATGAACGGCGCTTCACTGCCTGCCATGAGCAGAAAAGCCACCCCGATCCCTCCGATGTTTCCGCCTCCTTCGCGGAAAAGATAGCCGAAATATGTGCTGTTGCTTATATTGGTCCCGATAACAAGAAATGCGCAAATCAAAAGCCTCCGGTATTTCCGGTTCGGAATCAGTTCCCGTATGCTGACATTTTTCTCGCTTCGTTTGTGCAGCGGCGGTTCTTTTTGCGCCATAATAAAAGCTGCCGCAATCAGAAAAGTCACTGCGTATATATAGAAAATAACAGATAAATCATATTTTTCCGCAAGCCATCCTGCAAAGCATACCGCTGCAGCATATCCGACAGCTCCGCAGGAACGGATAACCGGAAAGTTTTGTCCGTTTTCCATTATCAAGGAATCGCAAAGCCCGTGCGCCGGTCCCTGAAAGAAGTACATCGTCGCATAGATTGCTGCATAAAGAAGAAAGCTTGTCGTACAAAGCCCTAAAAGTGCAAATGCCGAAGCCCCCAAAAATAAAAAGGCAATGATTTTTCGTTTTTGTTCGGAATTCGCAAAAATTTTTCCCCAAAAGATTCCCGCGAAAACCGCAGATGCTGTGCCCAGTGAAGTTACAGTGCCGACCTGCGTTCCTGAAAATCCGATTCCGCTCAAATATTGTCCGATTAACGGACTGAGAACGCCGAGCGGACAATACAGAAAGAAATAGAGTGCATAGCTTTTTATGTCATTTTGTTTTTCGATATGCATGGCATTCATAAAAAATCTCCTTTAGCTAACATTCAGTATATCAAATACAGAATCGGTAAACAATAATCTGTAGTAAATTTTTTGAACACAAAACTGTTTGAATTTATTAGGAGGTAATCTTGTGTTAATTGTCGCAATCCGTACATTTATTCTTTATGCGGCGGTTTTGTTCGCCGTCAGGATGATGGGAAAATCTGAACTTTCGAAAATGTCGCCATTCCAGATGGTTATTCTTTTCATGATTGCAGAGCTGGCAGCCATTCCGATTGATTCGACATCCACTTCACTGATAAACGGCGTCATGGCAATCGTCACGCTGATGTTTCTGCAGATATTTATATCGTGGCTATCCACAAAATGCGAGTGGTTTAAGAATTTTGTAACAGACAAGCCTTCCGTTTTGATTGAAAAGGGAAAATTGAATGTCAAAGAACTCAAAAAGCTTCGCATTACGAATACCGACCTCATGGAACAGCTTCGTCTGGAAAACTGCCCTTCCCTCTCTGATGTGCAGTATGCCATCATGGAGTCAAATGGTCAGCTGACGGTCATCCCGAAAGCGCAGAACAAACCGGTCACACCCAAGGATATTGAACTGGCTGTAACAGAAGGCGTGCTTCCCATGCTGATCGTTTCTGACGGCAAACTCTATGAAAAAAATTTGCTTTCACTGGGTCTGAGCCGCGAAGCATTCGACGCGAAGCTCAAAAAATCCGGAATCGAAAGCTATAAAAATATTTTTCTTGCTTTCTTTGATGAGAATAAACAGATTCACGCCTATCTTGCTTCGGAAAAAAGCGGCGGCTATACTTCGGAGGTGAAAATATGAAAAATATGATTGCAGCGATTTGCAGCGTCGCAATTTTAATTGGTGGATGGCTGATTTTCGCTCATTATTCACAAGGACAAATTGACGGATTTGCCCAATTTATCGAAAAAGATATTTTACCCACAGTCGAAGCTGCCGATTGGAAGAGCTCCGAACAGCAAATGGAGAAGTTAAATAAAGACTGGCATAGCTATAAACGAAAGGCAATTTTCTTTCTCGATACGCACACGATAAATGAAATTGACTATTCCATGGCAAAATCCATAAAATATGTAAAAGCCGAAGATGTTTCTAATTCTTCGGGCGAGCTGAATGCCATGATTGAGCAGCTGACGTTTTTATGCTCGAACGATGAGGTCAACTGGGGCAATATTTTTTAGGCTTCTTGGAAATTTTCTGCAAAAGTAAAAAAGACCTTTCGGTCTTTTTTACTGAATTATTTCATACATTTTTGTTGCGGCTTCTTTCTTACAAGATTCACTTATTTCCAAAATTCGTGCTGATACTGAGCTGTTGCCGAACTCAATATGAATGATGTCACCCACATTGACTTCAGTTCCTGCCTTCGCCGGTTTGCCGTTTACCGAAACACGCCCCTGATCACAAGCGTCCTTGGCTACGGTTCTCCGTTTTATCAGTCTTGAATTTTTAAGAAACTTGTCAATTCTCATAAGTGCCTTTCCCTAACCCTCTAATGAGCTATTAGGTTTGAAAATATGTTATAAAAAAGGTAATTGCTTACCTTAATTATCGATTATCTGTGTCGGTCAACCTGCACCGACTGTTTTCGAATAATATCGATTATTTGTTAACTGCGTCCTTTAAAGCCTTGCCTGCTTTGAAAACAGGAGCCTTGGATGCTTCGATTTCAATAACTTCTTCCGGCTTTCTCGGGTTTCTTCCCTGTCTTGCCTTTCTTTCTCTGGTTTCGAAAGTACCGAAACCGATTAACTGTACCTTATCACCTTTTACTAATGCGTCTTCGATGCTTGCAACCATTGCGTTAATTGCAGCCTCTGCGTCCTTCTTAGTAAAACCTGTTTTTTCTGCTACTGCAGCAACTAATTCTGCCTTGTTCATTTTAAAATTCCTCCTTCACAATGTTAAATAAATAATGATTCCATATGCCTATATCTATGCTTCATGCTCTGATTTCTTTGCTTCTTCCCACAGCTTGTCCATTTCTGCCAGCGACATATCCTCCAAGTTTTCACCTGCGGCAACCGCTTTCTTTTCAATGTAGCTGAATCGTCTCACAAACTTATTCACAGTATAATTCAAGGCGCTTTCCGGGTCAACACCCAAAAATCTGGCAACATTGACACAGGAAAACAATAAATCGCCCAGTTCTTCCGCAAGCCGCTGCTGCAGCTTTGGATTCTCTTCATACTGCTGCATAAGCTCTGCTCGTTCTTCATCAACTTTCAGGAAAGCTTCCGAAACATCGTCCCAGTCGAAGCCTGCATCTGCAGCCTTCTTCTGAACTTTAAATGCCCGCGTCAATGCCGGCAAAGCTTTAGGCACTCTTTCCAAGCGCGAAGTATATGATTCTTCTTGCTTCTCTTTTACCTTGATATTTTCCCATTTTTCAAGCACTTTGTCAATAGATTTTGCACTATTATTTCTCGTTTCCTGCAAAAAAACATGAGGATGTCTGCGAATCATTTTTTCGCACTCTTCGTTTATTACATCTTTAAGGTCAAATTTTTGTGCCTCCTCGGCCAGGCTTGCATGAAAAACAATTTGCAGCAAAACATCCCCGAGCTCTTCACGGAGATTTTCTGCATCCTTGTTATTGATGGCTTCCACTACCTCATAGGCCTCTTCGAGCATGCCCTGACGCAGACTCTCATGCGTCTGCACTCGGTCCCACGGACATTCCACCCGTAAAACGCGAATAATTTCAACCAGGCGCTCGATTGCATCTCTGTCATTTCCAGCGCCTTCCGTCAAATGACGGTATTCCTCTCTGATTTCTGTTTTTTCCATCTTCGTCTATTAACCTTTTACTATATTACTTTATAAATTTGTCAAGAATCTTTACCAGTTTATCGCCCTTCGGCAGTCTTGCAATCTCATCCTTGGTGATCGCTTTCACAGCAAAAATCAGCACGACATACACGGCTGCACCGACGCAGACCGCTAAAAGTGTCGACAAAAGATTGCTGCTTGTCACAAGGAAAAAGAGCTTGTAGCTTGCAAATGCTGCAATTCCCATGAGAATTGAGGCAGCTGCCGGCTTAATATAAGTCAGCATATAATCAAACTTAATGTTAATATCCGCTTTCAAATATCTCGCATTCAGGAAGGTCGCAATCATATAAGCTGCAATGGTCCCGATCGGACCGCCGTTTACATTGACAACTCTCCATCCGACAAGTACATAGGTAATCACCAGCTTTGCCAGTGAGCCGATTGCCAGATTTCTTACCGGAATTACTTGACGGTCCACGCCCTGCAACGCGCCTGTAAGCGTCTGCAAAGCTGACATAAATACGATGCCCACACACATGATTCTGAGCGTAGGAACCGAAGCTGTCGCTTCTGCAAGCTGGTTCGGGTAGAGCATATGCAAAATCGGTTCTGCAAGTGCAAACATGCCGACTGCGCACGGGAAGCTGATAATCATCGCAGCGCGCATACCGAGCTTGCTCGTCTCTCTGACATCATTAAGATTCCCAAGACTGAATCCCGCTGCAATCGCAGGAACCAGACTCATAACAACCGCCTGTGTAAAAGCCTGCGGAAGACCGATCAGAGAATTGCAGTATCCTCCGAGCCTTCCCCACAGAACTTTGGACTCAACAAGACTCCATCCGCTCGCCTGAAGCCGGCGCATGACGACTGCGCTGTCGATAGTTTCCATGAGAGGCAGAATCGAAGCTCCAATCGTAATCGGAACTGCAATAATCAGAAGGCGTTTTACGATTGCCCTCGTGCTTTCCAGTCTCTCATGGGAGCGGTTCCTCCTTATTTTCGTCCGAATGGACGGTAAATTCAATAGATAAATTGCAATAATCACAACCAGCCCCGCAACTGCACCTGCCGTACAGCCAAAGGTTGCACCGGCATTCGTTGCTTCCAAACCGGTCGGAATCAGATAATATGCAAGCACCAGTCCGACAATCACACGGAACAGCTGCTCGAAAAACTGCGATAATGCTGTCGGGTTCATATTCTGACGGCCTTGAAAATATCCCCTGTATGCCGACATTACCGGCACGAAGAACAGTGACGGCGCGATTGCCTGCAGGGACAAACTCGTTCCCGGGTTTTTCAACACCGCATCTTCGATAAACTGCGCCCCAAAATGTACCAGTAGGAAGGACACAAACCCGAACGCTGCCATCAGCCAAAGGGAAGTGTGAAATACTTTATGCGCCCCACCGTAATTTTTCACAACCGTCCGCTCTGACACCATCTTTGAAATCGCAACCGGAATGCCTGCGGTGGAAAGTGTCAGAAAGAATACATAAATGGGATAAACCGAACTGTAATAGGAAATCCCCTCTGCGCCAATCCAGTTGGTTAAAGGCAGACGGAAGAACATTCCCATTACCTTTACCAAAATCCCGGCAATGCCGAGAACCGCCGCGCCTTTTAAAAATTTATTACCTGCCATAGAATAAGCCTTTCTTTTTCGGTATCATCACTTTGTATACTTTACAGCAACGATAAAATCTTTTGGGTTGCAGCCTCTGCTTCCCTTATCGTACGGCAAATATCAATTGTCAGATATTCACCGTTTTCATACAGCACCTTACCGTCCGCCATTGTCAGAACTACATCAGTGCCCGAAGCTGAATAAACCAGGTTATTCACCAAATTATGCACCGGATACATATTTGGCTTGTCAATATCGACAACAATTAAGTCCGCGCGGAATCCCTCTTTCAGAAGTCCGCAGTCCTCTCGTCCCTGTGCTAAAGCTCCGCCTCTGGTTGCCGCCCGAAGCGTCTGCACCGGAGTAACCACAGTCGGATCGTGATACATCATTTTGGAAATCATCGCAAATACTTTCAGCTCTTCAAAGAAATTCAGGCTGTTATTGCTCGCGACGCTGTCCGTACCAATCGCCACATTGATTCCTCTCTTTAAAAGTTCAGGAACATTGCACACGCCGCTTGCAAGCTTCAGGTTGCTGATCGGATTAGAAGCGACCGTAACGCCCTTTTCTTTTATAATGTCAAAATCTTCTCCCTCAATCCACACGCAGTGCGCCGCAATCGCCGGCAGATCAAAAGCACCCAAATCATTAAAGTACTGAATCGGTGTTTTTCCATGTCTTTGTTTGCATTCCTCATGCTCGGACTGTGTTTCGGAAACATGAATATGCATGCGGGTTCCGACTTCTTTTCCGTATTCCGAAACAGCCGTAACCGCCGACGGTCTTGAGGTATACTCCGCATGAATGCTCACATCCATTTTTATTCTTTCATCTTCCGTATTATGATATGCTTCAAATGTTCTTTTCATTTCCTGCATAGACGGAAGCTGCCATACATCGCTGTCATCAAAATTGACAATTGCGCGGGAAATATTACCCTTCATTCCCGAATCAACCGTTGCCTTTACCATGTCATCGATGAAGTAATACATATCGCTTGTTGAAACGATTCCAAAGCGCATCGACTCTGCCATTGACAGCAAGGTCCCCCAGTAAACACTATTGCTGTCCAGTTTATCCTCAAACGGGAAAATCCGTTTGTTCAGCCAATCCTGAAGGGCCATATTTTCACCGTACCCACGCATAAGCGCCATCGTCGAATGTCCATGTGCATTGTAGAAAGCACACATTAACAGCTTTCCTTCGCCTTCATAGACTCTGCCATAATCCTTTTCCGGCAGCGCACTTCCGATGTAGTCAATGCGAACACCGTCCGTCCCGACATTCATATGATGTTTTATTTCAAAATTTTCGTCCAAAATGCTGATGTTTTTAAAAAGCATGTCGTAGTCCTCATTTTCCTAAATTCTATATTTTTTCGGTTTTTACAGACCGATTTTTGCCATTTAAACAGTATACCACAGAATTCGTGAAATTTCCAAGAATATTAGATAAAAAAACAATAAACTGAATTTTTCGCAAGTATATTTTGCCGTTAACTACAGATACTATTTTTACCAGATAAAACGGAGGAAAATTTGATGAAAGCAACAGGTATCGTAAGAAGAATTGACGATTTAGGCAGAGTTGTGGTTCCGAAAGAAATCCGGCGCGTTTTAAGGATTCGCGAAGGAGACCCCTTGGAAATTTACACAGGCAATGCCGGCGAGGTCATTCTGAAAAAATACTCTCCTATCAGCGAACTGAGCCAGTTTGCCGACGAATACGCAGAAACGGTCTCAAAGGTGCTAGGCGCTACCATACTGGTTTCCGACACCGACCAAGTGATCTCCGCATGGGGTTCCGGCAAAAAAGAATATGCTGACAAAAAAGTGGACAATGAGCTTGATAAAATCATTCAAAGCAAAAATCGCTACTTAAATGATTCCAAAATCGTGGTCCCCATTATTTCCCAGGGAGACCCCATCGGTTCGATTACCATCTTGCAGAATACCGGCAAGACACTCGGTGATGCAGAACTGAAGGCTGCCGAAATCGGCGCGGGCTTTCTGGCAAGACAGATGGAAAGCTAAGATAAAAAATCCGGAGAAAGACTTTTCAGCCTCTTCCGGATTTTTTACTTTCATTCAGCACTTCAAGCAGGCTCAGGCTGTCTTCCAGCATATGCGTGCGGTCGGTCGTCAGACGGATGAACGGCTGCACGCCTCCGTGCACGAAAACCTTCCTGCCGAATTTTTCCGTCAGGTTAAACAGCGCATAGCCGCTTAAAGGATTTTTCTCTGCAAAATCAAACACAAGCTTGACCACCGCATGGTCTTTCGATGTAAGCTTAACCGCCGGAGCGGTTTCTTTATTTTCCGCATGAATCCTCGTAACCGCAAGTTCTCCCGCGAGAAATCTGACATGGGAGATTTTCACCAGATTGACGGTCTCCTGCGGCACATCGCCGAAACGGTCGAGCATTTCATCGATGATTTCATCCTCGTCATCGTAGGTCTGTATCGATGCGATTTTCTTATACATCTGAAGCTTGAGCGTCTCATTTTCGATATAGCGCTCCGGAATATATGCTGAAAGCGGAAATTCAATGCTCGACTCTTCCTTATCCTCGTTTACAATCTCGCCTTGCAGAGCGCGTACCGCGTTGTCAATCATCTTGCAGTAAAGCTCATAACCGATATTCATCATATGTCCATGCTGCGCGGTTCCTAAAAGATTTCCGGCGCCTCTGATTTCAAGGTCACGCATAGCCACCTTAAACCCTGCCCCGAATTCCGTAAATTCACGGATTGCCTTGAGTCTTTTCTCTGCGACCTCCGTCAGCACTTTATCCTTTTGGTACATCAAATACGCATAGGCGATTCGGTTGGAGCGCCCAACTCTGCCGCGGAGCTGATAAAGCTGCGAAAGACCGTATCGGTCAGAATCCATGATAATCATGGTATTGGCGTTCGGAATATCGATACCGGATTCGATGATGCTGGTCGCCACCAGAACATTGCTTTCTCCATTGATGAACCCGACCATCACGCTTTCCAGAGTATGTTCGTTCATCTGTCCGTGCCCGACTGCAACCACTGCTTCCGGAACGAGTTTTTCAATCTTTTCGGCAATCTGCTGAATGCCCTTCACGCGGTTAAAGACAACATAAACCTGCCCGCCTCTTCCGAGTTCGCGTTCGATGATATCTTTGATGAGCAGATCATCCTGCTCAAGCACATAGGTCTGCACGGGATAGCGCTCTTCCGGCGGTTCCTCTATGACGCTCATATCCTTGATTCCGGTCATGGACATATTCAGAGTTCTCGGAATCGGTGTCGCCGAAAGGGTCAGCACATCCACGTTTTTCTTTATTTTTTTGATGGTTTCCTTATCTTCCACGCCGAAACGCTGTTCTTCGTCAACCACCAGAAGTCCCAAATCTTTAAATTTTATATCTTTGGAAAGGAGGCGGTGCGTGCCGATAATCAAATCGATCTGTCCTTTTCCAAGCTCCTCGATAATTTTTTTCTGCTGTGCGGCACTCCGAAAACGCGAAAGTACCTCAACCTTAAACGGAAACTTTTCAAAGCGTTCTTTCAGCGTATAATAGTGCTGGTTCGCCAGAATTGTCGTCGGCACGAGCACCGCCGCCTGTTTGCCGTCTGAAACACATTTAAACAGCGCTCTCGCGGCGACTTCCGTCTTGCCGAATCCAACATCTCCGCAAAGCAGGCGATCCATCGAAAACGGTTTTTGCATATCCTGCTTGATTTCTTCGGCTGCCCGAAGCTGGTCGCCTGTTTCCTCGTAAGGAAAGTCATCCTCGAATTCCCTCTGCCAAACCGTATCCTTCGGGAAGGAGTAGCCCGGCTGCATCTTTCGCTGCGCATAGAGGTCGATTAAATCCTTTGCCATGACTGCGATCGCTGCCTTTGCCTTTGCCTTGGTGGCTTTCCACTCGCCGCCGCTGAGCTTGTTGATTTTCGGCACAGCGCCGTCCGAGCCGATATATTTCTGTACGATATCCATCTGCTCCACCGGAACATACAGCATATCGTTTCCTGCATATTTAATTTTAATATAGTCCTTCTTTTCGCCCTGCACATTCAGCTGCTGAATGCCCACGAATTTACCGATTCCGTGGTTTTCGTGCACCACATAGTCGCCCTCGCGCATATCGGCGAAAGACTGAAGTTTCTGTCCTTTGTTCTTGAATTTTTTTCTTTTCGAGGTCTTATGCGTAACGAAAATATCCGCCTCACAGATATAGCAGATTTTTTCTGAAGGAAATTCCATTCCGCCCGTCAGGCTTCCCTTTTCAAACAGGATTTTTCCCTCAAGCCCGATTCTCTCAACAAACTCCTGCAGGTTTTTCAGGCGTTCCTCCGATGCGCATACGATGGTTACCCGATAGCCTTTTTTGACATAGGTTTTCAGCTCTGACTCGAGCACATTCATCTTTCCGCCGAAGGAAAGCATCTGCCTTGCCTGCAGATTATGCACCTTCTCGAAAGTATCCGCTCCGATAATTCTCTTCGGGAACGGCGTAAACACCGCCACATCCGGCTGTTTATAAGCTTTACGGAAGTCATTTTCGTCCGAAATACAGGAAACATCCTTCGGAATAGCCTGCCCTCGCGAAAGGAGAACTTTGAAGTCTTCCTGAAGCTCAGTCGTCCGCAGATTCAGGCTTTCTTCTATACGGTCCGGATCGTCAATCATCAGAATGCCGTCAATCATGTAATCCCACAGATATTCGGTTTCATCATAAAAATACTGAATATAGTTTTCCAGAAGCTGAAGATTCGATACCTGCTCGATGTATTCGCAAATCTCGTCCGCTGTCTGCAAAATCTTCTGAGAAAGTTCCTCATCCTTCTTGGCAGCTTCTCTTGCCGCCTTGCGGTAATCATCCCGAAGATGCTTTGAAGCTTTTTCAAAGATTGCCTTATCGTTTAAAATCTGCTCTGCCGGATAAACTTCGATGTAAGAAAGCGCTTCGACCGACCTCTGCGTATCCGGATCAAAGGTACGAATCGAGTCCACCTCGTTTCCGAATAGTTCGACACGGTACGGATATTCCGCATCCGGCGTGAAAACATCGATGATGCCTCCGCGAATGCTGAACTGCCCTCTTCCGTCTACAATTTCCATGCGCTCATAGCCGAGTTTTGCCAGTTTTTCTTTGATTTCCGAAAGCTCCGTCTCCTCACCAAGCTTAATTTTTAGGGAGGTTCCCTCGAAGTAAGCATGCGGCGTTATCTTTTTAATGGCAGCCGAAACCGGCGCAATTACCACTGCCGGCTGTCCGGTGCGCAGGGCTTTCAGGGCTTTTAATCTTTGAATGAGCTGGTCGTGATTCTTCGCAGCAAACCGCAGCAGAAACTGTTCTTCCGACGGAAGCACGATAATTTCTTTATCCCTGACAAAAAAAGAAAGATCCAAAGCAAGTCGTCTCGCCCGCACATCCGTGGAGACGATGATGATGCTCTGATTCTTTTCTTTTGCGAGATAAGCGGCAACCGGAGCTACACGGCTTTCGGATATTCCTGAAATGTTAATCATTTTTCTCTTCCTTCTTCAGCCTTATATTATACTCGTTCATTGCCTTATCAATTCCTTTTTCGACGATACACGCAGCTGCTTTCGCTGCCCGAGTGAGTGCATCCTCTAAAAGGTCTTTTTCTTTTTTCGTTACACCGCTGATAACATAATCAATTAAATCAACTTTTTTATCACTGCCAATCCCGACGCGGATTCGCGGGAATCCATCGTCCTGAAGCAGATAGACAATGTTTCGCATTCCGTTATGCGTCCCTGCGCTGCCTTTTTTTCGCAGGCGAATACTGCCGGTCGGAATATCGATGTCGTCATAAATGACAATGAGGTTTTCAATGTCCTCTTTATAATAGTTCATCACTTCCATCACCGACTGTCCGCTCAGGTTCATATATGTCTGCGGTTTCACAAGCAAAACCTTCCGGCCGGCGATTCTTCCTTCGCCGACCAGAGCTTTGAATTTTATTTTATCAACTTTAATGCCGTATTCCTCTGCCAGCAGGTCAACGGCTATAAACCCCATATTATGCCGGGTATTTTCGTATTTTTTCCCGGGGTTTCCCAGACCTACAATAATATACACAGGTTTACGATCCTTTCTTTTCTATATTATTAATCAAACAGTACACTGATAGAGCCGTTAGTGAACACTCTTGTCATCGCTTCCGCAAACAGCGGTGCTACGGACAGGAATGTCATCTTTTCGAGCTTCTTTTCTTCCGGAAGCGGAACGGTATTGAGCAAAACAAGCTCTTCGATTGCCGATGCCTCAAGTCTTTCTACAGCAGGTCCTGACAATACCGGATGGGTTGCGGCTGCGAAAACAGCTTTCGCACCCAAATCTTTGATTGCATTTGCCGCATTGCAGATAGTGCCTGCAGTGTCAATCATATCGTCGATGATAATGCAGTTCTTGCCGTCGATATTACCGATGATATTCATGATTTCACTCTTGTTCGGTTCCGGTCTTCTCTTGTCGATGATCGCGATTGGGCAGTTTAAGATTTCAGCCATATTTCTGGCTCTTGTAACGCTGCCGTGATCCGGAGAAACAACAACTAAGTCTTCGAGCTGCTTTTCTTTGAAGTATTTTGCGAGGATTGGCATTCCGAGAAGGTGGTCAACCGGAATGTCGAAGTATCCCTGAATCTGGTTTGCGTGCAGATCCATGGTAAGAACTCTGTCTGCGCCCGCTGCCATAATTAAGTCAGCCACAAGTTTTGCTGTAATCGGGTCTCTTGCCTTTGCCTTTCTGTCCTGACGCGCATATCCGTAATATGGAATAATCGCATTGATTCTGCCTGCAGAAGCTCTCTTCATCGCATCGATCATAATGAGCAGTTCCATCAGGTTGTCATTTACCGGACTGCAGGTTGACTGAACTATGTACACATCAATCCCTCTTACCGATTCCCAGATGTTTACTGAAATCTCGCCATCGCTGAACTTGGTAACAGTTGCCTTTCCAAGTGGCTTGCCCATGATGTCTGCGATTTCCTTGGCTAATTCGATATGCGAATTGCCCGTAAAAATTTTGTAGTCAGAAAATACTCCGCTTCTCACTGTTTTTTACCTCGTCTTTCTTTCGTGTACTTTTGATTTGATTTTGTTTTTACTTTTTTCTCTTCAAAATCCCTTTTGAAGAAACCCATCCCTGTTTCTTGGTTCCGCGTGCTCTGGCGATATAAAGCGCATCGCCTTCCACATCCTCGGTAACCGTGCTTCCGGCAGCAATGTATGCACCTTCGCCCACCTTCACCGGTGATACGAGATTGCTGTTGCAGCCGATAAACGCCCCGTCGGAAACCGTTGAGCGGTATTTGGCCGTTCCGTCGTAATTGACAAAAACAACGCCGCAGCCTAAGTTTACATCGCGTCCCACATCTGAATCCCCTATATATGTGAGATGCGCTGCTTTCGAGCCGTCTCCGAAGGTCGAGTTCTTGATTTCCACGAAATCCCCTACCTTGCAGTGTGCTCCGACCCTGCTTCCGGGCCGCATATATGCGAAAGGACCGACTTTCGTTCCTTCACCTATCGTACTTTCAACGATGACGGAATTTTCGATTTCAACTCCGTCAGAGATTTGAGAATCGGTGATTCTGGTATTCTGTCTGATTACACAGTCTCTTCCGATTCTTGTATTTCCTTCAAGTGTAACGCAAGGACCGATTACGGTTCCTGCACCGATTTCCACATTTTCGTCGATGTAGGCAGAAGAAACATCTACGAATTTCACACCTGCCTGCATATGTTTCAGCGCAACGTTCATGCGCACTTCTACCGACTTGCTGTATGCCTCAAGCAAAGCATTTCTTTCTTTTTCGTCCATGATTCTCCCCTACTTTTCCAAAAGCATTTCGCCTACTTTATAGATATCGCCTGCGCCCATCGTAATCACCATATCGCCCGGCTGTGCATTCTGCGTCACATAGTCGGCAATCGCATCAAAACTATCCATGAACAAAACTTCTTTGTCCGGATGCGTTTCCTTGATGCGTTCGGCAAGCTGCGCCGATGAAATCTTATAAATATTTTTTTCTCTTGCGGCATAAATCTCTGCCAAAATCAATTTGTCCGTTTTATTAAAGGCTTCTGCGAAATCGTCAAAGAGAGCCATCGTTCTCGTATAGGTATGCGGCTGGAAGAGACACCACAGTTTGTTATGAGGAACATTCTGCGAAGCGTCCAGCGTCGCCTTGATTTCTGTCGGGTGATGTGCATAGTCATCCACAATTTTAACGCCCCTGGAAGTCGTTCCGACGATGTCGAATCTTCTCTGCGTTCCGTGGTAGCTTTCCAAAGTTTCCTTTATAATTTCGCTGTCCACACCCAGCGTATGTCCGCAGGCATAGGCAGCAAGCGCATTCAGAATGTTATGCTCGCCCGGAATTCTGAGCTGAACGCGGTTCAGTGTCTCCCCTTTATGGCAGACATCAAAAGACGGCATTCCGCTTTCATCGAACAAAATATTTTTCGCGCAGTAGTCGCAATTTTCGTTCAGACCGAAGGTCACAACATTGTCGAGACCCTGAATTACACGGTTCACAAACGGGTTCGCATCATAAGCGATAATCGTTCCTGCTTTCGGCACCAGGTGTGCGAAGCGGTCAAAGGAGCTGACAATATGGTCAATATCCTTGAAATAGTCCAAATGGTCCGAGTCGATATTCAGAATAATTTCCATCTTCGGCTTCAGGCTCAGAAAGCTGTCCATGTACTCACACGCCTCGGTCACGAAATACGGACTGTCCCCGACTTTCACATTGCCGCCGATTTCAGAGAGATTTCCTCCGACCAGAATCGTCGGGGCAAGCTTCGCACGGTCAAGGATTAAAGAAACCATCGAGGTTGTCGTCGTCTTTCCGTGTGTTCCCGAAATGGCAATGCTGTTTTCATATTCATCCATCAGAAGGCCCAGCATTTCTGCGCGGCTCATCACAGGGATTCCCCTTTCCTGCGCCCGCGCAAGTTCGGGGTTATCCTTGCCGACCGCTGCGGAATAGACAAGCAGATCTGCATTTTCCACGTTCTCGGCTCTGTGACCGATAAAAATTCTGGCACCCGCCTTCGCAAGCTTCGCCGTCATATCGGATTCCTTCATATCCGAGCCGGACACATTATACCCTCTGGACAACAAAATTTCTGCAATCGCCGAAAGACCGATTCCTCCGATTCCGATGCAGTGAATATTTTTATATTTACTTAAATCTATCATCAAAAAAGCCTCCGTTTATTCCGTCACTTTTTCAAGTCACTTTTCTACAGGTATAGTATAACACAAATTCTCCGTTTGTTATATACTAATTAGCAAAAAATATGAAAAAGCCAAGACACAGGCTTTTAGCTGCGCTTGGCATTACTTTTTTCGTTTTGCGGCAGGTTTTCCCTTTCCTGCTTCGTGATTGAGCACACGGATGTCCGGGTTTTGTTCTTTTGCGTATTTGCAGATAGCACTCACCTCGCTGCGCTTAAAGAACAGCGCTTTTTCGAGGCTGCTGTAGCCGATGTGCAGGCGCACATACTCATGATCTCCCCGATCTTCGATTACGATGGAATTGATGTCCTCCCACGCAAAAAAATCGTACTGCGTCGTAATCTGCATATTATAGAAAATCTCGAGTCCGCGGCTGGTAAGAGCCGCATCTTTGACCGTTACCATCGTGATGGAATAAAGGATTGAAAAAATCATCGAAATCACCGCAAGCGGCAGATTTCTGTCAAAAGAAGAAATGCCGAAGAGCAGTAAAACAACCACCAGCACCCATCCTCCGATTTTTACCCATTTTTTTCGCGGTTTATATGCACGCGCCGTATAAATCGGCGGCGGCAGCGAATCCCAGGGCAGCATCTTTTTCACAACTATGACTTCCTTTCTTATAGAAGGGCGCGTCAGTTTTCCGGCGCGCCCAAGTTTTGCTGAAAATTAAGCGTTAATCTTCGGAGCTTTGCCTGCAGCACGGCGTGCTTCCAGACATTCCAAAGCTTTACGGTGCGCTTCTTCCGGCGCTCCCGCAACTTTGCCTCTGCGTGTCTTTCCAAGCAGATTCGTGTAAGAACCGTCTGCCCAGAAAATATTGCGTCCAAGCAATGCTGTTATGTATGCGTAAATCGGGTTGATGAGATTTACGAATGCATATGGGAAGAATACGAGCGGGCTCATTCCGAGTACGCCGGTCTGATATGCGCCACATCCTGTCCAAGGGAACATAACTGCCCAAAGAGTACCTGCATCTTCCAGTGTACGGGAAAGCATGTTACGTCCAAGTCCGAGTTCATCAAACTTGTCAGCATAAATCGGAGCCGGAACACCGATTCCGAGGAACTGGTCACACATGGTTGCATCACAGAAGATAGATGTAAGAAGCGTTGCCAGAATCAGACTGCCAACAGAATTAATCTTGTGCTTGAGACTGCCAAACAGACGCTCGATGCATCCGCAGCGTTCAAGCGCACCGCCGTAGGCCAGTGCTACGATAATCAGGTTGATGGTCCACATCGTTCCGTCCATACCGCCTGCTTTGCCAAGGATTGAGTCTGCAACTTCATTTCCTGTTTCTACTTCGATACCATAGTGTAGCATATTGAATACATCACCGAGCGCGCGGCTTCCATAAATATCAACCGGCTGGAAGATAATCATGAAAAGAGTTGCAACTGCAACGGAAACAGCAATACCAACAAGTCCCGGCACGCGGAGAATACACATAACGATTACGACAATAATCGGAATCAGCAGAATTGGGCTGATATTGAATGCGCTTCCGAATGCTTCCTGAATGCTTGCAGCAACCGTCGGGTCATAAGCGCTCTCGTCGATGTTCAGACCAAGGATTGTATAAAGCACAAGTGCAATAATCATCGTCGGTCCGGTCGTTGAAACCATTGCGGTTACGTGGTCGAACAGGCCTGTTTCAGCAACAGCTGCAGCAAGGTTTGTCGTATCAGACAGCGGGGAGAACTTGTCTCCTACATATGCACCGGAGATAATCATACCTGCTGTGATCGCCGGATTGATGCCAAGACCTGCACCAATGCCAAGGAACGCAAGACCGATAGTAGCGGTGGTCGTCCACGAGGAACCGCAGGCAAGACCTACGATTGCACAAAGGATACAGCCGATTGGAAGGAACAGCTTTGGTGTGAGCAGATCCAGTCCGTAAACGATAAGCGACGGAATCGCTCCGGAAGCCATGAAGCTGGATACCAGGAAACCAACCGTGCAAAGAATCAGAACTGCTTCCATGGAAGCACTCAGACGATCGATCATGCCTGTAAGCATTTCCTTGAAGCTGTGTCCGCAGGAAACACCTACGATACAAGCGACAATAATTGACAGTACCAACGGCATGTGTGCGTCGTGGTAGCCGGATTCCGATCCGCCGAGGAAGCAATAAAGCATCAGGGCGATCATTACAACAATCGGAATCAGTGCCACGATAAAGCTTGGCTGGCGTGGCGTCTTTTTTTCGTTAGTCATAAATAAATACCTCACTTTAGTTTAATAAATAATTGAAGTCACATGACGCCATTCTATCATAATCTAAATACAAAAGCAAGGAAAATCTATCCGTGTGCATCACATCGTTTATTTTATTGACAAAAAAACAAAAAGGAAATATGATATTTTATAATACGAACGATTGGGGGATTTTTAAATGAAACGTACGGAAAGAGTTGGCGCGATTATTAAAATTTTATCGGATACGCCGAATAAAAGCTATACCCTGCAGTACTTTTGTGATTTATTCGGAGCTGCGAAATCCAGTATCAGCGAAGACATCAAATCTGCCGGTGAAGCGGTTGCTTTTACCGGTACGGGTTTTCTTGAAACGGCTTCCGGAGCCAAGGGCGGCGTAAAGTTTGTCCCGGATATTTCCGATGAAAAAGTCCGCGAGCTCCAGCAGGAATTCTGCGAACGATTATCTGACCCTTCAAGGCTTTTGGGAGGAAACTTCCTCTATACTTCAGATTTGTTCTATGATTCACAGCTGATTCAAAAGATAGCTTCTGTTTTCGCCCGTAAGTTCAGAGACTGTGGTGCTGATTATGTAGCGACTGTCGAAACAAAAGGCATCCCTTTGGCTTCTCGCGTGGCTCATCTTATGAATCTTCCTTTGGTCGTTGTCCGCAGGGAAGCGAAAATTTCCGAGGGTTCCACCGTAAGCATCAACTATTTCAGCGGCTCCTATGACCGAATTCAGCGCATGTCGATGTCAAAGCGTGCGATTTCAAACGGCGGCAAGGTTTTGATTATCGATGATTTCATGCGGGGAGGTGGAAGTGTCGTCGGAATCTCCGAAATGACAGGAGAGTTCGGTGCGGAAGTTGTCGGAGTCGGCGTTGCCATCGCCTCACTGAAGCCTGAGCAAAAAAAGATTAAGGACTATACCTGTCTTGTCTACATTGATGATATTGCACCCGATGCGAAAGAAATTACGCTGCTTCCGAGCGAAAATATCTTTTAGGCACTATAAAGAAACCGCCATTATGTATAG
Organism: uncultured Clostridia bacterium; assembly: GCA_934233735.1. GTDB lineage: Bacteria > Bacillota > Clostridia > Peptostreptococcales > Anaerovoracaceae > CAG-238. The sequence goes on along the minus strand of CAKQGQ010000027.1, from coordinate 12,138 downwards.
ATTTCGTATATTTTTGTCATTATTTTGAACTTTTTGTCATTTTTACTTGTAAAAATTTTAACAAGGCATTATAATATATCTGTTAATGTGAGCATTAATGTAAGCACGCAAGACAAATGTATATGCTAGAAAGGTGGTACAACATGAACATTACTGATGTAAGACTCAGAAAAGTCAATGAAGAAGGAAAATTAAAAGCAATCGCATCCGTTACATTCGATGAAGAATTCGTAGTGCACGACATCAAAGTCATCGACGGTCAGAACGGTTTATTCATCGCGATGCCAAGCAGAAAAATCGGAAACGGTGAGTTCCGCGATGTAGCACATCCGCTTTCCTCCGAAACGCGTAACAGAATCAGAGACGCGATTTTCGCAGAGTATGAAAAGGCTGAAGACGAAGCACCGGTTGCAGATGCTGCAGTATAATATAATAGGATAATAAAAAGGAGTCTTTCCGGTGAGTTTAAAATACCATCTGCCGCAAGACTCCTTTTTTATTTCTTTTATTTCAAAAAATTCGTCACTCTTCTACCGTCGTCACTCTTCTACCGTCGTCACTCTTCTACCGGTAAGACAATGCGCGAACAATACCTGTGAGTCTCAATCTCTCGTCCCGTGTAAGGTGCAACAATGCCCAGCACACGCGGAAAGCCTGCCGGTTTCAGCCCGCGAGTTTCAACTTCTTGTCCAATTCTGAGCCATGCCTCGTCTATGCCGTCATAATCTCCGTAATAAAGCATGGACAAAACCCGACACATAGGCAATGTGACAGCCTCCGGCGGCGCTTTTTCCGTTTTAACCGGAATACACACCGAAAATGGATAAGGCGAGTCCGCGATATAGCCGTCCAAAAAATCTTTTCGCTCTGATATCGTAAAAAGAGGTTCGTCGGAAAGCACATACCCATTATGGATGCATTCACTGTAAAAATCATACATAGCAGCATACTTCTCCGATATGGTATGCCCCTGGCAGCGACGCATGCAGCAGGTCACAGCGGGTAATGTCATAAGTTTTATAGACAGCCCTTCTTCATTCCCTGCACGAAGACGCAGCTCCTCTATGCTGCGCTGTATATCATGCAGGCGCTTTTCCAGCACAGCAACCAATTCCGATGCATCACCGCCGTGAGTAAAGTAAGAAGAAAATTCTTCTGTACTAAGCCCCATCGCCTTGAATTTCTCGATTTGCAAAATATGCGCCACATTGTGATTGTCATAGTAGCGCCTGCCGCTGTCCGGCGCAATGTATGCGGGTGTAAGCAGTCCTTTTTCCTCCATGCGCATGAGTGTGCTCCGGGAAAGTCCGCAGGCGTGTGCTGCCTCAGTAATCTGAAAAAGTTTTTTCGTATCTTTTTCCATATTATTTTCCCCCTCGTTCATCTTAAAAACCCTCTTGCTTCGTTCATGGCTGAACGGGTTATAATTACATTATAAAAGCAATTCAATGCCGCTGTCAAGAGTGGTGGATGCGGCGAAGAAGAGGTGTGAGTATGATACGCAAGAAACAATTTTTGAGCATTACACTGTGCTTATGCATGATTTGTGCGATGCAGCCTGCCCCGGCACGTGCCGATGCGGCAAGCAGCAATAGTTGGATTTCCGGTACGACCGTCAAAGCAGAGAAGATCGGGGCCACTTCCTTTAATATCGTAGGTCTGGACGGCCGCAAAGAGTACCGGACTACATTCATGAATGGAGGGTATACGACGGCAGTTTCCGTAGATGGCGGCACGCTCCAGAATAATGCGGGCAGCCTGATTGCTTCCGGTCTCGAACTGGATGTGCAGCTTGAGGTATGGGAAGATAACTTCATCAAGGTAATCTATACCCTCTCCAATACGGGTGCCAAAGCGCATAATGTCAAGCTGGGCGGTCATGCCGATGTCATGATTGGCCGCAACGACAAAGCACCTATTTGTGCAACCGAAGAGGGTGGAAACCGTCTGTCTATGCTAGGGGCTCCTAAGAACAAGTATGCGTTCAAACTCATTGCTGACAGCTGCAGCACTATCTGGTACGGCTTTTACAGCAAACGCATAGAAAACTGCTTCACGGATATGACAGACCGCGGACCAAGCAATGTTTATAAAAAAGACAGCGGGCTTGCCTACTCATGGGACATAAACATCTCTCCCGGAGGCACATGGACAAGTTATGTCCTCATCGGCACCGGCGACCTTGAGCAGATGAATATTGCGATTCCACCGATTCCGCAGCCTGAGCCTGTTATCCCGCAGCCGTCGATTGAACTTAGCACAAGCGAAGTCTACTTTACCGAGGACGACACCCTTCCTTCCGACTGGAACACATATATCTCCTCTTCTGAAGGCGATGTAACGATTACCGGTGCGCCTGCAAACAGCAACACGCCGAAAGACTATTCTGTAGTCTATACGGCCTCAAACAGCGAAGGGACTGCCAGCAAAACACTCACCGTACATATTCTTCCAAAACCTGCGGAACTTTCACAGACCACGGCTACCCGCAATTCAGGTGCAGAGACATTTACCTTATCTGCTGCTATGAACCGGACCGGCGGACTAACATGGACGGAAACCGGCTTTGTATACGGTGCACTGCAGAATCCAACGCTGACTCTCAATGACAGCAGTGTAAAGACTGCACCAGCAGTTACAACAAAGAACGGGAAACTCACTGCCTCCGCAAATAATCTGACCGCAGGCATCACCTACTATGCCCGTGCCTACGCCAAGGCATCGGACGGCACGGTAATCTACGGGCTGCAAAGCACAGGCTTTGGACTTGATGTGCCAAGCTACGGCGTTTTCAGCGTAACAAATAACGGCAATAATACCTTTACCATCGAGCGCACCGGAGGAACGGACGACACGCAGATCGTCTATTACCGCACGGTGAACGGTTCTGCCGTGGGCAACACACACTTTACGCATGCAGCCGGATCCGTGACATTTGCAAAGGGTGAAAGCAAGAAAACCGTCACGGTGACCGAAAAGAACGTAACAACGCCTTTTAAAACAACCGAACCGGCTACCTCCTATTCCAACGCGAACCGTACCTACCAGTTAGAGATTTACCGCGTGGACGGCGGCGCTACCATCAATACAAGTAAGAATAAGGCAACGCGGACGATGACCGCCGACAGCAGCTATAAGATTAACCGCACGACATACAGCAGCGAAAAATCAAAGGTAAATATTACAAAAACCTCAAGTGGCAAAAATGGCGAGCGGATTGCGGATACTACGACTAAACAAGGTGGAACTACAAGCAAGATTCATTTCTTGCTGAACCGATTTGGAAATGAAAACTATCACACCTCATCTTCATTATCTACCTACTATTCCGGAAAGCTCTTGGATTACCTGAAGAGCACATGCTCTAGATGGCTTTACCGCTACGAGATGTACGCCTATGAGGATGAGGACGGTTATGAACATGCCTATATAGGAAGCAAGGCGGTTGCAAATCAACATTATGATTTAAATGGTGCAAACAAAGCGGTTTCTGGCATTGACGGGCAGCTTTGGGCCTGCAATTTCCTGCAACCGCAGAAAGAAACCCACAATCTTTACTCTTTTCCTAGCACCGAATCCGGCGGTGGCGAAGGAAGCCGCAAACCACTTGATTTTAACGGTACAACCGCATCTTTAGGGGGAAAATGTTATGTGACACCAGCACTTGATGACCCGTGCTATCTCTATTTTAGTGCCACCGGCAAGAATGAGGACCGCTGGTGGATTAACGGACTGACAAGCTATGCGCTGCCTCATGACACGGTAGGCCCTCAGCTCATCGGACTTGCGCCTACGGCGACAGGTACCTACCTCCCCGGTGACGAAATCACCATTGCGATGGTCTTTGATGAAATTGTGGACAAGACGAACAGCACAGCTGCAGGGCTATCCGCTTCCACCATTAGTTATGTAACATTTTCATCAACAAGCAGCAGTAACATCTCAAATGTGATTTTTAAATATGCAGGCGGTGCGGACACCAATGTGCTCTACTTCACCGGAACCGTACCGGAAAATGCTAAGGGCAAATATAAGCTCCGAGCAGACCTATATGGTTTGTATACAAGTGTTCGCGATATGAGTAATAATCAAGCGGTTTTAAAAAATGTTTTTTATGAAACCGATATTTCCATCAGCAGTGTTGAAAAGCCTACCGTTGCCGTGAATAGCCTGTCCAACAGCAACGGCACACTCACCGGAAAAATCACGGCCACTAATGCCGACAAACTTGAGTATGCATGGACAAACAGTGCTGCCGTTCCTGCCCATGGCTGGAAAATGCTGAGCAATAAAACAAATCCTACGGTTACCACCCGGCAGACGAGCGGAACATGGTATCTGCATGCCCGCGCCACGAACTCTGACGGGCAGACAGCCACAGCTTATAAAAATGTGACAATTCCAAGTACCGGCACGGATACTTACGCAGCCCCGGAACTGACCGTCAGTGTGAATAACACAGCGTGGGCAAAGACTCGTCCCATCACCGTAACGCGTTCCCCAAGCACAGCGATAGTAAATGTAAAAACGCCGGACGGAACGGAAAGCACCGTAAGTGGCAGCAGTTATACCGCAGATACCGAAGGCCTCTACACCTTCACGCTGACTTCCGGTTCGGGTTCCAATACGGAGACGGTTACAAGACAGGCGGTTGTCAGCAAGCTGGACAATGCCGCTCCGGCCATCACAATCCATGACCTGCCCGGCACTTCCTATACCGAGCGCGTATCGCTGAACTTCTCGGTTGCTGACAGCGGCTCGGGCGTGAAATCCGTCACCGCAAAGTGGAACAGCACCACTATAACTCCTGTAAAAAATGCTGACGGCACCTATACCGTCACCTGCCCTGACACATCAGGAAATGTGAGCGGAAAGTTCACCGTCACCGCAGCAGACAACTTAAGCAACAGCGCGACGCAAAGTTCCAAGACCTACACCATTAACCTGAAAGCGCCGACTCTGACGGTAAGGAATACCTCTTCCGGTGAGAAAGGCGATACCTACTCCTACACGGTAAATGCCAACAGCAACACCGGCATTGTGATTCACCTGCCGGACGGCACGGAAACTACCGCGCTCAGCGGCAGCTTTACGCTTGCAGAGGCAGGAGACTATGCAATCACCGTTACCGATGATGCAGGACACTTTGTATCAAAAGACCTTACTGTGGTTGGGAAGGTGGACGGCGTCGCACCTGAGGTGCGTCTGTATCCAGACGAGATTTCCCAAAGCGGAAATCTGAATGTTGATATTGAAGTATATGAAGAAGGCAGCACGCCTACAGTCAAGCGCGGAAACACAACTCTCACTATGGCAAGCGAAGGTGACGGCGTTTACAGCAGCAGCTTTACCGTGACCGAGGGCGGTACTTATACCGTAACCGCAACAGATGAGGCCGGAAATTCAGGCAATGATTCCATCATCGTCTATGCTTTAGTCGATGGCAGCAGTAAAACCCTGAAACTTGCTGTTGACGGAACCTACGGCACGCTGCCTGAGCCTTCCGCGAAAGAGGGCTACACCTTTGATGGCTGGTACACGAAGGAGCGTGGCGGAACGAAAGTCACAGGCGGCAGCCCTGAAACAAACGGATACACCCTCTACGCACAATGGACAGCAATCATTTCGGTTGACATCAGTTGGAGCGATTTGGATTTCAGCTATTCGGACGGTACATGGAATTCCGAAAATCACTCCTATGAGAACGGCGGCTGGACGACAAGCACTCCAGGCGGCAACAAGATTACCGTTGGAAATAAAGGTGTAACGGATGTAAATATCACATTCAGTTATACACAGATAAATCACGCTGTATCGGGCAGTTTTACGAATGAGGCGGGTGAGGCTGTTACATCCCCTATGACCCTGCCTGCAAAAAATGAAAAATATGCTTGGCTGAATCTTTCGGGAAAGCCGGATCAAAATTTAGACAAGGCTGCAATCGGCACAGTGACTATCACATTAGGAGGTAATTGACGATGGAAATGCAAAACGAAAAAAACAAAGATAATCGGCATAAAATTCTGATCATACTTCTTTTGCTGCTTTTGATTCTGTCGCTGTGCATAACCATTTGGGCACTGTTCTTCCGTGAAAGCGCGCCTGTACTTGCACCCGACTATGCACCGGAAATTGAAAGCCACGCCGAACAGATAGACGGCGACAACAGCACGAAGTTAGATGCTCCGCCGGGCGGCGGCGCCGTATCGCTCACCTACTCCAAAGATGTCAGCGTTGACTTGTCGGATAAACGAGTTTCTCTGATGTTTGCGAATCCTTCGAAATCCACGGCTGATATGGTTTTGCAGATTGTAATAAAGGATACCGTCATCGTTCAGTCCGGCAGACTGCTTCCCGGCAATAAAGTCACAGCGCTCGACCTGCTTGACGGTGCAGAAAATCAGCTTGCAGCAGGCGGTTATGACGGTAAATTTATCGTACTGTACTACGATCAGCAAAGCGGTGAAAAAGCAATGGTCAATACAGAAATCCCTGTTACTGTCACTGTAACGGAATAAACAAAGTTATTAGCCTCTTTGCGAGTTTCCGAAAAACGGAGCCGCAAAGTTCGGTTGATATAGATGTAAAACAGATATACATAAAAGGAGGTAAAATCATGAAAAAAATCTTTACACTTGCGCTTACTTTTCTGCTCATCTTCTCACTGGTGACCGTCACTGCTTTTGCAGCAGATGCCACAATCGGGGAAACAGACGGTACGGCTACTAAGGAAGTAACCGCTTCCTATCGCTCAGGCTCCGGCGGCGGCACCGTTTACAGTGTTGACATTACCTGGGGCAGCATGGCATTCACCTACAACGAAGGTTCAAGCGGTACTTGGCAGCCCGACAGCCACGATTACAGTTCCGGCAGCACAGCAGGCTGGTCGAACAGCGGAAACACAGTTAAAGTCACCAATCACTCGAACACTTCAGTATCGGCAGAACTCACTTATGCTTCAGAGGCGGGTTTTGAAGGTATCACCGGAAGTTTTGATAATGCCACAATGAACCTTGCAACAGCAGTAGGTACAACAGTTCTGGAAGCACCTGCAGAAACAGCTGCACTCTCCCTCTCCGGCGAACTTGACAGCTCTGTAACAGCACCTACGGCAATCGGAACGATTACGGTAACAATCAAATAGTATCGAATCACCCGCAATAAAGACAACAATAGGTGGTATAATGCAATGAAAAAGTTTACAGCATTTATAGCGGCAGTACTGCTGGTTTTGCTCAGCTCTGCGAGTGTTTTTGCTTCGGAGTATATGTCATACAGCGCGCGCCAGCAAACAAAAATCGGCGTATCCGCACAATATATCAACAATTCACAGCCGGATAAGATTCCGATAGATGAAAACGGTCAAGGGACGACGATACTGCCTGACGGAACAGAAATAACTGTAAGCGATATTAAGGATACGGATTGGGAGCTTTGCATCGACCCGATTGAAGACAGTAACGCTCTTGATTGGATGAAAGACATTCTCATCGGTAAGACGACAAAATTCTTTGCTTTTCATATTTATTTCATGAACAGCAGCGGAGTTGTCAAATCTGCAGACGGAGTTACCGTTACGGTCAAACTGCCGGACAGACTAACTTTCCCCATGGGATATTCGCTGACAAAGAATGGAACATTATCAAAGATGTCACTTACTGCGCAGGAAGGCAAAATCACCTTTAAGACTGACGGAAATCCGTATTTCATTCTCGGAGAAAAGCTGTATGGCGGTGTCTCCGCCGATTCCGGCATAGCGCCGAAGACCGGTGATAATACCAATCTTACTTTATGGCTCATATTGCTGTTTCTCAGCAGCAGTATCATAAACTTTATCCTGATACTTCTTGTTAAAAAGAAAAAACAATGTTAAAAAAATGCTTCCACATACAAAACAGTGGAAGCATTTTTTTATGCAAATTCAACTCGAATCATGTTCGTCTTTCCCGTTACATCCAGCGGCACGCCGGCGCTGATAACTACCTTATCTCCGGTGCCCAGCAGTCCTTCCTTTCTGCCCTCTTCCAGGCAGCGGTAAACCAGAACATCTACATTTTGAAGGTTCTCCACCATCAGCGGATAAACGCCCCAGATGAGCGCCATTTGATGATAGGTTTTTTCGTGCGGCGTAGCAGCAATCAGCATGGTAGCAGGACGGAACTTGCTCATGCGAAGCGCCGTATACCCCGACTTGGTAATGCTCATAATCGCTTTCGCATTGATGTCTCTGGCAAGCGTACATGCCGCATGACCGACCGCGTTTGTCGTATCCTGCGCATCCATCTCATACCACATATTCGCTCCCGGCAGGAATCTCGGGTCATCCTGCTCGGCCTGCTCGGCAATTTTCGCCATTGCTGCCACTGCTTCCACAGGGTAAGCTCCCATTGCGGTTTCGCCGGAAAGCATGACCGCTGAAGTTCCATCAAATACAGCGTTCGCCACATCCGTAATTTCCGCTCTGGTCGGCAGCGGATTCTGAATCATCGATTCGAGCATCTGCGTCGCGGTAATAACTGTCTTTCCGCTCTGCTGACACCTCTTGATGAAACGCTTCTGAATGCCCGGAAGCCTTGCAAAATTCACCTCAACGCCCATGTCGCCTCTGGCAACCATAATGCCGTCAGAAGCCTCCAAAATTTCTTCGAAGTTGTCAATTCCCTCTATATTCTCGATTTTGGAAATAATTTTTATATCGCTTCCGCCGTTTTCCGTCAGGAAATTCCGAAGTGCAATTACATCGTCGGCTCTCCTCACGAAAGAAGCAGCAACATAATCTACATTTTTTTCAATGCCGAAAAGCAAATCGTCTTTATCCGCGGGGCTTAGATATTCCATGGAAAGCGCCACATTCGGCACATTGATGCCTTTATGGTTGCTGATTTGTCCACCCGTGATTACACGGCAGACGATATCCGTCTGCGTCGTTTCCGTCACCTTCAGGCGCAATTTGCCGTCGTCAATCAAGACTTCATCGCCCTCCTTCAGCTCTCCCGGAAGATTTGCATAGGTAATCGAAGCTCTTTCAGCATTCCCGAGCACATTTTCCGTCGTCAGTGTAAAAAATTCTCCGTTCTTCAGCATCGCTTTTCCGCCTTCAAAATCTCTGGTCCGGATTTCCGGTCCCTTCGTGTCCAGCATAACTGCCGCGGACATTCCCAGATTATCTCTGACTTTGCGGAAAAGGTCGATGGTCTTTCCGTGGCCCTCATGCGTTCCGTGCGAAAAGTTTACCCTTGCGACATCCATTCCTGCCTTCAGCATCTTTTCAAGCATTTCTTCATTGGTCGACGCAGGACCCAGTGTGCATATAATTTTCGTCTTTCTCATTGTTTTCCCTCTTTCATTTCTTTCTCGGCATTTTCTTGTTTCTATTTTACCGCAAGTGCAAAAAGAATGCAATCAGACGGTTGTCTGATTTATGTAAAATGTTATATACTTTTATATAGTCAAAATAGTTTACTATGAGGTGTTACAGTTATGTCTGAACAAAATTTAAAAGAAAGATTACGAAGCGAAAAGGCATTTTCCCTTCTCTGTTCTGCGGAAGATGCTGCAAATATGATTGAAGATGGAATGGCGGTCGGAATCAGCGGCTTTACCAACGCGGGCTATCCGAAGGCAGTTCCTCATGCCCTTGCCGAGCAGGCAAAGGCAGGAAGAACGGTTAAAATCGACCTCTATTCCGGTGCTTCCGTCGGCCCCGAGGTGGATACAGAACTGACCGAAGCAGGCGTTATAGGAAAGCGGATTCCTTATCAGACCAATTCCGTTCTCAGAAAATCCATCAACGCAGGCGATGTCGGCTATATCGACATGCACCTCGGACGCTCTCCTGAATTTGTCGCAGGCGGCCATGTCAGAAAGCCTGATATTGCGCTTGTGGAAGCACTTGCGATTACAGCGGAGGGCGACCTTGTTCCTACGACCTCCGTCGGTAATACGCCTGCATATGTGGCAGAAGCTGACAGCGTCATCGTTGAAATTGCGATGGCGAAGCCTTTGCATTTAGAAGGAATGGCGGATGTATACATGTGCGAAAAGCCGCCTCACCGCAAACCGATTCCCCTCACACATCCAGGGCAGCGCATCGGAACGCCTTACATAAAATGCGGCTGGGATAAAATCAAGGCAATTGTCCTTTCCGACAAAAGCGATTTAACAAGACCGCTTGCCGCAATTTCCGAAGATTCAAAGAAAATCGGGAAAAACATTATTAAGTTTTTGGAAAATGAAGTTGCTGAAGGCCGCCTTGGGAAGTCACTTCTGCCGATTCAGTCGGGTGTAGGTTCCGTTGCAAATGCTGTACTCTACGGTCTTGCCGACTCCGAGTTTGAAAATTTGACCTGCTATACTGAAGTGATTCAGGATTCCATGCTCGACTTAATCAAGAGCGGAAAAGCCTCCGTGGCTTCCTGCACGGCTCTTGCACCTTCCCCGGAAGCACAGGTTGAATTCTTTAAAGATATTGATTTTTATAAAGAGCATATTATTTTCCGCCCGCAGGAAATTTCCAATTCCATTGAGGTTTCCCACAGGCTCGGACTGATTGCCATGAATACCGCGCTTGAAGTCGATATTTACGGAAATGTCAACTCGACGCATGTGCAGGGCAAGAAAATCATGAACGGCATCGGCGGCTCCGGCGACTTCTCGCGCTCCGCCTCGCTCGTCATTTTTACAACTTCATCGGTTGCAAAGGACGGCGCGATTTCTTCCATCGTTCCGATGTGTCCGCATGTGGATCACACCGAGCATGAAGTCATGGTTATCGTAACTGAGCAGGGCTATGCGGATCTCCGCGGCCTGACCCCGAAGGAAAGAGCCGTCGCAATCATTGAAAACTGTGCACACCCGGACTATCGGGATGCCCTCATGGACTACTTCAACAGAGCATGCGCCGAGGCTCCTTGCCAGACACCGCACATCCTTGATGAAGCCCTGTCGTGGCACTCGAGGTTTGAAAAGACCGGCAGCATGAAATAACAATATAAAGACTGGAAAAGGACAAAGCCGCCTGTGAGTTGATGGATTCCATCAACTGCATAGGCGGCTCCTTTTTATTTGATCCACGTCGGCATCGTGCAGATCATATAAAGAGGAATTTTCAGAACATCCTCACCTGCTGCATCGCCGAGCATAGAAGTTTTTACGGCATGTTTTGGCTCATATTTCTTTCTGTATTCGCTGAGGGAACGCGATTTGAACTCCTTCAATCTGCACTGCGCCGAAGGCATTCTGCCAAATCTGCAAAAGATCGATGAGAACATGAACAAATCCCTCATGCTTGTCACCGCGCTTAATCCGCACATCGGCTACGAAAACGCCGCGAAGATTGCAAAGCTGGCACACAAAGAAAACCTCACACTCAAAGAAGCCGCATTGCGCCTGCGGCTTGTCAGCGAAGAGGACTTCGCGAAATGGGTCGATCCAAAAAAGATGGTATAATAACCATCTTTTTTGCTGAGTTTACACTCTCAAAGTATTCTAGTATAGAACGGGGAGGTTTCCCTCCACAATTTTTTTCCAAAACTTATACATTTTAGTTTACAAACCCATTTTCAACCATTTAATAATTTAACTAATTCTATAATGACCTATAATATCGTTATGCTGTTCTAATATATCTTCTTCATAATATTTTTGATATGGATTAGCATGATGAATAACAAAGCTAATTCCTTTATGATTTCTTTTATCGGATACTATACCTATATGCCTTTTAAAGACAACAATATCTCCACCTTGCCATGCATCTATTTTTTTTATATCAGTCGTTAAACTTATTGCATTATAATCAAAATAAGTTTTTAAATTTAATACTCTTCTAAAATCAATATTTTTATCTATCACATCAATATCATATAAATCACGATTTTCTTTGACATGATTATTAACAAGTTCTCTTAAATCATATCCTGCATCCTTAAGAGCAAAAGCAACCACATCAGTGCAAACCCCATATTCATCATCAGGATAACCACTACTATAATACTTACTTTTATATTTAGGCTTCGTGGATATATATTCTCTTGCATTTATCAATATATCTGTTTGATCATCTATTCCATCGTTATCTTTATCTATATCACTCACATAAGTTTTAATATTAAAATTTTCATTATTGTATTTCTTATG
>CAKQGQ010000026.1 GCA_934233735.1 uncultured Clostridia bacterium | reverse complement strand
GCGTGGGTGATGTTGGTGCAGGCGCAGTGTTCACAATCCAGAATAATACCGCCACGGAGGGCATTACTCTGGCAAACAGCATCAAGGTTAACAGCCTTGCTGATGGTATCACCTACAACATCTCCGGGAACAACTGGGGCAGCCTTACTGCAAGCGATTCCAGACTTGACGGCTAAATAAAAACAGTTTTCCAAGTCCTCTCCACCCCTGTGTGGAGGGGAAATCAAAGGGCATACGAAACGAAGATGCATGAGAACCGTGCCAAGAAAACTAAGAACCCTATGCCTTTTGATTTCCTGACGGAATACAGGAAAGGAGAATTTAAAATGACTCAAAAATCTATAGGGGGGGGGTACAGCTCTCCTGAGGCAGTAAAACGAACTGCTCAGAAAAACTACATAACTGTTAAATAGGTACTCCTTGCGTTTTGGCGGCATTGATGCGAGGCGTATCTTTAACACGCCGAATGCCGAAACAAAGCAATAGGAGGAATAAGATATGACTCAAACAAAGACAAAGAAAGCCCTCTTAATGAGCGTGCTTTCAATGGTGCTGTGTGTGGCAATGCTGGTGGGAATGACCTTCGCATGGTTCACAGATACAGCAAGCACCGCAGTGAACAAAATCCAAGCAGGCAAGCTGGATGTTGAACTGCAAATGAAAGATGCAACTGGAAATTGGGTAAACGCCGAGAACACAACCCTTAATTTCGTAAAAGCCAACGAAGGTGCAAACGAAGAAGTCCTTTGGGAACCGGGCTGTACATATAAGCTGCCGGAACTTCGCGTAGTAAACAAAGGAAACCTTGCGCTGAAGTATAAAATTGCGATAAGCGGACTTACCGGAGACTCCAAGTTAGCTGAGGTTATTGACTGGTATTCTGGCGAAGAGCTTATTTCCAAAGAAACCGGAATGATTACCAGCGAAGATAAAGTATTGACTGCTAAAGAAGAAGGTACGCCTTTCACAATCAAAGCGCATATGCAGGAAAATGCAGGAAACGAATATCAGAACCTTTCGCTTACAGGCATAGCAATTACTGTATATGCAACGCAGGCAGCTTCCGAGTATGACAGCTTTAACAACACATATGATGCTGGGGCAGAATACAAGTATGTTGACAATGAAAACGATTTGAAAACTGCTATTAATGATGGCAAAAATGTAATTCTCAACAAAACAATCAAGCTCAGTAATCAGCTCACAATAAGCAAAGATGTAACAATTAACGGCAACGGAAATGCGCTTATCAGCGATAAGCCTGTCAGCATTGCGGCTGATGCTAATGTTACAATCAACAATGTAGATTTTACAGCGCCTGCCAATGGCAGAGACAATGCCTCGAACCTTTATGCCAGCGGTCTTAAAGGCAAACTGGTTCTGAATGGATGTTCCTTCTCAGGTTCAGAGTGGGATTGCGTGCAGGTTACACCTGTAGCAGGGGCAGAAATTGTAATCAATAACTGCCGTTTCGAAGCTACGAAACAGCAGCAACGTTTCATCCATATTCAGGCAGCTGATTTCAGCAATGCAGATGTAAAAGTTACTTTGACAAACAACTTCTTCGGATCATCTGCTAATTTAAAGAATTCGATGATTGACCTTGACTATATCAACATTGCTGGTATAAACTTTGGCGGCAACAATACATATACCGATACAAAAGGTGACATTTTTGTTTGCGGTTCATCTACTGCAAGAACAATTGAAAGTGCAGATGCATACAAAAAGCTTGGTAATAAGGTACAGAAGGCTTCAACATCTGATGAATTAGCAGATGCTATTACGAGTGCAACAACACCAACTACTGTAAAGCTTGAATCAGGGACATACACACTTCCGACAATCACAAATAAAACTGTGACCATTTCCGGCGATAAAAATACAGTTCTTGATATGACAAAGAGTACCGTTATCGGTGCACAAAACACAAACCTTGACCTTACAGTTGAGGGAGTAACTGTGAAATTTGCAAATGACAATTATAAAGGTATCACGCATTCAAAGGCTGTAACATACAAAGACTGTATTATCACAGGCATGCAATTCTTATATGCTGAAAATGTAGAATTTATCAATTGTGTATTCGAGCAGGATAGTGCAGACGCATATAATCTTTGGACATATGCAGCTAAAAATGTCTTATTCGATAATTGTAAATTCAACTGTGCAGGAAAGTCTGTTCTTATTTATCACGAAAATGGTTTAGCAGATCTCCAAACCGTGGAATTCAAGGATTGCAAATTTAATGCAACTGCACCGATTGTTGGTAAAGCAGCAATTGAAATTGACACTAGCCTTATGTCTGCAGGAGCAAAAGTTATCATCGATCAAGCAACAGCAGATGCTGTAACGGGATTTGGAGTTGGCTCAAATAGCAATAATTCTATTTGGAACAATAAAAAAGGAACGAAGGCTACGGTTGTAGTAAATGGTACAACTGTTCTTCCCGCAAACTAAAATAAGCTTTATCCTCTCCACCCTCTGGTGGAGAGGATATCAAAGGGCATATAAAGCCGGCGACGCACGAAGAGCACGCCGAACAACTTCCAAACCCTATGCCTTTTGATTTCCTTAGTGGATAAAAGAACACGACAGAAAGGAAAGTAAGAAAATGAAAACACAAAAAAATCCTTAGGGGGGGGGTACGCCTTCCTAACAGAACGCTCGCAGCAGGCATAACGCGCGGAGCGGAAAATCAAAACAAAATAACTGTTAAATAGGTACTCCTTGTGTTTTGGCGGCGTTGGCACAGGGCGTGCCTTTATATGCACAATGCCGAACAAAACAATCGGAGGAAAGAAATAATGACACAAACAAAGACAAAGAAAGCCCTCGCAATGAGCGTGCTTTCCATGATGCTTTGCGTGGCAATGCTTGTAGGAATGACATTCGCATGGTTTACTGACACGGCAAGCACAAGCGTAAACAAGATCCAGGCAGGAAATCTGGATGTAGAACTGTTGATGTACGAAAATGGTGAATATGTTAATATCAGCAAAGAACCGGCACCTATTTTCGGTAGCGAGAACAGCACCGTTGCTCAAAACAACAACCTCGATACTTTATGGGAACCGGGCAAGACTCAAGTTGCTTACCTTGCAATCAAGAACGAAGGCAACCTTGCATTGAAGTATAAAGTGGCATTGAATGTCACGAATCCTGCTGATGGCAAGGACCTGTATAAAGTTATGCAGTACGCAATTGCTCCTAATGCAAAAGGAAGCGATACCTCTGTTCCTGCATGGACTTCAGGCAGTTCGGTTGCTGTTGGAACGCAAATAGTCTCAGATGATCCTGTAGAACTTAAAGTCGGTGCAACGCACTACTTTGCTTTGCTGGTACATATGGATGAACAGGCGGGCAATGATTATCAGAACGGCAAGGTAGAATTTGACCTGAAAGTTTTGGCAACTCAGCTGGCTTCTGAAAGCGACAGCTACGGAAATGATTACGATAAAAATGCTCAATATCCGGATATCAACTATGCAAATGCATCTGACCAAGAAAGCTTTGCAGACGCAATCTCCGATTCCCAAACATCAGAAAAACCTTCATATATTGAAGTGTCCGGAAATAACCTTAGCCTCGATTCGAGCACCGCAATCGGTTCAGATACGACACTTGCAGGAAAGGGCATTGACAACACGACATTAAATGCTAAAAACGCAAAAATAGCAAAAGATGATGTAACAATTAAAGACATGACAATTAACGGTACAGGTTCAGCCGGCACAGGCGGAACGCTGAACATCAACGGTAACAATACCACGATTGAAAATGTTAATTACGAGGGCGACGGAAAGATTGCAATCACTGTTTCTACCGGCGCAAAAAACACAGGCACAGTATTTAAGAATACAAAGATTACCAATGCATTTCGTGGTATCCAGTTCTGGTCACTTTCCGGAGACAGTGTGATTGATAACTGTATACTGGATGTTGCCGGATATACTTTCAATATTGACGCAACAGTTACAGATTCGACTTTGACAATCAAGGATTCAACATTAAACGGCTGGACTTCCTATACTAGCGGAATCAAGCTTGTTTCATTTGAAAACTGTAAGCTTGGTCTTAAGGCATATCAATATCTGCGTCCGTATTCCGAAACAAAGATTACAGACTGTGAATTCACTTCAGCAGACTACCAGATGAATGCAGGTGGTTCGGATGCGTACACAATTACCCTTACCAACTGTACGAAGAATGGCACAAAAATCACAGCAGAAAATGTTAAGGACTTACTGCTTGACATGGACGATTGGAACACAAATGCAACGCTCATCGTAGACGGAACGACAGTTACACTTTCATAATTCTACCGCAATATAAAGCATTAAACTGAATAAGCAATCAAACAGCAGACATATCGGCAGGTCGCCGGTGTGTCTGCTGCTTGTGGTAATGGGGCTTTTTGAGAATGAACGCCGGCGGGCATAACGACGCGACTATTCAAAATGTATAAATACATACCAAGTGAGGAATTTTTGGGGTGGTCGCGTGTGAAAACTTACATATAAAGGAAAACAAGAATCGGGGGCCAAAGGCGGGCATTCAGCAGCCTATAAAACAAGAACAAGAAAGGGTTGAAATTTCAACGCTTTGCACATATACTGAAAATATGGTTTAGGAAGCGCATGCTCAGTAAGGATGCCGAGTTGGATATTTGTGGAAAAAAATACACGCGAGATAAGGATTTTTTGCGATTTGGTATGTAAATATACATTTTTACATAAAATGGAAGAGCCCTCCCCCTAAACAAAATGAAAGTCATCCCCAAATAAAAAAGAGCACACTAGGCAAAAGAAGCGCTCCTCGAGCCAAAAAGCGTACCCTCGGGCGAAAAAACGTGCCCATCCCCAGGCCCCTTGTTAAATAAACTACTTTCGCCGGAAGCCTTGTTTTTTCGGGTGGATATGGTAAGATATATACAGATGTATTTCAAAAAATACAAGGGTTTTGTTAAATTTTTAACCAAAACTTCTTGATTTTTGTGTTATTGTGTGATTAAATAGAACTGCATACGAAAAGAGACGCGGTATGCGGTGAAAAGAAACATAAAGTCTTAAGGAGGATACATAAAAATGAGAGAAGTTGTAATTGTAAGTGCAGCAAGAACACCAATCGGAAGCTTTGGCGGTTCCTTAAAGGGAATCCCTACAAGAAAATTAGGCGCTATCGCTATCAAGGCTGCTGTTGAAAGAGCAGGAATCAAGCCTGAAATGGTTGAAGAAGTTATCATGGGTGCTGTTCTTCAGGGTGGATTAGGTCAGAACGTTGCAAGACAGATGACACTTGATGCAGGCCTTCCGATCGAAGTTCCTGCAATGACAATTAATAAAGTTTGCGGTTCCGGATTAAGAGCTGTTGAACTTGCTGCTCAGATTATCAAAGCAGGCGATGCTGACATCGTAGTTGCAGGTGGTGCAGAAAACATGTCCGCTACAGCTTATGCTATGCCGGCTGCAAGATGGGGCGCAAGAATGAACAACGCTCAGATGGTTGACATGATGGTTAACGACGGCCTTTGGGACGCATTCAACGGATACCACATGGGTATCACTGCTGAAAACGTTGCTGAACAGTGGGGAATCACAAGAGAAGAATTAGACGAATTCTCCGTAATCTCCCAGAACAGAGCCGAAGAAGCAATCAAGGCAGGTAAGTTCAAAGATGAAATCGTTCCGGTTGAAATTCCGCAGAGAAAAGGTGATCCAATCATCTTCGATACAGATGAATTCCCTAAATTCGGAACAACTATCGAAAAGGTTGCTAAGTTAAAAGGCGCTTTCAAGAAGGACGGTATCGTTACAGCTGCTAACGCTTCCGGTATCAACGATGCAGGTGCTGCTGTAGTAGTAATGAGCAAAGAAAAAGCTGACGAATTAGGAATCAAGCCGCTTTGCACAATCAAGTCCTATGCTTCCGCAGGCGTAGATCCATCCATCATGGGTGTTGGTCCGGTACCTGCTTCCGAAAAAGCATTAAAGAAGGCCGGCCTTACAGTTGCTGATATGGACTTAGTAGAAGCAAACGAAGCTTTCGCAGCTCAGTCCCTGGCAGTAAGAAAAGACTTAGGATTAGATCCTGAAAAGACAAATGTAAACGGCGGAGCTATCGCTATCGGACACCCAATCGGAGCTTCCGGCTGCAGAATCTTAATCACTCTGATTTACGAAATGATGAAGAGAGATTCCAAGTACGGTCTTGCTACATTATGTATCGGCGGCGGTATGGGAACTGCACTCGTAGTTGAAAGATAATTGCGCGCACGAATAATTACGAAATGAACAATATCAAGGCACCTCGCAAGGGGTGCCTTGAATTTTAGAGGTAAGCAAAATGAAAACAAAGATAGAAAAAACGAACGCCATGCGTAGACTGGACGCGCTGAAAATTAAATATAAGGAGCACACCTATACCGATACGGACGCGGTCAGCGGCGTGGAAGTTGCCGAGGTACTGAACCAGGAGCCTGGAAGAGTGTTTAAAACACTTGTTACGCAGGGGAAAAGCAAGAATTATTATGTTTTCATGGTTCCGGTGGCAGAAGAACTGGACTTAAAGAAGGCGGCGAAAGCGGTCGGAGAGAAGTCGATTGAGATGATAAAATCAAAAGAACTGCTGCCGCTCACGGGATATATTCACGGCGGATGCAGTCCGATTGGAATGAAGAAATTCTTTACGACGACGATACACAAAACCGCCGCTGATTACGAAACGATTTTCTTCAGCGGCGGCCGTATTGGTTTTCAGATTGAACTGCCTTTCAGCGATTTGCAAAAGGCGATTAAAATTCAGACAGCGGATATTATCTCTTCAGATATTCTTCCAGAGTAATGCCCTGCTCTGTGATTTCCTCAGCAGCATCAACGCCGACATAGCGCAGATGCCAAGGCTCATAATCGTAGCCGGTAATATCGGTTTTGCCTTTCGGGTAGCGGATGATGAAGCCGTATTCTGCGCAGTGCTTGTTAATCCATTTGCCTTCGGAAGTTTTTGCGAAGTCCTGCGTGAGCGTCCAGCCCGTGGATTTCGTTACAAGGTCGATGGCATAACCCGTGTGGTGCTCGCTTCTGCCCGGATATGCGGAGCGGATGTTGCGGAGCTTCTTGCCCATGGTGTTCAGATAGTTGTTGTAAAGCCATTTCTGCGTGCTATAGGTACGGTATGCAGAACAGATTTTGAAACGGATGCCGTCAGCTTTGGCGGCTTTTCTCATTTTTTTGAAGGCTTTGTAAGCGTCCGCCTTCATTTCCAGCCCTTGATTTGTCGTATAGCTGCCTTTGATTGCAACCATATCGGTCGGCTTGTAGTTCTTCGATACAGCGTGGAGCTTGTTTACGAGAACGAGCACATCGCCCTTGTCCTTTTTCAGAAGGTCGAGTTTATCCGGCAGGCCGTACATGTCAAAGGATTCCCAAGGGGCCTCTTCGTTATATTTTTTCTTTTTCTTGCTTGTTTTGGTCGTTGATTTCTTAGTCGTTGTTTTCGCAGCGGTCGCGACAATTTCTCCCTGTGAATCCGCAGGCTCGTCGACATTGACTACGGTATCAACCGCGCCTGCTGTGCCGGATGCCTGCTGCGAGCTGTCCTGACAGGCGCAGAAAAATATAACAGCAGCGGTGCAAAGCACCATTGCGCCTATCATTAACAAGTGTTTCTTCCTCACTTTCGGTATTCCTCCTATATGTATATTAGCTTTAGTATACTTTATTTCCGCAATTTAGTCAAATGGGCATTTTTTGCTGGATAAATGGCCTGAATAGTGATATTATATAGAATAGAATATTTTTTGAGAGGAAAAAACTATGGGAGAAACCAATTTTATTCACAACATTATTGAAAAAGACTTAGAAAGTCACAAATACGGGGATAAGGTGTGCACGCGTTTTCCGCCGGAGCCGAATGGATATCTGCATATCGGACACGCGAAATCCATCTGTCTGAACTTTTCCACAGCGGCAAAGTACGGCGGCACCTGCAACCTCAGATATGACGACACAAACCCGGTAAAAGAGGATGTTGAATACATCAACTCCATCGAAGAAGATGTGAAATGGCTTGGTTTCCGGTGGGATAAGAGACTTTGGGCGTCCGATTATTTCGACAAAATGTACGAAGCGGCGCTTGAACTGATAAAGAAGGGCAAAGCCTATGTCTGCGACCTTACGCCTGAGGAAATCAAGGAGTACAGGGGTACGCTCACACAGCCGGGCAAAGAGAGTCCTTACCGAAACAGAAGCGTAGAGGAAAATCTTGCGCTTTTCGAGGAAATGAAGGAAGGCAAATACGCGGACGGCGAAAAAGTGCTCAGAGCGAAGATTGACATGGCATCGCCTAACATCAATATGAGAGACCCGATCATTTACCGTATCGCGCATGCGACACATCACAATACAGGTGACAAGTGGTGCATTTACCCGATGTACGACTTCGCGCACCCGATTGAAGATGCGATTGAAGGAATCACGCATTCCATCTGCACGCTCGAGTTCGAGGACCACAGACCGCTGTACGACTGGGTTCTTGTGGAAGTTGGCTGGTGGAGCGCTCTTCCGCAGCAGATTGAGTTTGCGAGACTGAACCTGACGAATACGGTAATGTCGAAGAGATATTTAAAGAAACTTGTGGACGACGGCGTTGTTGACGGCTGGGATGACCCGAGAATGCCAACCATTGCGGGAATCCGCCGCAGAGGATACACACCGGAGGCAATCCGCAGATTTTGCGAGGAAATCGGCGTTTCCAAGGCAAACAGCACGGTTGATGTTTCCCTGCTGGAACACTGCGTGCGTGACGACCTCAAGGAAAAGGTTGAGACGAGAAATGTTGTTTTCGATCCGATAAAGGTTGTTATCACGAACTATCCTGAGGGACAGAGCGAGCTTTGCGAAGTGGAAAACAACCCGGCAGTACCGGAAATGGGCGTTCGCGACATTCCGTTCTCGAGAGAAATCTGGGTGGACGGCGAGGACTTCATGGAAGTGCCTGCAAAGAAGTATTTCAGACTTTTCCCGGGCAACGAAGTTCGCCTGAAAGGCGGATATTTCATCACCTGTCAGGAAGCTATCAAAAATGAAGACGGCTCCATTAAAGAGCTGCACTGCACATACGACCCGGAAACGAAGTCCGGAAGCGGATTTGAGGGACGCAAGGTCAAGGGTACGATTCACTTCGTAGACGCGGCAACTGCGGTTCCGATTAAGATTCGTCAGTTCGACTATCTTATGAGCGAGGGTGAGGACGGCAAAATGGTGGCAAACGAAGACACGATGCGTGAAATCGTATGCTATGCGGAGCCGAAGGTGCTCGAGGCTGAGCCGGGCGAAAGATTCCAGTTCTTCAGACACGGATATTTCGTGGCGGACTCCAAGCTTTACAGAAAAGAAAATCCGGTGTTCAATGAGATTATCGGTCTTAAGAGCAGCTGGAAGAAATAGAAGTTTACAGTGTGGTATTGTGTGCTTGCAAGAAAGGATGTTTGAGATGAGAAAGCTTTTGAAGAAGGCTGCCTGCCTGTTTTTGGCGACGGCAGTGATGACGGCTTTCCTACCGGCAGGTTTTGGGTTTGGGTTTGGCGGTGCTGAGACCGCACAGGCGGCGAGCGTAAAATCGATTTCGAGCGCTTCGGCTCTTCGGAAAGCGCTGACTTCCTCTGAAGGAGGCTCGTATAAGCTGACGGCGGACATCAAGGGATTAACCAAGGCGATTGTCATGCGGAGCAAAACCAAGAGCCTTGACTTAAACGGACATACCATCAAAGGAAATGTCGGGATTGACGCTTTGATTACGGTCGAGGGCGGCAGGCTGACGATTTCCGACAGCAAGTGCGGCGGTCTTGTTCGAAACACGGGAAGCCGTGGGGCAATCAGTGTTCTCGGTTCCACGAAAACGACCGTCAAAATCAGTGGAGGTACTTTCAGCAGCGTATACAGCTGCTGCGATGTTACGGGCGGCAGACTCCTGATCAGCGGAGGAACTTTCAAATCCGAAAAATCCTGCGCTGTGGCGGGCTATTCCGGACTCTACAGTTCCGAAATCCAAATCTCGGGCGGCAGTTTCACAGGCTATGATGCGCTCTCTGTGCAGGGCGATTTGGATCTGACGGTGACGGGCGGAATCTATAAAGGCAGCCACGCGGACCTTGCGGTTTACGACACCTTCAAGGGCAGGTTTGATGTTGACAAAAGCCTTTTTGCAAATATCTGGGATGATACTCCGGCAGGACACGGCGTTTACGAGACGGAATTCAAGCGCGTTCCCGTGACTTACACGGAGGGCATGACGGTCAGCGACGCGGATACTCTGTATTCGGTGTACATGCATGCGAAGGAAAATCTGCTTCCGAAGCTTAAAATTGTCACGACCGAACATTTGTATGAGGTTTTAAATGTATATTCCTTAAAATGGGGCGATTCCGTCAGCACAAACATGAACACGGAGATTGAAAACGATGTCGCAAAAATCAATGTGGATTTCACCTACAGCACGGAGTATCAGGTCGAGAGGCTGATTCGCAATCCTTCTGTGAAATCGAACGCTTCGGCGAAGGCGGTGAAGTATTACAAGAAGATTTGCAGCATTACAAAAACCGCGACGAAAGGCTGTAAGACCAAAAAGGAAAAGGTCAAAGGCATCAATAAATACATCGTGCGCAACTATTCTTATGATTACAAATACCGGAAGGCATCCTACAGCTTCCTCGGACTTTTGGACAATAAGAAGGCTGTGTGTCAAGGCTTCGCGGGGCTTTTCCGTCTGATGTGCATACAGGCGGGAATCGAAACGGAGTCGATTATGGGCATGGCAACCTCCGGTCCGGGCAAAACAGATTTTGAGCCGCATATGTGGAACCGCAGCAAAATCGGAAGCAAATGGTACTACACGGATGTGACCTACAACGAAGGTACCGGCACGAACAAGTTCCTTCTTCTGAGCGAGAAGAGCTTTTATGGAAAGGGATATCATTATTAAAAATCAGGAGCTGACGGCTTAGTTGATTGAGAAATCGACCGGGGCGGCAGCTTTTTTTCATTTATCCTGTCACAAACTTTATGGTATAGTGTTTAGTAAGTAGAAGGAGAGAACGGCGGATGAATAAAGGCGGACTGATTGAACAACTTTATAGCAGATACTACGAGCCGCTCATGGTCATTGCCTGTTCGTACACGCATAATAGGCAGGCGGCAGAGGACTTAGTGCAGAACGCATTTCTGAAGGCGATTTTGTCGTACAAGCCTACGGGAAGCTTTCTTTCGTGGGCGAACCGCGTAATCCGAAATGATTTTCTGAATTCGATTCGAGCGGAAAAATATCGCGCAGACGACGAGCCGGAGACGATGGATTTGGCGGATTGCTATGACCTGCTGGAGAGTCTGATCCACAACGAGAAAAAAGCCCGACTTGCGGCGATGATTGCGTCACTGCCACTGCGGCAGAGGGCGATTATGATTGAAAGCGTTTATCTGGAGCTTGACGATGAGAAGATTGCGAAAGCACACGCAACGACGGCGGCGAATGTAAGGCAGATACGGTCGCGCGCAAAGAAGGCACTGATAAAAATGATAGAAAATGAGGAGGGCGCAAATGAGTAACACCGAAAAGAAAAAAGATGAATTTGATCTTGCTCTGGAAGATATGAAAATGGAGACGGAAGTAGATTTAGACCGTCTCATCGAAAAAAGAGTGAAGCAGATGATGGTTCGGACTTCGCTGAAAGTCGTACTGGTTGTTTTGCTCATCGCCGCTCTGATTTTTCTGGGCTTGAATCCGATTATGAATCTGTGCTATACAAATCCGATTAAGGCAGATGAGGCGAAGGATGGGTATGCAAGCAGGCTGTTCCAGACGCTTTCGGCATATGTCGAGACCGTATACCCACAGATGAAGCTGTGTACGATTGGTGAAATTGAGAAAAAGGGATTCGGAAAGTATGAAATCCCGTTATGCTTAGGCATACGTACGCAGAGGCTTTTTGTGGGGAAAATGAATGCGTCTTTAGAAATGGTGCGAGGAGAACTGTCCGTTAAAAGTGACAGCGAAGGAGCACTTAGTCATAAGTTCAGTACAACCATTGCAAATGCAGCTGACGCAGGCATCACGAACTTTGCGGAATACAATGACAGTGAGCTTGAAGATCTGGCGGAACTTCCGAAATCAGCACGAATCCTGCTTCAGGTGCAGCTTCATAAATCTGTAAAACTCGAGGATGTCCTTGCACTCCGCCAGGGAACACTGAAGCCTGTGTGGGCGCAGATGGATACGAAAAGCGAAGGATTCATGGGCGGCATTTCTCTTGAGGGTCCTTTGGTTCTGTATGAGGGAGACGAAGAACGCACCAATATGAATGCATCGCAGCTTCGGGGAGTCTATATTAACAATCTGGAGATTTTATCCGAAAATTACGAATTGTGGAACGGGCTGGGAATCAGCTGGGGAAGCTCCTGGGCTCCCAGTGAAGTTGCACTTCGGCATATCAATGATGCGCTTGCAGATGCAGAAAAGACAGAGACCTTTATGACGAAGAACTTCTATCTCTACGGCTCGCGGGATGATATTATGAAGTACATCGAGGATAATAAAGAGGAATTTTGCACAATTGAGGATGTGCGGCTGTCGAAGCTGGTGGGATAAAAAAGCAGCTTTTTTGTAACGAAACCCCGCTTTACGTTACTCACTATATGAAAGCAAGCGTAGGAAAGGAGGAAAGCGTATGCCATCACCAAACATGGATGAAATTTATCGCCGTCATGCGAAGTCGGTTTATGCTTTTCTTCTTGCCAAAACCGCGGACAGCATGCTCGCAGAGGAGCTGACGCAGGAGACTTTTTATCAGGCGGTGAAGTCGATTGGCAGCTTCAAAGGAGAAAGCAGCGTATCCACGTGGCTGATTGGAATTGCAAATAATGTTTTGCGAGGATATTTTCGCAAGCAGAAGAAACAAGCCGAAGAGGAACTGCCAAAGACCGAGATTGCGGCACGCGGCGGAACATCCACAGAAGATATCGTGCTGAGAAGCATGGATACCATCAGTCTCATGCAGGCAATGCACAGGCTGCCGGAGCCTTATCGGGAGGTTTTACACCTGAGGCTGACAGCAGATTTATCTTTTAAGGAAATCGGTCAGATTATGGAGCGCACGGAAAACTGGGCGCGCGTGACTTACTACCGCGGAAAAGAAAAGCTTTTGAAGGGGGTTGAAATAGAATGAAAACAAACAAGATACCATGTGCAGTCATCAAAGACCTGCTCCCATCCTATGCGGAGGATTTGACAAGCCCGGAAACGAGCGGGCTTGTGCGGGAACATTTGGCGGAGTGCCCGGACTGCGAAGCCGTCTATGAGGCGATGCACGGAGAAATTCCGCCGGAGACAGAGGGCGATTGTGGGATTGCCGCGGACTCATCGGAAATCGACTACCTTAAAAAAATCAGAAATACGGGACGAAAAAAGATTATCACAGCCGTCCTTGCCGTTCTTCTGCTTGCAGGCGGTGCGGTATTTGCGAAGGTATATTTATATGGAAGCCCGATTGATGATTTTCATATGACGGTGAGTCGTCAATGTGCGGAAGCATCAACGGAGTCCGAGGAAACTGGGGAATATGAGGATTTTATGATATTCAGCTGCTGGATTGAAGGCACGCGTGGGCAGGCGTTCACGCATTACAAGATACGGGAAACCGATGAGGGGAAAGAGGTTGTCCTGTATGCCGCGCCGGCTTCGATTTTCCACAAGGATCTCACCATGCAGATTTGGATTCCGATTCCGGTGAAAACGATAAACGGAAATATCTATGTGGAGGATTTGCAGGAAAGCATCACCGTCAAGGGCGATACCTACGGTGAAAATGGAAGGGTTACAAAGAGAGCAAAGGAACTTTTTGCCGCGCGCAATCCGTATATCGGTGACATCAGTGCGGACCAGAAGATAGCGAATCTTCTCGGGGTCGGCGAAAAATTAGGAAGTTATACGAATAAGCTTGACACTGAGGAAAAGGAGGGCTGGGAATATCCGTACAGCTGGGAGCTCATATTCGATGAGCCATGGAAAGACACAGAAGCAGAAAATCGCAGCGAGAAGATGAAAAACTATGCTTATGCGATGATTGCGCTCATTGACAACTGCGGAGAAATCAGCTGGACTTATACAACGGAAGACGGGAAAACGCATACCGAAAGCGTAACGCTTGCAGACTGGAAAGCAGAGTATCCGAACGACAACACGAATCCGGGTTTCCGCCTTGAGCTGAAGGATTATTCCAAGTATGACTATTATGTGCAGAGACTTTTGACGAAGCTGGATATATAGGCTTTTATTTAAGCCTATATATCCTTTCGGAAATCAGTTCCGAGGTTTTTGTTTTCAGTTCATCGGAAAGATAGGAAGCTTCGCATGCTGCAAGAAATGCATTTTCAAGATGACACAGCTTGCTCATCATTTTTTCTGCCGCACTTGGTAAAATTTCGCAATTTTGTGCGAACGCGAGAAAATCCTTGCGATGAATATTTCTTTTTTTCCCGTTCAAGGTCAGTGCCAGTTCTTCGTTATCCTCAGGCAGAACAATATTGACCGGCAGCATATCGTATGCCGCTGACAGAGAAAACTTACGACTTCCGGGGGCATCTTCAATGAGTGAAAAGTTTTTCAGATGCATATCGGAGTTGCCGATGACATAGGAAAAAACGACACGCAGAAATAACTCAGACAGGTCAAGGCCTACTTGCTGCGAATACTGTTTTACTATTTTTCCGCATTTTTCATAGGAGCCTTTGTATTTGTCAATTGTGAGCCTTTCCGAAAGTTGACAAAAATCCTCCATTGCGTAAAGCTGAGTATTGCCGGATCCATCGCTATTGCGGTCGATTCGCCTGGTGATGTAAGCATATTGCCCGCCATTCTTAATCAGTGCATGAGGGACTGTTTGTATTCCCGCAAGTTTTGCCGCGCGCATCGCGAAGTCCTCAAACTCAGGAAGCATTTCGTATTCGTCGGTTTGCGGTTTTAAAATGTAACCGGCGGGATAATCGACAATGGTTAATCTTGCATCGATGTCTGTCGATAAGTGGAGAGAAAGCTTTTTCTGTACACCCGGCACGGTCAGCCCTTGTGTGATTGCAGCGTTTGCAAGTTCTTCAAATTTTTCTTTGTTCAAATCAAGCTTCGGCATTTTGGTTGTGCCGAAGAATTTTTTTATGCAGCGACGATGCCAGCTGTGAAGCCTTTCCTCATCTGAAGCATGTATCCCAATTTCCGTTCCGCAGCATAAACACCTCATAACCTGCCCTCTTTTCTGATACTGACATCTCCGATGCTGTCGCGGCATACCGCAAGCAGCAAGCCAAATCTGTCCTGGGGTTCTATTTTCCAGTTTCGATTTACAACAGCAAGAAGCCAGCCTTCCGGAATCAAACCATCAAAAAAAGGAAACAATACGCCGGAGCGGTAAGGTTCCTTCCTGAGCGGCAAGGTTAAGCTTACCGGCAAGGCACTGCCTTGTGTCAAATAATCTTTATCATAGCAAAATTGATAGCCATCCTCGGTTTCCTCCAAAATACCTGCAAATTGATTTTGAACGAAAACACTTGCTTTTCGATATGCTTCACTCATACATCATCCTCCTGCTTTCGTTTTGCTGCGGGCACGGCTTCTGCGCCAAACATAGACAAAGCTTGATTTACTTTGTCAAGACGAACAGTCTCCTTACCCTGTTCTAATTCTCTGACAAACCGCAGTCCCAACCCGGCGCGCATGGCAAATTCTTCTTGTGTAAGCCCGGCTTTTTTTCTTTGTTCTTTAATATATTGTCCAATTGTGTTCATACTATTTAAAATAGCACCTTTCGGGTATAATTTCAAGTAAAAATACAAAAAATACACCCTTTCAGGTATAAAAAACATAAAATATAAAAAAATATACCCTTTCGGGTATATTTAGTGCGAATGCCGTCTGCTACAGCAGCGGCAGCTTATTCAGTATAATCGTGAAGATAACCATTCCGAACAGTGCGAACGGGTAGGTCGCACCGTAGCCTGCGCCCGGGTCGTCGCTTCCGACCGCGTCTGTAGCGGCACCGAGGCCCGGCGTGGAGGTCATGCCTCCGCAGATTGCGCCGGAAAGCATAATCCAGTTCAGTTTAAATACATAGCGGCCAACGAAGAAACCCGCCATGATGGCAACCGCGCCGACCCCCAGACTTACAAGTGCAAGCGTAATGCCGGAACCTGTAAGTGCATCAACAGCACCGTAGCCGTAATTCAGGCCGACAATCGCAAGGAAAAAGGCAAGGCCGAGTTCGCGGATAATTGCAAGGACTTTCGGATCCATGCGGAACGAAAGCGGGCCGATTTTTCCGATATAGCCCAGAATCAGAGAGCCGATCAGAATGCCGCCTGTCGATTCGAGGCTGACATAGCCGAGCGGGCCCATGTATATTTTGATTGAGCCCAAAAGGTATCCCGCAAAGCATACGATTGCGAAGGAAAGAATGCTGAAATCCGTCGTTTCTACCTGGCGTATGCCGCCGACTTCACGCGCTGACTCCATCTCCCGGCGGTAGGCCAGTTTCTCCGCCTCCACATCGAAGCGGAAGATGACGCTGAGGAAGTTTACTGCCAGAATTACGATGATGACACCGAACGGATAGCCGACCGCAGAGCCGATTCCGACCTGCGCCGTCGCTTGATTTATGTACGCCTGTTTCTGGTCTTTTGAAAGTGACGGCGTGTTTTCAAGGGTAACATCCGCATATTTTTCATCGAGTGCAAGTACCGTCAGAATCGCTTCCTTTTCTTTGTCAGGAAGGTTTGCGAAGTTATCGGCATATTCATTTGCCTGAAGCTCGGATGTCTCAAGCGCAGAGGCAAGCCCCGGGGAGCTTGTCATAGCGCCTGTGTAGACGCCGGCAACCGCATAGGAATTCGTGTCTTTGCAGATTGCTGTGCAGGCATAGGTTGCACCCGCACCGACCAAAGTAATCAAAAGTCCGAGAACAACGAATTTCGGGCCGTATTTTTTGAGTACGATTGCAAGGTCCTTCGATGCCAGAAGGCCGACGGCCGCGACGAAGAAGAAAAGTGCCGCGGTGAAGAAATATGAGTTGATGACTTTGCCGCCGTTTCCTTCCATAATCTGTACCGCCGCTTTGAAGCCGGCTGCGGTTTCATCGCCTGCATTGTATAGTTTCTGAGCAAAGCCGTAAACCACGAAGCCGACTGCAAGACCGACGAACATGGCACCCGATGTTCCGAAGCTGAATTTGCCGAACTTGATTTTGCCGAACAAAAGTCCGAGCGCAATCGTTACGAACATCAGAACGAAGGGGTTCAGGGCAATGCCCACAATGTCAAATTTTATAAAATCCATGAACTGCCTCCTAAATATTGAATCAACTCTTTCATTATAACAAATAAAATGGGAAACGGGATAAGATAGACAAAAAAAGAACAACTTGAGAAAAGGCATAAAAAATGGTATGATAGTGGGCAGAGGAGATACCAAAATGAATTCTCATTTAACGATGATACTGACATGCGTTTTTTTCTTGATTTTAGGAATTTTTCTGGGAAACGGCGCGGTTTATTTTTTTAATAAAATGCCGGGAAAGTGGCTGGTCGACTACGGGCAGGAACCGGATGAGGAACTTCTGCATCCGACGCATCAGCGCGTGAAAAGCACTCCGTGGAAATATGTGTTTACCGGCTTTTTTATCGTGGTCGGAATCGCGATGGGAACAGATGATCCGTACTATGCGTTTGCGGCGGTTTTTGCGCTTTGGCTGCTGCTCGAAATGTCAATTGCAGATATAAAATATATGATTGTGCCTGACCAGCTGATTTTGCTGCTTTTGGTGTGCGGAATCGGTCTGATTCCGAGAAACGAGGTGGGCATAACGGGCTGTCTCATCGGAGCGGCGGCAGGTTTTGCGGTTATCGGATTGACGGCGCTGCTCGGAAGGCTGATTTATAAGAAGAGTGCGGTCGGCGGCGCGGACATCAAGCTGTTTGCGGCCCTTGGACTTTTGACGGGAATCGAAGGAATTGCATTTATCTTCGTCGTGAGCACCTTTGCGAGCGCGGGACATTTCATCTGGCTTTTGCTCCGAAAGAAGGCGAAGCGGACCGACCAGAGACCGATGGTGCCGTATATTTCCGCGGCAGCAGCTTTATATATGGTATTTTTTCACAAAATGTTGTATAATGGCATTAACCTTTTGTTTTAGGGGACGGAATGGAACGAAATATTTTGCTGACAATCGAATACGACGGAAGCGGCTTCAGCGGATGGCAGAGACAGCCCGGAGCGCGGACCGTGCAGGGAGATCTGGAACGGGTGCTGTCGAAGGTCTGCGGATGCGAGATTTCGCTGAATGGGACAAGCCGCACGGATGCGGGCGTTCATGCGCTGGGACAAAGGGCTTCTTTTAAAGGCGAGTTCGGTATTCCCACCGATAAAATCATGCTTGCGGCGAACAACCTTTTAGCGGGCGGTCAGAATTCGCAAAAAGGAGTCGGCGATGTTCGGATTACAGAGATCTGTGAGAAGCCGGCGGAGTTTCACGCGCGTTTTGATTCGAAGGGAAAGACCTATCGCTATATCATTCGGAACGCCCCCGAAGTCGATATTTTTCAGCGGAATTACTGCTATCAGATAAAAAAGCCGCTGGACATTACGAAAATGCAGGAGGCGGCGAAGGCTATCGTCGGCACGCATGATTTCAAGTGTTTTCAATCGGCGGGGGGAAATGAAAGACTGACGACGGTCCGGACAATTCACAGTCTCAACATATATGAAGAGGGAAAACAGGTTATAATAGAGGTGACAGGCGACGGCTTCCTGTACAATATGGTGCGGATTATCGTCGGCACGCTTGTGGAAATCGGGCTGGGGAAAAAACAGCCGGAGGACGCAGCAAAGATAATCGAAAGCGCGGACAGGCGTAACGCGGGGCATACGGCTCCGGCGGAGGGTCTGTACTTAGTCGAAATATATTACGAAGAGGAAGAACTGAAGAAAAAATAAAAAACAAAGGAGAAACGCAATGAAAAGACCGAGCTGGGATGAATATTTCATGGAAATGGCGGAA
Source organism: uncultured Clostridia bacterium (assembly GCA_934233735.1). GTDB lineage: Bacteria > Bacillota > Clostridia > Peptostreptococcales > Anaerovoracaceae > CAG-238. Next base: position 12,850 of record CAKQGQ010000026.1, on the reverse strand, counting down.
CTGACCGCGAAGCGCTCGACCTGTATGAGAAGAAATGTGGGCGCGGTTATTGTAAAGGATAAACACGCGATTGCGACCGGATACAACGGAGCACCGAGAGGAATACGCCACTGCGAGGAACGCGGCGGCTGCCTGCGGCAGAAACTCGGCGTACCGTCGGGTCAAAGACATGAACTCTGCATGGCACTTCATGCTGAGCAAAACGCAATTATTCAGGCCGCTTCCATGGGACATGCCATCGAAGGCGGAACGATTTACATAACACATCAGCCGTGCGGGATCTGTGCCAAGATGATTGTCAATGCCGGGATTAAAAGAATCGTGGTTCGGGAAGGTTATCCGGACGAGCTTGCGGTTGAAATCCTGAATGAAGCGGGGCTTGTGGTTGAAAAACTTGAAAAAAGCGAAGAAGAATAATGGCGAACTGGGAGATAATATATGTATAGTACACTTTGGATGACTTTTTTACTTGCCTTCGTGCTGGCACTTGTGATGACGCCTGTGGCAATCAAGCTGGCTCCGAAAATCGGCGCGATGGATGTGCCTAAGGACACAAGACGAATGCATACGAAAGCCATGCCGCGTTTCGGGGGACTGGCGATTTTTACGGGGACCACGATTTCAACGGCAGTATTCCTGCTGCAGCTTGACAACCGCATCGTCGGGATTTTGGTCGGAGGCATTTTGATCTATATTTTGGGAATTATCGATGACCTGAAGAACCTGCCTGCCAAGGTCAAGTTTTTCGGACAGACGGTAATCGCCGTAATCATGTATATGTACGGCCTTAGAATCGAGTTTATCCGAAACTTTTTCGGAGACGGAAAAAGCGAGCTGGGAGCGGTGCTTTGCTTTATCATTACGATTATTTGGATTGTGGGAATTACGAACACGGTGAATCTGATTGACGGACTGGACGGACTGGCTGCGGGAACCTCAGCAATCGCATCGCTTTGCATTGCCTATGTGGCATATATTCACGGGATGTACCTGGCATCGGGCGCAATGCTGGCGCTGGCGGGAGGCGCACTCGGATTCCTGCCGTACAATTTTTATCCCGCGAAGATTTTCATGGGCGACGGAGGGTCGCTGTATTTAGGCTTCATGCTGTCGACGATGTCGATTCTGGGGCCTGTGAAGAGCGCGACGGTGGTGGCGGTGATTATCCCGGTACTGGTGCTGGGTGTGCCGATTTTCGACACAGCCTTTGCGATTTTCCGCCGTCTTATCAACAAGCGGCCGATTATGGAGGCGGATAAAGGACATCTGCACCACAGACTGATGAGACTGGGCTACGGACAGCGAAGAGCAACGCTGATGCTTTACGGCGTGAGCGGTATTATGGGAATCGCTGCGGTAACCTTCAGCCGCGATTTATTTGTAGAGACTGCAGGGCTGTTTGCGATTGCATTGATGCTGATTTACATTTTCCTGACGGACGCAAATCACATTATGCCGCAAATCAAGAATAACCTGCTGGATATGGGAAAGACAGAAGAAAAGGAGCAAAAAGAACATGACGAAAACTAACAAGAAATTTTTATCGCTGTTATTGATATTGGTGCTGGCATTTACGCTGATGACCGGATGCGCGGCAGAGGAAAGACAGGATGCTGAAGTACCGCCGACCGTGAGCGCGGTTGTAAACGTTGCCGCGCTGAACGGGCCGACCGGAATGGGTATGGTAAAGCTGATGGACATGACGGATAAGTATGCGATTACGACTTATCAGGCACCGACAGACATTGCCCCGAAGCTGATCAGCGGCGAAGTGGATGTAGCGGCTCTGCCGTCCAACATGGCAGCGGTTTTATACAATAAGACGGAAGGGCAGATTGCAGCGGTAAGCCCGATTGCGCTGGGTGTTTTATATATCCTCGGAAATAACGCAGATGTAAGCGAGCCGAAGGATTTAGCAGGCAAGACAATCTATGCAAGCGGACAGGGCGGAACGCCGGAGTATGTGCTGCAGAAGGTACTGGAAAATGCAGGCCTTGCGATTGATAAAGATGTGAAAGTGCAGTGGCTTGCAAGCCATGCGGATGTCAATCAGAAGCTGCTCAGCGAAGACGGCGCGATTGCAATGATTCCGGAGCCGTTCGTATCGACAGCGCTTGCCGCAGGAAATGAAAATGTCAGCCAGCTTTTCGACTTGAATGTGCTTTGGACGGAAGCAACCGGACAGGCGCTTCCGATGGGAGTTTTAGTTGCCCGCAAAGCATTTATCGAAGAACGCGAAGATGACCTGAAGGTTCTGCTTAACGACTATGCCGATTCCGTAGAATTCGTGAACGGATTCCCGGAAGACGCGGCGAAGCTGATTGTGGAAAAGGGCTTCCTCGGTAAAGAAGAAATCGCAAAGACTGCGATTCCGAAATGCAGAATCGTTCTGTATGCAGGAAATGACGCAAAGGAAGGCGCGGAAATCTTAAAGACCTTTAATGAAACTTTATTTGATATGGAGCCTGCTTCGGTAGGCGGAAAATTGCCGAATGAAGATTTATACTACGGACAGACCGAATAATCGGGCAGAAGAAAAACAAAAGAATACACATAAAACGAAAGAAAACAAGCAAGGCAGAGGATTTTTGGTCTGCCTTGCTTGGCTTGTTCTTTGGCAGATTCTCAGCATGGCAGTTGGGAGCGAGCTTTTGCTTCCGGGGCCGTATCAGACGCTGCGTGCGCTCGGAAATCTCGTGCAGACACCGAAATTTTATCTGGATACGATATGGACGCTGCTGCGGTGCGCTGCAGCGATGGGATTGTCGCTTCTCATTGGTGCGGGGGCTGCATGGTGCTCTTATCGTAAAAAGATGATTCGAACCTTTTTAAGCCTTCCGGTCAGCTTTTTTAAGTCGGTTCCGGTGATGGCGGTGATTATCTATGTGATTTTGCTGGCAGCTTCGGATTGGGTGGCGGTCATCGTCTGCTTCATCATGTGCTTTCCGATTGTGTATACAAACCTGCTTTCCGGTCTGGATGCGGTGAGCGCGGAATATCTGGAACTTGCAGCCGTCTATGAATTGACGAAGGCGCAAAGCCTGCGTCTGATTTACATTCCTTCGGTCAGAGCAAATTTCAATGCGGCACTGCGGCTGACCTGCGGTCTGAGCTGGAAGGCTGTAATTGCGGCAGAAGTGCTGTCGATTCCACATTTTTCGCTCGGCTATGAAATGCTGAATGCGAAATATTATCTGGAGACGGCAAACCTGTTTGCGTACATTGCGGTGATTGTGATACTGAGTATTTTGTTTGAAAAGGCGGTTTGCAGGTTGTTTGTGAAGGAAACGGAAAGTGCAGGGCTGCATCTGAAGACAGGCGGAAAGAAGCGGGAGTCCATGCCGCCGCCTGCAATTGAGCTTTCAGGGATATGCAAGAGTTTTGGCGATAAATCGGTATTAGACGATGTGAAGCTTGCGCTTCCTGCGGGCAGCGTTACTGCGCTTTCCGGACCTTCAGGACGCGGGAAGACTACGCTGGCAAGATTGATTTTAGGATTGGAGCAGGCGGATGCGGGAACGATTACGGTCGAAAGCGCGAAGGGAGAGAAAGCTGCGGAAGCGGAGGCGGCAGTTCTTTTTCAGGAGGATCGTCTTTTGCCGTGGCTGAATGTTTACGACAATATGGCATTCAGCCGAATCAATGACGCAGGAGAAGAGCTGGATAAGGAAGTCAGAGAGACTGCAGCAGCACTGGAACTGACGGGGGCTCTGAACCTGATGCCGTCGCAGCTTTCGGGCGGCATGAAGCACCGCGCGGCGCTGGGAAGAACGTTTCTGGCGGAAGCAAATCTTTTGATTTTAGACGAGCCGTTCCGCGGGCTTGATGAAGAGTTAAAGAACCGAATTATCGAAAGACTGTGGGAAAAAACCATCGAAGGCAAGACCGTTCTTTTGATTTCGCATAATGCGGAGGATTGCAATAAATTATCGGAGAGGATTGTTTCGCTATGAAAAACATATTTTGGATTTTCAGACGAGATTTGAAAAGAATAAGCGGAAATTTTGTGGCGGTCATCGTGATTTTCGGAATGTGCATCGTTCCGGCGCTGTACGCCTGGTTTAACATTGCCGCAAATATGAACCCTTATGAAAATACTTCAGGCATTCATATCGCAGTGGCAAACTGCGACGCGGGAACCGAAAACGAGAGGATCGGTAGCTTGAATGCAGGGGAAAGCATTATTGAAAACCTGCGGGAAAACGATACACTGGGCTGGGTGTTCACGGATGAAGATGAGGCAGTCAGCGGCGTGCGTTCAGGGGAGTATTACGCGGCGCTCATCATACCGGAAGACTTCAGCGAGGATCTGGTGAGCGTGCTTTCCGGCAAGATCCAAAGACCGAAGATTAAATATTATCTGAACGAGAAGAAAAACGCGATTGCGCCAAAGGTAACGGATACCGGAGCAACGACAATTCAGCAGGAGGTAAACGCGACGTTCGTATCGGTCGCGACCGAAGCGGTGACGGAGCTTTTGGAAGAAGCCGCAAAGACGCTTTCAACAGACATATCGCAGATAAACGATGGAGCGGGTGACGAGATTGATAAAGCCTCAGAAAAGCTGAAAACGGCAGAGGACAATTTAAAGAAGCATTATCGCAGTGAACAAGAAAATGTGCAGATGACGCAGAAAACCTATCAGACGATAGATAGCGCAGAAGAAGCGGCAAAGAGCGGAGCAAAGACGCTTCGTCTGACAAAGGATTCTTTGGCGGAAAAACTGGCACAGAGCCTTGATGATATGCAGCCAGCATTTGCGAAAATGCGGACGCTGATGCAGCAGACAGAAAACGCTGCAAATCAGGCATCCGGAATCCTGGAGACGACAAGTGATACCATGGAAAGCGCAAGAGAAAAGCTTTCAGGTGTGCAGGATGACCTGACGGCGCTGAAAAGTGCGACGATTTACAGCCATCTTTTAGAGCTTGCAGACGGCTCAACAATTGACAATGAGGCGATTTCTGAATTTGTTTCCTCTCCGGTCAGTGTACAGACGAAAACGCTGTATCCTGTTAAGAATTACGGAACTGCGATGACGCCGTTTTATACGAATCTGGCGCTTTGGGTAAGCGGAATCGTGCTGATTGCTCTTTTGAAGATGGAAGTCGACAGGGATGAAAGGCTGAAAAATATGACGGCGGCACAGGGTTACTTCGGACGCTGGATGACCTTTATGCTGTTTGCGTGCATACAGGCGGTTATTATTTGTATCGGTGACTTAGTCATTTTTGATGTGCAGTGTGAAAATGTTCCGGCATTTTTCGGAGCGGCGCTGATGGCTTCGTTTGTCTATGTCAATTTGATTTACGCGCTGGCGATTACCTTTAAGCATACGGGAAAGGCAATCTGCGTGCTTTTGGTTATTTTGCAGATACCGGGAAGCGCGGGGACCTACCCGATTGAGATGACGCCGGGGTTTTTCCGCGCTCTGCATCCGCTGCTTCCATTCACCTATGGAATTAATGCGATGCGGGAAGCGATGGCGGGAATGTACGAAAACGCTTACTGGAAATACCTGTTTGCGCTGGCACTCTTTTTGCCGATTGCGTTTCTCATCGGCCTTGGAATCCGTCCGTTGATGCTGAATCTCAACCGCATGTTCGATAAAAAGCTGGAAGAAACGGGCCTGATGATTTGCGAAGAAAACGGGATGACGAGAGAAAGGCTGAACTTTTCCTCGGCTCTGGAAATTTTGGCGGGGCAGGAAGAGTTCCGCGATAAAATGATACAAAAAGCGGAACAATTTGAGGAGAATTACAGGAAGCTGAAGGCCGCGGGGATTTTGCTGATTTTGATTCTGCCGCTGATTTTTCTGATTTTAATGTTCAGCGTGAGCTCGAAGATGGTATTTCTCGTGCTTTGGATTGCGTCCATCGTGGCGGTGGTTTTATACCTGATTATCATTGAGTTTTTGCACGACAGCCTGGAAAGAAAGCTACGGTTTGCTGAGAAGAGCAAGGATGAGCTGATTACATCCATGAAAGGGAGGGCGTAAAAATGGTAGACAAAAAAGGTTCTCTCAATATTTGGAAAATTTTCAGCGGAGATATGAAAAAAATCCGCAATAATACGATGGCGTGGATTGTGATTCTGGGTCTGACGATTGTGCCGTCTCTGTACGCATGGTTTAACATTGCTGCGAGCTGGGATCCGTATGCGAACACCGGAAACCTTAAAGTTGCGGTTGCCAGTGTGGACGAGGGATACAGCGGCGAGCTGACCGCCATCAACCTCAATATCGGCGACAAGGTAATTTCCTCTCTGCGGGAAAACGACGCACTGGACTGGGTGTTTACGACAGAAAAAGAGGCAGTTCAGGGCGTGAAGGACGGGTCGTATTACGCGGCACTGGTAATTCCGGAAAGTTTCAGCCGCGACATGATGAGCTTTTTCACGCCGGATGTGCACCGCTCGGATATTCTCTATTATCTGAATGAGAAGGAAAACGCGATTGCGCCGAAGATTACAAACAAAGGTGCAGGCGCGGTGAAAAATCAGATTGATGAGATTTTCGCAAAGAGTATTACAGAGGTTGCGCTCGAGGTCACGGGCAGCCTTTCAAACATTCTGGAAAAAGGTGATGCTGACCGCTATATGAATAATTTTCTCAATCATTTCGACTCTGCAGCTCAGGAGGTTACCGAGAGTGCGGAGACCATCGAAAGTTTCGCGCTTTTGACGGAGTCGCTGGCAGAGGTTGCGAACACTGCGGCGGAGCTGACTGCGCAGATGACGGAAAACGCAGGGAAAAATCAGGCGTATCTTGCGGAAGGAACGGATAAAATCAATGACGCCGCTCAAAAACTGCAGGACGCAAGCACGAAACTGGGAAAAACGCTTGATAAGGTGACGGAGTTTTATGACAGCACAGCGAAAAAACTGGATGAAATTATCGAACTTTTGAACGAGGATGCAGACGCTGCAATAAAAAAACTCAGGGAACTCGAGCAAAATGTGGATAAGATGACGCAGACACTTATCTCTCTGCGCAGCGACCTGGAGGAAATCGACGCGCAGATTCCTGAAGAACAGACAATTCTGAAAGCGGCAGTCGAAAAACTGACAGAGCATATAAATGATTTGATTGACAGACAGAAAAATTTTGCCGCGGCACTCAGAGAAGCAGCGGATAAAATCCAGTTGGCAATCACAAAGGTCAATGATGCACAGGTTGTCTGCAGGCATTTGCGCGCAGATGTTGATAAGATTCGCGCGGAGTATGAAAACGATGTGGAGCCTGCTATTCTGGAGCTTTGCAGTGCGATGACCGAAACAAACGGTGCGCTCAGCAGAGTCTTCGATAATCTCGACTTGCTTGCGCCGGATCTGGAAGAGGGTATAGGCACGGCGGTGCTGAATCTCAACGATACCGCACAGGCACTTCGCGAAGCTGCGAAGACGATGAAAAATGAAGGTGAGGGCTTGCAAAAAACTGCAAAGGAATTACGCAAGGCACTTCAAAGCGGGGAGTCTGAGAAAGTGCGTGAGCTTTTAGGCAGCGACGCGCAGACTGTCAGCACCTTTCTTTCGGCGCCGGTTGTCCTCGATACGACAGCAATGTACCCTGTGGGAAATTACGGCTCTGCCATGGCACCGTTCTATTCAGTGCTTGCAATCTGGGTTGGCGCAATCGTTCTGGTTGCTATGCTGAAAGTAAATCTCGACGAAGAACGGAAGCGGGAACTGGAGGACTTGAAAAATCATCAGATGTATTTAGGAAGAATGATTTTCTTTCTGATTATGGGGCTTCTGCAAAGCGGACTGGTGTGTCTCGGTGATCTGTTCTTCCTTGAAATCCAGTGCGAACATCCGCTGTACTTCCTGTTTGCCGGATGGATAACGGGAATTGTGTTCACGATTATTATGTATACGCTGACGATTTCCTTCGGTGATGTCGGAAAAGCGGTTGCCGTCGTGCTTCTGGTAATTCAGGTAGCAGGCTCGGGAGGAACCTTCCCGATTGAAATGACGCCGCAGTTTTTCCAAAGCGTATATAAGCTGCTTCCATTTACGCACGCTATGAGCGCGATGCGTGAATGCATCGGAGGTTTTTATGAAAATACCTATTGGATTTCTCTTGGATATTTAGGGGTTTATGTGATTATATTCCTGTTTATAGGACTGGTACTGAGAAAGCCGATTATCCGGCTGAATGAGAAATTTACCGAGAAGCTGGAAAGCACGAAGCTGATGTAGGAGAAGAAGATGCAAAGTAAATTTATTACATTGGGAATTCTGGCGCATGTGGATGCGGGCAAAACAACTTTATCGGAGGCGATTCTGTACCTGACCGGCGCAATTCGGAAGGCAGGGCGTGTCGACCATAAGGACGCGTTTCTGGATACGGATGAGATTGAACGGCAGCGCGGCATTACGGTCTACGCCAAAGAAGCACGGTTTTCGATTGGCGAAAAGCAGTTTGCACTGCTTGACACGCCCGGTCACACGGATTTCAGCAGTGAGATGGAGCGGACGCTTCAGGTGCTGGATTATGCGGTTTTGGTCGTGAGCGGAGCAGACGGCGTGCAGGCGCATACGATGACGCTTTGGAAGCTGCTGGCGCATTACGGGATTCCGGTTTTTGTATTTGTAAATAAGATGGATCAGCCGGCTGCGGAGCGGGGAAAACTTCTGAAAGAGCTTTCCGAGCAGCTTGGCGGCGGCGTTTTCGCCGATTTCGGCGGAGCTCGTGGTGGTGAGGCTGGGACTGGCGGCTCTGAGGATAGTGAGTCTGTGGCGGACCGCAAGATGCATGCCAACTCGGATGGCGTCGGGGCTTTGGATGGCCTTGGAGCTGGCGGGCTTGGTGAACGAAAGATGCGTGCCAATGCGCCCGCCGGATGCTGGGTGTTTGACGAGACGAATGCGGAAGAAATTGCCGCCGCCAATGAGGCACTGATGGAGGAATATCTGACAGACGGCTCATTCCGCGAGGAAAGCCTCCTTACGGCAGTCGCAAAGCGCGAGCTGTTTCCGGTTTTCTTCGGCTCGGCGCTGAAGATGGAGGGCGTGGCCGAATTCCTCGACGCGCTCGGACGATTGACGGCAGGGCGCGAGTGCGGAGAGGGTTTCGGCGCGCGCGTCTATAAAATCGGCAGGAACAAGCAGGGCAGCCGTATGTCCTATCTGCGGGTGACGGGCGGAATCCTTCGCAACAAGATGGTGCTGGAAAGCGGCGAGAAGATTGAGCAAATCCGCCTGTACAGCGGCGACCGCTTTCAGACGGTGCAAAGCGCACAGGCAGGAATGGTCTGCGCGGTTTTGGGTCTTTCCCAAACCTTCGCGGGACAGGGGCTCGGCTGTGAAAGCGGTAAAGCGGAACCGCTTTTGACGCCGACGCTCACTTATGAGCTGATTCTGCCGCCGGGACAGGACCCGGTCACAGCCTTACAAAAACTTCGTCTTTTAGAGGAAGAGGAGCCGAGTCTGCGAATTGTCTGGAACGAGGAGCCGGCGCAGATTCACATCCAGGTCATGGGCGAACTCGAACTGGAAATTCTACAACACCAGATTGCCAAGCGCTTCGATATGGATGTCTCCTTCGGCTCCGGCGGTATTCTATATAAAGAAACGATTGCTTCTCCTGTAATCGGCGTCGGGCACTACGAGCCGCTGCGCCATTACGCGGAAGTGCAGCTTTTGCTGGAGCCGCTGCCCGCAGGCAGCGGGCTGGTCTTTGACAGTCTGGTGAGTGAGGACAAATTCGCCCGGAACTGGCAGAGGCTTGTCCTGACGCACCTTCAGGAAAGACCGCACAAAGGGGTTCTGACGGGTTCGGAAATTACGGATATGAAGATCTCCATAGTGGCAGGGCGCGCCCATCCGAAGCACACGGAGGGCGGTGACTTTCGACAGGCAACCTACCGAGCCCTCCGTCAGGGGCTTCGGAAGGCGGAAAGCGTGCTGCTGGAGCCTGTGTGCGCTTTCCGCCTACGGCTTCCGCAGGAAGCCGTAGGGCGCGCGCTGACGGATTTGCAGCGAATGGGCGCAAATCCGACTTTAGAGGAGGCGGAGCTGATTACGGGAATCGGGCCGCTCGCGACACTGAAGGACTATGCGAAAGAGGTTGCGGCGTATACGAAAGGCATGGGTCTTTTTTCCACTATGCCCGCAGGCTATCAGCCATGCCACAATCAGGAAGAAGTTGTAGCGGCGTGTGGCTACCGTGCCGACGCTGATCTTGAAAATCCGACGGGATCGGTATTTTGTGAACACGGGGCGGCGCTTTTCGTAAACTGGGATGAAGTGGATGCAGTGGCGCATCTAAAGCCGGAAGTGAGCGTGCGCGCAGACGGCAGCATTGCGCTCAAGGCCGAAGATGCTGCCGAAGAAGAGGCAGACACTGGAAATACAGGAAAGGAAGGAAGCCGTAGGGGGCATGGAAACGGCAGCGACAGCATAAAAGCCGGAAATGACGAATTAGAAGCGATTTTCCTGCGAACTTACGGAAAAAGCAAGCGCGATGAGGCTTTGCGAAGAGAACACATGAGCCGCAAGACGCAAGGCGGCAGCACAAAGAACATTCCAAAGTCAGAACAGATATCCGGATCTGCTTCCGCCGCACGGATTTCCCCAAAATCCGCCAAGGCACCCGCCCAAAAGCCTCTGTATGTCATCGACGGCTACAATGTAATTTTTGCTTGGGAAGAGCTTGCGGAACTGGCGAAGCTGAATATCGACTCCGCGCGGGAGGCCTTAATTGATACCTTGGAAAATTACATGGGATACCGCAATGTTGACATTGTTTTGGTCTTTGACGGCTACAAGCTGGCAGGCAACCCCGGCACGAAAACTTCCTATGAGAAAATGAGCGGAGACGCGGCACTTCTGCAGGTCGTGTATACAAGAGAAGCGCAGACAGCGGATCGCTTTATTGAGAAGACCGTGTATGAAATCGGCAGGAAACGTCAAATCACAGTCGTAACCTCCGACCGCCCGGTGCAGATGGCGGCACTCGGAGACGGTGCAACGCGCATGTCCGCACGGGAATTCTTCGCAGAGGTTGCAAGTGCCGATTCCGACATCAGGGAGTACCTGCGCCGCCGGATCGTACAGCGAAACCGCCCATTCGAAGGTTTAAATACGAAAAAAGAATGATTTTCTCTTAACTGCCGCTGCACACGGACGGCAGGGTTGTGACAAAGCCCGACACAACGCGGAATTTACAAAAAGAGGAAAGAACGAGCGGAAAAATCAAAAAAATTAAAAAAAAACTTTCATTTTCCCACCCTTTTTGGCAAAAAGGGTGGGGCTTTTTTGTGTGAAAAAGAGTAAAATCTCAAACAAGAATATGCCAAGCGAGGCGCGGCAGAACAAAAAAGTATTTTGCGAAAGGAGGATTTGCTGTATGCAATACGGTTTGAGTGTAAAGTGGCATAATTCTTGCAATAGACAGACCGTCGTAGCTCTGTATTTTTTGCGCGCCCCAAAAATCCATATGTTAAAAAAAGCAGGCTTTTTTTGTCCGATTACACGCGGATAAAAGGAGTCTTTTTTGTCATGTTTTATGACTGGAAAGGAGGAATAGGAATATGAAAGCACGAAAGAAATTCTTTACCATGTTTCTGTCGATGCTTTTGGTGTTCACCATGATGCCGTTGTCGGCCATACCGGTCACCGCGGCAGGCAGCACAGACCCGCCGCCCGCGGCACTTGATCAAACGAAGCTCGTGGACGAAACACTGACAGAAACCGATATGCAAACAGAAACGGAGAGTACGACCACGCCGGAGCCTCCGCCTGCGTCGGAGCCACCGGACGGTTCCCAAGACCTGTCGGACGCGGAGACTTCGGTCGAGCCGAAGACTCCGCCTATCGCCAAAACGCAGTTGCGAGCGGGAGGATCAGACGCTTTTGGTGAAGCACGACTCACTTTCACCAAGGACAGCGTTTTCACCGATCAAGTGATAAAATTAAAGGGCTACCAGTATATCAAGGAGTGCAAAGTCGGCGCCACGGTGTATGACGTTCCCGAACTTGAGGCCCCAGAATTCAAAACCACAGGCGACTATGTGGCCTACATGTCCGGCAGCAGCCTGTATTTGAAGGGCGATCTCAACGGTGCGTGTATCGACCTGCAATATGTTGACTCACCGGGTGGTGTCAATGTCTTTGTGCAGGATGATACGACCATGAGCGGCAACCACTGCCTGCTGTATAATTTCCGAAACAGCATCGATCTGCATATCCTCCCCGGCAAGACGCTGAACTTGAACTTGGAGCGCCCCGGCGCCTTTAGGTATACAGGTGCCATTCGCACCCAAGAGGGCGGCGATGTGACCATTACCGGCGGCGGTACGCTGAACATCAACTTTGTCGGTGATCCTACCGTTGAGAACGGCATCCCTGTAAGCGGCATCGACGCCAGGGATGTGACACTAGAGTACAGAAAATATTCCCAGTTCATCGGCAGCCCCACCGTGAACATCAACATGAATAATGGGAAGAGCGGCCCGGAGGGCGATGCGGTCACGGGCATCGAAGCCAGCAAACTGACCGTGAAGGACGATGCCAAGCTGAGCATCGAGGTGAGCGGGCGGAGTGTCAAGCGCTCCGGTGAAAGCGATTCCGGCAGCCGTGTCAACCGTGCCATCAGCGCCTTCAGTATGGAGCTGCTGAACAACGCTTCGGTGGATATCATCTCCCGCAAAAACGTCGTCACCGATATTTACCTTTTTGGCGGCGGCGAGGCGCTGACGGTGGACACCACCGGCCACCTGAACATCAAAAACCAGAGCATCGTTACCTTTGCTGACCAAAGTGACGAATGGAACCGGAGATTCGGCTACCCCGGCTCCAATATCTACCTGAAAGAAAAAAATGCCACCTTCAAGCTGGAAAAGGCAGA
>CAKQGQ010000025.1 GCA_934233735.1 uncultured Clostridia bacterium | reverse complement strand
TTTGAATTGAACCGCCGGGTGCCGAACGGCATGCCCGATGGTGTGAGAGGGGCTACGAGTTAGCCCCTACTCGATTTTACTGCGGATGCGGAAGGTGTTGCAACCGCAAGGATTAAATCTGAATTTTCGTTAATCAGCGTGTCAGCGATGGAAGGGCAGTTCGCCGCTTCTGCTGCTGCGGAAAGCTGATGGATTTCAATGTTATCACCGTCTACATATCCGGCTTCTGCAAGTCCGTCGATGAAACCGTTTGTAGCGTTCGTCAGTGCGGTAAATTCACCGAACTGCATGATGCCGATTTTTAACTTTTCGCCGTTTGTATTTGCGTCGCCGCCGTCATCGGAGCTGCCGCATGCTGCGAGTGCAAATACGAGTGTCAATGAAAGCAATACTGCTAAACATTTTTTGATTGTGCTTGATTTTGTGTTTTTCATTTTCGTTTTCCTCCTGCTGTTTCAATAAAAAATCCACTTCTGCGGGCTGAGACTCAAAACAGCCGCGAGCGGACTTCATAATCAACTTATTTTATTTTGCTTTTTCATTTCGTTTCTTTTGGAAATGCGTTTTGGCCTTTGGCGCTTGATGCCTTGCTGCTTGTGCTTGCAGCTCATACACTTTTATCGTCCGAGTGCCTGCCCCGGCGTTTGACCTTGGACCTTTGGCTGCCTGGGCGACATTGACTTTTTCGGAGTCTTGGACTGCCTAGGCTGCTTGGGCTACTGTGCCAAAAGCAATAAATGTAATTATCAGTCTCAGTTACCATATTCAATTGTCGCTCATAAAGCGGTAAAAGTAATAGTATCGAAACAATTGTAGCATTTTTTCTCCTCAAAATTTCTAAAGCAAATTTAAATGATGTAGCTATCATAACGCGAGTTTAGGGGTTTGTCAATAGGAAATTTTCAGAAAATTCAAAAAAACAACAAAAAATATTAAAAATATTGGCGAAATGTTGCGATAAAAGACAAAACGCAGGCGCGCCTGTGCACCTGCGCACCTTTGGCACTTACTGCAGATTCTGCACGCAGGCCGGGGGCATGCCCCCGGCTTAGAGCCGCGGCGTCTGGGTTTGTCTGCTCAATGGAGCGTGCCGAGCCTTTTGCTGCGGGCTCGACATAGCCAAATGTATATTTACATTCCAAAATCCCCTTTTCGAAGAGGTTGGCGTGTATTTTTTTACATATAATGGATAAAGCAAACTTTGGAAAAAATGAACAAAAAAAGATGAAGTTTAGAAACGTTGAAATTCCAACCTTTCAGTTTTTGATAAAATTTCAGAACTATGCTTTAATTTTGAACAAGGGAAAAAGCTGTATAATACTGGCAAAAAATACACGCCGTCTGTCGCATTTAGGCAAAAAGGAATGTAAATATACATTTTGCCAATAAATGGAATCTCGAGAAAAGCCAAAAAGAGTCATGTAAGAGGCACACAGCGCGCTCTGAAAATCCGAGCACCCCACAGCCGGAAAGCGCGCTCTGAAAATCCGAGCGCGCCATTACAATTTACCGCAAATGTTTTTCGATTAAGTCGATAAACGTGTCGACATATTCGTCCTTCGTGAAGATAGCGCGCGCCATGGTTTGATTGCCGCCGCCTTTGCCATTATATATAGAAGCATTTTCTTTGACGAGTTTGCCGCAGTCAGTTTTTTTGCCGTCGGAAACGAGCAGAACGGTGTGGCTCGGCTCATGTACGAGAAAATAAATTTTCTTGACGGCCGGGCCGATTTCACGGGACAGGCTGACGAGGTCATCCAAAGTCAGCAGGCTGTATTTCCGCACAGGAAGCGTCGGCTCGGCGGAAGCTGAATCGGAACGCGCACCACCACCGCCGGCAGCCGAAGCAGGACCTGCATGTGTAGCGGCTTTGGTGCCGGAGCTGGCCGCCGAAGTGCCGGCCGATGCTGAGAGTTCTGCGAGTATGGATTCAGTTTCTTTTGCGAGGACATCTTTTTTCAGGAAGTGAAGCTGATTTCTGACTTCCTTGTTCTTCTCCTGCAGGCTGAGGAATTTGTCGAGGACATCGTCGGTGCCCGCGCTTAGTTTCCCGCAAAGCGTGTTCAGCGCCTCAAATTGCTGCTGATATTTTTCGAAAGCACGGCGCCCCGCTTCGAAGTAAATGCGGTACATGCCTTTGTTGTGCTCGAGTTTGAAGATTTTAACAAGACCTACCTGCCCGGTTGTGGCAGGGTGGGTGCCGCAGCAGGCTACGCAGCCCCAGTCATACTCAGGCTTGCCGATGCCGACAAGCGTGATGTCGCGTTCGACGGTGAGTTTTTTGCGCATCGGCTCTTTTGCCGCTTCCTCAAAGGTATCGAAGTGGCGGGTAATCATCGGAAGGTCCGCCGTGATGACTTCGTTCGTCAAGCGTTCGGCTTCCAGGCACATTTCCCAGGTCAGCGAATCGACGCGGGCTTCCCCCTCGAGCGCGATGTCGATGGTCATGTAGTCATCGCCCATGTGGAAGCCGCGGTTGATGCCGCCCCATTCGCGATAAAAGATTCCGGTCAAAATATGTTCGCCGCAGTGACGCTGCATATTGTCAAAACGACGCGCCCAGTCAAGTTCGAGTGTGACTTCATCGCCGGCCGCAAGTGCAGGGTGCGCGGCAGCTGTGCCGCCGCCTTCCAGTTGGTGATAGATCTCGTCTTCGTATTCATACACATCCACGACAGGGATTCCGGCAATCGTGCCGAGGTCACAGGTCTGCCCGCCTCCGGTTGGGAAGAAGATTGTGCGGTCGAGAGTCACAATCGTTTTGCCGTCGCGCTCCGCCACCGAAGTGACTTTAGCGGAAGCTTCCTTTTTATATACATCTTCTTTGAATAATCTAATTGTTTGCATGTTTTTTTCCTCCTACTGCCGAGTATAGCACAAAATCCACAGAAAAAACAGCGCTTTCTTCAGGCTGGAGTCGATGGCCTGCTTGCGAAAGGCGGCGGGCAGACAGAAGTCAGTGGGCTGCGGCCGGAAGCGTGTCACGCAGGACACGCCCGCCGCATATCATGGAATAGTAAATAAGAGGTGTAAAATTATGCAAAATGTAATACTTTTAGCGTTTGCGGCGACGCTTTGCACATGGTTTATCACGGCCATGGGCGCAGCAACCGTTGCATTTTTTAAGAACGCCAACCCAAAAGCGATGAATCTGATGTTCGGCTTTTCGGCGGGCGTCATGATTGCGGCGAGCTTCTGGTCTTTACTGGAGCCCGCGATAGAACGAGCGGAAACCTATTTAAGTGTTCCGCCATGGTTTGTTGCAGTGAGCGGATTTCTTGCGGGAACCGGATTTATGTGGCTTTGCGATAAAGTTATCCGAAAAATTGGCCAGCGGTCGCTTGCAGGCGAATCGGACTGCTCGGAAGTCACGGACAGCACAGGGAATTTGGAGTGCGCCGAGCGTTTGAAGGGTGGCGAAGCAGAACAGTCAGCCAAACTCGCAGGCAATGCAGCCGCCGGACGCACGCACAATGTCCGAAACGGAGGCAGGCAGAAAAAAGGAATCAGCCGCGCGGTTCTGCTTGTGATTTCCATAACGCTTCACAATATTCCGGAAGGGCTGGCGGTCGGCGTTGCGTTCGGCGCTCTGAGTCAGAGCGGGCACAGTACCGAGGCGCTGATGGGAGCGCTCAGCATTGCGGTCGGCATCGGCATTCAGAATTTCCCCGAGGGGGCTGCAGTTTCGGTGCCGCTGCGAAGAGAAGGTTTTTCGCGCATGAAATGTTTTTTGATAGGGCAGGCGACCGCTTTGGTAGAGCCGATCAGCGGAGTTATCGGCGCGGCATTGGTCATACATGTACAGACCATGCTGCCGTATGCGCTTGCCTTTGCAGCTGGAGCGATGGTGCTCGTGGCGGTACATGAGCTGATTCCGCAGTGTCAGGAAGGAAGAGCGGAAGGCTCGTTTGCGCCGACGCTCGGGATTATGGGCGGTTTCGCAGTCATGATGCTGCTTGATGTGGCGCTTGGATAACGCATGATAACATATTCTAATGCCATTCCAAAGAATTCAAAAGAGTTTTGAAAACCTTTCAGAGGTCTTTCCCAAGTCTTTGAAAAACATCGGAATACCATACAAGCCCTGCTGCGTACATTAATTTATAAAAAGAGTAGTGCGCGGGAAGGCGCGAGAGGTGGTTATGTGAAGAAGAAAGATATCTTGACTTTTTTAGTGAGCTTTTGTCTTGCGGCAGGGGCGGCCGCCTGGGTCTTCGCTCCCGGCGAAGACCCAGGCCGGTCAGTTGGCGGCAATGCTCCCGGCGAAGACCTAGGCCAATCAGGCGGCGGCAGCGCCGCGAGCGATGTGCTGCACCGGGCGAATGGATTTAGCAGCGAAGCGTGGTCGGGTGCGACCGCAGCGGGCGCCGCGGCCCCGGCTGCGGCAAGGCCGCTGATTGTCATTGATGCCGGGCACGGCGGCATGGACGGCGGTGCATCGGCAAAGGACGGCACGCAGGAAAAAGATATAAACCTTGCGATTGCGGAATATCTGGCAGAGGAGATACGGCAGTACCCGGCGGAGGTTCTTTTGACAAGAGAGAGCGATGCAGGACTGTATACTGACGATGGGCGGACGATTCGCGAAAAAAAGCGGGAGGATTTAAAGCGCCGCAAGGAAATTATGCAGCAGCCGGGGGTGACGCTGGCGATTTCGATTCATTTGAATAGTTTTCCGCAGAATGAAAATGTATACGGAGCGCAGGTTTTTTATCCAAAGAATCAGGAGGCAGGAACGGATGTTCAAGCGGAGAATTCGCTAAGCAGAATTACGAGCAAAACTTTTGCGGAGGCAGTACAGAAATCCCTTGAAACCAACATTTCCGACGGACGGGAGCGCGCCGCAATGGCGAAGAATGACATCCTGCTTTTCAAAAATTCCACAGGAAACATGATACTGGCAGAATGTGGATTCTTGTCCAATCCTCAGGAGGCAGAGAAACTGAAAACCGCGGAATATCAACAGGTTTTGTCGAAGGCGATTTGGCAGGGCGTTAATGAAATTTTATGCTTGGAAATGAATAAAAAAATGGAAATCAGAGACAGCGCGAACAATGCGAAATAATTACAATTTTTATCAAAAAAATCTGTGGATAACTTACTATTGACAAAAAACAAAACCTATGAAACACATTGAAATTTCAAACGAAATGAAGTGCAAAGTTATCCACAAGCCTATGAGGATGAAATTGTATACAATCGCACTTGAATCTGTGGATAAATCGCTTGAAGCTTGAAACTTTAACCTTTAACCGATGTTGAAAAGTGTTTGCCGGTTTTGCGAACAGGGGTTGACATAATTCGACAAAATGTTACAATGACTACATGGTTTTTAAGGGAGTTTTCCATAGAATCCCATAAAATTCCATGAAATTGAAACAGGGAGGTATAAGGAATGTATTATAATGATTATTACGGGATATCGAATATACCCGAAATGCTGGTGAGCGGGTTTGGCGTATATACAACGAGTGCGCTGATTTGCCTGATTGTGGGGGTGCTTGCGATCATCTTAGGTGTGGTTTTGTTCTTCACCGTGCTGCAAAGAAAAAATGAAGGAAAATTCACAGGGGTCAAGGGCAAGCTTTATGATTTCCTGAATGTGAATCGGTTTTATACAGAAGATATTATCCGCCTTTTCTATGTGATTACGGTCTGCGTGGTGACGCTTGTCGGCCTTACGAAAATCGTTTTGGGCGGGTTTTTCTCAGGAATTTTCCTGATTGTTCTGGGGAATATCATCGCACGTGTTTCGTATGAATGTCTTCTGATGTTCTTCGTGCTGGTGCGTAAAACCGTTGCAATCGACAAAAAACTCGCCGGAATTGAAAAATTCTACGGCGATGATTTTGCTGATGGATGCTGCGGCGCAGATGCAGATGATGCATGCTTTGGCGATGAAGCAGACGATATAAACGATGCGTGCTTTGGGGATTCCGCTCAAGATGAAGAAAGCCCATGCAGCGGATGCACGGCAAGTTCCTGCGCAGGCTGCGCGTCAGATTCGGATTGTGCGCCTAATCAAGAGTAGTCCTCGTGATTAGTCTTAGAGGCTTAATCCTCGTGCATGCTGATTGCCTGCACGAAATCCTCGAAGTCGTCAAAACCGCTGTCTATAAAATTTTTAAAGACCGCATGATTAAACTCATATTTTGCGGTGGGTGCAAGTACCGGTGAAATCATGGATGACTTGAATTCCCGCTCCAGCGTCGAAACATTTTGGCGCATATTGGAAATGATAATGAGCTGACCGCCTTCGGAGACAAAACACATCCCGAAGACATCGTCGCTCAGCCGGTACTCTTTTCTTTTTACATGATCGTTGTTCGGATAGAAAACCATAAACATCCGTCCGCTTTCGTGCTCATGAATCATGGCGTCGTTTAAATGAGGGATGGTGCGGCGGTTAACATCGATTCCCTCAATAACGATATCATATACGCTGACATATTCGGGCGCGCTCAAAACCAGCGATGCCTCCCAAAGCGAAATGCCGAAAGAGGAAAGCCGTTCATATTTTACGACTTTCAGGTGGTCCAGCGTCACCCGGGTCATCAGCAAAAAATACTTTCCGCCGAATTCAATCAAAGACTCGCAAATATAAGCTTTACGCGTCTGAAATGTCCCGAAATCTTTGTCCTCGTCGGTAGCATAGTAATCCGTATTGCTCCCACTCTGTGCATCCATGTCTTCGCCAATCACATTTCGCAAAAGACTTGCAGCCGGAAACTCTGAAAAGAGGTCCGTGCGCACATAGTTTTTTATAAGAAGCTTTGCCGCCGAAAAATCCCTTCCGATACAACGCATCAGAAAATAGTTGATAACCTGGTAAGGGGAGTTGATGAGTGGGCATTGCTTGCACATTAAAACATAATATTCCACATCAGAAATATCAATGCGGGGCATGAGCAAAAAGTCGAATTCTGTCGATTTTTGGGGAAGCGTGAGCTTGTGATTCAGGTTAAAATCAACATAGGTCTGCACCAGAAAGCGAGCTTCGCGTTCCGTGAGCGCATTTTTTTTGCCGCCAAGACCGCCCATAAGCCGTGCTTCCGTTTCTCTCAGCCAATCCTGAGCCTCTCCCTCCGAGCCGCAAAGAAAAGACTCGTAATTCTCTAAACCGGATTCCTCTGCATCAAAGTAAAAAAATTGATAAAAATGTGTTCGCAAAGCATTCTCCGGCAGAATCCAGTGGATTCTGAGACAAGTCACACCCATCAGACGGGTGTCGGTTATGTATGCATCAGCAAACTCTTTACGGCTGTCCGAAGCCGTTTCGGAAAGACCGCCTTTTAAAAGCCGCAGGGGGCTTTGATTTATTATTTCCATATTTTATATTCTATCCAATCTGTATTCTAATTTTTTCCCGCCGTAAAAGCGACAAAGTTCCTTCTTTTTCGTATTTTCAGTATAACTTATTTAAAAGTGATTGACAAGTAAATTAAAGGGTATATAATAAAACGAAGAACAAAATTTATGCGTTTTGCGGACAGCGCAGAGCGCGGAAGTTAAAATTTAATCCTTATCAAGAGCGGCTGAGGGAATAGGCCCTGTGAAGCCCGGCAACCTAGATGCTTTGCCTTTAGCAGAACTTGCGCGAGTTGTGCGCAGCCTATGCAGATGACGGAGCAAAAAAGGTGCTAAATCCTACAGAGTTTTTTCTCAAGAAAATTTTCTGAAAGATGAGGAACGATTGCAAAAATCAAAGCCTCTCTTTCGAGAGGCTTTTTGTTTTTTCGGATAAGGATTGGGGATGCGTGAATACGCGAAATGAGCAAAACAGGAGGTAATAAAATGAAGAGACTTTTTACATCAGAATCCGTAACTGAGGGTCATCCGGATAAGCTTTGTGACCAGATTTCCGATGCGATTCTGGACGCGATTTTTGAGAAGGACCCGAACGGCAGAGTAGCTGCTGAAACGACCACAACGACAGGATATGCCATGGTAATGGGCGAAATTTCCACGAACTGCTATGTAGACATTCCTAAACTGGTAAGAAAAGTAATTTTAGACATCGGATATGACCGTTCCGAGTATGGTTTTGACGGCAACACCTGCGCAGTATTGTCCGCAATCGACGAACAGTCCGGCGACATCGCAATGGGCGTAAACAAGTCGCTCGAATACAAGGACGGCAGCTTAAACGACGAAGCAACCATCGACACCATCGGTGCAGGAGACCAGGGCATGATGTTCGGTTTTGCCTGCAACGAAACTCCGGAACTCATGCCGGCTCCGATTTCCTATGCGCACAAGCTCGCAAAGAGACTGACAGATGTCAGAAAAGACGGCACTCTGACTTATCTCAGACCGGACGGAAAAACGCAGGTAACCGTGGAATACGATGACAACAAGGTTAAGAGAATCGATACGATTCTGATTTCCACGCAGCACGACCCGGACGCAACACAGGAACAGATCAAGGCTGACCTCATCGAACATGTTATCAAGCCAATCATTCCGGCTGAACTGCTCGACGACGAAACCAAGTACTATGTAAATCCGACCGGCCGTTTCGTAATCGGCGGACCACACGGCGACTCCGGTCTGACAGGCCGTAAAATTATCGTAGATACTTACGGCGGATACGCTCGCCACGGCGGCGGCGCTTTCTCCGGCAAAGACCCTACAAAGGTTGACCGCTCGGCAACTTACGCAGCAAGATACGCAGCGAAGAACATCGTTGCAGCAGGAATCGCCGACAAGGTTGAAATCCAGCTCGCATACGCAATCGGCGTTGCAAAACCTGTCTCCATCTTAGTTGACACTTTCGGTACCGGCAAAATCGACGACGAAAAGATTGCAGAGCTGGTTGAAAAGAACTTCGACCTGCGTCCTGCAGCAATCATCCGCGACTTAGACCTCAGAAGACCGATTTACAGACAGACTGCGGCTTACGGCCACTTCGGCAGAACCGACATCGACCTTCCGTGGGAACACACAGATAAGGCTGAAACGCTCAGACAGCAGGCAGGCCTGTAAGGACGCCTGCGCGCAGCACCTGCGTCTGCGATGTGTGCGGGCGCGCGTACCTACCTGCGCGGTCGTAGGCGCTTGGGGCACCGCGCGCCGCTATATATAATAAGGAAGAAACCCACTGGAAACAGCGGGTTTTTACATTATATGGATATGAAGGCTCTATTTCAAGGAAATGGGGCCTTACATTTATATGCAGCGTGGGTATGCGGGGCAGCAAAGACAGGTGTGTGGCACGCGGTTTGCCGGCAAAATGTATATTTACATACCAAATTGCGTTTTTAGGAGGATTGGCGTGTATTTAATTACATATAATGGAAAATCATGCAGCGAACCGCATGAAGCCTCTTGCTGTGTTAAAAATGAGAAAAAATAAAGTATTGAAATTTCAACGTTTTCAAGGCGAATAAAAATCCAATATAAAAAGCGAGCTAAAAATAAAAGAAGGGAGTGGGAAAAGATGTAAAAATATACACGCCAAGGTTGCCAAATTTTAATTTTGGAGTGTAAATATACATTTTCATGAGCGTCAAGGGACTCAGAGGGCTTAGATAGAAGAAAGTTGTGCTGCAATAGGCACCGCATTCAGAAATAAGGGCGTACAGCGAGCCGGGGCACCCACGGAGAGTCTGGGGCGCATGGAAAGCCGGGGCGCCTGCCATTAAGCAGTAAGTGCGCCCGCGCCCCCTTGCAAATATTAAAATTTTGTTAAAGTTGTAGATTTTTGTCGAAAACTCGTGTATCATGATATCCATTAGAGTGCTTCAGGCCTTACAGGGCGCGCAGGGCGCATAGGTCTTTTCGGAATTTGGGGAGTTTTAGAATTTAAGAGACTTTGAAAGAAAAGGGGGAAGTCTAATGACAGCTATTTTTCTGGCGCCGGTATACATTTTGGTGAATGTGTATATTTTCTGGCGCGTTACGGGCTGGCTGAAGGTCGGGTTTCCGGCTTTGCAGACGCGTGGGGGTATCCTGGCTTCGGCAGCCGTATATTCTTTTTTCGCGCTTTCATTTTTGATTGCGTTTCTGATGCCGCCGCAAGCCGCCGCTTGCCGTGTGATGAAACAAATCGGCAATTACTGGCTGGGCGTGCTTCTGTATATGATTCTGATTATTGTGGTCGCAGATGTGGTGCGGCTGGTACTTTTGCATATTTTGCATATCGACCGTGAAAAACTTTGTACGCCGAGGGTGCGTCGCATTGTGGGACGAGCCTGCATGGCGCTGATTTTGGCGGTTTCGGTTTTGGGAGTGGTGAATGCGGGGATTGTACGGACGACTCCTTACGAAATCACGGTGAATAAGCAGGCGGGCAAAATGGATTCGCTGAAGGTTGTGCTGGCTGCAGATTTGCATCTTGGATATAACATCGGCGTTCGCCAGATGCAAAAAATGGTCGAGAAAATTAATGAGCAGGATGCGGATTTGGTCGTGTTTGCGGGCGATATTTTTGACAATGAGTGGGAGGCGGTCGAAAAACCCGATGAAATTGCAGGGATTTTAAGAGGAATCCGCTCAAAATACGGGGTTTACGCATGCTACGGGAATCATGACGTCGAAGAGCCGATTTTAGCGGGCTTTACCTTCGGAGGTTCTGAGTCTAAACAAAGCAGCGCAGAGATGGACTCGTTTTTAGAGCAGGCGAATATCAAGCTGCTGCGGGATGAGGGAGTTTTGATTGACGGCAGCTTTTATCTGTACGGCAGACCGGACGCGCAGCGGCCGGGCACGGCTGCGGTGGGAGCCGCCGCCGGAGCCGAGGCGAACGAGGGCACGGCACAGGCGGCCTCGGCGCAGACTGTCTCAGGGCAGAGTCCGCAGAATCAGACGGCAGGCGCCTCAGAATACACGCGCCTTACCCCGGCTGAAATCACACAAGATATGGACAAGAGCAAGCCCATCCTGGTTATTGACCACCAGCCAAGGGAGCTTACCGAACTTGCCGCCGCCGGGGTGGATGTTGATTTATGCGGACACACGCACGACGGGCAGATGTTTCCGGCGAATATAATCGTGAAGCTGACCTGGAAAAATTCCTATGGATATTTGAAAGAAGGGCAGATGCATAACATCGTAACTTCAGGCGTCGGCCTGTTCGGTCCGAATATGCGCGTCGGCACGAAGGCGGAAATCTGCCCGATTACGATAAGGTTTGCAGGGTAAGGGTGCCGAGTGCGCTTGGTGTGTGCCGATGTGCGCGCCGGCAAGCGCCACCAAGCCAATCAGTGGCGCACGGACACCGTGCGCCAAGCCGATCGATGCTGCACGGACACCGTGCGCCAAGCCGATCGATGCCACGCGCCCGTGCACCGGCGGGGCGGCAAAATGTATATTTACATACCAAATTGCGTTTTTAGGAGGATTGGCGTGTATTTAATTACATATAATGGAAAAACATGCGGCGAACCGAATGAAGCCTCTTGCTGTGTTAAAAATGAGAAAAAATAAAGTATTGAAATTTCAACGTTTTCAAGGCGTGTAGAAAATTTTATATAAGAAGCAAGTCAAAAATAAAAGAGGGAATGGGAAAAGATGTAAAAAAATACACGCCAAGGTTGCCAAATTTTAATTTTGGAGTGTAAATATACATTTTCATGAGTGCCAAGGGGCTCAAAGGGCTCAGACAGAAGAAAATTGTGGCGCACCGGATGCCGCCGAGCGGCACCGCAGCGCAACTAAGAAAAAGAGGATTTGAGATGAACACAAGGAAAGAAATGAAACAACAGGCGAGGAAGACCGTTTTCGGACATTACGGAATTTTGCTGGCGGTCTGCCTCGTTGCAATTATACTGGGAACGGAATTCACAGGCAGCTTCGACATCTTCAAGCTGCCGGGCGACGCTGAGCGAGAGGCACAGGCACGCCACGAACTGATTGAGTCGGAATTCGGCGTTGACCGCAGTGATGTCTGGGACATCGCCTACTCCATTATAGACGGCAGCATCGCAAAAGAAGAAAAAACTGCCGACGAGCTGACAGACCAAGCCGTAAAAAAATCCGAAGACGAAACAAACGAGGTTTTCGGTCGGAGTGCAGGTGTCTTTGCGAATGTCGTGAACGGGCTGACGAGTGGACTCTTCTTCGTCAAAATCGTAAAAATCATCCACGGACTGGGACTCTCTAAAGACGCGGCGGCACTGGCTGCGGCGATGCTGGTAACGCTCGCGTCTTTGGCGTTTTGGTTTCTGTTCAAAAACGTATACAGCGCGATTTCGAAGCGGATTTTGCTCGAATGCCGCACCTATGAATCGGTCGAACTGACGCGTATGTTCTTCTTTCTGCGCGCCGGAAAATGGCTGAACGTCTGCAAAACCATGTTCATGGCGTTCCTCTTCCAATGGCTGTGGTCGCTGACCATCATCGGCGGCGTCATCAAATACTATTCCTATTTTCTGGTGCCGTACATTGCGGCGGAAAACCCTGAAATCGGTTGGAATGACTGCATTACGCTCTCCCGCAAAATGATGAACGGACACAAGTGGGAGTGCTTTGTGGCGGAACTTTCCTTTATCTTGTGGGACATTTTGGGAATACTTACGCTCGGCGTCAGCGATTTGTTCTACGCGAATATGTATAAAAGCGCATTTTTTGCGGAGTATTACGCGCAGCTTCGTACGCTTTCTAAGCAAAATGTTTTGCCGGGAAGTGAGCTTCTTAACGACGAGTTTTTGTTCGCAAAGGCTGACAAGGAGACCTTACAAAACGCATACAGTGACATTGCGGAGCTTAGGGAAAAGCAACAGGATGAAGTGATTCCAACGGGATGGCGTGGATTCGTCGAGAAGAATTTTGGAATTACAATGTATAACCGCAGGGACGAGGAAAAGTTTTGGGCATACCAAAAGCGGGCTCTTATCATTGAGGCTGCGGAGAGTGCGGCGGGCGGCGCAGCGTATCCCGACCGCCTTTCGCCGAACCCGATTCATCGCCAGAACAACCATTTCGAGAGACTGCATTATATGCGCCATTATTCGATCGGTTCGCTGGTGCTCATGTTTTTCGCGTTTTCTTTGGTCGGCTGGATTTGGGAGGTCAGCTTCCACTTTTACGAGGATGGCGTGTTCGTGAACCGCGGAATTATGCACGGTCCGTGGCTGCCGATTTACGGCTTCGGCTGCTTGATGATTTTGACGCTTTTATATCGCCTGCGTAAATCTCCGGCGAAGGAATTCCTTGCGGCACTTGGGCTTTGTGGGGTCGTCGAATACTTTACTTCCTATTTTATGGAGCTTGCGTACGGCGGCGTTAAGTGGTGGGACTACAGCGGCTACTTCCTGAATATCGACGGGCGCATCTGCGCCGAAGGGCTGCTCGTGTTTGGCATCGGCGGCATGCTGATCGTGTATCTGATCGCGCCGCTTTTCGATAATTTCATTCGCCGCATCAAGCCTGCCGCTCTCGTCTGTCTGTGTGTTGTACTGCTTTCGGTCTTCGTCTGTGACCAGATTTACTCGGCGAAGCACCCGAACGAGGGCGCAGGCGTCACCTTCGCGGCAGATGGCGGCGTGGCGCCCGCAGTGGCGGCCGCCACTGCGGCGGACACCGGGGTGCGAGCTAAGGAGGAATGAGGCACCGCGCGTGCCGAGACACCGCACACCAGAACGCCGGAATGCCGAGCCAAGCTGGGCTGGGACTGCACGCCGGAGCGCCGCACGAGTGGGTGCTCGTGCGGACTTAGGGCGGGGTATTTTACCTGCGAGCGACACTGAAATGTATATTTACACGAAAAATCTGGATTTCAGGGGTAGACTTCGTGTAAGAATTACCATATAATAGAAATTCCGCGATAGGGTTGAAAATGCCATAAAAACCCATCGTACGAAATCGTTGAAATTTCAACCTTTAAAAAAATGTAAAATTCTCAGAAGTACAAAAATTACCGTGAAACATCCGTGAAACATTTCAAAATACACGAATTAGGTGCTATTTTTTGAAGATTTACATGTAAATATACATTTTCCCAAGAATTGTAAGCCCCTTCGAGGAGTAAATCCGAATGCTTGCCGAGAATTGTAAGCTCCCCTCGAGGAGTAAATCCGAATGCTTTCCAAGAACTGTAAGACTGCTGAGAAATCGGCAGTCTTTTTGAATGATGCAAACAGCCAGAATGCCGAAAAATTGATAGGCAAAACGCCGAAAAATGTATTGTAAAAAATGAAGGTGCATAATAAATTGTCGAATTTTGTCAGAATCCGTCGGAATTTTCTCCGAAACATATTCCAGTATATGTATTGTATTTATTTCCATATTATGCTATTATTTTCTTACAGATTCTGTATATACGCTATGGCATGTCCGTTATTTTCTTTAAATAAGAGTTGAGGCCGTCGCAGGGGGCTTACTCTTGGAAAGGAATTTGTATGCAGCAAGAAAAGTATTATGAGCCGGAAGGCTTTGCTGATTCGCCACAGATTTTGCGACCGTTTACCAACGATTTCATTTTTATGAATGTCATGCGAAATCCGAAAATTTGTCGTGGGATTTTGGAAATGATATTGCCGAACGAGGAAATCGGAGCGATTCGAATTAAAAAATCCGACAATCCGTTTGTTGATAACTCTGAAATTGAAGAAGACGCAGACGAAGGCGTGAACAAAAGCAGGGCAAGCGATAACCCTTCAGGACAGACAGATCCACTCGAAAACTTGAGTACAGAAACGCAGAAAACACTGAAACTCGGGGCAGATGTGCATGGTGTGCGTTTTGATGCTTTCGTCGAAAGTTCAAAGCTTTGGGCGGATATTGAAATGCAGCCGGGGAAAAAACCTCTTGCAAAACGTGCCCGTTACTATCAGGCAAATATTGACTTGGACTTTTTGGAGCAAGGGCATCCTTATGAAGAACTCAAGCCGAGTTATGTCATCTTCATCTGCACCGAGGACCCTTTTGGCAGGGATGAAGCTGTCTATTTTTTCCGCTCGTGGGATGTCGAAAAGGGCTTGCCAATCGAGGATTTATCATATAAAATAATCTTAAACGCAGCCTGTTCTCCCGAAAAAGTGCCGGAGAAGCTGAAAGCTTTTTACGAGTATTTGAACGATCCTAAGAAGAGTCAGGCTTCGGAGCTGACGCGCATGATTGATGTGCGTGTCCGAAAGTTCAATTCCGGTGATTGGAGGCGAAAATACATGACATTCGAACAAATGCTGAACGAACGCGGGCGGGAAGGCGAAGCCATTGGATTTGAAAAAGGTCGCAGTGAGGGTGTAGCACAAGAAAAGCGCGAAATTGCGAAGAACCTCAAAGAACTCGGTGTAGGTACGACTGAGATTATCAAGGCAACCGGGCTTTCTGCCGAAGAGGTGGAAGCGCTGTAGAGCCTGCCGATTATTTAAAAGTACACTGATGACGATGAGCGCCTAAGGTTAGGATTCTGACCAAGGGGGCTCTTTTTGTATGTTCCTTTCATCCTCATACTGTCGAACTCTGCCGGAATTCATCGGAATGTGACGAAATTTCCATGGACGCAAATCCCATTATATGTCTTGTATTTAATACCATTTTGTGTTATTATTGGTTTACAGAATCTGTATGTACTATGGCAAATCCAATATTTCTTTAATGTAAGAGTGCGCTGCCGCGCGAGCGTAGCTCTTGGAAAGCGAGAAAAAATTATGATCGAAAACAATAGAGATGACTCCATCTATGATTCCCCCAACTTTCTTCCGTTTACAGATGATAACATCTTTATGAATGTCATGCGAAGTCCGGAAATTTGTCGCGGGATTTTGGAACTCGTCCTGCCTGATGAGGAATTCGGAGAAATTAAAATTATGAATTCACAGCACCCGTTTCTTGACGATGCCGAGGATGAGAGTGAACCAAAAGATGCTCTGTCGAACTTAAAAACGGAAACGCAGAAAACCCTGAAATTTGAAAGCGATGCACACGGTGTGCGTTTTGATGCGTTTCTCAAGAGTGACAAACTGTGGGCAGAAATCGAGATGCAGACCGGTGAAAAGCCCCCGCTTGACAAACGCGCAAGATATTATCATGCCAATATGGATTTGGACTTTCTGGAAGAGGGACAGCCTTATGAAAACCTAAAGCCGAGTTATGTCATCTTCATCTGCACCTTTGACCGTTTTAAAAAGGACGAGCCTGTCTATTTTTTCCGCTCATGGGATGTGGAAAAAGGCTTGCCGCTTGACGATTTATCGTATACAATAGTATTGAACACAAAATGCTCTCCGGAGAAAGTTCCGGAGGCACTGAAGCCTTTTTACGAGTATCTGAATGACCCAAAGAAGAATCAGGCTTCGGAGCTGACGCGCATGATTGACGAGCGCGTCAGGAAGTTCAATTCTGACGGTTGGAGGAAGAAGTACATGACATTCGAATATATGTTGAACGAGCGCGAGCGCAAAGGTTTGGAACTGGGCATGGAGCAAGGCCGCAGTGAGGGCGAAGCCATTGGTGCTGCGCAGGAAAAGCGTGAAATTGCGAAGAATCTCAAAGAAATTGGTGTAGGTATGACTGAGATTATCAAGGCAACCGGGCTTTCTAAAGAAGAGGTGGAAGCACTGTAGAGTCTGCCGGTTATTTCGCTATTTAAAAATACACAGATGACAAGGAGTGCCTGCGGTTGATATGATCCCTCTTAAGTAGACAAGGTAAATAACCAAAATCTACGGAAGAGGGGTTTTATATGTTCCTTTCAGCCTCGTACTGCTGAATTCTGTCGAACTTAAGAACGGAAACCCAGAAAACCTTGAAATTTGAAAGCGATGCACACGGTGTGCGTTTTGATGCGTTTCTCAAGAGTGACAAACTGTGGGCAGAAATCGAGATGCAGACCGGTGAAAAGCCCCCGCTTGACAAACGCGCAAGATACTATCATGCCAACATGGATTTGGACTTTCTGGAAGAGGGACAGCCTTATGAAAACCTAAAGCCGAGTTATGTCATCTTCATCTGCACTTTTGACCGATTTAAACGAGACGAGCCTGTCTATTTTTTCCGCTCGTGGGATGTGGAAAAAGGCTTGCCGCTTGACGATTTATCGTATACAATAGTATTGAACACGAAATGCTCTCCGGAGAAGGTTCCGGAGACACTGAAGCCTTTTTACGAGTATTTGAATGACCCGAAGAAGAATCAGGCTTCGGAGCTGACGCGCATGATTGACGAGCGCGTCAGGAAGTTCAATTCTGACGGTTGGAGGAAGAAGTACATGACATTCGAATATATGTTGAACGAGCGCGAGCGCAAAGGTTTGGAACTGGGCATGGAGCAAGGCCGCAGTGAGGGCGAAGCCATTGGGCTGGAAAAAGGCCGCAGTGAGGGTGTGGCGCAGGAAAAGCGCGAAATTGCGAAAAGCATGATTAAAGAAGGCATTGCGAAAGAAGTTATTGAAAAGATAACCGGGCTTTCTAAAGAAGAAGTGGAAGCACTGTGAGAACTGCCGGTTATTTGAAAATACACTGATGGCGATGAGCACCTAAGGTTAGAACTCTGACCAAGGGGGCTCTTTTTATATGTCCCTTCCCGCCTCATACTGTCGAATTTTGTCGGAATTCATCAGAATATGACGAAATTTCCATGGATACAAATTCCAGTATATGTCTTGCATTTAATTCCATATTATGCTATTATTAGTTTACAGAATCTGTATGTGTTTGGCGCTTTTATAAAAAAGCGGCCTAGCGCTATCCTCCGTAAAATCGTCGAACACACTTTCCGCCATGGCAAGTCCGTTATTTCTTTCATGTAAGAGTGCGCTGTCGCGCGAGCGTAACTCTTGGAAAGTGAGAAGCAACTATGTATGAAAATAATAGAGACAACTCCATCTATGATTCCCCTAATTTTCTTCCGTTTACGGATGATAAAATTTTCATGAATGTTATGCGAAGTCCGAAGATTTGCCGCGCGCTTCTGGAACTGATTCTGCCGAACGAGGAAATCGGAGCCATCCGCATTAAGAGGTCTGACAACCCGTTTGTCGATAACTCTGCGATTGACGAAGAGGAAGACGGAAGTATGGACGAAAGCGAAGCTGCCGATAAAGATTCGGAGCAAACAGACGCACTCGAAAACCTACGCGTTGAAACGCAGAAAACACTAAAGCTCGGGACGGATGCGCACGGTGTGCGATTCGACGCCTTCGTTGAAAGCTCAAAACTCTGGGCCGATATTGAGATGCAGACTGACAACGATTCCAAGATTGATAAACGCGCAAGATACTATCATGCCAACATTGATTTGGACTTTCTGGAGCAAGGACAGCCTTACGAAAATCTCAAGCCGAGTTACGTTATCTTCATTTGCACCTTCGACCACTTTCATATAGACGAACCTGTCTATTTTTTCCGCTCTTGGGATGTGGAAAAAAGCTTGCCTCTGAAAGATTTATCGTATACAATAGTGTTGAACACGACCTGTTCTCCGGCGAAGATCCCGGAGACGCTGAAGCCATTTTACGCGTATCTGAATGACCCGAGGAAAAATCAGGCTTCGGAGCTGACGCGCATGATTGACGAGCGCGTCAGGAAGTTCAATTCGGACGAATGGAGGAAAAAATACATGACATTCGAGTATATTTTGAACGAGCACGAGCGGAAAAGCTTCGCCGAAGGCCGCAGCGAGGGTGAAGCCATTGGCGCCGCAAAAGAAAAGCGTGAAATTGCGAAGAACCTCAAAGAAATTGGTGTAGGTATGACTGAGATTATCAAGGCAACCGGGCTTTCTGCCGAAGAGGTGGAAGCATTATAAGAACTGCCGGCTATTTAGCTATTTGAAAATACACTGATGACAATGAGTGCCTGCGGTTAGAATTCTAACCAAGGGCGCTCTTTTTAGTGGTATGACGGGCATGCCGTTCGTCTGTGGTGAAAGTCCACAAGGGGCGCAGCTCGCAGCGAACCTGAAAGCGACTTGCAAGGTTCACATCGCGAGGTGTGGGCGAGAAGAAGCAATAGCAAAATCGTAGCCTGACGAACAGAAACCTAATACGAAGGCTTGCATAGCGGATAAGTGGGCCAGCAGCCACGAAGTCCAAAAGGCAACCGTAACCTATGCAGGTAGATTAGGCAGGTAGACGAGGAAAGATAGGCGGCTTATCCCGTGAGGTCTCACAGACGGAGAAATCCGCAGTAACAACGAACTGTGAGAAGTCAGCAGAAGCCATAGTAGTGAAGAAGTCTCTGTAATGGAGAGGGAGCGAAGGGCTGAACAGTTCAAGTCAAATGGACTTGCGAAAGTCCGTAACCATACCCGACGCGGAAAGAAGTAACGAAGTCGTATATGGAGAGAAACTTCCATAGGAGATAGGGTTAAAGGGAGCGGAACATAACGAAGAAAGGAGACAAATCCAAATGTCAAAACTGTTAGAAGAAATTCTCAGTGATGAGAATATGACAAAGGCACTTGAGAAGGTAAAATCCAAGAAAGGCGCAGGCGGAATCGACGGAATGACGGTTGAGGAAGCAGGCAATCGCCCAAATCCTAACACCGATTGCAGAACCGAACTTTAGTAATTACAGCTATGGATTCCGACCAAAGCGGAGGGCACAGCAGGCAGTCGTTAAATTACTGGAATACTTCAATGACGGATACACCTATGTTGTGGATATCGACCTTGAGAAATTCTTTGACAATGTGCCGCAGGACAAACTGATGGGACTTGTACATAAACTCATAAATGACCCCGATACAGAATCACTCATAAGGAAATATCTGAATGCGGGCGTGATGGTAGAGGGGAATTATGAACAGAGCCTGACAGGAACACCACAAGGAGGGAACCTCTCTCCTCTGTTATCCAATATCATGCTGAATGAGCTTGATAAAGAACTGGAAGCAAGAGGACTTCACTTCGTAAGATATGCCGATGACTGCATTATTGCAGTCGGAAGCAGTGCCGCCGCAAACAGAGTGATGGCAACGGTAACGAAGTGGATAGAGAGAAAACTGAGCCTTAAGGTAAATGCGACAAAGACAAAAGTTACACAACCAAATAAGCTGAAATACCTGGGCTTTGGGTTTTGGAAAGGACAAGACGGTTGGAAAGCAAGACCGCACCAAGACTCCATCAAGCACTTTGAAAGAAAGCTAAAGAAATTGACGAAACGGAGTTGGTCTGTAAGTATGGATTATCGAATTGAGAAACTGAATCAAGTCATTCGGGGGTGGATTAACTACTTCAGAATGGGGAGCATGAAGGAAGCTCTCAAGAAGATAGACGGGCATTTGCGGACGAGAATGCGGATTGTCATATGGAAACAGTGGAAGACAAGAGAAAAACGCCTATGGGGGCTTCGAAAATTGGGAGCACCTATGTGGATGGCGAAGCAATTCGCAGGATTTGCAGACCACTATCAAGCGGTCGCAAAGACTACGGGATTACACCTCATAAGCAAAGAAATCCTCGCAAGGCGAGGACTCCTAAGCTGTTTGGATTATTATTTGAATTGAACCGCCGCGTGCCGAACGGCAGGCGCGGTGGTGTGAGAGGGGCTACGAGTTAGCCCCTACTCGATTAAAGGAGCGATTATGTCAAAGTGAAAAAATATAGATATTAAAGCGGCAATTAAAAAAGATGCAGTATATGCAAGGGAATTGCCCTAGCAACCCATTTTGTATATAAGCATCTTTCTCTATTAAATATTATATAAAAAAGTATAGAAAAAATGCAAAATAAAAAGATACAGTAGAAATGGGGGAACTACCCGAGTAGCCGATTCCATAACTAAGTATCTTCGCCTGTTAATATTTTAGTAGAAAACAGAACTTTTGTCAAGCTGTTTTTGATAGTGGTAAGTTATAGCGCAGGAGCATTATAGCAGATAGGTGTGTAGGATAGTAAGGAGAACGAGTAACATGGAAGAAAAAGTGTTTTCATCGCAAAAATATTTCATATTTAAATTGCCCGATATGTTGAATAATTCTTTTCATATATTTGAGGAAAAAAGATTAGAAAGTTTACAACTATCATTACAAATATGTATAGATACTTATATGGAAATGAATAGTACGGCAATCGGCATGGATAAATTGGAGAAATCATATAAGGCTCTTCTTGATAGTCTTGCCTTTCAATTGAAACGACATCCGTTTTATGAATTGGATGAGTATAAAAGAGATTTTGATAGAATATGTCATTTGATTGACCCCCAGAAAACGGAGGGAAAAACAGCGTATGAGGTATTCGTAAGTTTAAAGACCTTGCAAAAAAAGTTGCAATCTCAAAATATAAGCGGTCAATATGTGAAATGTTTGCAAAAGGAATTATCTTATGGGCGCGTTGATTTACTCATAGAAGCCTTTGTGAGTGATTTATTGTATCAAGGCTATTCACTTGTTTTTTTGTATGAATGGTATAAAGAAAATATACGAGATAGTCAGCTGTATACAGCAATAGAAAATAAATGTTTAAACGAATATATAAAACGTTTAGAAGATTTGGATGGCATAAAACAAAAATATGAAATTATCATACCATATAGAATAAAAAGTGAAAGTCAAAAAGAGATGGCGGAGCAACTTTTAAAAAAGCATTTTGATATAAAAATGAAAGAAGTTTTTAATCAATTTAAACAGAAATGGGCTTGGAAAGAAGAAACATATGCATCTAAAATATATGAAGCGGCTGATTATTATAAAGCAATAGCAATGGCGAAAAAAGAGTTTGCAATGGATAAAGAATTATTTTCTATGTGGCAAAATGTAACAGATGCGATTCATGAAAATGCAAGTATTGGTTGTATTAAACAAGACGAGTTATATAAAGTTGATATACGAAAAGTGGATTATACGCGTTTAATAAATTATTCTGACAATGCTCGCGCAAACCAACTAAATAGATTTATTGAATTGAAGGATAGCATGAAGAATGAAGATGTTGATGTACTAGAAAGAGTGCTTCATACCTTACATTCGGCAAAAAACTATAATATCCAAAATCAATATTTGAATTTTTGGTCAGCTTTAGAGTATGTTATATATCCATTCCCTAAAAACTCAATTATTGAGAAGGCAAGGGTATTAGTTTCAGAATCATTTGCCTTATTCTACATAAAAAATAAAATGAATATCTTTTGGGAAAGATTAAACTATACAATAGAGAATAAAAGCAAAGAAAAACATTCGGAATGCATAGATTTTATTAATTATTGTAAGGAAGATAATGGATTCAACACATTAAAAATGGTACAGTTTTTACAAAGTGAAGAACTATATGAAAATGTATTAACCGACTTGTCTTTTCATGTTATTTTAGAAAGGGAAATGCGAGAGTTGATTATGTTGGTTACCGAACCGGAAAAATTAGAAAAGGCAGTATCTGAATATCATGATAGTATCATACATGATTTGGATTGTATTTATCGGTTACGTAATCAGTTGATTCATTCTGCCAAGAGCATGGACGATTCGTTAGAGCATATCAGTTTACGGTTATACAGATATGTTAATTCGATAGTCGCAACCATTTTATATTATAAGAAACGTAATCCAAAGGATAGTATAATTGAAATTCTAAATTCATTGCATAATACCTATGAAGTATATATTGAACAAATTACTTCTATGAAAAAGAAAAATATATCTGCAGAAGACGGATATAGAGTGGTGCGTCCCCCGTATTTGTTTTTAGAATGATTATACCTACATATTAAGGGCTGCTGAGAAATTGGCAGTCTTTTCATCTCGTTTAGAACTTTCTCAAAATTTTTTAAATTTTTTTCAAAAACCATGTAACCTTTTCCCCCGCTTAATGGAGTTAATAGTGAGAGGTTCAATGAGGCCCTTTGCGGTGACAGGGAGGAAGCCTTGCGAAAAACATTGTTTTTCACAGAAAAAACACTTGCAAAGCCCGTAACCTTTTGGTAAACTATAACGGAATTATTTCATATTGTAGTATGTTGTGGGACTATGTCCATTTTCACAAAGCCTTACAATATGAGCAAAAAAATTAAAAGGGAGGAATTCTAAAAATGAAAAAAGTATTAACAGTGCTTTTAGCAATCGCTGTTGTATTCACTTTCAGCTTCGGAAGCACAGTTGCTTTCGCAGCAGATGAAAGCTATACGCTTGATCAGTGGTCAGAAGCCCTTCAGGCGGAAAAGACAGCTCAGCTTGGCTACTTAGAAACAGCTAAAGCTCAGGCACTCAACGCTTACAGCTTCAACAACGAAGGTTTCGTAGATACTACTAACTTTAAGGAACAGACCAAAGATGTTGTAGCTGGCTATTCAAAAGCAGCTTTAACTGCAGCAGCAGATGCTGTTATTGAAGATTTAACTGATGCAATGGATAAAGCAATCCGCGACCAGTTAAATAAGGATAACACTTATCCAACAGATTCTAAACCGGATAAGGATATTGTAAGTAAAGCTACAATACTTAATGGAAACGACTGCACAACAAAGGCTGGTATGACAGCAGAGTTAGAGAAAAGAGTAGATAAGCTTGAAGAAACTCAGGCTCCTCTGACTAAACAGCTTGTATTAGACAAGTTAAACGCTCTTGATGCATCTAAGTATAACGACAAAGATAAGAACTATGATTATACAGCAGCAGACAGAGAAAATGGTCAGATTATCGGTACAGTTGATAAAAACGGCACTAAGCTTACCGCAGCAGATGTTATCCAGGCTATCAGAGATGATGCTAAGACATATGTAAACGATGCAGATAAGGATAAAAATAAGACCGATGCACAGAAGCGTCTTGCTTATGAAGCTGCATATGCTGCTTATGACGGTGTTACAATCCCTACACTTGCTGATGAAGACTTCAACAACATTTCCGACGCAACAGATGTTGCTTCCGCAGTCGATGCATATGCAAAAGCTGGATATGACCTTGCAAAAGCACTCTTTGTAGATGGTTTCCAGAATGCTAACAACATTAGCATTGCTGCTTTAACAACTGCAACTGGTTCCAAAGAATTCTGGGATGAAAACACTAAGAATTCTAAGGACGGTAAGTTCTTTGATGTAGCAGTAGTTAACAACACTAAGGTTACAAAGGCAGAAGCTACAGCAATCTACAACGCAATGGTAAAGGCAATCAATGATTCCAAGACAGTTGTAACTGCATACGCTAATAACTATGACGATAAAAACATTGCAACTAAGGTTGCAGCAGTTGAAGCGCTCTATAAGACTGGCAATACTGTTGACCAGAACGAGTACTTTACTACGTTAGATAAAGCCGGAGATGCTGCTGACAAATATGCAGATGTTGTAAAAGAAGGTACTAAGTTAAAGAACATGTACTATGGCGGAATCAAACAGTATAATGATGCTAAGGTTGACGAAGCTGTTAAGAAGGCAGAAGATTTCGTATATGGCGATCTCAAAGCTGGATTCAAGGATAATGCAAAAGGTTATATCGTAGAAGCTGCGGCAGACATTTATGATGTGACTGAAGCTAACGCATTAGAAAAATTAATGGAAGACAATGCTAAGTATGGCTATACTAATTTCAGAGATGCTATCGATACAGCAGCAGAAAAAATGTATGTAAACGGCTTAGCAAAGGGTGCTGTTACAAAGAAAGTTTCTTACGGTGCTGACAAGACTGCTGAAGCTGATCTTGTATATCTGAAGGGTACTTATGCAGCTGAATCTGCAGACGATTGGGATGATATCGCAAGCGATACTATTGATGCATTAAAGGATGCTCAGTCTTATGCAGAAATTGAATCCATCATGAAGAAGGCTGCTGAAGACTTCGGTAAGCTTCTGAAAGAAGATGACAGAGCAGATGTTGTGAAAGCAAGAGATGCTTATAAGGCTGCTTTACCGGGATTCATCAAACAGAACTACGAACTTTTAGACAAGCAGAGTGATTACAGCCAGGCATACGCTGGAATGCCTAATGCAGAAAAAACTCCTCTGTACGATAAGGGCGAAGCAAAGATTGATGATGCTAATACTGTAGATGCAGTTAAGGTAGCTTATGCAGAAGCTCAGGCTTTAGTGACAGGTGCTAAATCCGATGACGAACTGAAAGACATGAAGAAAGCTGTTGAGAAGAAGATTGATGATCTTCCGGCTCTTACAAAACTGACAGCAGCTGATAAGGATGCAGTTAAAGCAGCATATGATGCATATGCAGAATATATTGACCTTGCAGGTGCTAAGGAAATCGCAAACCTGAGCGTATTAGAACAGAAATACGATAAAGTAATCGGCTTAGTTAAGGATGCTATTGATGATGAAGCAGAAGCTTTAGTTAAGAAGATTGACGAAGTTGACAATGGTGCAGATGAAAACTTACCGAAATATACTGCTCTTAAGGCTGAAATTAATGCTTTAGTTGCTAAGGGAGAAGCCCTCAAGGATGAAGTTCAAGCAGTTAAAGACGATGGATATATCGGAAAAGCTTGGAACGAACCAAAATTCGGTGACGATTATGCTAAGGTTGACAAGGCTTCCAAGCTTGCTATCGACATCAATGATACTGCCAATGTAGTTGACTATTTCAATAATGTTTACAAAGCTGAAATCGAAAATGCAAAGAGATTATTAAATGCAGCAATCAAGCCGGGTGCAACTGCTGCACAGATTAAGGTTGCAGTAGAAGCATACAATGCTTTAACTGAAAGACAGCAGTTAGAATTAAATGCAGACTACCCTTATTATCTTGAGCTTGAAAAGCTTGCGACAGATAAGGATGCTACGGCTGTTAAGGAATTAAAGATCACTGCTAAGTCAACTGCTAAGAAGGGCTCCATCACAGTTAAATGGACTGTAAAGGGTTCTGCAGATATCGATGGTTATGAAGTTTGGAAGTCAACTAAGCACTCCAAGGGCTACAAGAAAGCATTCACAACTAAGAAGCAGACTTACAAGAACACTAAGGGTCTGAAGAAGGGTACTAGATACTACTACAAAGTTAGAGCTTATAAGATGGTTGAAGGTAAGAAGATCACTTCTGACTGGTCCAACAAGGCTCGCAGAGTTGCTAAATAATTTTGAGAATTTTTAGTACAATTTCTTAAGAGTGTAATAAAACTCAATAAAAACTGATCAATTTTGAGTACCGAAGGCTTGTCCTTCGGTACTCTTAAGCATTTTTTGGGGAGAGGAGAGACTGAATATGGGTCGCAAGTTTTTTAAAAGTGTCACAGCGTGGGCTTTAATCGCTGCGGTAACGACAGCGTTCACACTGATGCCTGCAGGCACTGCCAGCGCATATGCAGCCGAGAAGATAGGAGACGGAGTAAGCCCGACTTGTGACGAAGCATATTATGCTACAATGGACTATTACGGCAACCTTACGGAAGGCAGCGTCGTGAAAAGTTATGCCATGAACGGTGTGAATAAGCTCACCGATTATGGTACATATGATGAAATAAATAATCTGACGGATGGTACAGTACCAAAGACCGAAAACGGAAAGACGGTTTTCGATTTTGGGGACAGCGTACCGAATCATTTTTACTTTGAAGGAAAGACCACAAAGCCGTTTGAAAAGCTTCCTTGGACAATTTCCATGAGCTACAAGCTGAACGGCGTACCGACTAAGGCGGAAGATCTTGCCGGTAAAGTAGGCGTGGTGGATATAGATTTGGATTTCGTGCCGAACGATAAGGCAGGAAAGTATGCGAAGAACAATTATACGCTTGAGGCAATGGCAATTTTCAATCAGGATGACATCCTGTCGCTGGAAGCTGAGGGCGCACAGGTGCAGCTGATTGGTAACCTGAGAGTTGTGCTCTTCGTATGTCTTCCGGGAGAGGAAAATCACTTTACAATCCGTGTTGGTTCTGAGGACTTTTCTTTCGGCGGAATGACCTATTTGATGGTTCCTGCAACTTTGTCGCAGCTTGATATGCTCAGCGGACTGGCGGATGATAAGGACAGCATCGAAAATGATTATCAGAAACTGAATAACAGTCTGGATATTCTGCTGAATTCGGTCGGCAACATGGGCGGAAGCCTTAGAGAAGCGGCAGACGGCTTAGACCAGCTGAACAATGCCCGCAAGACGATTTCCGACGGCAAAGGCACGGTTGAGGATGACATCGATGTTTCACTCGACGACTTGACGAAGCTGACAGACCAGCTTGAGCCGGCGAAGGAGCATATTTCAACTCTGCGTAAGGCTTTTGATGAAATCACGGACAGTGTAAATACACTTCACGATAAGGCATATAAGTTAAAGAGCAATATCGGCAATATATCGGAAGAACTGGACAACATTTCGTATGACCTCGAAAAATTCAGAAGAAATGACACTACTCAGCTTCAGAAGGACACCGCAAATCTTTCAAGTGATTTGCTGAGCATGAGAAAGACGCTGTCTGCGATGAGCAGTTCTTTCAGTGACCTTGAAAAGCAGCTCGGTTCTGAAGATATTGGCGGCGATACGGAAATCACGATTAAGGGCTTGACGGTTTCGGAGATTAAGTCTTATACGGAAACAGCAACAACTTTATACGATGCGTATATCAAGACATGTGCGGCTACAGGGCAGACGCCGTCAACCGAGGGCTATGTTGCCTTTATGACGGAAAAATTGACTCCGAAGATAAAAAAGGAACTGATAGACAGCGGTGTTGCGGAGGATGTGGCTGCACAGAAAGCACCTGCAATGGCACTTGAGCAAGCGAAAACACTTGCATACCTATATCAGCAGTCAAAGAGTGACGAATTTCAGGCGCAGCTCGAGCAGGCTGAGGCAGTAAACTCTTTGCTGAAGAGTACGAATATGACGGTTTCACAGCTGAAAAAGTCCATGGAAGATTTCAGCCCGATGACGAAGGCAATGCTCGGAGACCTCAGCAATGTCTGCACTGATTTAAGCAGCTTATCGCTCAGCTTGAATTCTTTGCTCTATAAATCAGAGGCAACGCTTTCTTCCGCAAGCAATCTTATGCTGGAAACAAGCAGACTTTTAGAAAAAACAAAAGAAATCATGGACGATTTGGATGAGTTAAACAAGACAGTCAACAAATATATCCCTGAGGCAAAAGGTACTTTGGCAGAGTGTGAAGAAATTGCAGAAACCGCGCAGACATCCCTGAAGAACCTCAACAAATTCCTGAAGGATTTGAAGTCGCTTTTGAAATCAGCGGACGATGACCTTGATCAGGGTACGAAGAAGGCTTTGAAGGGCCTGGCGCAGACGCTTCGCAAGACCGCAAAGAGCACCGACACGACCGGGGATGTGAAGGCGGCGAAGAACGATATCAGCGACATTGTTGAGAGACTTTGGAACGACCACACGGGCGATGTGGATAACCTTTTGAACATGGATGCATCGGCGAAGCCGGTATCGCTGACTTCGACGAAAAACGACCACCCGCAGTCGGTTCAGGTTTTGATTCGCTCGCAGGAAATCAAAGTAGATACGGAAGCAGCAGCGGCAGAGGCTGCGACGGATGCGGATAACAGCACATTCTTCGGGCGCATTGCGCAGATGTTTAAGGACCTTTGGGCATTTATAACAGGCATTTTTAGTTAGGAAGCGGGGTGATTATTTTGGTAGAAAAAATTGCACGCAGACTGACCAGAAAGCCGAAACTGGTTGCCTTCATCGGGGTGATTTTGCTGATTCCGGCACTGCTTGGCATAATTGGAACGCGCATCAACTACGACATTCTGACCTATCTGCCGCAAGACTCGGAGGCGGCGCAGGGCGAAAAGCTTTTAGAGGAGCCGTTCAAAATGGCGGCGACCAGCATGCTGATTGTTGATGGGATGCCGTCAGGCTATTCCAACGATTTGATAAACCGGATTCAGGAGGTCGATGGCGTCAGCAACGCTGTCTGGCTGTCCAACATGGTAGGTATTCAGATTCCGACAAACTTCATTCCGGCGGAATTCCGGGATGTGTTCTTCTCGGGCGATGCGACCATGATGATTATACAATACGACAGACCCGGAGCTTCGGATGAGACGATGAGCGCGATTACGGAAATTCGCAAAATCTGCAACGAAAAGTGTTTCCTCGCAGGCTTCTCCGTGGTCATCAAAGATACAAGGGATTTAGTTGACAAAGAACTTCCGATGTTCGTTTTGCTGGCGGTAATCCTGTCGCTGATTGCGCTGGGACTGGCGTTTGAATCGTGGGTGCTTCCGGCGATTTTGATGGTAAACATCGGGTTTGCAATCCTGTATAATTTCGGAACAAATATCATTTTCGGTGAAATCTCCTACATAACCAAGGCGATTGCGGCGGTGCTGCAGCTGGGGGTTACGATGGACTACTCAATTTTCCTGTATAAGCGGTACGAGGAGGAAAAGCCGAATTACGAGGATGAGCGTGACGCGATGGCGCGTGCGGTTGAGGCGGCGTTTGCGTCGCTTTCCAGCAGCAGTTTAACGACGGTTGCGGGCTTCCTGGCGCTTTGCTTCATGCGGCTGACGCTCGGCCGGGATATCGGACTGGTTATGGCAAAGGGCGTTATCATTGGCGTTGCAACGGTTATCTGTATTTTGCCGTCCTTTATCCTGATTCTCGACGGACCGATGGAAAAGTACAAACACCGGACTTTCGTGCCGAATCTGGCGAAGGCGAACGATTGGGTTATACGCCGCAGAAAGCTGATTGCGGTGATTTTCCTTTTGCTCTTCCTGCCTTCGATTTATGCGGAAAACCATGCGACGGTTTACTATAAGCTGGACGAATCTCTGCCGCAGGACATTCCATCCATCGTGGCGAACAAAAAACTCAAAAACGACTTCGACATGGCAACTTCGCACTTCATCATGCTTTCGGACGACATCGTTTCGACGGATATGAATGTGATGGAGAGCGCGCTGAAGGATGTTGACGGCGTGACGAATCTGATTTCCTATCACTCGATTCTGGGCACGGGAATTCCGGATTTCTTCATCCCTGACGAAGCAAAGAGCATGCTCAAGCAGGGCGGCTATCAGATGCTGATGGTAAACAGTGAGTACGATACCGCTTCGGATGCGGTTGCCGAGCAGCTTGACGAGATTCGCTCCATTGTGAAAAAATACGATCCGAATGCGCTCGTTACGGGTGAGGCAGCGATGACCGACGAACTCATTGATGTCACCGCAAAGGACTTCGTAACGACGAACTATATTTCGATTTTAGCGATTTTCCTGATTATCGCCTTGACCTTCAAGTCGATTTCGGTTCCGGTGGTGCTGGTTGCGACCATTGAGCTGGCGATTTTCATCAATCAGGCATGCCCGTACTTCCTTGGTACGGAGGTGCCGTTCATCGCGCCGACCGTTATCAGCTGCGTACAGCTTGGCGCGACGGTTGACTACGCGATTTTGGTTACGACCCGATTCCGTGAGGAAATCCAGAGCGGTCATGATCGTCGTGAAGCAATCCGTATCGCGATGAACACCTCATACGGATCGATTATCACCAGTGCGCTCGTGCTCTTCTGCGCGACCCTGGGCGTTTCGTTCGTATCGAGCATCGACCTGATTGGTTCGCTTTGCATCATGCTTGCAAGAGGTGCAGTCATTTCGGCAATTGTATGTATCTTCATGATGCCGGCAATTCTGTACATCTGCGAACCAATCTTCGCGAAAACAAGCTATAAGTGGCGCGGATAGGCGAATACTCCATGGGGGTCGCCCGCACAGTTGATTCAATCGACTGTGCGAGCGGCATTTTTTTCCTCAGAATCTGGCGAGATTCTCTTGCGAAACTCTTGAAAAAAAGAGGATTTTGGTATACAATAATTAGTAATATTTTTGTTAAGAAAAGAATTTTTATAGAAACCAAAAGAGAAGAAAGTGAGGAGAAAATGGCGTTTTACTTTGAAGAACCATCAAGAACATTTAACGAATACCTTTTAGTTCCGGGCTACTCCGGCAAGGAATGCCGCGTCGAAGCGGTTTCGCTGGCAACTGCGGTAACAAAATTCAAAAAGGGCGAAAAACCCGAAATCACAATGAACATTCCATTAGTTTCTGCTGTAATGCAGGCCGTTTCCGATGACAAAATGGCGGTCGCGCTTGCGAAAGAAGGTGGAATTTCTTTTATATTTGGCTCACAGTCGATAGAAAACCAGGCGGAAATGGTGCGCCGCGTAAAGACGCACAAGGCGGGATTCGTGACCAGCGACTCCAACCTCAGACCGGACCAGACACTTCGCGATGTGCTCGAGCTCAAGGAGCTTAAAGGTCACAGCACAATTGCAATCACGGACGACGGCACGGCAGAAGGCAGAATTCTCGGACTTGTGACGAGCAGAGACTACCGCGTTTCCAGAATGGAAATGGACACGCCGATCAGCGACTTTATGACTCCGTTTGAAAAACTCGTTTACGGAAAGTCGGGAATCACCTTGAGTGAAGCGAATGACATTCTTTGGGATAATAAGCTGAACGCACTTCCGATTATCGACGAAAATCAGAGATTGACGCATTTTGTTTTCCGCAAAGACTATGATTCGCACAAGGATAATCCGAACGAACTTTTGGACGAGCATAAGAGATATGTTGTAGGCGCAGGCGTCAACACGCGTGACTACGAGGAAAGAATCCCAGCACTGGTTGAAGCGGGCGTGGATGTGCTTTGCATCGACAGTTCCGAGGGTTACAGTGAGTGGCAGGCAGATACGATTCGCTGGGTGCGCGAAAAATACGGCGACAGTGTGAAGATCGGTGCAGGCAATGTCGTTGACGGCGAAGGTTTCCGCTACCTTGCGGACGTTGGGGCGGACTTCGTGAAGATCGGTATCGGCGGCGGCTCCATCTGCATTACGCGTGAACAAAAGGGCATCGGCCGCGGACAGGCGACGGCGGTTATCGAGGTTGCAGCGGCTCGTGACGAATACTTCAAAGAAACCGGAATTTATGTTCCGATCTGCTCCGACGGAGGAATCGTTTACGATCACCACCTGACGCTTGCGCTTGCCATGGGCGCGGACTTCATCATGCTCGGCAGATATTTTGCGCGTTTTGATGAGTCTCCGACTAATAAATTGAATATAAATGGTAATTATGTAAAAGAATACTGGGGCGAAGGCTCCAACCGTGCAAGAA
Organism: uncultured Clostridia bacterium; assembly: GCA_934233735.1. Lineage (GTDB taxonomy): Bacteria > Bacillota > Clostridia > Peptostreptococcales > Anaerovoracaceae > CAG-238. The sequence continues at coordinate 1,344 of CAKQGQ010000025.1, read as the reverse complement.
ACTGGCAGAGATACGACCTCGGCGGCGACCCACGCATGAAGTTCGAAGAGGGCGTTGACTCCTATGTTCCGTATGCCGGCTCACTTCACGACAATGTGAACCTCTCCCTCACAAAAGTAAAATCCACGATGTGCAACTGCGGTGCGCTTTCGATTAAAGAACTGCAGGAAAAGGCGAAGCTGACGCTTGTTTCGGCGACATCCATCGTGGAAGGCGGCGCGCACGATGTTATCCTCAAAGACGCGTCCGGAAATGTGATTAAGTAGCTGAGGTTAATTTTATGAGAGAAAATATCGTAGTTTTGGACTTCGGCGGACAGTACAACCAGCTGATTGCCCGTCGCGTCCGTGAATGTAATGTATATTGCGAGGTTCATCCTTACACGATTTCGACGGATGAACTGAAGGCGCTGGCTCCGTCCGGGATTATCTTGACGGGCGGTCCGAACAGCGTGTACGGGGAGGACTCCCCGCAGTGCAATCCGGAGGTTTTCAAGCTTGGCATTCCGGTGCTCGGAATCTGTTACGGCGCGCAGCTTCTTGCTCACCAGCTCGGCGGCAAGGTTGCGACGGCTCCGGTCAGTGAATACGGCAGAACCGAGGTTACGGTTGATGACCGCAGCGGCCTGCTTTCCGGTCTTGGTGTTGGCGGCCCGGAAACGACGGGCTGTGGTACGGTTGGCAATACGATTATGTGGATGAGCCACACTGACTATATCGAAACGGTGCCTTCCGGCTTCAAAGTGACGGCACACACGCCGGTCTGCCCGGTAGCTGCTATGGAAAATGCTGCGGCGGGCTTCTATGCGACGCAGTTTCACCCGGAAGTTATGCACTCCGTGGAAGGCTTCAAGATGCTGCAGAACTTTGTCCTCAAAGTCTGTGGCTGCAAAGGCGACTGGAAGATGGACAGCTTCGTGGAAACGACCATCCGCGAAATCCGCGAAAAAGTCGCAGGCGGCAAAGTGCTTTGCGCCCTGTCGGGTGGCGTTGACTCTTCGGTTGCGGCAGTGCTGCTTTCGAAGGCGGTAGGCAAACAGCTTACCTGCGTTTTCGTTGACCACGGTCTTCTTCGCAAAAACGAAGGCGACGAGGTTGAGGCGGTCTTCGGTCCGAACGGTCCATATGACCTGAACTTTATCCGCGTGAACGCACAAGAGCGCTTTTATTCCAAGCTTGCCGGCGTAACCGAGCCGGAGGCAAAGCGCAAAATCATCGGTGAGGAGTTCATCCGCGTCTTTGAAGAGGAAGCAAAGAAAATCGGTGCTGTCGACTTCCTGGTTCAGGGCACGATTTATCCGGACGTTATCGAGTCCGGCCTCGGCAAATCCGCAGTCATCAAGTC
>CAKQGQ010000024.1 GCA_934233735.1 uncultured Clostridia bacterium | reverse complement strand
CAACCAACCAACCAACCAACCAACCAACCGTATAGCTTGGTATTTTTTGCGTGCAATCAAACCGAATATACAGAGAAATCAGGACTTCTTTTGTTTGGCATTTAGCTGAATAGGAGAGGTTTTTTTATTGACCTAACCCGGTTTTGTCTGAGCAAAGCGAGGCAGCAAAACCGTTGGTAGGTCAAATGCAAAGGTTTACAATGAAGGCGAGCGTCAGCGAAGGCTGAATTGCAGAAACCGACTGTAAATGGAGTTGTCCCTGTTTTCGGAGAAAACAGTGGAAACTCCTTGTGCAACGTTTCCCGAAGAAAGCGAGCTTTGCGAAGCTTGATTCGCAGGAAACGACTGCAATTGTACCTAAAATTACATAGCATGGCTTTTGTGGCAAATGCGCGACCCGAATAATCGGACACGCATTCTTGTTCGCTGAACAAGGGAATCGGGTGAGAATCCCGGACATGGAAAGAATCTGCCGCGCCCTGCAATCTGTGAATCTGAGATTGGATGGCTGCAGGCAGAATTCCGAAAATAGCTGTATTTCTAAAGTATTGTCTTCCATGCAGAGCAATCTGCGTGCGGTGAAAATCGGTCATTGGACGAGCTGTCATGGCTCCGAGAGAAGGCTGAAGCAATGCGTTTGTGCAAGGGAAAATCCTCTGCAGATGAATGGATCAGTCAGAAGACCTACAAACCCCGAAACGAAGAATTGGCAGCATGGCGATAGCTTCTTATCCGCATACTTTTCGATTCCGCTTCGGAGCCAAAGAAACAAGACACAAAGGCGATGGTTAAGACAATCATCGTTTTTTTGATACTTAAAATTCTTTTCATCCTTACCGGGCGGTGCCGAAAGCTGACATCGCCCACAGGGGCAGAGGACAAGACCACTACACAACAAAAGAGTGTTTACATAGATTATCGCAAGGGAGCGCAAGGCAGTCGTGCCGAGCTATCCCGAAGCGAAATACAAAGAAAGGAAATACGAAAAAGAATGAGAAAAACAAACAAAAATCTCACGAAACAAATCCTAACCCTCATGCTTGCCTTTATCATGGTGTTTACAGGCATGGGAATCGGAAGCTGGGGCGTGGATACGGCTTGGGCGGACACCACCGATATAACTTTTACTTATGATGGAATTTCAGAAGGATGTTATAACAAAGTTGTTACATGTAATAATGTTACAATCGGAACAACTGCAATTGAAAAACTGTACATTGTTAATGTAGATATAAATGATGATTTCAGGCTTGGAAATCTTACAGGTAAAAGAATTGCTCCTGCTAATAATATACTTAAAATAGACGGTGTAAAGGTAGAAGGGGCATTTACAGGAAATGGATCTTATACAACAAGTAATACACAGGTTTCATCAGCACTCATAAACGAAACAGACCTGAAAAGTAAGTTTGGAGAAACCTTTTTCAATAATAACTGTACTGCCGGTGCACTTCAATATTATTTTTGGGGCTTTATAGGAAGCAAATTTACTACTAAATATGGTTTGCTGATTCAAGTTGAAGGTCAGTCGCAGGTAGACAGAAGAAAAATTGATGAACTGATTAAAACCGTATGGGATGGAGAAAAATATACAGATACCTTTTATAAAGAAAATGACCGATATAACGGCAGCGTTTCAATGGAGCGCGATAATAAAAATCCAACGAACGGCTTTTGGTATGAATTAACGAAGGCAGGCGGTGCACTTGAAACAGCAAAAGGCATATTTGTAAAGCAAGAAGAATGTGATGCTGCATATAAAAACCTCCAATCCGCCATCGCAAACCTCATCCCGAAAACTCAGCTCAATGCGACGGAGCTGTATGAGGCAATACAGGCTCACGGAAACTATACGGAAGAATATTTAGAAAACTGCACTGATGTGAGCGCAGCAGCCTATCGCAAAATTGCCGAAAAAGCAAAGGCATATCTGAACTCTCTGTTTGATGAAGAATCAATATCTGCAGATAATCCAAACGGCGCGACCGCAGAAAATATTGCTACAAATCAAGAAAAAGCAGACAGCTATGCAGACGAACTGAATAATTTTACTTTTCTGTTTAAAGAGAGCGTTACAAATGCCACATGGAATTTAAAAACTATCAATGCACTTGCCAAGCAGTACGATATGACGGAAAACAATGGCAAGTATACAGAGGAAAGCGGGAAGACTTTCGTATCTGCCCGTAAAGCGGCAACCGAGTATGCACAGAAGCACCCGATTTCCAACAGCATGACGGCTGCAGAAGCACAGGAATATGCAAAGCTTGCAAGAGCTTTCCAATCGGCAGCTTACGGCCTAACTCCAGTAAAAGAAACGGTTACCGTTACTTTCAGCTATACCGATGATTACCATCTCCGGTGGACGAATATTGAAGGAGCGGTAAAAAGCTGGACGAATGACCCGGAAAACAACAAAGTGCAGAAGCAGACAGTAGAACTGACATCAGGTGCAACGCTTGCGGAACTTTGGAATCAAATAAGCTGCATGCCGGGAGACGAATATCTTGCTTCAAATAGCTACAGCATTTGGCATACCGTTGTTAATGGCAGGATGCTGAATGGCTATACCCCGGGTGTGCAGCAATATTTTGCAGATACCAATTATGTTCTCAAAGACGGCGACGAAATCCAGCTTGTTCACATGGACTGGCCGACCTTTGTCTTTAACTACATCTATCGTGGTGATGTGAAATGGGATAAGATGGCGGATATCCTCGGAATTCTTCGTCTTGTAGGGAGTGAAGAAGACAGTCAGAATGTAGCGGCGGGCGAAGACATCAAGCTGACCGTCGAGCGTACTTCCGCGCATCCTTGGAGCTATACAGGCGCTTACAGCACATATAAAGGTGCAACCCTTGCGGTATACGGTCCGATGAATGAGGACGGAAGTTATCCGCAGACACCGATTCTTTCTGAGAAAACCTCGGATGCGGATGGTAAAGTAAGCATAAAGTTATATAAACCGGGCAAATATCTTGTGACCGCATATGATGCAAGAGAAAACGATGAGGATGCGAGCCTATTCTATTCCGGAACGGTTGCAGCACCGTACATGGAGCTTACGGTTGCGGACGCAGGCGATACGAGCAAAGTCCGCGCAGAACTGAAAAAAGAACTGGATAAGGTATATAACGCCTGCAAGGATCTTGACCTGAACTACGACGGCACCAAGAAAGATAAAGATGGAAATCCTGAGCCGGAATACTTCACGAAAGAAGAAAAGACTCGGATTGACAAGGCATACGAAGATGCGGCAAAGGTTTTGGGAAGCAGCAAAAGCACTGCAGACGAAAGCCATCAGGCGCAGCAGAAAGCCATGAAAGAAATACAGGAGATTCAGGACGCTGCAGGCAAAGCACATGAAGCAATTCTTGCCGTTTTTCGTGAAAACCTGAATAAACTGCCGGATGATGAAACGCTTATCACAAAGGGCGAGGAAAGCATTGTTAAGACCCTGTTTTCCACTTATGACAGCATGAATGCTTATCAGCAGAAGAAACTCGTCACAGGAGTGGAATACGCTAAATACAAAAGAATCAAGGACTACATGCAGGAACTGGCAGATAAGAAAGAAGACCTGAAAGATGCAGCAGCGTATAAGCTGAACTTGGTTGTTAAGGCAGATAATGCCGATGCAGAGGCAGTCATAAACAAGATGATTACCTATCTGCGCGAGAATCCTGCGAAAATGGATCGCGCAGAAGGCGGAAAATATGACCATACAAAAGCTATCAATATTGTAACACCTTTTACCTTCGGAAGTTATGACGGAAGAAGCGAGCTGTTTGCCGAAACCTTCAGCCAAGCATATCCGCTGACAGCGGTTCGCCTTTATACAGGAATCGACTATGCGGCATATTTCCAGACTCGTAATACAAACGGCAGCTTTACAACAAATGACGGCTGGACAATCAGTGATGAAAATCTGGGCATTGTTTTAATTGCACCTACCAAAGGTACAGTAGCGGGATTTTACAGCACAGAAGGCCATTTGACAGTCAAGGTCGGCGACACCGCCTATGAGCTTAAGAGCATTTCCTATGAAGGATTGGAAAAAGCGGAAGTCGTAAGCGATGTACAGCGTGTCTATGACGATTCCGGCTATAAAGAAAAAGACGCAGACACAGTCAATATTGACATCCCTGATGCCTACCTCGGCTTCACCATGCCATATAACGATGTCACCATCACCCTAAACTGGGCTCCTGTGACAACGGACGCAGACCTTACAGCAGCAAAAGCTACTGCAACTAGCGTCTTAGACGAAGCCTTTGCGGAATACGAAAAGAATAAGACAAGCTACGGCAACAACTGGAGCAAGCTTGAAACGGCACATAACGACGGCATTCAGGCAATTAAAGATGCACAGACCATTGATGATGTCACAAAGGCAAGAAAAGACGCAGTCACCAAGATGTCGAAGGTAACCAAGGAAGGACAGACTGCACCGAGTGCAGATTCTCTGGGCACCGTACATGTCATCGTTGAGAACACCACCTTCCCGAAAGATAAGTGGGGCGGGAAGACCTATTGGGATGGCATTCTCGTCAATACCGATGTGGAAATCACGAAAAACTCCACGATGATGAGCTGCGTGGTCGATGCGCTGAACAAGTTCGGATATGAGCAGAAAGGCGCAGAAAACAACTATATCTCCGAAATTAACGGACTTGCCGAATTTGACGGCGGAGCAAGCTCCGGCTGGATGGGAACCTTAAACGACTGGTTTAACAATGAAGGCTTTGGGAACTTTACCGTTGCAAACGGCGCGCTTGGAGACGGAGACGAAATCCGCATCATGTATACCACCAAAGGCTATGGCGAAGACCTCGGCGGCTCATGGGCAAACTCCAACACGACGCTGAAAGACCTCAGCGTAAGCGGCGGAACCTTAACCCCGTCCTTTACAAGCGGAACTTCCGGTAATAGCTATGACTATACACTCCTTATCTCCGGCAAGACCGCAAACATCAAGGTAACCCCGACCGCGGCAAACAAGAACTTCTTAACCAAGATTTTCTTAAACGAAAAGGTAACCTCCAATGTACAGGGAAGCAGCTTCTATAAGCGGACGCAGTACATTCCGGTTACGGCAGGCGATACGATTTATGTGGGCTGCGGCGAAAGACGCTGGCCGTCGATGAATAATCAGGAAGGAAACACGCAGGCAAACGGCGGCACATGGTACGCATTAAAAGTGGTAAACAGCACGAATGCAAAAGACACCATCGAAAAAGCCATCGCAGAGCTTCCTGACGCAGACAAAATCAAAATCGGAAACTACAAAAACACGAAAGACGCAGCCAAAGACATTCGCGACCTGTATAACAGCTTAACAAGCAGCGTACAGGGCACGATTGATAAAGCAAAACTCGATAAGCTGAAAGCAGTCGAAGAAAAGGTGAAATTCTACAGCGAAATCGACGATGCAAAGGCGAAGCTGAACGCCCTGACCGACAGCTCAAGCAGCAGTCAGGCTAAGGCAGCCCTTTCCGCATACGAAAAACTGACAAAAGAGCAGAAAGAATACATCACCGAGGCAGACGCAGCGAAGTTCAATGAACTGGCGAAGAAGTACAATCTTTCGACCATCACAGGTGCAGCAGAAATGCCGGAATCCGAAGTCGAAACGACAGGAGCTGCAGGCTCAGCAGTAACGACTTCCCCGACAACCGTTAAGATGAGCGGCACGACCGCTACTGTAACGGTGAAAGCAGACAACCAGAAGGAAATCTTAAAACAGGCGAAGGAAAAGAAATCCGCACAGGTCGTACTCGCTATCGCAAACAGCGATGCGAAAGGTGCAGAAAAACTCGAACTGAACCTCGAAAAGTCTTTCCTTGAATCCCTGCTGAAAGACACAAACGCGAAACTTGTTGTCAAGACCCCGCTCGGACAGAAGACCTACGAGCGCGAAGAACTTCAGAAACTCGTAAACGAAGCAACAGGCACAACCGTCAAAGCAGAAATCAACAAAGACAATGTTGATACCCAGACGGAAGAGCCAGCCGACGACAACGCAGCGAAAATTGCAAAAGCGAAGTCCATCGTTAAGAACATGAAACTCGTAGCCCGTTCCAGCAAGACAGCGAAGAAGAATATCAAAGCAGTTCTCAAGAGCGACGCGAAGGTAAACGCTTCCATCAAGGAACTCAAAGACCTTGGCTTCACCGTGAAGTACCGCTTCTACCGTTCCACGAAGAAGGCAGCATCATATAAGGCAGCAGTAACAAAGAAGACTGCAGCTTATACGAACACAAGCGGTAAGAAGGGCACGAAGTACTTCTATAAAGTTCAGGTAAGAGTTTACGACGAAAACGGCAAGCTTATTGCAACGACAGCACTCAAGCAGTGTAAGTACGCAAGCCGCACTTGGTCAAAAGTGAAATAGCAACAATCCTTTTTTTGAAATAACTTGTATGTAAACACGCGAAAGCCCCGACGGTTAATCCGTCGGGGCCTTCAATTATTTAGATGACTGTTAGTCTATTTTGCTAATTTTCTGTAATTTGACAGCATGTCTCTCCAGTTCTGACGGAGATAATAATCCGGAAGGCTTGGCTGGCGCTCTGTCAGATACATTTTAGTAAGATATTGCCGTCTTTTTTCGCTCTGCTGCTTGCAATAGTTCTTTATTTTTGCGATTAAAGTTTGTTTCATAGATATTTCCTCTCTTTCTGATTTTGTTAAAGTATATCCAAAAGGTAAAAAATATCGTATGGCTAGTTAAACCCTTCGCTCTCTGCACTTCCACGGTCAACCGCCCGAGGTATGCAAGAGATGCCGGTGAAATTTAAATTCATACAGCGGTTTCCCCCTTTCTTTCAGCATCTGAAATTATCTAAGCAAATCTTCGGCTTTCATCCGACCTTGGGATTGTTTGCATAAAAAAACTGCAGCCCCATGGAATGAAAACCAAAAGACTACAGACCGTTTTTACTGTGTTTTTTGCTTATTTCAATTTGTCCGCATTCGTCCGACGCAGGAAATCGTTAATCTATGCATGTCTCCTGACTTAGACATCAACACTTTATCGCGCCTTCCCAAATACGAAAGATTCAGTGGCATATGCAGATAAAGCTCCGTCAATACAGTGGCGGGACCGCGCAGGATTCTCACCTGCTTCCATCTTAGCTTTCTGCCCAAATACCCGCAATTCGCAAAGCCTCGCGCAGAAAGAACATAAATCATATTTTTTTAAAATCTTTTCGAGAATAGTATACCATAGAAATCTGCGATGAACAAGACTTATCGGGAGCAAAAGTCCTTGACTTTTTTACACTTTTTGGATTTGAATAATAAGAATTTTTTAAAAAAATTCAAAAAAAGACTTGTGTATTTCCGGAAAAGGTAGTATACTGAATAAGTGATGTGCGGTCGTGGCGGAATTGGCAGACGCGCAAGACTAAGGATCTTGTGTCCCACAGACATGCAGGTTCGACCCCTGTCGACCGCACCACTTTCTGAAAGCATTCCCTTGGGAATGCTTTTGTGTTTTTCGGGCAGAGAGACAAGAATAGACTTTCTGCTTAGAGTTTGGGCAATGAAAGAGAGGGGATCTCATATGAAAACAGGTTATTTGATTATCGGAGCGGGGCCTGCGGGAATTTTCACCGCTTTGGAGCTGATTAAGAACGGACGCCGTGGAGAAGAAATCACAATCGTGGAAAAAGGCGCGGCGATAGAAAAGCGCTCATGCCCTAAGACGCATACGGGTAATTGCGTGGGATGCAAGAACTGCAGCATCACCACAGGTTTTTCGGGTGCGGGTGCATTTTCCGACGGAAAGCTGTCGCTTTCACCGGATGTAGGCGGAGACCTTCCTGAACTTATCGGTTATGATTTTGCGAAGGAACTGATTGACTATGCCGACAGCATTTATCTTGAATTCGGAGCCGATACCAAAATCGAAGGAATTGCATTCCCGGAAGAGATTAAGAAAATCAGAAAGCGCGCCATCAAAGCCGGTCTGAAGCTTGTGGACTGTCCAATCAGACATTTGGGAACAGAAAAAGCGCAGGAAATTTATTATAAAATTGAGCAGTATCTTCTGGGCGAGGGTGTTACGATGCACTTTAACAGCGAATGTCGGGATTTGCTGATTGAAGACGGCATTTGCACAGGTGCGATTGTCAAAATCAAAGGTAAAGAAGAAAGAGTTGAAGCAGGCAAGACCATCGTCTGCACCGGACGCAGAGGTGCGCTTTGGCTTGAGACGGTATGCGAAAAGCATGGGATTGCACACAAGCCGGGAACCGTTGACATCGGCGTGCGTGTAGAAGTCAGAAACGAAATCATGGAGGAAGTGAACAAGTACCTCTATGAATCCAAGCTCATCGGCTATCCGCAGCCGTTCCGCAATAAGGTAAGAACCTTCTGCCAGAATCCGGGAGGCTTCGTAAGTCAGGAAAACTACGACGAAAACCTTGCGGTAGTCAACGGACATTCCTATAAAGAGTTGAAGTCGGAGAACACGAACCTTGCAATTCTCTGCTCGCATAACTTCACGCATCCGTTCAATCAGCCGATTGAGTATGCGAAGAAAATCGGAGAGATTACGAACATGCTCGGTGCAGGTAAAATCATGGTGCAGCGCTATGGAGATATTTTGAGCGGAAAGCGTACATGGCAGCGGGAACTGGAACATTCAAATGTGCGACCGACGCTGAAGGACGCAGTTGCAGGCGACATCACATCCGCGATGCCGTACCGTGCGATGATTTCGATTATCAACTTCATCAAGAGCATGGACATTGTGGTGCCGGGATTTGCCAGTGACGAAACGCTTCTGTACTCACCGGAGCTGAAGTTCTACAGCAACAAGATTGACATTGACACAGACCTCAACACGAATGTGAAGAATCTTCACTGCCTCGGAGACTCTACAGGCTGGACCCGCGGCCTGATGATGGCATCCGTCATGGGCGTTTTGATGGGAAGAAAGTTGACGGAAGAAGAATAATTAGGAACCTAACAAAAAAGTAAACGGCTATCGTACAGTCGGCGATTTGTTTCCTCGATTGTGCGATAGTCATTTTTTATCTTTTTATTGACTTTTGCACTATAAAATGATATAAAATATAGTATAAAAATCAAGGAGGTTTCAATGTCAAATAAGAAAAACGGTGCAAGCATTTTGCGAGAAATGACATTTGAATACTTTTCAGCGTCACAAGCTAAGGACAAGGGAGTTCACGGACAGACTATTCGCAACATGGTTGATGCCGGGGAATTATATAAAATTGACAGAGGCCTTTACTCGTTTGATGAAAACTGGGATGATGAACTGTATATAATACAGAAACGCTTCAGCAGGGGGATATATTCTCATGACACAGCAATGTATCTTTTGGGTTATTCGGACAGAACTCCATCAAGGTATGACATGACATTTCCACAAGGATATAACTCAAAGAAGCTCGATGAATATGATTTAAATGTTCGCCATGTTAAGGCGGAGAATTATTTAATAGGTATTACCACCTTATTATCCCCTATGGGGAATGAAATTAGAGTATACAATCTCGAAAGAAGTCTCTGTGACATACTACGAGGCTCAGGAAGCAATGTTGAACTAATCAATTCTGCGATGAGACAGTATGCAAATTCAAAGAACAAAAATGTTCCGCAGCTTCTTCAATATGCCGAACAGCTCAGAGTTAAGCCCAAGGTATTGAGATATATGGAGGTCTTGCTATGAGAACGAAAAATGCAATGCAGCTCAAAGCAATGATAAAAAAAGTTGCTACTGCTAAAAATATTTCACCGCAGCTTGCCATGCAGAATTATATGCTTGAGAGAATCCTTGCAAGAATCGAAAAATCTCCGTATCGAAGTAATTTCATTTTAAAAGGCGGTTTTCTTATCGCTGCCATAGTTGGGATTGATAGTAGGACGACTATGGATCTTGACACAACGATTATAGGCTTCAATTTAACAGCGAAGAATCTTAGAGAGGCATTTGAGGTCATCTGTAAAGAAGATATAGATGATGATATACAATTTTCAATTGAAAATATTTCTCAAATAAGAGAAGAGGACGATTACCCAGGACTGAGGCTATCTCTTAAAGCAAATTATGAGAAGATGAGTGTTCCGCTAACTGTAGATATAACCACCGGAGATGTTATTACGCCTGCAGCAGTTGTTACAGGTATTCCGACAATGTTTGACGAAGGAGTAATAAAAATATACTCTTATAATCTTGAAACGATTTTTGCAGAAAAAATCGAAACTATTCTTTCAAGAGCGGACGCGAATACAAGACCAAGAGACTTTTATGATGTTTATCTGCTGTCAAAGCTACGGATAGGGGAATGTAATACCCATTTTTTGAAATCTGCATTGGAGCGAACATCTGCTAAAAGAGGAAGCATAGATGTAATTAAACAGTGGAAGATTGTAATGCCAAGAATAGAATCCAGTGAGTTCTTGAGAAGAAATTGGCAAAAGTACTGCATGATTAATGCCTTTGCTGAAGGGATTACATACGAAGAAACTTGTGAGTCACTTAAAAAGATTATGGAACTCATAACGGCTGAGAATTCATAATCAAAGAAGTATGCAGCAGAATGCTGCACGGTGAGATTCGATCCGCTTGTAACAAAATTCTTAAAAAATACAAGCGTGTTTGCAACAAAATTCTAAGAAAATAAGCATATATTGTAACAAAATTCTTTAAAAAAGCCGCCCACGGATTGCGGACGGCAGTGTTTTATTGACATTCATTTTTCTTATTTTTATTCCTTCACAAGTTCCTTCACCGATGTCGCAAGGCCTGCAAGTCCCTGAATCTCGGATGGGATGATAATCTTGGTTGCCTGACCGTCGGCAGCCTTTTGGAATGCCTCAAGACTCTTGAGCTTGATAACCGCATCGTCCAGCTCCGCTTCTTTAATCAGTCTCAGACCGTCAGCAGTAGCCTTGTTAAGCATGAGGATCGCTTCGGACTGACCTTCAGCTTCTTTGATTGCTGTCTGCTTCTTTGCTTCAGCCTGAAGGATGGCAGCTTCTTTCTGACCTTCCGCGATGAGAATTGCGGATTTCTTTTCGCCTTCTGCGATGAGGATTGCTTCACGTCTTTCACGTTCGGCTCTCATCTGTTTTTCCATCGCTGTCTGAATGTCGCGAGGCGGGGTGATGTTCTTAACCTCTACACGGTTAATCTTGATTCCCCATGGGTCGGTTGCTTCGTCGAGCACAAGACGAATCTTCGAGTTGATATGTTCACGGCTTGTCAGGGACTCGTCGAGTTCCAGTTCACCGATGATATTTCTGAGTGTTGTTGCTGTAAGGTTTTCAATCGCGTCCATCGGGCTTTCCACACCGTAAGCATAGAGCTTCGGGTCGGTAATCTGGAAGTAGATAACCGTGTCGATTTCCATCGTTACATTATCCTTCGTGATTACAGGCTGCGGCGGGAAGTCGATGACTTTTTCCTTCAGCGATACCTTACGCGCGATTTTGTCAATCAAAGGCACTTTAAAGTGAAGACCTACCTGCCATGTTCCGTAATATGCACCGAGTCTTTCAACTACATAGGCTCTTGCCTGCGGTACGATGCGGATGTTCGTCACCAAAAGCGCGATGACAACCAATGCTACAATGATAACAATAATTAATTTCAAAATTCCCATACATACTCCTCCGTTTATAGTGGTTAATCTGCGTGTTCCTTAACGGGAACGACGATAACTTTTACGCCTTCGATTGCGTGAATCTTAACGAGCTTTCCCGCTTCAATTTCCATATCGGGCTTTTCACAGACCGCAGACCATATCTGACCGCCGACTTTTACCTGCCCTACCCCATAGGCGGGTATAGCAGCTTCGACAATCGCGCGTTCTCCAATCAGCGCATCCACGTTTGTCTTTTGCGAGCCTGTTTTAAGCTTTTCAACGAAAATCTTACGCGTGAAAACGAGAAGACAAATCGAAACAATGAAGAAAATAACAATCTGCACGGCTGTAGGCAAATCAAGCAGTGCGCATACCAGTGCCGCGAAAGCGCCGCCCGCAAACCAGATGGTTGTAAGTCCGGCAGTTAAGGCTTCCACAATCAGCATAATTAACGCGATGATAAGCCAGAAAACAATCGTACTGACCGTTAGTCCAAACAGAGTCATAAAATCCCCCCTTTTCTTTTACAGCATCAAAAGCAAAATGATTGCTATGAATATTATACCATCGATCCTAAAAGAGCACCACCATTATTTTAATATGCGATTATACGCTTTCGATTGCATCGAGAATCGTGACCTGTTCCTCGACAACCTGATGCTCGGCATCCTCTTCAGCACGATAGCTTTTCATGATATCAGCGAAGATTTCCGCAGTTGAAGGCGGCGTGTAGCTGATGCAGTTTGCTCCCGCTTCGATGGTTTTGATGATGCTTTCAGGCGTAGGCCCGCCGGTTGCGATAATCGGAACGGTCGGAAAGTCCCTGCGAATCGCACGAACGACTTCCGGGGTTCGTGCCGCTGCGGATACATTTAAGATAGAAACACCTGCATCAAGACGCGCCTGAATATCAGCATGCTCGTTGATAACGGTTGCAATAATCGGAATATCAACAGCATTTTGAATCAATGTAATATTTTCATTCGTCATAGGGGCGTTGACAACGACACCGAACGCGCCGTCGCCTTCGGCATCCTTTGCGATTATGGCAGAACGCATGCCGTTTGTAATACCACCGCCAACTCCCACGAAAACGGGCATGGGGGCGACATTAATAATCGACTGTGAGATGACCTGCTGAGGCGTGAAGGGATATACCGCAAGGACCGCGTCAGCGTTGCAGCTTCTGATTATGGCAATGTCAGTGGTAAAAATTACTGATTTAATTCGCTTTCCCATAATAACGATACCCTTGGCTTTATAAATTTCTTCGGGCATTTCTAAATATTTCGAGCGAAGTTTGCCGGCTATTCTCGGCAGTTCTTTTTTATCCATGAGTCCCTCCTGTTGTTGTTTTCAAGTTCTTTGGGAAGTGCTAAATGTATTTTTCCACGTTAATATATACTTTCCCTTTTTTCGATGTTCCCGTGACTCCATTGTAAATAGCTTTCCCCTTTCCCCGCAAAACAATCTTCTCGCCACCTTTCAAAGCGAAATCGGGCTTGCTGATTTCACGCCCCGATACGAAGACTTTTCCGTGAGAAATGGCACTGACGGCATCCTTTCTGGAGATGCCGAATACACCTGATACTATATTATCAATTCTAGGTGATGATACCGTGAATTTCAAGCTAATTGTTCGGATTTCCGTGCTGTTTAAAGCAGAAATTTGCGATTTCTTAACGAGGACGCTGACAGAGCCAACCTGCCGGAAATTCTCAGCCAAATAGTCCGCAAGCTCTGAGGCAACTATGATTTGCGCACCCTTTTCGTGAACAAGAATATCTCCGACTTTTTCCCTCTTAATGCCTTCGCCCATCAAAGCTCCCAGATAGTCTCGATGTCCAAGGGTCTTATGCTCTGCGGGCGGAATTACAACATCGAGAAGGCAAATAGGACAGTTTTCAGGATTCTCTTCAAAATATTCCGTCAAAATGCAGCAGTCTGCATGATTCTTTTCTTTTTCGTTTTCGATTGTGGGTAGCGCAGTAATTTTTTCTGCGACACCCGTATAATCGGGAAGAAATACGACCTGACGACGCTCTGCTTCTGCATAGCCACCATAAAAAAAGACTCCTTCGCGGCGATGCGTGCGCAGAAACCCGGAAAGCATGCTTTGCTGTTCCATCGTCAAAAAATCACTGTTCATAATTGTATAATAATCGAGGAAATGTTCATATTTCTCCTCAATATTTTTTAAAAATAAGTTGTTTTCGTCCATTTTCCGTCCTTTTTTTGTACCCTTTTTCAAGCTTTCGTGATATACTATTCTTTATTGCATAATGATTATACACGATTTGCTGCAAGTATGAAAGGAGATATTTATACAAATGAAATACGAATACAGACCATCGGGAGTTTGTTCCCGCGCAATTTTGCTTGAAATGGATGGAGATGTTTTAAAGGATGTTGAATTCATCGGGGGCTGCAACGGAAATCTGAAGGGAATCAGTTCTCTTGTAAAAGGGATGACCTATGAAGAATTAAAGGAAAAGCTGTCGGGGATAACATGCGGCTTCAAGGGAACTTCGTGCCCGGATCAGCTCGTGAAAGCGGTTGAAGAGGCGATTGCGCATGAATAATTTCATTTTTCGGCATTTTATAAAAGATTGGGAAAATATAAAAGATCCGAAGGTTCGCGACCAGTACGGAAAGGTAGCAGGTATCGTAGGAATTTTATCGAACACCTTGCTTTGTGCGATGAAAATTTTAGTCGGACTCATTTCGGGCAGTATCGCCATTGTAGCGGATGCGGTCAACAATTTAGCCGACGCATCATCATCGCTGATTACTTTAATTGGGTTTAAACTGGCCGGAATGCCGGAGGACAAGGAGCATCCGTATGGACATGCGCGGATTGAGTATCTGGCAGGCCTGCTGGTCTCAGTCATTATTATAGTGGTAGGCTTGGAGCTGGGGAAAAGCTCGGCGGAAAAGATTTTTGCGCCGACGCCGACCGAATTCAGCCCGACGGTTGTAATCGTGCTGCTCCTTGCAATCGGAATCAAAATCTGGCAGGCCTGCTTTAATATTTCGGCAGGCAGGCGAATCGATTCGATGACCCTGATTGCGACAGGCGCGGACAGCCGGAATGATGTAATCGCAACTTCTGCGGTTCTCTTGAGCCTGATTATAGGCGAACTCTTCAAAATACAGATCGATGGTTATATGGGTGTTTTGGTTGCGTTGTTTATCATATGGTCGGGCATTGGATTGGTTAAGGAAACGGTGAGTCCGCTGCTCGGCGAGGCTCCGGACCCAGAGATGGTAGCTGCGATTGAGAAAATAGCAAACAGCTATGAAGGCGTGCTCGGACTGCATGACCTTGCGGTACATAATTACGGACCGGGAAAGATTTTCGCGTCGCTTCATGTGGAAGTTGACGCGGCTGTGAATGTAATGGTCAGCCACGACATGATAGACAATATCGAGCATCAAATTGCCAGGCAGCTGAATATTCACTGCACCGTGCATATGGATCCGATTAACCTTGATGACCCGAATCGTGAGCCGCTGAAGCAGATTTTGATGGAAACGATTGCGTCGCTGGAAGGTGTCTGCAATTTTCACGATTTGAGAATCGTTCCGGGACCGACGCATACCAATGTGGTTTTTGATGTGGCTGTTTCTCCGGAATGCAAACTGTCGGACGAGGAACTTTCGGAAAAACTGAGCGACGCAGTAACAGACTACAATCGAGATTTTCATGCGGTAATTGAATTTGACCGTGCCTATGTAGAATAAAAATAAAAGACCTGCGGTAACCAAGGCAGGTCTTTTTGCATGCTCAAAATTGAGCAGAAGTTATACGATTTTCGTTGTCCAGTCCTCCACATTCCAGACATCGGTTACGAAATCTTCATAGAAGAGCGGGTCGTGGGAAACGAGCAAAATCGTTCCCGGAAATTCAGTCAAAGCGCGCTTTAATTCGTCCTTTGCGTCCACATCAAGGTGGTTCGTCGGTTCGTCGAGCACGAGCCAGTTGTGCTCGCGGTTCATCACGATGGCAAGGCGCACCTTCGCGTTTTCACCGCCGGAAAGCACTCGCATCTGACTTGTAATATGCTCGTTTGTCAAGCCGCATTTGGCAAGGCAAAGACGAACTTCACGATTTTCCATCGAAGGAAACTGTGCCCAGAATGTGTCAAGGGCGGTTTCCTGCGAATCGCGGTCTGCTTCCTGCTCAAAATAGCCCGGGAAAAGATAGTCGCCGAGCTGAGCCTCGCCGGAAAGCGGCGGGAGCTTACCGAGAATCGTTTTCAGAAGCGTAGATTTGCCGAGTCCGTTAGTTCCGACAATCGCGACTTTCTGTCCGCGTTCAAGCGTAAAAGATACAGGTCTTGTGAGCGGTTCATCCTGACTGTATCCGATGACCAAGTCCTTTGCTTCGACCACGAAGCGGCTCGGTGTGCGCGCCATCAGAAAGTTAAATTCCGGCTTAATTTTCTCAGTTGGACGCTCGAGTATTTCCATCTTATCAAGCTGCTTTTGGCGGGAGTTTGCCATGCCGCGCGTCGCAACGCGGGCTTTGTTTCTTGCAATGAAATCTTCGAGTTTTTCGATTTCCGCCTGCTGGCGCTCGTAAGCGGCTTTTTCCTGTGCTTTCTGAATTTCGTACATACGGCGGAAGTTCTCGTAATCGCCCGTGTAGCGGGTGAGATTGCCGCCGTCCAAATTATATATTACATTAACTACGGAGTTTAAAAATTCTACATCGTGTGAAACGAGAATAAAAGCATTCTCGTAGTTTTGAAGGTATCTGGTGAGCCACACGATATGCTCGTGGTCCAGATAGTTCGTCGGTTCGTCCAAAATCAGAATCGACGGATTTTCGAGCAAAAGCTTCACCAGCAGAACTTTCGTGCGCTGGCCGCCGGAAAGGTCGGATACATCCTTGTCGAGCCCAATGTCGCGAAGCCCCAGACCGCCTGCAACTTCCTCAATCTTGGCATCTAACTGATAGAAGCCGCTGTATTCAAGGATTTGCTGAATTTCCCCGGCATCTTCCATCATTTCGTCCATTCTATCTCCGTTTTCGGGAAGTGCCATATCCTCGTAAATCTTCAGCATTTCCGCTTCCAGCTCGTACATATGATTGAATGCGGTGCGAAGCACTTCGCGGATGCTCATGCCTTTTTTCAGAACGGAATGCTGGTCAAGATAGCCGACTGTGACATGGCGGGACCATGTGATTTTGCCGGAATCCGGCATGATTTTTCCGGTTATAATATTCAGGAAAGTGGATTTTCCCTCTCCGTTGGCACCGATGAGACCGATATGCTCGCCCTTCAGAAGTCTGAAAGACGCGTCTTCTAAAATCTGTCTGGCGCCGAAGCCGTGCGTTACATTTTCTACTGTGAGTAAGCTCATGTTTAATCGAAACTCCTTCTGTCTAATTTCTTAACTAAGTAAGTACCCAGACTTTGGAAAACCTGAACCATGATGATGAGCAGGATAACTGCTAAAATCATAACCAAAGTCTTGTAGCGGTAGTAGCCGTAATTGATGGCGATTTTGCCGAGACCGCCGCCGCCGATGATACCACTCATAGCAGAATAACCTAAAATCGTCGTAATTGCAATAGTTCCGTTAGAAATTAAGGAAGGAACACTTTCCGGAATCAGAACTTTTACGATAACCTGGAATGGAGTTGCGCCCATGCTCTGCGCCGCTTCGATGATGTTCGGGCTTACCTCACGAAGGCTGCTTTCCACAAGTCTTGCGATGAAAGGAAACGCCGCAATTGTCAGCGGTACGATAGAAGCCACCGTGCCGACCGGAGTTCCCACAATTAGTCTGGTTAAAGGAATAACCATAATCATCAAAATCAGGAACGGTACGGAACGCAGCAAGTTAATTACTACATCCAAAAATGTCATCAGCCATTTCGGAAGCGGCAGAATGCCGTCCCTGCCGCCGACGGTTACGAGTACGCCGAGGGGCAGGCCGATAATGGATGCAAAAAGTGTTGACAAAATTGTTACATAGAAAGTTTCCCAGATTGCGAGCGGAAATTCTGTCTGCAAAATGCTGAGTGCTTCCTGTACGCTTTCAGAAGCCAGTATACTATCGAACATCCTGATCCACCTCCTCTGTAATAACATTACTGATTTCACTTAAATAGGAAATCGCTTCCTGCACGGTCTTTTCATCTCCGGAAATACCGAGGAGCATATTGCCGTAAGCCATGCCTTCAATGCTCTTCGTACTTGCACCTAAAATATTGGCAGCAATGCCCTTATCCATCGCAAGCTTTGCAATGAGAGGTGTATTGGTTGCGTCTGCACCGTTGAAAACGACACGCAGATGGTGTTCGTTTTCTTTGAGCGGAAGTGTATCTGCCACACCGTCCGGGAATACCAGTTTTTTCGCAGCAGCGGATTGCGGTTTGGAGAAAACATCGGAAACCGCACCTTCTTCAACCACTTCGCCATGGTCGAGGATTGCGACTTTATTGCAGACTTCTTCCACAACGCTCATCTGATGTGTAATTATGATAACCGTAATGCCGAGTTTTTTATTGATGTCTTTTATCAGGGAAAGAACAGAGTGGGTAGTATTCGGGTCAAGTGCGCTTGTAGCTTCGTCGCAAAGCAAAATTTTCGGGTCTGTAGCCAGCGCTCTGGCAATTGCGATTCTCTGCTGCTGTCCGCCGGAAAGCTGCGCAGGATAGGAATCCGCCTTATCCGGGAGTCCGACCAGCTCAAGAAGCTCCATTGCACGCTTTTTCGCGTCTGCCTTCGCTACACCTGCAAGCTCAAGCGGAAAGCAGACATTCTTCAGACAGGTACGCTGTGCGAGCAGGTTGAAGCTTTGGAATATCATGGTAACATTTCTGCGTATTTTTCTCAGTTCCGCTTCGGAAAGCGCGCCTAAATCGCATCCGTCGATTAAAACGCTTCCTTCTGTCGGGCGTTCCAGCATGTTAATACATCTTACGAGCGTACTTTTTCCTGCTCCGCTCATGCCGATAATGCCATAAATATCTCCATCAGCGATTGTGATGGAGATATTTTTGAGTGCTTCGACTGTATTACCGCTGCCTGAGAATGTTTTCGAAAGATTTTTAATTTCTATCATTTCTCAAGGCTCCTATTTTCTTTTATTTTAATGCGTCGAGTGTAGTCTGCTTGCCGCCGTATAAGCCCATCGGTTCTACGTGAACTGCTGCTACGGAAACAACGTTTGTGCCGTTTTGTGCATTGAAGTCTTCAAGGTAAGGCAGGTGCTGGAAGTAGTTTGCATCGATGTCGCCGCTGTCTACAACACTGTTCGGCTGAACATAGTCAGTGAATTCAACAATCTTTAATGCAACGCCCTTAGCCGCGAGGATTTCCTTTGCAACATCGAGGATTTCAGCATGCGGTGTAGGGGATGCAGCAACTGTGATTTCTGTGCCCTTTAATGCATCATAGTCAACGCTTGCATCGTATCCATCTCCGGGGTTCTCTACTGTGCTTACTACAGCGCCGTCATATTCCTTAGCAATGAAATCAGCAACCTGTTTGCTTTCGAGAGCAGCCTTTAAAGCCTTGATTTTATCTGTGTTTTCGTTGCCTTCCTTAACAGCTAAAATGTTGCTGTATGCGGAAGATGAACCTTCGATTGCCAGTGCGTCGCCTACAGGGTTGAGTCCTGCGTCAAGTGCATAGTTGGAGTTGATAACTGCATAATCAACATCCTGTAATACTGTAGGGAGCTGAGCTGCTTCGACTTCCTGGAACTTGATGTTCTTCGGATTGTCTACGATATCCTTTACTGTTGCAGTGATGCCTGCGCCGTCAGCAAGTGTGATGATTCCCTGATCCTGCAGAAGAAGGAGCGCTCTTGCTTCGTTTGTCGTGTCGTTTGGAACAGCGATTTCAATTGAAGATTCATCGCTGCTGCCGCAGCCTGTGAAAGCAATCGCAAGTGCGAATACTAATGTCAGTGTTAAAACTGTGGATAAAACTTTTTTCATTTTGGTTACCTCCGTTTTTTCATGTAATTTTGATTTTGTCTCGGAATAAAAAAGAGAGCTCTTTCAAATGAGCTCTCCGAAAATTCCATATCGTTTATTGAAAACAAGTTTTCGTCTTGGTGATGGAAAGCACATTTGAAAAAATTGTATCGCAAAGCATGCACATGCTGCACATGCACATTTCCATCATCATCATAACGCTTGCTGCCTTGAATGTCAATTTTCTCATGGTGTGTTTCTCCTTTCCTCAAGAATCAATTTTCAAATCTGATAGGATAGTACCATATATTTTGTTGCATGTCAACACAAAAAATAAAAATTTTTCATATTTTTTGTGAAAAACAATAAAATGGAAAAAACTATTTCGTCATCTTCTCCTGTTTTACCTTGTGGTCGATAACATGGCGGGATGCAAGCTCCGATGTAATATCATCAAGGCTGATTCCCGCTTCCGTCATAAGAACCATGATGTGATAGGCAAGGTCTGCGATTTCGTAAATGGTTTCCGCCTTGTCCTCTGCCTTGGCTGCGATAATGACCTCTGTGGATTCTTCGCCAACCTTTTTCAGAATCTTATCGAGTCCCTTTTCAAAAAGATAGGTCGTATAGGAACCTTCCTTTTTTTCGGTGCGGCGGCCATCTATGAGCTGCATGAGGCCTTCCATCGTAAATCCGGCGTTTTCCGGATTCAGATACAAAAGGTCATTGAAGCAGGAATCCGTGCCGAGGTGGCAGGCAGGACCGTCCTTGCTGACTTCTATCACTAAAGCGTCCCGATCGCAGTCCGCAGTGATGTTGTATATGTGCTGATAATTGCCTGAAGTTTCGCCTTTCAGCCAAAGCTGCTGTCGGAAGCGGCTCCAGAAGCAGGTGAGCCCTTTTTCCATGGAAATCCGCAGACTTTCTTCGTTCATATATGCAAGCGTCAGAACTTTTTTGCTGCTGCTGTCTACAACAACCGCAGGAATAAGCCCATTTTTATCAAATTTTAACTGGTCGATTGTCAACATATCGTTTCTCCTTCTCAGTAGTTTTTTCTTACATTGATTCCGTTTCGGGAAAGTTCCGCTTTTAATTCTGAAATTTCAACTTCGCCGAAGTGAAATACGGAGGCTGCAAGGCCTGCGTCTACTTCAGGGATTGCTTTAAAAAGCTCGGTGAAATCCTGAATGCAGCCCGCACCGCCCGAAGCGATAACCGGAACCGGGGAAATGTCGCATACAGCGCGAAGCATTTCCAAGTTGAATCCGTTTTTCACACCGTCGGTATCAATGCTGTTAAGCACAATTTCTCCGGCGCCCAAGGAAATCCCTTTTTTTATCCATTCCAAGGCATCAAGTCCTGTATCTTCTCTGCCGCCTTTGGCGAATACCCGATAACTGCCGCCGACGCGTTTGGCGTCTACAGACAGAACCACACATTGATTGCCGTATTTTTTAGCGGCCTCGGCTATCAGCAGAGGATTTTTTAAAGCGCCGGAGTTTACGCTGACCTTATCAGCGCCGCATTTCAGGACACGGTCGAAGTCCTCTACAGTGTTGATTCCGCCGCCTACCGTCAGCGGGATGAAGATTGTGCGCGCAACCTCGGTGAGGATATCGGTAAAGAGCGCACGTCCTTCGGAAGAGGCTGTGATGTCATAAAAGACGAGTTCGTCAGCACCGTGCGCCGCATAATAGCTGCCGAGCTCCACAGGCGAGGATACATCTGCAAGCCCCTCAAAGTTTACGCCTTTCACCACGCGTCCGTTTTTCACATCGAGGCAGGGGATAATTCGTTTCGTAATCATTGCGCATCCTCCTTTGTGATTTTCAGTGCTTCTGCGAGGTCAAGCGCACCTGTGTAAAGCGCTTTGCCTAAAATGGCGCCGTAAAGTTTTAGCTCCGCCAGTGACTTTATATCCGCAAGCGACGATACACCTCCGGATGCGGTAATATCAAGGCTGAATTTCGATGAAAGATTGCGGTAGAGCGCAAGATTGCACCCCTGCATCGCGCCGTCTTTGGAAATATCGGTACAGATAATCGTTTTTACTCCGATTTCTTCCATACGGCGGCAAAAATTATCGCAGCTTATTTCGGTGGTTTCTGTCCAGCCCTTTATAGCCGCAAGCCCATCCCGTATATCGACACCGACCGCTATGGCATCGCGCCCGAACTCCTTTATAGCTTTTTCAACAAAGTCTTCGTCGGTGAGCGCAGCGGTTCCTAAGATAAGACGATTGACGCCGATATTAAGATATTTTTCAATCACGGAGAGGCTTCGGATTCCGCCGCCAAGCTCTGTATACATACCAGTGCAGCTTATAATGTTTTTGACCGTTTCCAGATTGGGTGTCGTGCCGAGTTTCGCGCCTTCCAAATCTACCAGATGAAGACAAGTCGCGCCTGCTTCCGCAAACTTGGCTGCGAACTCGGGCGGATTGTCACTGTATACGGTCATCTGTGTATAGTCTCCTTTATAGAGGCGGACCGCGCAGCCTTCATATATATCAATTGCAGGAAATAATTTCATGTCGTAATGCTCCTTTGTTTCTGATGGTGCTCACAGGTCACAAAATGCCTTTAAAATTGCCAGCCCTGTGCGCCCGCTTTTTTCCGGGTGAAACTGACAGCCGAAAACATTTTCTTTTTGAACCGCAGCCGTAATCGGACAGTCGTAGTCCGTATAGGCGATAACCGATTCGTCGCATTCCGCAGCATAAAAGGAATGCACGAAGTAAACGAAATCACCTTCCTTTATATATTTGAAGAGGGGATTTTTTTCTGCAGTATCCAGACCTCCCCGCTTCGGAGGAAAGCTCAGGCGATTCCAGCCGATATGCGGAAGCTTGTATTCTGCCGGAACTACACCTTTCATGGATATTACCCGTCCGGGAATCAGACCGAGTCCCTCATGCGTTCCGTATTCTTCTCCGCTGTCCAGCAAAAGCTGCATCCCGAGGCAGATTCCCATAAGAGGCTTTCCTTTTTCTGCCTGCTCAATCACAATTTTATCAAGCCCGGTTTGTCGAATTTTTTTCGCAGCGTCTCCGAAGGCGCCCACGCCGGGAAGAATAATTTTTTCCGCAGAATCAAGCTCTTGGGGGCTTGCGGTAACGCACACATCGGCGCCGATGTATTTCAGAGAACTTTGCAGGGAAAAGAGATTCCCAACGCCGTAATCTACGATTGCAATCATGTTATAAAACTCCTTTCGTGGACGGAATTCGCCCTTGCTGAGAAGGGTCTATGGCAGCCGCCTGCCTCATGGTTCTGGCAAAAGCCTTGAATGCACATTCGATGATGTGGTGGGAGTTCATGCCCGAAAGCTGTTTGAAATGCAGAGTAATTCCGGCTTTGCGGACAAAAGCAAGGAAAAATTCGCGCACCAGTTCAGTATCAAAAGTTCCGACCTTTTCTGTTGGAATTGCCAAATCATATTCCAGGTGGCAGCGTCCCGATATGTCCGCGGCGCACAGGATAAGGGCTTCATCCATCGGCAGGATGATATTTCCGTATCGATAGATTCCTGCCATGCTCCCCAGAGCCTCCGCAAAAGCCATTCCAAGGCAGATGCCGATGTCCTCGACGCTGTGGTGGTCGTCCACCTGCGTGTCACCGACACACTGAATTTCCAAGTCAAAATTACCATGAGAGGCAAACAGCGTGAGCATATGATCCAGAAAGCCGACACCTGTATTAATTGTGCATAGACCACTGCCGTCAAGGTTAAGCTTCAAAGTGATCTGTGTTTCACGCGTATTGCGAACAATTTCTGCACAGCGGTTTCCTTCGCGCTTATTCATTTCCGTCCTCCTTCAAAATCTCTTTTATCTTTGCTAGCAGAGTCTCCATCTCTTCCTGCGTTCCGATTGTAATGCGGTTATATTCGCAAATGCGTTCCTTCTCGAAGTGTCTTACTAAAATTCCCTTCTTCTTCAGCACTTGATAGAGCTTTTCGCCGCCGATAAAGTCCGACTTAACGAAGAGGAAATTCGCAAGGGAAGGGAGCACCGAAAAACCGGATTTTCGTAATTCGGAAGCGGCGTATTCCCTTATTTCCATGATTTTGCGGCAGTTATCTTCGAAATAAGATCCCGATTTCAGCGCTGCTATAGCAGCCGCCATAGTCAGTCGGTTGATATTATACGGATTCGTCGAGTATTTGATTTTCTCCAAATCTTCAATAAGTGCAGGCGATGCCGCTGCAAAACCGAAACGGGCGCCTGCCATGGAACGCGATTTGCTGAAGGTTTGAACCACAAGCAGATTTTCGTATTTTTCGGTAAGATTCAAGGCAGACTTTGCGCCGAAGTCCACATAGGCTTCATCGATGAGAACGACTTTGTCGGGATTCGCTTTCAGAACCTCTTCGATTTGAGCAAGGCTCAGGGTCAGGCCTGTCGGAGCATTGGGATTTGCAATGCAGATTAGGCCTCCCTTGTCAGAAAGTGCGCAGTAGCTCTTGTAATCCACGGAAAAGTCTTCTTCCAGCGGAATTTTTACTGCCGGAATACCGTATAAATCCGCGAAAACCTGATAAAATCCATAACTGATGTCGGGAAACCAAGCTTTGCGCCCGCCCGCCGCAAAGGCGAGAAAGGCAAAGTTCAGTATTTCATCGGAACCGTTGGCAAGGAAGATATTTGCTTTCTTTACATTATATCTGTCTGCGAGCGCCTGCTTCAGCGCGGAGCCTTCCGGGTCGGGATACAGCCTGAGAAGGGCGGCTTCCTTTTCGTTTACGGCCGCAAGAACCTCCGGCGAAGGGGGATAGGGTGATTCGTTGGTATTCAGTTTTATATATTTCATCTCCGTCGGCTGCTCTCCGGGCGTATAGCTCTTCAAAGAGAAAAGCGCGGGGTTAAGATATCTGCTCATATATTGTCTCCTGTCAAAGCCGTGTGGCTGCTTAGTGGATGCTCAAAGGCACCTGAGAAGCTTTTTTATCCGTGCATCTTACGCTTATGCTGCGCGCGTGAGCGGAAAGTCCTTCTGCTTCGGCGAAATAGATGACATCCTCCGCTGCCGCTTTCAGTGCATCATTCGTATAGTAAGTATATTGATATTTCTTTACAAAATCATCTGCAGAGAGAGGGCTGGAGAATTTCGCAGTGCCTCCTGTCGGCAGAATGTGGTTCGGGCCTGCATAGTAATCGCCCAGTGCTTCCGGACAATTCTTTCCGAGGAAAACCGAACCTGCATTGCGAATCGCTTCCAGATAGTCAAACGGATTGTCAACGCAAAGCTCCAAATGTTCCGGTGCAATTTCATTGGCGATGTCAATCGCAGTGTGAATGTCGGGTGCAACAATAATTTTGCCGTAGTCGTCGATGGACGCGCGCGCGATGTCGGCTCTCGGAAGGGCAGGAATCTGGCGTTCCAGCTCGCAGCTTACCGTTCCTGCAAGTTCCTGGGAATCTGTAATCAGTACCGCGGATGCCATTTTATCGTGCTCTGCCTGACTGAGCATATCGGCTGCGATAAATTCAGGATTGCAGGTTCCGTCAGCAACTACGAGAATTTCGCTCGGGCCTGCAACCATGTCGATTGCAACCGTGCCAAAAACTTGTGTCTTCGCTTCTGCCACATAAGCGTTGCCCGGGCCTGTGATTTTATCAACCTTCGGAATGCTTTCCGTGCCGAATGCAAGCGCTGCAACTGCCTGTGCGCCGCCGACCTTAAAGATGCGGGTCACGCCTGCAATCTTCGCCGCGGCAAGGATGACAGGGTTTACCTTTCCACCTTTGGACGGGGTCACCATTACGATTTCCTTAACACCCGCAATCTTTGCAGGGATCGCATTCATCAATACGGAAGAAGGATAGGCAGCGGTACCGCCCGGAACATAGATTCCGACTTTATCAAGAGGAACAACCTTTTGTCCGATCAGAACGCCCGGACGAAGCTCCGTGCTGATCATAAAGCTGTTTCGAACCTGTTTCTCGTGGAAAGCGCGGATATTAGCTGCGGAGCGCTCCAAAACACCGATAAATGCAGCGTCAACGGCCGCGAAGGCTTCGTCAATTTCCTTCTCGCTTACTTCAAGAGTAAATCCATCCTCAATGCTTGCGTTATCAAACTTCTCACAATAACGAAGCAGAGCGGAATCGCCGTTTGCCCGTACATCTGCAAGGATTTCACTTACCGTATCTGCAACATTTTCTTTTTCAACAGGTCTTGCAAAAATTTCATTATTGGATACCTGACCATAGTTCATTATCTTAATCATCGTTTAAATTCCTCCGTATTTCCTGAATCATCGATTCGATTTTTTTGTTTTTAAATTTAAAGCTTGCCTTATTGGCGATCAGACGCGCACTGATTGGAACGATTTCCGCTAAAACCTTAAGATTATTTTCTTTTAATGTCGTTCCTGTTTCCACAATGTCTACAATGACATCGGAAACTCCCAGAATCGGGGCAAGCTCGATAGAGCCTTGCAGCTTTATAATGTCGATGTCGCGGCAGCGTTTCGCATAATATTCCATGGCGATATTGCTGAATTTGGTGGCGACTTTGAGAGTTCTGTCCGCATGATCCTTGAAATCAGCCGGGCCTGCGACTGCCATTCGGCAGTTTCCGATATGCAGATCCAAAAGCTCGTAAACATCGGGATGATATTCGAGAAGAATGTCCTTTCCTGCTACACCGATATCGGCAGCGCCTCTTTCCACGTAAATCGCAACATCGGAGGGCTTCACCCAGAAGTAGCGGATGGAAACTACCTCGTTCTCAAAGATCAGCTTGCGGCTGTCTTCCTTAATCTCCGGACAGGGAAAGCCCGAAGCTTCAAATATATCGTATACTTTTTCGCCTAATCTCCCTTTTGGAAGGGCGACATTGATAATCGTTTTTTCCGAAGCACTTTCGGATGTTTCAGGGCAGTCCTCCGGAGCTTCTTCAAGAAGGCTGAGATTAATTGCAAATCCTACCGCGCAGGAGTGCTTTCCCATCTTTTCCATCAGCTCATCGTACTGTCCGCCGGAAAGCACGCTCGAAGGGATGCCTTCGATATAGCCGCGGAAAAGGAAACCGTTATAATATCCCATATCTCCGTCGATGGAAAAATCGATGAGTATATTTTCGAATCCCTCCGCTTTCAGAATATCACAGACCGCAGAGAGTTCATCGACAGCTTCGCGCATGGTTTCATTGAGGCTAATCGCTTTCAAACTGCTTAGCACGGAATCCGGGCTGCCGTATGCCGCAGCGAGGGCAAGCGCCGTTTCCTTTAAAGTTTCTTCTATATTCAGACTGTCGAAAAGACTTTGGATGCCATGAACATTTTTCTCCCGGAATAAATCCAGAAAGGTTTGCATTGGTTTCGGCGGCAGATTCAGCTCCTGAAGAAAACCCTGCAAGACACCGAGGTGCGATAAATCCAAAATATAGCTGCTGCCGAGCACTTCGAGGCTTTTCATTGCAAGAATAAGGACCTCGCTTATATGACAGAGATTTAAATCTCCCATACACTCGAGGCCCATTTGCATGAGTTCCTTATAGGTTTTCGTACTTTTCGACGGTCGGTAAATGTTTTCGTTATAGTATACCTTTTGCACCGTACCTGCGTTTTCCTGATAGTTTTTCACAATCGACAGCGTCACATCGGGCTTCAGAGCCAGCAGCCTGCCGTTGGTATCGGTAAAGGTAATGATGTTTGTATCCGACAAAAAATCCTTATTGGAGACATACAAATCATATTCTTCAAATTTATTCATCTTGTAATGGACAAAACCACACTGTTCGTATAAATGTCGAAGAATTAAGAGATTTCTGTCTTCTTTTTTTAAGGTGATTGTTGTATCGAACTTCATCAGATTTGTTTGCTCCTTCCATAAATGTAGTGCCTTTTCTCAAGCACATCACTACGATAACACATTAGAGCGATAAAGTAAATAGAAATTTTGCGGATTTTGATGTCTTTTTTTTCGTACAAGCAAGGGAAAATGCGCAAAAGAAAACTGCCTAAAAGAAAAATAGGGCGGGAAGCACACGAATTATGGTATAATGTATAATATAAAAGAAAAAATGATTCGCGAGGAGAAAAGAGGATGAATATACGGGAAATCACAGCGAAACAACGCGATTTTTTCGAGAGCGGCAAAACGATGAATGTAAACTTCCGAAAGGCGATGCTGCTGAAGCTGAAAGAGGCGGTTATCTGCAATCAGGAAAAAATCGAGGCAGCGTTATACGCGGATTTAGGAAAATCAAAAACCGAGAGCTATATGTGTGAAATCGGGCTGGTTCTGAGCGAACTCAGCTATCAGGCAGCGCACATAAGAAAGCTGACAGCACCTAAACGCAGACGGACGCCGCTTGCCAATTTTCATGCGAAGAGCTTCATCGTGCAGGAACCCTATGGATGTGTATTGATTATGTCTCCGTGGAATTATCCGTTTTTATTGTGTTTGCAGCCTCTGGCGGGCGCAATCGCCGCAGGCAATTGCGCAGTCATCAAACCTTCCGCTTACTCCCCGGCGACTTCGCATATTATAAAGGAAATTATTTCAGAAGTTTTTGAAGAAGGTTTTGTTTCGGTTGTGGAAGGCGGCCGGCAGGAAAACAGCCTGCTGCTGGAAGAAAAGTTTGACTATATCTTCTTTACCGGAGGCATCCATGTCGGAAGACAGGTCATGGAGAAGGCTTCGCAGAATCTCACTCCCGTAACGCTCGAGCTGGGCGGGAAAAGTCCCTGTATCGTTGACAGGAACTGCGATATAAAAAGAGCCGCAAGACGAATTGCTTTTGGCAAATATCTGAACTGCGGACAGACCTGCGTCGCGCCGGATTATCTGTTGATTCACCGGGATGTAAAGGAAGTTTTCTTGAAGGAACTGTTTGCGCAGGTCCGCAGTATGTATTCGGACGAGCCGCTTGAGAATCCGGCTTACGGCAAAATGATAAATGAGAAACATTTTCACCGGGTTCTCGGACTGATTGACGAAAGCAAGGTCGTCTTTGGCGGCAGGTTTGACAGAGAAAGGCTTAAAATCGCACCGACTGTGATGGACGGCGTCACGCGCGAGGATGCGGTTATGCAGGAGGAGATTTTCGGGCCGGTGCTTCCGGTGATTGAGGTCGGCAGCATGGAGGAAGCAGCGGCGTTTGTGCGGCAGGGGCAGAAGCCGCTGGCGCTGTATATATTTACGAACAATAAGGAAAGTGAACGGTTGTTTACCGAGCGCGTGAGCTTCGGGGGCGGGTGCGTCAATGATACGGTTATGCACCTTTCGAATGCAAACCTTCCGTTTGGAGGGGTGGGAGCGAGCGGCATGGGAGCGTACCATGGGGCGAAGACCTTCGAGACCTTCAGTCATGCCAAGAGCATTCTGAAAACCTCCAATTGGATTGATTTGCCGCTCAGGTATCAGCCGTACAGCAGGCTTTGTGATAAGCTGATACGCAGATTTCTGAAATAATAATTGTAGTGATAGAATAGTCCAAAATGGTTTTTAAAAAAGTTTTGGTTCTTTTTACGGACTCTCATTTGAAATAGAATTTAATTAAAGATAGTTTTTTTCTTGACAATCAAAAAAAGGAGGGTCCAACATGGGTATGGAACAACAACAGTCAAAGCTTAAACAAAACATGTTTACGCTGGTCGTTATAACAATTGCTGCGGCGATGATTTACGGACTGCCGTATTTCAGATCGTATTATTACGATGCATATATGGCGACCTATCATCTCACGAACACGCAAATGGGAACATTCGGATCAATGTTCGGAATTTTCGGAGCGATATCTTACCTCTTCGGCGGCGTTGTGGCAGATGTTGTATCGACGAGAAAGGTTATGTCAATTTCATTAATTCTTACGGGCGTGGGCGGTATCCTGCATCTGATGAATCCGGGATATGGAATGCTGCTGTTCATCTATGCAATGTGGGGCTTTACTTCCCTGTTTGCATTTTGGCCGGCAGTTGTAAAATCGTTACGTGAGATTTCCAATGAAAACGAGCAGAGTAAAGCAGTTGGCTTCATGGATGGCGGACGCGGTATTGTATATGCAATCGATGCCATCTGTTATGTATCGATTTTTGCATATTTTAGTGCTAAGATTTCAGAAGCGGCAGGGCTTCGCGGAATCATTATCTATTATACTGCTGTCAACTTTATTTTAGGAATTTTAGTTTTCATTTTGCTTCCTGAAAAGAAGGCTGAAGGATACGAAAAACGGGACAAAATCAGTCTTGCAGCCGTTGCAAAAGTTATTAAAATCCCGGGAGTTTGGATTCTTTCCGCAATTCTGCTCTGCACTTATGTTATGAACATGTCATTCTACTATTTTACTCCGTATGCAACCTCTCGCTTTGGGATGGCAGCCACGGCGGGAGCTTTGGTAACGGTTGCGGCACAGTATGTAAGACCGATTGCAGCATTCGGCGGCGGCGCAATTGCAGATAAAAAGGGAAGATCCAAACTACTGTACTGTACATTTTCTTTGATGGGTATCTGTACTTTGCTGATGCTCGTAATGGGTAATATGAGTTCGAAAATGTTCGTTGTGCTTTGCATATTAATTTACTTCGGTATGTATGCAGCATATAATGTTGTTTTCTCCATGATGGAAGAAGGCGGCGTGCCGATTGATGTGGCGGCTACGGCAACCGGGTTGATCTGTACAATCGGATATCTTCCGGAGATCATCGTTCCGTTCTTTGCAGGAAAGCTTTTGGACGGATATGGAGAAGGCGGATATAAGTACCTGTTCATCACAATCGTAGTTTTAATGGTGCTTGGAATTATCATGCTCAGAGTATGGGACAGATATAAGAAGACCTTGAAATAAAACAATCAGCCTCTTTTCTTTAGATGAAAGGAATCGAACAAATGAATATAAAACCGGAACGAGGAAGTAAAAAACCACTTTATCTACAAATCTCAGATCAAATAAAAGACATGATTGAGTCGGAAGAAATTGCTGTTGGCTATAAGCTTCCGCCGGAGCGAAAACTGGCGGAGGAACTTGGCGTGCACCGGAACACGGTTATCAAGGCATACGACGAACTCATTGCTGACGGAGTTGTTATTGCTTCTCGGAAAAAGCCAAAAGGTTATTTTGTTGGGAGAACTGATTTGGAAGAGCAAGCTTTTGGCAGACGATTCTTTCCCTTGGAGAAGGCTTTTCGATATGAGTTCAGAAATTCGGAACGAAAATTCAGCGAGTATTACTGGAGATCTGAGGATGAAGAGCCGATTGCCCTGGGAGGCATTATTCCGGATCGAAAGATAGATCCTATTAAGAATTTCGGTGAATATGTAAGCAGAATCTTTTGCTGCAGCGGCAGAGCCAATATGAAGATGTTCGGCAAAGAAACCTTTCATCTGAGGGAGAATATCTGCAGACTTCTGTCGAATCAAAACATTTATGTCACACCCAAAAACCTTCAGCTTGTGGCCGAGACCAGCCAGGCAATTGTATACATAATCACGCTGTACTTAAGGGAAGGTGACACGATTGTAGCGGAAGGCCCGATGGTGCCGGATACCTACAATATCTTTTACAATCGGGGAATCAATGTCGTTACGGTCCCAATGGAAGAGGACGGAATGGACTTAAAAGCGTTGGAATTCGTGCTTAAGTCAAGAAATCCCAAGTTCATCTATTCGATGCCGAACTTTCATAATCCGACAGGGATTTTGACATCACTGTATAAGCGGCAGCAGATTTTGAAATTGGCGAATCAATATGGTGTGCCTATTATTGAGGATGACTATCAAAACGATTTTTCCTATATGGAAAAGCAGGTTCCCAACCTGTACAGTTTGGACGCAAATAAAATGGTCATATACATCAACAGCTTTACGATTACGTTTCCTTATGCAATCAAAACCGGATATGCAGTGGGACCGCGAGATTTTATCGATTTGCTTACCTACGCGTTGGAGGCAGACGAAACGATTATCGGCAATGTCGGAGCGTATATACTCAATGATTATATTGACAGCGGACTTTTCGAAAAGCATATGGAAAAATTGCACGAGCACTATGCGAAAAAACTGGATCTGCTTTGCGGGGAACTCGACAAGATAAAAGAAAAAGGATTGACTTATACAAGGCCCGGAGGCGGACTGGTCGTTTGGTGTAAGTTGGATGCACACATAAATGAAAGAAAAGTGTGCCGTTGCATTGAAGAAAAAAATGTTGTAGTGATGCCTGGATGGGTTTTTTATGACGATAACCCGGAACGCGAGGGACATATAAGGCTATGCTTTTCCAATGCTTCCGATGAAGAAATTGCAGAAGGTGTAAAGCGAATCGGCATGGCGCTGGAAGAAGCCGGAGAGGAGACGAAGAATGAATAAATATATTGAATACAGGAGAGAATTTCACCATTATCCGGAAATCGGATGGACAGAAATCCGGACGAGTGCAAGAGTTGCGGAACTTCTGGAGAAAATGGGATATGAATGTAAAATGGGATTAGAAGTTTTGGATGAAAAGACAATTTCGTTTGAAACTCTCAGCGAAGAAAGAAGAAAAGAGGAAAAAGAAAGAGCAATCGCACAGGGGGCAGATCCGGCATACGCCGAGCGGACAGGAGGTTTTCCGGGTGTGATGGCAGAGCTGGATACAGGCATTGACGGTCCTGTTACTGCATTTCGATTCGACATTGACTGTCTGCCTTATCAAGAACCGAAAAAAGAAGGCTTTCGGCCCTTTGACGAAGGATACATTTCCTGCAACGACGGAAATGTACACGCTTGCGGCCATGATGCGCATACTGCAATCGGATTGGGAGTTGCAGAAACCATTTTAGAGCAGAGGGATAAGCTCAAAGGAAAAATTCGTTTTCTTTTCCAGCCGGCAGAAGAAAGATATAACGGTGCACTTTCGATGGTAGCAAAGGGCTTGTTGGATGATGTTGACTACTTTATAGGCATCCACATGGCACTCACAGCAGAAGGATATCCACTTCCGTCCAATACGATTTGCTGCGGCTGCAAAGACTTCCTGAGCGATGATCAGGTGGATGTAACCTTCCACGGCAAGGCGGCGCATCCGTGTGGAGCTTCACAGGAAGGCAAAAATGCGCTTTTAGCAGCATGTTCTGCAGTTTTGAATCTGCATGCAATCGCTCCGCATGAGGCCGGCATGTGCCGTGTTAATGTGGGAGTTATGCAAGGTGGTGTAGTTGTAAATACAATCGCACCGGAAGCATTTATCAGCATTGAGTACAGAGGTCAGACGCAGGAGGTCTCTGCATACGCGAGAAGACGCGTTTTTGAAATTCTCGACGGCGCGGCAAAGATGCATGGAATGGATTATACCTATGTGGATTTCGGTGAGATTCCTGCGGCGCAGAGCGACGATGCGATGATGGAAATTATTCAAAGAGCAGCGCAAAAAGTTCCGTGGTTTGAGAAAATCTACTTTGAGGGCAGTATCGGTGGAACTGACGATGCATCCGTCATGATGAATAAAGTTCAGGAACACGGCGGAATCGCAACCTACCTCGGAATCGGTACGGATACAACCAATACGCTTCATCATCCAGAGTTTGACCTTGATGAAGACTCTATACCGGCAGCGATTGAAATGCTGGTACACGCGCTGGAAGAAATTCATACGGCATAAATTATTTACAACGATTGAGAAAGACCGAGGAAGCGGATTTAATTCCGCTTCCTCAGTTTTTTGCGGTGAAAGGAAACAGATAGTCAATAATTTATATTTTATTTATAAATGAAGGCGGTTTGTATGGTATACTGACATATAGAAAAAAATCGAGGGGGTGTAAAAGATGAATTTAGATTGGCTTATTTTAGATTGGATACAGGACGCCTTGAAATGCGGCTGGATGGACTGGCTGATGCCGAAGATAACAGCGCTTGGCAATGTCGGAATCATTTGGATTGTAATCGGCGTGGTTATGCTTTGCACGAAGAAATACAGGAAAAACGGGATTATTTTATTGGCATCGTTGCTTGTCGGCGTACTGGTCGGAAATGTATGTCTCAAGCATTTAATCGCTCGCTCGAGGCCTTGCTGGCTGAATGCTGAGGTGACGCTTTTGATTGCGAATCCGACGGACTTTTCCTTTCCTTCAGGACACACGCTTTCCAGTACGATTGCGGCGACGGTTCTCTGGGAAACCGATAAAAGGTTCGGAATTCCGTCAGCGGTTCTTGCAGCATTGATTGCATTCTCAAGATTATATCTGTATGTTCACTTCCCAAGCGATGTGCTTGCGGCAGTCGTATTAGGATTTGTAATCGGGAAACTGATGTGTCGAAAACTGCTTCTTGATTCAAAAAAGTGGTGTCTACGATGTAAATAACTGTAAGGAAATAAAAAAGCCCAGTGCGTTGAAAACACTGGGTTTTTATTTGGTGGATCATCAGGGGCTCGACCGCCTGCGCCGCGTCGCTTGCAGGCTGCCTCCTCGGCTCCCTGCACGGTCGCCTTCGGAACGCTCGCTGCTCGAATGTTCACCGGACATTCTCGCCGACGCTCGCGCCCTCGCGGGTTCGAACCGTTTAGATAAAAAAGAAAACACCCAGAAGACTCTAAGTGTTAGATGGTGGATCATCAGGGGTTCGAACCCTGGACACCCTGATTAAGAGTCAGGTGCTCTGCCAGCTGAGCTAATGATCCA
>CAKQGQ010000023.1 GCA_934233735.1 uncultured Clostridia bacterium | reverse complement strand
TCCGGATTTATCGTAGCGGCAGGAATTTTTCCAAATCCAACCGATGTCATGACACTGAAGCCATTCCTGAATCAGATGGAAGAAGATCTTTCCTTTCCCTTTGAACGGATCGTTTGCGATGCTGGATATGAAAGCGAAGAAAATCTGTCTTTCCTGCGTGCGAAAGGAATCGAGGCTTACATCAAGCCTGCAAACTATGAACAACTAGGGACAAAGAAATTTGCAAAAGAAATCGGCCGCAAAGAAAATATGCAGTATGACAAAGAAAAAGACTGCTACCTCTGCCATAACGGCAAAGAGATCAAGAGAAGCGGCAGCCGCAAGGTAAAGACAGCTTCCGGGTATATACGCGAAGAAACGCAATATGCCTGCAACGAATGTGGAGGCTGTCCATACAAAGAAAAATGCATGTCGGGAAAGAATTGGAAGAAGCCCTTAGAAGAACGATCCAAAAAGCTAACCGTTTCAAGATTGTTTGAAGAACTCAGAGAAGAGGAATACCGCAGAATCAATTCCGAAGAAGGCAAGAAACTTCGCATGAATCGGAGCATTCAGGCGGAAGGCGGCTTTGCAGATATTAAAGGCGACAGCGGGTTTACGAGATTCCTATGCAAAGGAAATGAAAATGTGTTTGCAGAATACATTTTGTATGCGATGGCCCACAACCTTGGCTGGCTTCATAGCCGGATCCAAAACGACAAGCTGGATTTGCACCTTTATGAGCTGAAAGAGGACGAACGAGAAGCTGCATAATTTAAAAACAAAAATATGATGGAAATGCAGAAGAACGGCAGAAGCGGTTCTTCTTTGTGGTACACAAAAATGAAGAAAAGACGGAGTAAAATTCCGGCTCATTTCATAGGCTGACCCTTAAAGAAAGAGGGCTGCGCCCTAACGGTTATTTTCCGTTAATGCGACAGCCCCAGGTATAAAGGTCAGGGTTTTAGCAATTTTAGTAGTTTACGATTTACTAAATTACGATTTACTTATTTGAAACGACAATCTATTTAAAAAATCAAACACAAAGATATCCACTTGTGTTTGATTTTTTGTCTTATCATTTAGTCATAATGTCCCATTATTCCTCCTCAATCAAATCATGTTCAACAAAGGAAGCTTTTCCCGTTTTAATGTCATGCGCGATTTGCTCAAGATAGCACATATTACTTTCAGAGTAAAATGGATCCGCAGATATTTCAAATGGTATACGTTTTTCTCGTGCCACTTTTTTCAAAAATAGTAAATGCAGCACTCATCGAAAGCCCCATGTCTGAGCAAGCAGTTTCCATGCTCTTTTTTACATCAGCATCAAGCTTAAAATTTACATTTACGGTCTGTCCCATTTAATTCATCCCCCTTCCATAGATTTTGGTTATTTTCCTTGTCTACTTAAGAGGGATCATATCAATCACTTTGGGTGGTTTTTTGCACACAAATACAATATAATGGGTGTAGACTTAAAAGTAAAACAAGAATTTCTTTGTGAAATTAAAGGCAGGCTTCTCCTGCCTCTGATTCAGCAGATTCATAGACTGCATGGACTGGGTTTCATCACACATTTTGCCATAAAATATCGGTCTTGGTCAGCATCGGAAATCGTACAAGCCTTCCTCCGTTCAGGTCTTCCCGATGCATGTCTATTGCGGTAATGCGGCTGTTATCATAAGTTGTGTAGTAATAAATGCCTTTGCTCGCATTATAGCAGGCGGTGTAGATGCTAATCTCATATTTTCCGTCTGCGACCTCACAGCAGCCTCTCTGCTGCTCGACCGAGCCCAGAATATGAAAGAACTGGCTGACGCTTTCCTCCTCTGAAGCACCCGAAATCGAATGAAGCTTTGTAAACGCAACGCGGACAAAGCGCGACATAGAGGATAAATCTCCCGGAAGTCCGAACGCACCCATTCCCCGGCTGTATTCTGCGAGCGGAATCTTAGGGCTAAAAGTGTTTTGGGGGTTCTTTTCCGACAGATTTCTATAGTTGTTCAGGTTGAACATCTGCATGTCAAACGGCGGGTTGTTCGTTAAAACTCCCACCGGGTTCTCATAAATCTTTAACCCGTCCGCCACGGATTCCACCGTGATAGCTTCCTTTTCATCAGCAATGATCCAGTGAAGCTGCGCTGCCGGAAGCATTTCGTTATATGGCGTTCCTGTTAGGTTCAGAGTTTTCAGCTTTTCCCGCGCCTGGGAAACATTCGCGCAGCGGCTGAGTATCCATGTGATGAACTCATACTGAGCCGCCTGTTCTGCATTTTCGACGCCGCCTTCTGCGGGTAAAATTTCTTCCCGATAAACCGCATTTCCAACGAAGTTCAAGCCTGCCATTCCCAAACCTTTTTCATTGACGGCATCATAAAACATCGGATATCCGTCTGTCACATGTGCCGTGCCGATAATTGCATAGTGCTCGCAGTCTGTTTCCTCAAAGCGAAACGGAATCGGATAATTCCGCGGCATAATCACGATTTCCTCGCCGTATGAAAATTCATAATCCAGCGTTCTGCCGAAATAGAAATCCTTTGTGTTGTAAGTTGCTGCTGTACACATGAGTACACCTCTTTTCTTTATATCAATATTTGTAATTTCTCCGCCTTGCATCCCTTTTGCAGTACCAAAAACTGTTCGTCCCACTTCCCGGCAAACAGTTTTTCGAGCAAATAGGTGCCTCCCAATACATAGGATAAATCTGCCTCAAGCCAGTCGGCATCTTTCTGTACTTCTTCCCGATATGCCTCTCTTCTGCAGTCGTTCAGCCCGGTATCCATAATGTCGATTCCGCTGTAGAGCTGCTTCCAGTCATCGTGGTAGCGTTTTTTCGTTTCCTCATCCAGATTCTTTGTTAATCTTTCAAAAATCGCATGAAAACACTCTCTGCCCGGATCTTTTTCACGCACATACAAATGTCCCTGTTCCTTCAGATTACTGATTGGCATGTCTCCCATCTGAAGCAGGAGAGACACACAGTCGTCAATCTTAGGAATTATCAGTCTGCAAGGAGCCTCTACCCCTTCCCACGAGCCACCGCAATAGCCCATCGCCACCAGCACCGTGTCCGTCGTTTCCGGCAATTTGCGCAAAGCTGCAAGAATATGCTCCTGCATTTCTTTTGGGTCGCGGTGATAAATTCTATTTAAATAAATAACCGGAAAGCTGCTGCTAACTTTTCTTTGCGCTTCTTCAACATAGTCTTTTAATGAACTGCACGCTAAAATAACGGTACTCATATTTCCCATTCCTTCCACTTTTATTCTGCCCGGTTTTCCAGTCTCAGCTATCGTATCACTTTTCGGCAAAAATTACAAGTTTACCCGCATCTTAATTTGCAGTGTCTCCATCTTCCTCTGCAATCAATATCGAGCTTTCCTGCGCGGGATTATCAATAAGCTCACCCTTGTAGTTATATCTTGAGCCGTGGCACGGGCAGTCCCATGTCTTCGTGGAATCATTCCAGTTGAGTTTGCATTTCAGATGCGGGCATTTCAATGTCACGATGTAGATTCTACCGTTTTCGTCCCGATACGCTCCGACCTTTTTACCTTTATACTTTATTTCTTTTGCTGTGCCGGACGGAATATTATGAATTTCGCCGCTTGCCCTCTTCAGATGCGCGGAAAAGCCTTTCACGGTTTCTTTTGTGTTTGTAATGATGTTCTTTCTGCCGGCAGCAAAGTTAAATCGCTGCGGGGAAAAAACTTCGCCGTAATCCACCGGACTTCCGCAAATCAGGCTGCTGATAATGTCTGCGCTCACCATTGAGCTTGTCATGCCCCATTTGCCGAATCCGGTCGCAATAAAAATATTGGAATTGTCGCCGCCGAACCTGCCAATATACGGAATCTTGTCAACCGTAACGCAGTCCTGTGCAGACCACCTCGCTATAATTTTGTGATTTGGATAGAGCTTTCTGGCGTTTTCCGTCAAGACATCAAACGGCATCCTGCTTGGCGTAACTCCTGTTCTGTGCGCACCGCCGCCCAAAAGAATATAATCGTCATAGCTTCGGAATGACAGACTGTCGTTTCCGCTGCCGATATACATTCCGTCAAGCTGAATGCCTTTTCGCTCCAGTGCAGCAACATAGCTTCGTTCCTGACTCATCCTCAAAAAGTAATACGATGGAAAATTAATAAACGGATAGTGTGTAGCGATGACAATATTTTTCGCTTCGATTCGAGCATTTTTCGTATAAACAGTGCTTCCGACGATTTTGGTTACTGCGGTGTGCTCAAAACATTTCAGGTCGTTTATAATGCCGCTGACAAATTTGAGCGGATGAAATTGCGCCTGGTTCCTGAATACCAGCGCATCCGTTATTTTTATCGGAAGCTCTGTCTTCTCGGTCATATAGCAGTCGATTCCGGCAGCGCTTGCCGACACATATTCCCTATCTAAAGTGTTTTCTTCCTCGGTAGAATATAGGTATGCGTCCTTTTTCTCAAAATCGCATTCTATGCTTCTTTGCGTTATGATTTTTTCGTATTCCGTAATTGCGTTTTCGTTCGCCGCTGCATACTGGGCTGCCAGCTCGGGTCCGTAATATTTTGTGATTTTGTCATATATCTCGCCATGCTGCGATGTAATCTTTGCGGTTGTGTTTTTCGTCTGGCCGCTGCATATTTCACCGGCTTCAAGGATTATGCTCTCAATACCCTGCTCCTTTAATTTGTATGCCGTCAGGATTCCTGCCAGCCCGCCACCTATAACAGCCGTGTCAACCGTCATGTTATGATCTAAGGAATGGAATGGTTTTAAATTTACGGTTTCACTCCAAATTGAATTCATGCGATCACCCCCGTGTTATTGTGCCCCGCTTGCGGGATTTTTTTCAATAAAAGAATTTTCTGATTCAGGGTCGAAATCTGTTGGAAAATCGTATATAATATTAAGAAAGATTGTATCTTATACTTGCCTCGAGACATGCGCCTCGCCCGGGTATTTTATTGAAAGAAAGAAGAGGAAAAATGAGAGAGGAAGAAAAAATTTTTGCGGGAAAAATGTTCGACCCACGCAAGCAGGAATTAAAAGACATCAAACACACTGCGCACGAAGCCTGCCGAAGGTTTAATCAGACAGATGAATATGATCCTGCACGCCAAGAGCTTCTACGCAGCATTCTCGGAAAGTGTGGTGAAGCCTTCTATTGCCAAGGTCCGGTTCAGTTTAATTATGGGTCTCACACCTTTATTGGTGAGAATTTCTTCGCAAATTTTAATTTCACGGTCATGGATGATGCCTGTGTCCACATCGGAAATAATGTTGCAATAGGCCCCAATGTTTCCCTCATGGCAACAAACCACCCTTTGATTGCTTCTGAGCGCATGGGAATGGACGAGCACGGCAGAACAACAATGGCGGAGTTTGCTTCCGGAATTCATATCGGAAACAATGTTTGGATTGCAGCAAACACTGTTGTTATCGATGGTGTCCACATTGGTGACAACTCTGTCATCGGCGCTGGCAGTGTAGTGACAAAGGACATCCCCGCCGGATATTTGGCATACGGAAACCCGTGCCGCCCGATTCGCCCTATAACAGAAAACGATTCCAAACGCCACCTGATTTTAGAGGAAGACAGCGAACACTTCCGATATAATCTATAATTTTCAGAATGTTCACAGGACATTCGAATCACGCTCATGCCCTCACGGGTTCGAATCCCTTCTGTTTCCGTATGAAAACAAAAAGACATCCACATGGATGTCTTTTTGTTTTGTCTCTACTGTCCGTTTAGGATGCCTGCTTGGGCATCCCTGCCTTTTTGAATAGGGAGTTGAACCTCTGTTTTCTTTTACTCTTTTACAACCCAACTACCTGTTTTCTTCGAACCAATTCGCTCCAGTCGTCCCATTTCAGACAACTCTTTAATCGTTCTCTGAACAGTACTTCTTGATAAAGAAGTCTGTTCCATAATTTCTTTTTGCGTAATGGTTGGATTGCTACGCAGCATATCAATCAACTTTTTCTGATTATCCGTTAAAGCTTCTTTTAATGCCTCATTTAAAGCTTCATTGCTTGATGCTTTAAAATTCAGATTCGGAAGTTTTACTGTAAACTCCACTCGATTAGATTGGAAAGTCGGTTCTAAACCCGACTGATAATTCGCAGCGTTCTCATACATAGTACGAATTTTGCTCAGTCCACTGCCTTGACGTTCCATATATCCAAGGCGGGCAAAAATATCCGCAAGAATTGGATTTCTTCTAGTCGAGGGGATATCGTCAATATTACGATCCTGAATCCGTGTTCCGTCAGGCATTCCACCCGGAGAATAGATTACCAAACGGTCATCAAATATATCTATATGAACTTCACTGCCATTGATTAGATAATCTCTGTGAATTAGTGCATTTACTAAAGCTTCAAAAACACTTCGTTCACAGTAATCCGGCATTTCAATTCTGGAATCTGATGTTTTCCGCCAAAGAGTTTTCATGTTACGTTTTACAAAACCCATACCCTCATTCAGAAGAATAATAAGGCTGCCACTATACTCGGCACTATCCAGTGCATCAACCTGACCACCACTTTTATCCAACCCACTCCATCTCGTACAGAAAAGGCGAGAGCAGCGAATAGGCGAATCATCTGCAAGCAGAGCACCTGCATTAGTAAGATGTCCCTGCACATCTTTCATGCCAAAAGACTCAATCGCTTTCTCGGTTATGCTGTTTCCTGTCCAGGATTTGTAGCGTTCTTTCAGTTTGCTGAATGAAAAATCCTCATAATTATATGGAGACACTAGTGAATCATACGATGAGTTTCTGCCACGCATAACCAAACGCTTCAATTCAGTTGCATCAGCAACAACACTTTCGTTTCCAATACGAATATAGGCCTCTGTCGCACCGTCACCAGTATAATAATATGGCGTTTCTGCTCCTGCCGGAACATGAAGTAGCAAAAGGTCTTTCCCATCTTCTGTTTTATAAAGTTTCATTACGACTTCCGGAAATGGCGAAATTCTCTCTTTTATTTTCTGACTGATGAACTCAGAATCAGATTTAATATCTTCCAATCCAATAATTTCCTCATCATCAGCAACACCAAATATTAAAGTTCCACCTATTGTATTCGCAAAAGCACTGACACTTTTAAGCCAGCTTTTCACTTTTTTGCGTTCAACAGCTTGTTTTTTGTCATATTCCGTTGTCTCTCCAAGAATATCCTTTATCTTCATGCGCAATCCTCTTTTCGTGTCAAATTGAACATTTATATAATAATATTGTACCATATGAACGCAAATTTTAGTAGTATATAAACCATATAGTGAAAAACAAAAACAGAGTATCCTAAATGGACGTATTACTTGGTGCGGTCGAAAGGCTCTGACCGCCTGCTGCGCTTTGCTTGCAGTCTGCCTCCTCGGCTCCCCGCTCGGTCGTCTTCGGACTATACGCTATTCGAATGGTCACAGGACATTCGAATTACGCTCATGCCCTCACGGGTTCGAATCCCTTCTGTCTTCGTATGAAAACAAAAAGACATCCTCCTCTTTTTATCGGGGTCCCCGAAAAGCGTGAGCTTTTTGGGGAAAAGGAGCAGCAACGGAGCGCATGAAAAAACCGGCCTAAAGCCGGTTTTTGATAGCAGCGTAGTTTGCTGCGACGTGTGGACTATGACCTTTTCGAACCCTCTTGGCTCAGGCTCACCTTTTTCGAG
Organism: uncultured Clostridia bacterium; assembly: GCA_934233735.1. Classification (GTDB taxonomy): domain Bacteria; phylum Bacillota; class Clostridia; order Peptostreptococcales; family Anaerovoracaceae; genus CAG-238. Next base: position 28,212 of record CAKQGQ010000023.1, on the reverse strand, counting down.
CAAGTAGCTGAACCTGCATCTTCCAAAAGATCCACAATTAAAAAAAGCCTTTCTTTTTTTCAAATTCCTTGTATATATTTTACTACATAGCACAAAGTGTTTCAATCGATTTTGGTGCATCTTTTTTCTGAAATTTTTTATATAGAAAGTCAAACTTCAGTATCCTCGCATTTTTCATCATAATTGCATCCGCCAGCAATTGTGCCCATGTAATCAGAAACCTCGGGATACAAAATTGTTGCACTTGTTGTCCCCAAGAATAGATATGATGCAAACTGCTTAAGATGAACATATGGGTTTTCACCCGGTGTAACAAATCTATTTTTCAGCTTTGTATTGCCCATCACAGGATACATCATTGTTTTACCGTTGTGGTCATAATATGCTAATAGCCCATCTTCGACGCTTAATATCAGATTATGTCTATGTCTATATTCGATAGAATCTCCATACAATTTATTTATTTCTGTAGATAAGTTTGAAAGTTTAAAGTCTAATTTCTTACACACAATAAAAGTAAAAATTTGATCGTAGCCATTATTGCTTGGGGCATAGCTACTACCAGCATGGTCTTTTTTAATAATTACTGGATGCTTTATTGCTTCTCTTAAAACTTTCACCCGCGCTAATTTTTGGATAGCTTCTGAGAATGTTTTTTGGCTTAAAACAGACTTTATTTCTCCAACTGCAGCAATAGTTTCAACAGGGAAAAAGAATTGTTTCTCTTCTGATTCCAGTAGTGGTGTATGTTGAGCATCATAGATAATGATATCACACTGATGGCTTACTTCATTTGATGTGTTAATAATAAAACCCGTACCAATATCCAAGCTTGCTGGTGTAACGAATTTGAGAAATTGTTTGCATATATTTTCTCTATATCTTCCGAACTCTCCCGGATGTATCAGTTTTCCATTGTCGTCAAAAAAAACACCTTCCGCTGTTTCAGCAAACGCATCCTTGAAAATTTCAATTTTTTCTATCAATAATTTTTCAAAAACATTAATTGACATGCGCGTCACCCACTTTCTAATCTTGCACTTAACAAATAATTCGATTCTTCATTAGTCTGTTGATCAATTTCATAACAATATTCTTTACCCATTGAATTGCTTATCACATGAGCGCACAATTCAACTTATTGAAATCTAATCACGCCTGTTCCCTTTGACTTTTCATGATTAAGATTAGCGAACTGGATCTCGGCATTTGTCATGGAGTTGAGTTCTTTTTCTTCTGCCTCTCCAAATTCCGGTCCTAAGACTATGACCTCAATCATGTCCTCTGTAATCGGTAAATCTATATATCTGTTGTTACCTTCTCCTTTTTCTATTTTGTCTTTGTTTCCCCAAAAGCTGTATCGGCATAATACGGCTCTGACTTCTTTTTCTTCTTGCCAAAATTCATGTTTCATCGCTGGTGCTAATGTTTCTATTCTATCTATCAGATATATCATTGGCTCTGTAAGACACCTTCCTGCACTTATAGAAACATTATCCCTCACAATCGGGAGTATGAGGGTCTGCGTCTGATCAGAGTCTTTTCTTATTTCTTCATGCAGATTATCGAAATCCCAAAAGGAAACTCCTAACAATTTTTGTTGCTCCACCTTTTCGTATATGATCGGCATTACATAGGCTTTTGCGAATCCCGGCTTGTCGTCATACTGTCGAATCAACGCTCGGATTTTTTCAGCATTGAATCCTATAATAACGCCATTATATTTAGGTGCATGTTTTGTCTCCGCAGTTTCAAGCTTAGGTCTATTCATCGTGTATGCATCCCATAGCAATCTTGAATCCTTTATTCCTGTAAAACAAGCTACATAAGCCTCTATCTTGGGTTGGTATGATTCAGATTTGAAATAGCTTGCACAGAGTTCATTCAGTGCTGCAAGATCCTCCGGGGCTTCACATAAATCGGATATATTGCTTTCATTTAACAGATCGACAAAATATCGTGTATCTAAACTATCATTGGATTCTGTGCTAAGCTTGAATCTTAAAGTTCCATTTTCTAAGATGCATTTAAACTTCTCGAAGTCAGTATAGTGATACCAAGTTTCTATTTTTTCTTTCTCCATGTTTTTACCTCACACATTTTCTCTAAAGGAAAGGAGGCTGCTCGCCTCCGCATAGATTGCTGTATGCATCTTTTTTCAAGACATTGGAGCTAACATAGTAAACTCGAACAGTTTGTCCACGCCGCATCTCTCCTTCCCCAAATCAGAAGATTTGTAGGGCACTTTGTGCCTCCCTTAATATTATACGCGATTCTGAAAATTTTTCCAACACATTTTGATACTTATTATTTTTCACCCTTTCCGTATCGGCATACGCTTGAGGGTATCCTGCATCTTCTCGCGCATCTGCCGGCCGCCGGCGAAGGTGATCAGGATTTCTTCGGTGGATAGGACTTCGACTCGTTTGAGCAGTTTACGCAGCATTTTGTCGTCGAATTTCATCGGGTGATTTTTCAGCATGTCTGCAATCTGCAGGACTTCCTGCACTTTTTCTTCTTGGCCCTCTCTTGCGGCGTTTTGCTCGATTGTTTGTTGGAGGCTATGCTCCAGTTCGCTTTTTTCTGTGAGCAGCTCCATGATGACATTGTCATCGTAGTCCTCAATATTGTCCGCGGTGACGCTGCTGATCTTCGCATCGATTTCGGTATCGAGCAGGGCAATGCGCTGCTGCAGGACTTCGATATTTCCGGTGCCGTCATCACTGCCCAGGATTCCTGTGCGGATTTGCTCTTCTAGGATGCGGAGGACATCAGTATCTTGTTTTGCAAGCCGCATGACTGCCTGCATAATGGCCGCATGCAGGTGCTGTTCTTCGATGGTCGGCGAGCTGCACCGCTCCGGGCCTCCCTGCACACGGTTGATGCAGCGCCAGACCACTTTGCGCATACCGTTGCGATACCAGTTGACTCGTTTATAGCGTGCACCACAGTCTCCGCATATCAGAATCTCGCTCAGCAGATACTGGCTGCGGTACTTACCGACGCCGGTTGCGGAGGAAAAATCGCCTTTTGGCTCAAGGCTTGTCCTGCGAGCCATTTCTTCCTGCACTTTCAGGAAAATCTCGCGCGGGATAATCGCTGGATGGTGATCCTCGATATAGTACTGCACCCGCTCTCCATTGTTTCGCAGGACTTTCTTTGTCAGGCAGTCTGCACAGAAGGTCTTGTTCGTTAAGTAGTCACCTGCATACTTTTCATTGGTGAGAATACCGATGATCGTATTCTTGTGCCATTTTTCTTTTCCATCCGGAGAAAGAATCCCGTCGGCTGCAAGGCTCTTGATGATATCAAGAATCGTATCGCCTTCTAAGTATGCATCATAGCTTCTTCGCACGACCGCCGCCTGATGCGGAATGATTTCGACACTTCCGTCCGATTTCCTGCGGTAGCCATATAGTTTCGCAGGGAAGGCGACCTTGCCTTGCGCGGCTGCTTTGTCCTTGCCCCAGCGGATGTTTGCGCTGAGGTTTTCGGACTCGGCCTGCGCTTGACTGCCGAAAATCGAGATCAAAAATTCGCTGCCTGCTTTGATGCTGTGGATGCCCTGTTCCTCGAAATATACGTCAACGCCGATCTCTTTCAATGTGCGTATATATTTGATGCAGTCTAAGGTATTACGCGCGAATCGAGATACGGATTTTGTGAGAATCATATCGATGCGTCCGCGCTTGCAGTAGCGAATCATGCGGTTAAATTCGTCGCGGTTCTTCACTCCGGTGCCGCTGATGCCCTTGTCCGCAAAGACGCCGGCAAACTCCCAATTCGGTGTGCTTTTGATCTTTTCTGTGTAGTGTGAAGTCTGTACCGCGTAGCTGTTGAGCTGTTCTTCCATCTCGGTTGATACTCTGCAGTAGGCTGCTACACGTAAGGGACGGTCTACAGCATCTTCTGGTTTTACAAGCGGTTTTGTCGCAGGAATGACTCGGACCTTCCTACTCGGAGTCTGGCTGGCTTGCTGCATGGTCTGCATCCTCACCACCTCCGATCCTCTGTTCATTCTTCAGTATGATGCTGATGGTGCCGCCGGCCTGCATACGGACTTCCTTGACGGCACGCGCGTAAAGTTCCCATGAAAAAACCGAGAGCGGTTCCTGTCCCCTAAACTCATCTCTCAGTTTTTGCGTCAGGTATTCGTTTGCGTCCAGCCTGCTGTAGGTTTCTGCAATCTGCGCAGTTAGCTTCCGGTATTGATCCTCGGTATCTGCTCCAATGACCCGTGCACTTGCTTTTGCCTGCTGTTTCTTCTTTTCGCCAGACACCTTTTTCTCGTACCGAATCTTTTGTGGGTCCTGAATCAGCGCATTTATCTGCAAGCGCAGATCCTCGATCAGCTCCGCATCCGGCTTGGCTGCGATGAGATGGCAGCTGTCGTTCTGGCAGACCCATCTTTCATGGCGCTTGCCGCTGTAGCTTGGTCTGCGCTTCATGATCGCGCCGCACCGGTCACAGCGTACATTGTGGATTTGATAAATGGCGTCCTTTCGGTTGACGGCTCCCTGCTGATTGGCTTCCTTTAGTTTCTTTTGTACCGCTTCAAAAGTCTTTCGATCAATGATCGGTGAATATTCCTCTGTTCCAAGATACCGTTTATCACTCAGAAGCCGTCTGACCCTGCTTTTATTCCAGTCCGTTTTTCCTTCCTGATATTCGATTTTGAAAAGTTCCAATAGCCGGACACTCTCGGCAAGGCTGTTTCCCTGCAGATAGTCTCGGTACATGTTTCGAAGCACCTCTGCTTCTCTTGCATCCAAGACTTTTTTCCCGTTTTCATATTTCCACCCAAAAGGGATATTTCTGATTTTCATACTGCACCTCCCTTGTGCTATCCTGCTACATGTTCGCTAAGCGGAATCCCGCCAAGAATCTCAAAGGTAATGTTATCTCTGCTTATCACACGCATTTTCTCGACCAGTTCGAGGAAAATCTCCGAATTAAATGCCCAGCTGTCATCGCTGCCCTTCAGGATGTCACTCAGTTCTCTAAGCTCGCCCAGATGCTGACTTTCCTCTGCGCAGTACAGCAGGCTACTTCGCTTTCTTCGGAGCGATAGGATGCGCCGGTTGATTTCATTGACGCGCTGATGATAGTCTTCTGCGCTCATTGTCTGCTGCTGATATAGTTTCACAAGCAGGTGATTCTTTGCAGCAAGGTCTGCGACTTCTTTATCGACGCGCTGAATTTCTTCGGTATTTGCGTGGCGCGTGCGGTAGAATTCTTCGGTCCTTTGAATCAGCGGCTCAACAAGGCTTTCCCGGTTATCCCGTAGTTTGTGCAGCAGCAGCGTAAAGGTCTCTTCCAGCTGCGCTTCGGGAAAGCGGATGGAACGGCAGTTTGTTTTGCCCGCAGATTTTGCCGCACACATCCAGTAGGCTTTGCCGTTTGTGGTCTGTCTGCGAAAGGTCTTGCCGCAGTCCGGACAGTATAGGATGCCGGAGAAAGGATAACGATTTCTCTGCCCATAGCTGCTTCCGCGTCTTTGCTCCAGCAGGATCTGCACCGCCTCGAAAATCTCTCTGGTAATAATCGCAGGATTTGCGTTTTCCACATAGTACTTTGGCATTTCGCCGTTGTTTTTCTTCCGCTTGAACGGTAGACTCTGCGTCGTGTACCTTTCCTGCAGGATAGCATCGCCCATATAGCGCGGATTTCGGAGAATTTGGTCTACGGTTGTATACGACCATATCTTGCCACCGCTTGGCGTTGAGATGTTCTTTGCGGTCAAGAGATTCGCAATGCTTTGCCTTCCGATACCGCGCAGCGCGAGGCGGAACATCCAGCGCACCACTTTTGCTTCCGGCTCGAAAATTTCAAGCAGGCCGTCGATCATTCGAAAGCCGTATGCGGCTTTGCAGCAGTTAAACTCCCCGCGTTCCATCCGCTTGCGGTAGCTCCAGCGCATATTTTCCGAGATGGAGATGGATTCCTGCTGCGCGACCACGCCGGGCATGGTTAAAATCATTTCGGCACTTAGCTTTGCCGTGTCGATGCCCTGTTCCTCAAAATACACGCTCACGCCGATTTCTTTCAGCATACGCACGCTTAAAAGGAGTTCCTCGGTGTTTCGCGCAAACCGGCTGACGCTTTTGGTGAGGATGCGGTCGATGCGACCGCCTTTACAGTCATTAAGCATGCGATTCATTTCATCGCGTCTTTCCATGGAGGTTCCGGTAATGCCCTCGTCTGCGTAAATGTCGACCAGCTCATACTCCGGGTGACCTCGCACATAGGTGCTGTAGTAACGAATTTGATTGGCAAATGAGTGCATCTGATCCTCGGAGTCTGAAGAGACTCTGCAGTATACGGCAAGCCGGATCTTTTGCGCACTCGCTGCCTCGATTGGTTTGATCTCTGTAACGTTCATTTTGCACTTCCTTTCTGTGTTGTCCACAAAACCCTTTTGCGGCAACAGCAACACTACCATAGAAGTTCAAATACATCCAGCGTTATTTGCAATGATTATATTTTTATACAATTCTCGCCTGAAGCCTTGTAAAATACAGCGTTTTCGGTCTTGATCCGCGCAAATTCTTCTTCGGTGATCACGCCGATTTCCAAAAGCATACTCAAAAGGTTCACGCAGTAAAGGTGCGCGGCAAGGCGCATGGCCTGCTCTGTTTCTTTCTTCTTCTTTTCGTTTTTCATGACACTTTCTCCAATTCTCCAATCAAAAAATCCCCTGCACTTTGTCAAAGGATTCGTCTGTGAATTTACCAATCTCCCCGATGCAGCAAACACCGGGGAGGCGGTCTTGAGGAGATTTCTCCCCTCAAAATATAATTAATATTAGGAGTGGGCTGATTCGTTTTCCGATTCCTGATGTTTTTGCCAAATAAAAAATCCCCTGAGGGTTTCTCAGAGGATCAACTTATTTCAATTCATCTAAAAAATTTATCAAGCTGGAAACGCGATATAGCGGTTCCTTCTGAATCCTGTTTTTTATCATTGCTCGCTTAAAGCCTCGCAAATATGTATCAAATTCTCTTTTAATGATTTCGTATTCTGCTTCAATTTTTTGATACTGCATATTCGGGATTCTTTGCTCTGTTTGTTCTTCTATAAAGATGTCATCATTAATAATGAGTGTATATCGATAATCCAACCCCGCAGACGGTCTGTTCTTTGATGGAACAGCATGTCCGATTCTTCCGAACTTTCTCACCTCAGCGCCAAGATTGTTTCGGAGTGGGATGTAAAATTTGTTTGCATCACTTTCGACCACAAGGCAAAGGTGTGTCCTGTGATTTTGTTTGTTGAGATTTCCCGGATCAAGCATATTCGTAAAAGTCGAATGTTGTATGAAATATTCCTCTTTAATAAAACATAAGTTTATTGTCATTGTTTTGCTCCCCATAAAAAAACAGGAGCATTTTGATTCATGCTCCAAAAAATTCTTCAGCTTTTTTTAGACAGGTGCATCTGACGAACCCCTCACAATTTCTTCAGTTTTTTTAAGACGGGCACTTCTGACAAACGCCCCAAAAGAGCAACTGCTCTTATTAACATTATACCCAAATCAGCTTAAAATGCAACATTTTTTTATATTGATTTTTTGATGCCGCAGCATCCTTGTTATATGTACTTCCTGCTGTATTTCTTCCGCGCAGCTGCCGGTGGTATCAGTCCGATGCTGAGTTTCAGTGCGCGATCGATGTCACGCATTTCCGTTTCGCTCACGCTGCCAAGATAGCCTTTGAGCCTGCACTTGTCAATGGTGCGGATTTGCTCCAGCAGCAGCGTGGAATCGGTACGCAGCATATAGGAGGATATGGGCATATGTACCGGCAAAGTTTTTTTCGTCTGTTTTGCGGTAACAGCCGCGACGATGGTCGTCGGGCTATAGAGATTTCCGATATCATTCTGAAGTACCAGAACAGGCCGGATGCCGCCCTGTTCACAGCCAATCGCCGGATTCAGATCCGCAAGATACACATCACCGCGTCTGACGCTTCGAACAGCTTGATTCATCACTTTCACCCCCTGATTTTGTTGCTCTGACTTTTCTTCCTGTTTTCCTTCATACATAAGTTCATTTTTTGTATCAGCCGCCCCGAAAATGCCTCGGCTGCATAGTGCGATACATCATCAAGGCGGCTCTTTCATTCTAAAGTATCTATTTTAATTTTCGGCTGTATTTTCACTCAATCCCCCAATCCGCAAGGCGCTTAGCAAGCGAGGCTCGGCCGCGCCTCTCATAGGAATTTCACCTCCCGAGGGTTCTCCACGGGCTGCCCCCATTGCGTGATCCTGCGTCTGCAGGACTGTGGCTGGACAGAAGTATCATGATCATCCGCTGCTTGTCATCGCCATACCGATAGATGCCAAACCATCGGCAGGATTTTCACTCTTTTCCTTTTTCTTTCTTTGGAAAATTCATTCGGAAATCCTTACGGCTTGCTCCGGGTTAGGAAGCAGCAGCGGCAAAGTACTTGCTAAAGGTTTATGCAGTTTTCAAAGTGCAACGAGAGGCCTTTTTTATCCCCTCATTACTAAAAGCCAAAAATTTTCGAAATTATAAGCAAAAAAATAAAATTTTTTCAAAAATTTTTTTTGAAGCAAAATTCTATGGATTTTTACCGCCGAAAACAGAAAAAAAAGAACCCTGCTCGCTTTGAGTAGGATTCTCGTTGGAAATCATTTCTGTATTTGTTTTTCTTAAAAGTTGCTTGCGGTATAACGAACCGTGACAACATGTACTTCTTTTCGTTCATGCAGCACGCGATAAACAATCACATAGTTTTTCACAAACAGTTGTCTATAATCACCGTTTGCATAAATTCCAATGCGCCGAACAGCCCCGCGATCCGGCAGTTGTTCCAGACTTAATATGGCAGCTTCCAGTTCGTCTGCAAGATTGGCTGCGGCTGTCGGTTCAAGCAGGTTATATGCAATATATGCGTAAATTTCATCTAAGTCCCGATACGCGCGCGCATACAATTTCACAACATAATTATCCAAAATACTTCCTCCGTAAACCGGACAGCGTTTCTCTTGCATCAAGCAAGGTTCCTTCTTCTGCAAATTCCTTTTCTGCCTCACTGATCGCTGCATCGATTCTTGCCGTCTCAATCATTTCCTCGTAAGTTTCAACGCTCATAACCACTAAATCACCATACCCGTTTTTTGTGATAAAGATAGGCTCTCGCTTCGCATGGCATATTTCAGATATTTCCGTGGTTTTTCTCAAATCTGTAATCGGTCTAATTTGTGGCATATCCTTAGCCTCCCTTCACGCATAAAATTATAGCAGAATTATGCACAAAACACAAGCTAAATATACCTATCTCTTTGCACACGCTTCACTGCACCGAGCGGTTTCTTCGGTAAATGCAGGTTTCATCATTCAGGAAAGGCTTCATCTGCGGATTGCGGTCGATCAGCTCGAAGGACTGTCCCGGCTGCATAAATGGTTTGAGGACTTCCGCAAGTTTCGGGAAGAGGTCGAATTTACTGCCAAAATAGTCAATGGCAAAGGTCAGGTGCGGGATCTTTTCATTATCATTTTGTGCAAGGAGTGCCCACACCGCATTGACACCGATCTGCCCCTGCAGGAAGCTCCCGACTGCCGAAGTCAGTCCGCTCGGAAGAATATCGACCTTGCGGTAGGTTGTGTTTTGTAAATGGTCGTGCTTTTCAACCGTCATACCCTGCGTCGCCGAGTCATATTCTGCAAGCGCATTGCGATTCAGGATGATATTCTCGGTAAACGGCTCGATGACAATGCCGCTGATTTCTTCTGGAAGCTCAATTAGGATATTACGCAGCATCGTGAAGGGTATTTCTGCAAGCGTCTGCGGGTCAAAATTTCCAATTTGTGATTCTTTAGAAAAGAACGCCGGAATCATCTTCTCTCCCTGACTGCTGATCAAAAGTTCCAAGGTGATATTGCCGCCTCCTTGTTTTTTGCAAGGGATGCATACGAGCCGCCCTGCGAGGCTGCGAAAAAAATTCATTTTCTCTTGTATTTTATTATCCATCGTTTTCTCACTTTCTTTTTCGGCGAATCCGGTATCCGCCTTCTATCTGAAATTTTGTTTATCGCTATTTCGGGGCTACAATTTTTTACTTCTTTTTTATGATCTTTGATTTTGATTTTTCACTTATTACTTTATTTACTTCGCTTATATCTTATTGTTTTTCATAGGAGTCTTTCACTGAAAACAAAGGACTGCAGCCCCATAGTGCGGAAAAAACACCAAAAGACCACAGTCCGTTTTCACTGTGCATACTTGCTTCCGTCTTTGCCCGCGTTTCTCCGACGCAGCATACGGCTGGTATGTTTATGCATGTTTCCTGACTCAGACCTCATCGCCTCGCTTTCCTTCCCAAACCCTGCGGTTCAGTGGATTTAAGAGCAAGGCTCCGTCAATACAGTGGCGGGACCGTGCAGGATTTGCACCTGCTTCCATCTTAGCTTTCTGCCCGGCTGCCCGCAAACTGCCTGCCGGTAAAACCGATAGGCTTTCCTTCGCAAAGCGCTGAGGAGAAAGAACATAAATCATCTTCTGTATTCTCTTTTTCCAAGAAATATTTTACCATAAAGGCGTACTGTTCACAAGCCCCACACCTCTATTTTTCGCGTTCATGCCCTCTCCAGTTCCTCGCGCAGCTTCCGCAAAATCCGCTGCAGACGCTGGCTGACGGCGGCCTGCGTGATGCCATGCCGCCGTGCCAGTTCCTCCTGCGTCGCATGAAAGAAGAAGTGTGCGAGGATGAGGGCGCGTTCTTCGTTTGTCAGGCGGTCGATGGCGCAGCGCAGTCTCTGGATCATGTCCTTTCCTTCTGCAATGGCATCCGGTGTCTTCTCAGTTTCCGTAGGCAATATACTGCCCTCAAGTCCTGCTTCGATGCAGTCCTCAAAAGATAGGATCTGCACCTTTTGTTCCATTTCCATCAGGTAGCGCATCCTGCGGCAGATACGGTAATGCTCCCGGTATGCAGGCTCGTCCACTTCCAAAAGCATTCCCTGAATCAGAATGTATCTGCGATTTTTCGCATCAAATCCCTCGGTTTCTTCTTTCTTTTCGCAAAATTCCTCATAGCTGAGCTCAGTGTACTTTCCGCAGTCCAGCAGAAACACCCTTTTCGGTATGTAAGTCATAGCGTTCTCCTTTCCGTCCTAAAACACAAAACAAAGCTGCTTTAGAATGAAAGGAGGCGCGCGGGCGCAGCCTGCACTGCAAGGGAAAACAGAAAAAAGACCAAACGAAACCTGAAAACACATTTTTTGCGCTTTCCGGTTCTGCTTGGCCTTCTTTATGATTCTGCGAATGTCAGCTTATTCAGTTGTCATTTCTTCACGCCAAAAAGCGCGAGCGTCGCATCACTTGCAAAACTTTCTTTTCTTTCATCGCTTTTTCCTCACACACTTTTGGGGAGAAAGTCTTTCTCGGATTTCTTCCCCGTCTGCGGCGTAACTACCGCTGCTTTATACAAAATGCTTGTCCGCCTTATACCTTCTGCGTCCTTACGCTGCTGTACTGTCCGTAGATTTTCTTTCCGTTTACGGTCTTGTAAGCGCGGAGTTTGACATAATAGGTCTTGCCTTTTTTGAGACCGGTTACGGTCTTCGTAAGGCTCTTGCCGCTGGCGGTGGTTTTGACCACATTCTTGGTAAACTTCTTATCAGTCGCGCAGACAATCTGATAGCCGCTGGCTGCAGCTGTCTTGCCGCTCTGCTTTGTCACATAGTCGGTGTTGATTGCGGCTTTCTTCCAGCTCACTTTCAGCTTGCCGCTTCCACTCTTAGCGGTCTTGCTCAATGTCGTCTTGGCAGGGACATCCTTGTAGAAGAATGCCAGCGCATAATAGGCCTGCTCGGTTGCCATCTGGTTGACTACCGGCTCGTAGCCGCCGCTTGCCGTGTTGACATGGCGGAAGCCGCCTACCTTTTCATCATAGAAGCTCATCAGTCCGTCGATGATGCTCTTTCCGTTCTTGATAAAGCGTTTATCCGTATTCGGGTTTACCCCGCAGGCAAGCAGTCCGCAGATCGCCTGCGCGCAGCTTTCGGAATTGACCGTTCCCCAGCTGCCAAAGCCGCCGTCTGCTTTTTGCTGCTTGGATAAGTAGGTAATCGCACGGTCGATGGCTTTCTTTACCTTTGCCTGTTTCATATATGGTGCCAGCGCAATCATCGCCATCCCAGTCATGTCTACATCTGATACAGCATTATAGCCGCTGCCGCCGTTATCCTTTGGCTGCAGGTTCCAGCCCCCGTCGTCAAACTGGTTGGCAATGATGAAGTTGATCATTTTCTGCCGGGAGTTTTGTCGGTCGGTTTCTTTCGGTGTCAGCGTTCCATATGGGTAAGAATCGGTTCGCTTCGGTACTTCATAGTTTCCTGAATCCAGCGCGATCAGTGCCCAGATTGGGCCGTTCATGCCCTGCCACTTCACATTCACAAAGTCTGCAAGCGGCGCGGTCAGGTCATAGCCATCTACATTTGTCGCGTCCATACCGACTGCACTCAATGCAACAATCACGCGTGAATAGTCGGTAAACTTCTTGTCATGGAGAATCCCTTTCGTACCGCGGTAACCCTCTTCCAAGGCACTCTCTACCGATTTACGGTAGGCGGCAAGATAGGCATCACTCATGGCATAGCCTGCGTGTCCAAGTCCGTAGATAATCCATTCCCCGCCGATTGAGCCGAAGCTCGGTGCTTCGTTTTCGTTATACAGATAGTTTCCGCATGTTTCAAAGGCCGCTTTGGTCTTATCATAAGAGGCTGCCTGTGCAAAGCCCATGCTGCCAAATACCATCGTAAAGCTGACAGCAAAGATCAGCAGCAGGCTGAGCCATTTTTTCTTTGGTGTATTCATCGATAAAATCTCCCCTTTCCGTTCTTTTATTTATCCCATCCATTCGTCTGCCCCGACATCCGTTCCCAGACCTTCGCAGGTATAGCACCAGACGATGGTATCGCCGTCATGCAGGTAGTAGGAGGAACAGCCATAGTTTGGGAACCACTCATTGACCTTGTACATCCAGCCGCTTTGCGGGCCGCCGTCAAATTCATACAGATAATTGATGCCCTCAATATAGTAGGAGGCATAAAGCGGTGTGTAGCTGAATTCAAGCTGAATGTCGTTGTTCCTGCAAAGCGTGTTAAGCGCATCAAAGACGGTATTATCGGTCGTTCCTTTATAGGTCGTCTTCGCAAGGATGGTTCCGTCTTCGGGAATATAGTCCTTGATTGCCGGATTTTCGAGCCTGTCCATATCCCGTGAAAGCGTATCGCAGCGGATTTCAAGCGTGACCGTCACAGGCTCCGGATTCTTTGGTTTTAATGACACATTGCCGCCGTTGGATGCGGTAAAGTCATCGCTGTTATCGACCTTAATGTCCTCGGCGGTCAGTTTTTCCTTTTCTTCTTCGGAAAATTTCAGTTCCGCAGCGGTTTTCGGTTTTTCGGTTTTCGCATCCTTTTCGGTTTTCTTTTCGTCTTTGTCTTTTGCGTCTGCATCGGTTTCATCACTTGCCGCCTTGTCCGCTTCTTCTTCCTGTGCTTTCTCGTAAACATCTTCGCCGGTACCGATGATGACATTGCCTTGTCCATCGGCAATCTTGGCGTCTTTGTTTTCGATACTCAGTCCTACGATTGTAGAAACAGCAATCACGCATACAAGGGCGGTCAGTGCATATTTTCGCAGGCGCTTTCGGCGCAGGTTCTGCACGAGTTCCTTACCGGATGCACGCTTTTCCGTTTTCTTTTCTTCTTCCATTGCTGCCCCCTTTTCCATCTGTTTTCAGATACGCGAAAACCCATCGGTCTGTTTCCGATGAGTCTTCGCATTTTTACATACAAGTTCTAATTTCCGAGCGTAGTCGAGGAAATTATATCGAATCATCCTTGCGCCAACGGCGTTCGCGGCGAAGCCGCATAGAAATCGGAAGATTCGTTATTTCGCTTTACTCCAAGTTCTGCTTGCATACTTGCACTGCTTCAGTGCCGTTTTCGCAACGAGTTTGCCGTTTTCGTCGTAAACTCTTACCTGAACTTTATAGAAGTATTTCGTTCCCTTCTTACCGCTTGTGTTGGTGTAGGAAGCAGTTTTCTTTGTCACTGTGGACTTATACGCTGCTGCCTTCTTCGTCGAGCGGTAGAAGCGGTACTTCACGGTGAAGCCGAGGTCTTTCAGTTCCTTAACGGAAGCCTTAACCTTCGCATCGCTCTTGAGAACAGCTTTGATGTTCTTCTTCGCAGTCTTGCTGGAACGTGCAACGAGCTTCATATTTTTTACGATGGTCTTCGCCTTTGCGATGTTTGCTGCGGCATCGTCTGTCGGCTCTGCTGCCTTTTCGATTGCAACGGTTACGGTAGAGCCTGTTGCAGCTTCGGACATCGCTTTCAACTCTTCCTGCGTATAAGTCTTATCGCCGAACGGAGTCTTGATTGTGAGCTTCGCGTCGGTGTCTTTTACGATGGAGTCGATGAAGCTCTTATCGAGCGTTACATCTGCCTTTGCCGCATCGCCGACTTCCTTGCTCGGAACAACCAAGATGATTTCGTTTGACTTGCCTGCCGTTGCCTGTTTCAAAATTTCTTTCTGATTGTCAGCGGAAACCTTGACTTCGGCAACCTTCGTCTTAGTGCCGTCAGCGTTTGTCTTTTCGGTTACCTTGACTTCGGTCGGAGCGGTGGTTGTGCCGGTCTTGGTGTCAGTGGTGACATCCTTGACTTCTTCGACAACATCTCCAGAACCCGGAATTCCCCATTTGTCAGAACCTTCTTCTTTCGTATAGTCATCAGTATAATGCCATACAATATTATCACCATCTGAAAGCACATAGTAGCCTGCGCTCATTTGTGGATGCGTTCCGTTTACGGTATACATCCATCCTGTGAGTTTTCCATTTGTAAATTCGCCAAGATAATCGCCTTGATATGTCATACCTTGCACATAATATCCATACTTTGAATTTGGCTGTGTTGTGAGTGTAATTTTATTTCGTGCTGCAACTTGCTCCAAGACATCTCGCACAGTGGTGTTTTGATTGATTGGAACTTCTGTCTTTCTTACCCATTGCTTTAGATTATTTCCACTCAGTGTATGGACTTCTCCGTCTTCGTCGCTGTCATGGAGATAGTCACCATAAATCGTAATATAAGCAGTTATGCCTTTCGGATTTTGATATTTTACATCAATATCGTAAGTAGTAGTGAAAACTTTATACTTGACGGTAAGCGTATAATGTCCTGCCTTTTTACTGCTAAATCCTTCAATGGTTATGCCATCTTTGTCTAAGTCTAAAGCTGTTTCATTGCCATCCGTCCAATGTGCATAAACTTTAAGCCCGTTCGTTGAAAGCGAATCTCCAACATAATATGTCGTCTTATATCCACCTTTCAAGACAATTCCAGAAATCACCGGCTTCTCATTAACAATCGGATACTTTTCATCCTGTTGCCAGTTTGGATATGTCTTAGACAGCTTTTCCAAAATGGTGCCATCAGCAAATTCCTTTGCAGTGGCTTTAATTCCATATTCGTCACTTTCTGCACTACTGCCGCATGTATCTAAATAAAAGTTGTTCACACCTTTCGTACCGATTGGTGATTTTCCTGATTCCGCTTTTAAATTACCATAGAAGAAGCAGTTATCCGCTAATGTATGTCCTGCGCCGACAATTCCGCCAATAAGGCTGTCACTCGTTTCAATATCACATGCCGCATATGAGTTTTTTACTACTGCCGGTGGTGTAAGCGGCGCACTCGGTGCAATATAAGCGCCTCCCAGAATGCCACCAACGCGTTTTCCACTTGCAATAATTTTCCCGCAGAATGCACTGTTTGTAACATCACAAGGCCCCATTGATTGCCCTTTCATGCCGATTAAACCACCAACAAAGCTACCCCCATAAACGGTTGCATAACTAATGCTGTTATTAATGGTTCCATTAAAAGCACCCCCGAAAGATCCGATGCAGTCTTTGTGTGTAAAGTACTCCTCATTTACAAAACCATCCTCCTGAGAGCCAGTTACATATGGATAGCTCCACTTTGTATCTCCTAAATCATCCCATGAGCCATCGTCTCCGATAACAACACCTTTTTCAACAATACAGTCTTTTATATTAACTGTATTAACTCCGGATGCGTACCCTCCTATAAATCCAGCTTTCAAAATTTTACTATCTTTTTTTATAACAGTTTTCTCTATATTTACTGTTCTGAGTTTTAATTTGTTATCGATATAGGTTCCATTTTCACCATAGTCAACATAATATTTATCAATTAATCCATATCCTTTAATATGTTCTCCGTAGATATTCAAATTTTTAATAGTTGCTCTCCGTACATAGTTAAATAATGGTTTACCTTCTTTCGCAACAGTTATAGTATGGCCTGAACCATCTAAAATTCCCATAAACGGCAAAACATTCGCACCAAGTCCCTCGTTTGGCATTCCACTTTTCAGCACACCAATTGGATCCCAGTCAATTGGCAGTTCTAAATCTTTTGTAAGCTGAAGGGTTTGACCATCGAAGCTAAAGCCATCTTTAATAAGTTCTTTCACATAATTGAGATCTTTTAGCTCTTTTATTAAGAACGGCTTTGCAGTTGTTCCGTCTCCATCCAATCCTTTCACAACTTGTTTCGGATCTTTATAATTCAGTTTCAGTGTGGGGCTGGCTGCACTTACATCTTCATATCCATCCAGTGAAGCAGTCGCAACCACATAGTAGTACCAATCTCCGGATATTTCTTGTGATGGAAGCGCAAATGTGTATGTCGGCTGTGCATAAAATGTTTCGCATTGAACTATCTCTCCACCTTCATTGGAATTCTTTGAATTGCGATATAAGGCAACTGAAATTGCTGCGCCCTCTTTGGTCTTCTCACCATTTTCAATGTTATCCATGCTTATATCGATAATTGGCATTGCATTGCTGTAGTACCCGATTGAATTCATATTGCCAAAATTCGTTGGCGCTCCTTTAAATTCCGGTGCTCCTAAGCGATTCATAGAAACTACAACTTTCGCAATATTCGTATCCGTAAAGCAAGTGTAACTTCCGACTGTATTGGTAACTCTGCATTTATACCAATATGTACCTGCATACTTTGCGTCCGGTAGATATTCTTTTTGGTTTGCCCCTTCAATTTTAGTAGTTCCTCCTAAACTCCCCGAGGCATCTGTTTTATACCATTGGTAACTTAAGGTTCCGGTTTTAGGTTCTTCTGCTTCCACAGTCAATGGTACCGTATTGTCTTTATCAATATCCATATCTTGAGGCTGTGTCTGAATAACTGGAGATACATCTTCTTTGCAAACATTTAAGGTATATCTCGTTTCTGTTTGTGCATTTTCATCTTCCTCTCGAATAAGTAACGGAATTACTGCAATTCCGGAATCACCTTGCATAAATGGTTCTAATGCAATTTCGTTTTGACTGTTTAAAGTCAGTTCTGTTTCACCAGCATATAGCTTAACTTCAGCAGCGCTGTAGTTGTTATCAGTTGTGCATGTTAAAGCAATTTTCTCGTTTCCACATAAAACGGAGTATACCGTATTTGTGGTGTCACCGTTTCGAAAAGATGGCGATATCGACATATCCACTCCATTTGCGCTTACGTTCAAACTGTTGATTTTTAGCTTTTGGGAAATATTATAAACATACTCATCGTAATTTTTAAATCCATTATTTGGATTTGATACGTCATTTAATTGTCCCACTCGAATCGTCAGCTTATGCCTTACCCCAATTTTTACAGCCGTTTTAAGCTGAACTTGTCCACCTGCAAACTCCTTGTCCTTATTTGCGAGTTGAGTATAGAACTTTCTATTTGCGATTTTCAAAGGTGTCTCTTTATCATCCAGATAAATAGCGGCATATAATTGTTCGTTACCCGTCTTCGTTGCAAAGCTATCATATACCGTGATCTTCACAGGATTTGCTCCATTAAACAGACCCGTCATGGCCAAATCGTAAGATGTGGTTTCAACATTAAACTGATATCCAGATGGGTTTTGTGGTTCGGTATTGCCATTTTGATTTAGCCCAAAACTAATATCGGTTACATAACCGTATTCTGCTTTTCCTTGATTTTCTCCTTCTGCCACTCCAACTGCATTATTTTGTTCAGCTGCCCACGCCATACTCGGCATCATGGTAAATACCATCATAACTGCCATCAGCACGACAAGCACCTTTTTGCAATAACTTACTTGTGTGTTCATATGTATTTTCTTCTCCTTTTTTATATATTTCGCTTTGAGCTTTTCCGCTATAGGAAAGCTGCTGCGATGCATTTATGTAAACACTTTGTTTGTGTAGTGGTCCGTTATTCTGCGGCAGTTACCTGCACGGTTTCTTCTGTCTGCGCTGCTTCCGCCGCTTGCTGCTCGCGGATCTGCCTGCGATATTCCTTATGCCG
Source organism: uncultured Clostridia bacterium (assembly GCA_934233735.1). GTDB lineage: Bacteria > Bacillota > Clostridia > Peptostreptococcales > Anaerovoracaceae > CAG-238. Next base: position 9,809 of record CAKQGQ010000023.1, on the reverse strand, counting down.
CGCGCGTTTTTCCTGTCTTCTTCGCCGTCTTTCCAAATAGGAGTGGGCGACTTCTTTCACGCCTGCCTTTTCGAGCATTCTGCCCCACGGGCCGAAGCGTTCTTTAAGCACGGTATCGTAAATCAGGTCGCTGCGCTCCGGCAGACGGTTGTTCTCTGCCACGAAGTCCCGCACAAGCTGCAGCAGTTCTTCATCGCTCAGTGCTCGATACGGCTCGCTCACTTCATGCAGTTTCCTTGCTTTCTCGCCGCCTGTCAGGTTCGGATTGTTTTTGATGCGTTCTTTCAGTTCTCTCTGGTTCATGATTCTTCCTCGTATCTATGGATTTCCTTTGCCCCGGCGGGCGATGTCAGCCTTCGGCACCGCCCGGTAAAGGATGAAAAGTTATCGAATAAAAAAACTGCCCGCTTGGTATCTTAAGGGGCAGCCTGTTTCTCACTTGTTGACGGGTTTCGTCGTGATGTCGTTTCTACTATCCCAGAGATTTGAACATCCGAGTGATAACTCGTCTCCCGGCTTGTCGCTTTGGGTCTCCCCTTGCGCTTCACGGTTGCTGATACAGTGGGTTTCTCATCCCTTTCCGTTAGTTATCCTCGTTACCTGTATGTATTTTTGCATATAAAAAGACCTCTCCTGCCCGGCTAAGTGCCAAACAAAAGAAGTCCTGATTTCTTAATATATTTTGTTTTATCGCACGCAAAAATTACAGAACTACAGCCTGTTGATTGATTGATTGATTGATTGATTGATTGATTGATTGATTGATTGATTGATTGCAAGAATCATACCATTTTTGCAATTTTCAAATCGTTTTGCGTACATAAATGATTTCCTCGTATTTCCAAAATCTATCCTCATTCTACATGAATTCTTCACACTTGTAAAGAGAAATCTTTTTAGGTGGTTTGGGAAGATTTTTAGGTGTGCGGGCGGCATGCTGCCGCCCGCGCATGGGTTACCTGTTTGTTTTTCTTCTTTTTCGGAGCATTCCGGTGCTGAAAGCAAGACCTGCTGTCGCCCCTGCAAGAAGCAGAAGATGGCCTGCTGCGTTTGCAGCATCGCCTGTCTTTGGCACTTCCTGCGGGGTCTTTGGTTTTCCCGGTCTATTTGGCTTTTCCGGCTTTTCGGGTCTCTGTGGTTTTTCCGGCTCCTCCGGCTTCTTGCCAATGGTGACAGTCTGCCAGTCATCTTTTAACTCTTCATGCTTTGCGAGCTCGGTCTCTGTGATGCTGCCGTCCGCATTTTTCACTCGCTTGTACAGTTTCTCAAACGCAACAAGGCTCTTTCCCTCGATGTTTTCTGCACGGAATGAGAACTCGACGGTTTCCTGTCCGTTTGCGCTGCCTGCCGTAAAGATTTTCTCTGCGGTGATAGGTTTGCCATTTATCAAAAATTCTTTTCCGGTCGCTCTGTCCATCAGGGTTCCGACCAGACGATACTCGCCTTGCGGTAAATTGTAATAGGATACGGTATCCACCAGCAGGAAGTCCTGCCCCGGCTCTATCTCATGTGTGCCGCTTTTCGCATCGACAAGGGTCGTGCGGATGGACGGCGTACTTGGCGATGGGGTTGGCCTTCCCGGCCCGCCCGGCGTGCGGTCGTTTGGAATCGCCCCTGCATTCACATTGTCAAAGGTATTGACCTTGATCTTGAGGGTGCCTTCTGCATGATCCGCTCTTGCCTGTGTGACGGTTTTTGTAAAAAAGACCGCATCCTTTGCATCCTGCCTGTCGATGTTTGCCTTTTGGATTTCCTCATCCGTGATCGCACTCGCCTGTGTGTTTACCAGGCGGATCGTGAGCTTTCCGCTCTCTGTAAGGCTCATATACACACTTGCACCGCTGCTCGTCTCAAACGAGAGCTGCTCGCCTGCAGCAATGTGAAACGCCGGGAGCGGCCCTGCCTGAATTTCTTCGTTTGTTTTGCCGTCTGCCCCGGTTCGGAATACGGGGTCTGTGACAGCCTGCTGTCCTTTTTCGTCTGTCATCGTAAAATCAAGGCGATGTGTGAACACTTGATTGCCATCCTTGTCAAGCATGCCGACAATCTTTGTGCTGCCGTCTGCCTGTTTTTGTTCTTTCGTTTTTGGTGTGTGTGTCAGCGTCCCTTTCAAGCGGTTCGGGTTGCTGCCTGCTTCGCTGAAAGAAAGTTCAGTTTTCGTTTCGGTGAGGCTCTCGCCACTCACCTTTGGAAATTCATAGCTAAAGCTACTGTAATATCCGGTGTAGGATACGGATGGGATATAGGTCTTTTCCACGCCGTCGAGGAGGTAGGTATAGGTGTTTTTGCTGGCCGATACTTTTAATTCCTTGCCGTTTGGCAGGGTGATCGTGCTTTCCTTTCCTGCAAGTACCGATGCGGTAATATCCGTGCGGTCTTCTTCGCACCGGATTTCAGTCAGTCCGTCCGTAAGATCTTCGGTCAGCGCATAGGATTTCCCATCTATCGTGATCTCCGGCATCGGATAGCGCTGCAGCACTTCGATCTTGATATCTACTTTGCCGCTGCGATCAAGGATCAGCTTTCCGCTGATGCCGCCTGCCGCATGGGTAAATTCGCATGGCTCTGAGGTAATCTCTTTGCTCTCGCCGACTGCGAAATAAAATGGGATGGTATTCAGTTTGTAGCCTGCTTTCGTAGACAGTTCTTTGAGACAATAGATGCCGTCCGGAAGCTTGATCCGTTCCTTTCCCTTGCCGCTCGGGTCGACGGTAATGCTTCCGATCAGGCTGCCTTTCTTTGCTTGTTTCGTAAGACCTGTCAGACTTCCCTTTGCGCTAATGTCCTCGCCTGCGAAAATACCAAAGGTCGCACCCTCTCCCGGAAGATAGCTTCCGCTTTGGTAGGCGATTTCAAAGACTTTGCTGAGATCAATTTCCACCGCATAGCGTTTGTTGGTAAGGCTTAGGATCTTCCATACCAGCGGGATATCCTGATTCTCATAGGTGAGGCTGACTTCCTGCGCGGAGCCGTCCGTAACATAGCCGTCCGGCGCACTGATCTCGCGCACCAGATATCTGCCAAGCGGCAGAAGCGAAGAATCCGCGCGTCCGTTTTCATCGGTCGTGATGGTCTCAAGGAGCGCAGACTTCGGCGCGCGATTGGTTTTGTAGATGCCGCTTAGTGCCATGATACCTGCGCGGTTTCCGCTTCCCGTTTCTGCGCTGTAAAGCTGCATCGTATAGCCATCGGAAAAGGTGATCTCTACCGGCGCATCTTCATTCGCTGAAGAAACAATTTCAAGGCTGTAATACACATCTTCTGCACTGCCGCCATGCTGACGCGCGGTCACCGTAATGCCTTCATACGGTTTCAAAATGACTTCGGTATGGTCAGAGCTAAGCTCATGAAACCAGTCAAGTGTCTTACTTTCCATGCCGCCCTCTGCGTCCCGATGCGAAAACTTTAGCGTCGGAACCACCTCGGCAAAGTTCGCATCGACCGCATCCATCGGAATCTGAAGCATGGCCTGCAGGCTGCCGCCTGCATAGTACATTTCCGTTTTGATACCGTCCGGACTCAGAAAGTATACCGGGCTTTCCGGTGCGGCTGCCGTAAAGGTAAGGGTGCGTCCTGCCTGCACATAGGTATAGCCTGCACCGACTTCGATGCTTGGGGTATCGGTAAGGAACGTAATCGCAGTCATCGCGTTGTCACCATCTGCTTTTGCCGCAATGCTAAAGCCGTCCAGGCTCAGGCGAAAGCCCTCTGCCATGCCCTTTTGCTGTACATAGCTTATCTCATAGATCTCCGTGATGCTGTTTTCTGTTTCATCTACACTTTTTGCATAGTCAAGGTACGAGCCTTTCTCTCCGGTGAACATATTGCCGCCGATTTCAAAAGAGCCGAGCGGCCGCTCGATGTCCTTTCCATCTGCATCCTCACCGACATAGGTATGCACCTCGGTCTGCATGAGGTCGGCAAGCGTAGTATCTGCTTCGGTCTGCTCTTTTAAGGTTCCGGTCTTGACGATTCGTACCTTTGTGATGTTTCTGCCGCCTGCTTCAAAGCTGAGCGCGGTCTGCATGTCGTAGGTGAGCCTGAGATGCTCGCTTTCCGTTTCGAAATGCTCCGATGCTTTGGTTGCCCGCTCTTCCGGTGATACATACAGCATCTTCTTTTCGTTTTGCTCGGACTTTTCACGCTCTAATAGATACCAAAGCTTTGCACCGCTTGCGTGGCTGAGACTTCCGCTTTCATAGATGGCTGCCGGATGGCTCTTTCCCAGCGGGTCAAGCACTTCGGTTTTTTCACTCTGACTGTGCGTGGATGTTTCCTTTGGAATCTTGATTTCCTCACCAGTCTTGCTGTCATAAATCCGTATCCCATCGCTGCCATCGGATAGCAGCTCATCAATTGCTGCATAGATGCCGTACACCGCACCTTTCAGCGATTCAAAGGCGCGGTAGACCGGGGTGAGAACGGTATAGCCGTTCTTTGTTTCCTCTAAAAATCCGCTGAAAAGCTCGCCGCTTTTTTCGATGCGGATCTTCCCCTTGACCGGGTTATTGGTCATGGCCGTGACCTTGTAATAGTGGATATACGGATAGTCTTCGCTGTCATACTTTGGGTCTGCCGGACTGATGTTCCCCTCGTAATCGACCTTCTGACCGAAGTTTCCGTCTGTATGCGCCTCCTGCTTCTCTACCGTAAAGGTATAATAGTTAAAGACCTCTTTTGCCTTTTTATACGCAAGGAAGTTTCCTTCTTCGTCATAAATGCTGACAAGCTCTTCGTAGGAAAAGCCATCCGGTGCCTCGGTTTTTCCTTCCGCGATCTCGCCATAGTCCGCGGAAGATTGGTTTCCGTCCTTGTCATAGCGTCCGACAAAATATCCTGCAGGAAGCAAAAATTCTTCCAAGCGATACGTGCCAAACTCCAAGTGATACGGGATCGTGATCTCGCCGTTCTCATCGCAGCTCCACTCGTCCGCTTTCAGGCTGGAATTGATATTCTGCGCGTTCGGTAAAAGCTTGCCGTAATTCTTGGACTTCGTTGGGTCAGCCAACAATGGATTTCCCATGTAGCGAATACGGAACTTCGTGCCTCTCAGCGCGACCTTCTTTCCGGTCTCCGCATCTGTCTTGATGATCTTGACCACATTCTCGATTTTTTTGTTTCGGATGTCATAGTCATAGCGGTCATCATAGGTGTCCTTTGGGGTGTAGCTTCCGCTATGCTCATCGATGACAACCTCGAATTCCTCGAGTACGAAAGAAGTATCATCGGCGCGTATTTCTTTCATCACATAAGTTCCGTAAGGAATATCGTAGAGAAACAGTTCTCCATTTTTGCCGACGAGAAGCGTCTCGCTTCCGTTATCGATGCCGCTGGTGTCACGCACTGCACGGTAGACAGCCGTTCCGTTTTTCAGCGGTTCTTCCTTGACGAAACGAAGGCTTGGATGGTTTTCATAGCCGCCGGATTTCAGAGCAAGGTGCCACTCGGATTTGGTGGACTTATCTTGTCCGCCGGAGGTTCCTTCCTCGTCAAAGACATTTGCATTTTCAAGGGATTTTGTCAGGTTCAGCTTGCCGCGGTAGCAGTCGTTCACAAAGACTTCTTCCGGGTAGATCAGCGGATTTTCTCCCTCGGCCTCGCTCAGATTTCCGCGCGCGCTGTTTTCTTCGGTGTTTTTTCCTTCTGTGACCTGCCAGCGGACATCATAGGTGATCTCGCTCCAGCTTTCCGGATTTGAAGTGCAGGTCTGGCTGTTAGTGGTCACCGCATCATAGCGGATTTCATAGCGCCGAATCCCGCTGTCCGGCTCGATAAAGCGCCCGTCCGGGCGGATTTCCCGCACTTCATAGGTCACCTTTCCCGTCCATTCGATTTTGGTCGGGCTGACCACACAGTGCACGCCGTCTTTTGTGGTGTGCGTGTAGCTTCCGCTTTCCGTCATGGTAAGCGCCATCGCATCTTCCCACGGCTGATCCCGGAGAGCGTCGGTGTTTCCGTAGGCGTCCAGCGTGATGCGGTCGACTTCCTCGCCGTCCTTTAAGAGCACGTAGGTTGCCGACAGCGCCGCATCGCCCATGCCAGTATGCACATTACCGTCCCAGCCGGGATTCAGATCTTCTTTGCTGACCGGGATCTCAATCTCCGGAAAATATTCCGGCTCCGGACGCTCACTTTCCGGCGGGATCTCCGGCGGAATCTCACTCTTGCTTAGCTTCAAGTAGAAAAAGATAGGGTCTGCAGAGCCCGTGGTAATAGTCTGGCGATGCGCCGCGCCGGATGACCAGCCCCAAAAGAGCAGGTCGTCTTTGCACTCCTTGCCATGCAGCTTTTTCTGCATGGTATAAAGGGTATCCCACTTTGGCTCGTCCGTTTCGGAATCTCCCTGAAAGACGACTTCATAGAATCTCCCTTTCTCGTCTTTCTTTGGCGTAATCGACAGCTTACTTTTGCCGCTGCCTTTGGTGATGATGATTTCATTGCTTAGCGTCTGGCCGCTGAGGATCTTTTCGGTGTCGCGCACGCTCCCGCGCCAGATGCGTTTGTCCGTTTCATTCTGCGTCAGTTTGATGGTCGGCGCTTTATCCTGATCGCTGCTTCCAAGGCCTCTTGGCATCACCTTTTGATATTTCATCGCCTGCAGCATGAAGTCGTAAATGTCCTGCGCCGGAGTGTCTTTGATAAGCTGGTAATAGAAGTATTTGCCGAGTTTCTTGCCGCTTGGCGTTCCGCTTGCGTTCGTAAAAGAAAGCCCCGAATCTTTTCTTTCGAGGTTGTTCTTTCCGCTGCTGCTTACTCGAAACTCCTGCTGGATTTCCCAGATCAGTACCTGCGTGGCAAGATACCAGTCATCCCGGTTATATCCTGCGCCGCTCTTTGCGCGATGCTTCCCATAGTAGCTTGAATCCTCAAAGCACATAGCGCGAAGATCGCTGTAGCTGTCTCCGGTCTGGCAGCCAAAGAGGAGAGAACTCTGTATATTTTCACGCATCGCTTTGCTCATTCCCCGAAAAATCTGATTTTCGTCCTTACTTTCCGGCAAATACTGTTTCCCACTTTCTGCGATCACGCCATGCTCAATGCAGTAGCCGCGCGTCTGCTCGCTGCCCTGCTTGATGATGTAGGAGCGCTTGGCCGACGCCAGTTCCTGCGCAGTTCCGGTGTGCTTCTTACCTGTATTGTCATACCAGTAGATTTGATGCCAGCCAAGACACGATGACGGAAACCGGTAGGTATCGCCATCGGTGGTCGTAAGCACGCTGCCCTCATCCCAGACGGCAGGGCGGTTTGCACTTGGCGTCGCAAGCGCGCTCTGTGAGAAAACGCTGAGGATCATGGCGATCACAAGCAGCAGGCTGATTTCTTTTCTTCGTTTCATGTGAATTCATCTCCTTTGTTGCACGAAAAAACACCCGGATGGTTTTCCGAGTGCCTTGCGTCTTTTGATTTACTTGTTTTTCTTTCTGATTTTTTCTTTTATCCTTCGAGGAAGGACACACTGCAGTACATATCGTGGTCATCAATCCATACCTTGATGCAGTGGTCTTTCAGTCCGAAGTGCGTGTACTGATGGTCGAAGACATAGTCGACAGCATCTTCGAGCTTTGCATATTTCGATAGATTCATCGGCCAGCAGGTGCTCCATGAAGAGTTCTTTGGTGTCTTGACTTCGCCGTCTATATAGGTATCGTTGAGTTCCGCGCCGTATTCATTTACCAGCCGTTCTTCGATTGCCTGTTTCAGCTGTGCGTTCGTCCATGTTTCGTGATAGCGATATGGCGCAGAGTACAGGCTGTAGATACGCTTTCCGCGGATCACTTTGTAGGCGCGCACCTTGAATTCATACGGGTAATCTGTATTGCATCCGATGTGCGCATAGCCGTCTTTGCTGCGGTAGACGGTGAAGATATCGGTGTTTTTCGTGTGCCACTTCTTCGTTCCGACCTCTCTTACCGCAATCTGATAGCCGCTTGCGCCTCTGACAGGTTCCCATCGCAGTTCAACTTCTCCAAAGCCTTCTTTCTTTTCAAAAAGGCTTGTGATGACCGGTTTTCTCGGCCTTGCATAAGCCTTCTTGACCTGCGATACTTTCGAGTAGACTTTGCCGTCTGTGCTTTCCTGATAGGCTTTCATCTTGTAGCGGTAGGTCTTTCCACAGGTTCGTCCAGTGTCGATGTAGGAGCCGCTCTCGCCGCTTCCTGCCGTATAGATCTTCTGATAGCTTTTCGCGCCCTCGGCCTTTCGATACAGGATGTATCCGTCTGCGCCGGCAGCAGCCTCCCATGAAATTTTAATCTTTGTCACATCATAGCTTGCTGCTTTCAGCACAGGTCTTTGCGTTTTGATGTCTGCGTTCTCCTGTGCTTCCTGCTGCACCGGCTGTGCCGTGCTTTCGCTTGGACTTTCCGCGTAAGCTGCATAAGCTGTCTGCGTGATCAGAAGCAGCACCAGAAGTCCGATTAGAATCTTTTTCATCTCTCGCCTCCCTTTCCCTCATGGTTCGGTTTTTCTTACCGACATTATGGAGGCAAAGGGTCGGTTTGTCAACGAAATACTGCAGTTTTCAAAGAAAGAATCGACCTTTACTCAAATTCAATTTTTTCAAAGTCTTTACAATCTTCCTCCGAAAAGCCAAATTCTTTATCCGCTTCTTCACTGCTGATGCAAAGCTCCGGTTTGTAGTTTTGCATTCTTTTTTCTGCCAGCTTCTGCAAAGCTTCGTCATCGTTTCGATCACTTGGCGGTGAAATTTTCTTCCGGTTCTCCATTTCGGCATCTCCTTTCTGCCTGCTGACTGAAACAAAAAACAGCCTGCATAAGCTGCGGACTGTTCCTGAATCTCATATCTCTGCCTGCACGATTTTTCCAAAATTCATCTCATCTTGAAACAGGTTATAAACATAGGCAGGGCTTTCTAAATACAGGCTCGTCTCCGGATCTCTAAGTTTCTCAAACACTGCGGATTGATAGAATAATCGCATGGCTTCATCATACTCCACCGAAAAGTCCTGCACGATAAATTCGATAATGTCCTGCGTGATATATTCCATCAGCATTTCTTTCTTACCCATAAATGACACCTGCCTTTTGCAGCAGTCTGACTGCACGCTGTGTGTGAAACGAGTATTGGTTTGTGGTCTGTTTGTAGCTTAATTCACTACGCAAAACATCAAGACTGATTGCATGATTTTGATATTCTCGCAGCAGCATCGCTAAATCATCGTTTGCCACCGGGCCTGTTACAATATCGTATTTGCAGTCCAAGTTACACAGCTTGCTTTCGATGTCTGTGAACTTTCTGTTTCGGTTATTCATGACAAAAGCTGCCCATTCTTCCGTTATGGCCGTCCCAAAATCTTGAATGTGAAGCCCCTCTTGCAGCAGAAAATCATCTGCGATCTCGTACACATTGACAATCTCCGGACCGCCATAAATTTTGGATACGCGGTATGCCATTTTTCTTGCCTGATCTTCCATGCTGGTCAGGTAAAACCCTCTGCCAAAGTCCTTATACGGTCTGCACATATTCAGATTTATGCTTGCGATGTCAAGATTTGATCCGTGATATAAAATCATGCAAGAACACCTCCGTTATTGGCACAGATACGCTCCATATCTTCGACCGCATCATCAAACGATAAGGTGTGCTCAATTTCGTAGCAGTCTTTTAGAAATGCGATTGCCTTGTGCTCATAGAGGAATTGAAAGGCTGCCTGCTGTGTCATCTCATGCTTATTTGCAAATTCCGAAACGCAGGCGACTGTGTAATTGATTTTCTTTTTTAATTCAGTCATATCACTTTCTCCTTTGCCTTTATCATATTTTACTTTCTGACAAGTGTCAAGGGGTAG
>CAKQGQ010000022.1 GCA_934233735.1 uncultured Clostridia bacterium | reverse complement strand
AAATCCAAATTTGCCGAAATGTTCGGAGATGTAAATGATAATGATTCACGCAAAAAAATTCCACTATTGCAGTTTGCAGAACTTAGAGATGATCTAAGAAAGCCTGTATCTGAAATTGATAGATTATCAATGCAAAGCGGAGTTTTATATAGCTATTATGGGGCAAATGGAAAAATCGGAACAATAAATAGATTTTTGACTGATTTTGATATGCTTTGTATTGCTGAGGATTGCGGATTATATAATTCTCAGGAAGAAACGGCCTATATAGTCAGAGGAAAAGCTTGGGTTAATAATCACGCTCACATTATTAAACCAAAAAATGAAGCTGAGTTGCAGTATTTGTATTATTATTTTTACTTTTTAGACCTTAATGATTATATAAAGGATGGGTTAGGTAGAAATAAATTGACACAAGGAAACTTACGAAATATAAATATCGCTATTCCACAATTTGATGATTTAAAAGCGTTTGAAGATTATTCCAAATCCTGCGACAAATTGAAATTTGAAGCACGAGAATTTATAAAAAAAGCCACTCAAAACTCCACAATACTTAGAGGAGGAATTTAAGATATACTGAAAAAAATCAGAAAATCTATTACATTTTTGAAAAGTCATAAAAATAGCTGGTAAAACATATTGAAAAGTCATAATTTTTCATGTAAAATTATATTGAAAAGTTATGAGTGGGAGATAGAATCATGTTATATCGAAAAATTTCATCTTTGATTGAGGAACACTTGAAAAGCGACACGAGTAAAATTTTACTGATTGACGGTGCCCGGCAGGTCGGCAAAACATATATTGTCCGCCATGTCGGGAAAAAGCTTTTTGAAAATTTTATTGAAATCAATATGATTGAAGATATGCTCAGTGACCGCCTCTTTGCGGAAGTCCGAACCGTTGAAGATTTTTATCTTCAAATCAGCATGCTCGCCGGAGATAAAATGAAGGAGAAAGCGAACACTCTGATTTTTATCGATGAGATTCAGGCGTATCCACACCTTTTGACGCTTTTAAAGTTTTTGGCACAGGACGGGAAATTTACATTCATTGCAAGCGGCTCTCTTTTAGGGGTAACCCTTTCAAAGACAAGCTCCATTCCGATGGGAAGCATCCGCAAAGTTCGTATGTTTCCTCTTGATTTTGAAGAGTTTTTGTACGCGAACGGAATAAACAAGTTTGCCATCTCCATCATGCGGAAAAAATTTGAACTCGAAGAATCTCTCGATGAAGCCACCCATAATAAGATGATGGATCTATTTCGAAAATATCTGCTCGTCGGAGGTCTTCCGGATGCGGTAAATGCTTATCTGAGTGACCACAACATTCAGACCGTGCGTGAAATACAGAGTGAAATTCACGAATATTATGCTGATGATGCTTCCAAATACGACCGTAATAACAAACTCAAAATCCGCAGAATTTATGATTTAATACCATCCAACATGGAAAACAAGAAAAAACGTATCGTGGTGCAGAGTATTGAAGAGAAAAAAGGAAAGACCTTTGCTGATTATGCAGATGCCTTTGATTATTTAATCAGCGCAGGCATTGCTCTGAATGTGCAGGCAATTTCCAATCCGAAATTTCCATTGATTGAGTCTTCCGGGAAGAATTTACTGAAGCTTTACCTCAACGATGTCGGGATTCTTTCGGGTATTTTGTACGGCAGCAATATCCGCGCGATTTTAGATAATCAAAGGAGCATCAATCTTGGATCCGTCTATGAAACGGCCGTTGCCTCGGAATTGATTGCGCACGGTCACAAACTGTTTTACTATGATAACCGCAGCAAGGGTGAGGTGGATTATTTGATTGACGATTACGGCAGCCTTTCCGTCGTACCGATTGAGGTCAAATCCGGCAAGGATTATACCGTCCATAGTGCTCTGAATGCTTTCGTTCAAAACGAGGAATACCAGATTAAGAAAGCCGTTGTGCTTTCAAACGAAAGAGAAATTACCCACAAAGGCAGGATTACTTACCTGCCGATTTACGACATTATGTTTTTTTAAGCAAAAAGCTTTAAACGCTGCAGAGGAGAGAAACATCACCTGCAGCGTTTTGGTTAATCCGTATATTTGCCCTCCGCATACTCGCTTCGGAGGATGGAGTATATAATCTGGTCAAGATAGCCTCTTTCCGCCAGATAGTTCTGCCGCAGCACGCCGTCGCAGTGCATGCCCAGCGATTCATAAAGCTTGATGCCGATTTCGTTGTCCGGATAAACATCCAGCCACAGTCTGTTTGTGTCCGTCTTTTCAAAGGCATAGCGAATCAGGCCTTTCATCGATTCCCTGCCGTAACCCCTGCCCTTGTCTGTAATGGCAATTCTTCGGATTTCAAAGATGTGCGATTTAAAGTTGAGTCTAATCAGCGCATAGCCTTTTGTTGCTCCGCTCATCTTCTCATGGAAAATGAGGAGCAAATGGTTCGGATCCTCAATTTCCGCCGCATGTTCTTCCGGCGTTCCAATCCATAGATAGTCGCGGTTTTCTTTGTGTGATTCAATTTGAATCACCTCATCGATTTCTTTCGGCGTAACCTCGTCGATATTTAATCTCTCCGTTTGAAATAAAGTCATCTGCTTCCTCCTAAACGACATGGATTTCACCTTCTGCCAGCGTGACCGCAAAACCTCCGACCTTGATCAGCGGTTCCCCGTCCTTTAAGAGGAGCTGTGTTGAGATTTTCGATGGTCTTTGCATTTTCTCTCCCTGCACGACGGTGTAAATTTTTTCAGGTTCAATCATGCCGTAATCGTACAGATAGTATGTAAGCGCACCGTTTGAAGTCCCGGTTGCCGCCTCTTCGTCGATTTCGTAAAGCGGTGCAAAGTTTCTCGCATGAATCATTCCGTCTTCTGTGTTATAAGTAAAGGCATGCACACCCACAACCTCGTAACGCTTCGAAAGCTCTGTCAAAGCCGCAAAATCCGGAGCAATTTTTTCAAGCTCAGCCTCGTCCTTCACCGGCATCATAATGTCCGTAAGTCCTGTGGAAACCTTCCTCGGAATGAAATAGATTTCCGGTTTTACCGCACATTTTCCCTGATTTTCGCAGGAAAGTCCCATGATTTCATAGAGTTCCTTTAATGCTGCTTCTTCCTCAATACTCTCGAAAATCTGCGGTTTTGCCATATCCATCAAAACGGAGTCCTCGTTCACAACGATTTCGAGCGTTCCCGAAAGCGTTTCGTTGATATATGTGTTTCCCGGCTGAATCATGCCGTTTTGCAGCAAAGTGTAGAATGTTCCGATGGTTGCATGTCCGCAAAGTTCCACCTCCGCAGCAGGCGTGAAGTATCTCGTCTGAAAGCGGTTTTCATCAAGCTGCTTTACGAATGCTGTCTCGGAATAACGGAGCTCTGCCGCTGTTTTTCTCATCGTTTCATCATCCGGGAAGCTCTCGTATTTCGGCAGAATTACAATGCCTGCGGGATTTCCTCCGAAGATTTTGTCGGTAAATGCATCTACAATCTGAAATTTCATTTTATGCTTCTCCTTCCAAAAATTCAAAATACTGTCCGATTCCTTTTTCCTTGGCCGTCAGGTACACATTCATAGCCGTTACATTGTCCTGAATCGCCATTCCGGTCGTATCGAAAATTGTAATTTCCGCATCATCGGTTCGTCCCTGTTTCTTGCCTGTAAGAATTTCACCGATTTCGGCATAAATATCCTCTTCCTTGATGATACCGGCCATTACCGCATTTCTGGTTTCGCCCCTGCTGATACACTGGGCGATATTATCGTTCACAACCTTCGCATTTGCGAAAAGTTTCGGATCCACCTCGTTCTTCCCTGCCATATCGGCGCCAACCGCGACAATGTGCGTACCTGTTTTCACAATCTCCACCGGAAGCAGGAATTCCTTTGAAGGTGTTGTTGTGATGATGATGTCCGCGTCTTTTGCGGCATCCTCTACCGTATCACAAATAATTACTTCTATGCCTGTTTTGGCCTCTACATCTTTCTTATATTGTGCAAGTTCAGGCGGGTAAGGGCTGAAAGCCTTTACGGTTTTAATATCACGAACCTTACAAAGGCCGTATACCTGCATTCTTGCCTGTCCTCCTCCGCCGATGACGCAGACGGTCTTCGCGTCTTTTCTTGCCAAAAGCTCCGAGGAAATCGCTCCTGCCGCTCCGGTACGAATTCCGGTAATCAGGCTGCCGTCCATAACACAGAGCAGCACCCCTGTCTGTCCGTCAAAGACCTGAATAACGCCAATCATCGTCGGAAGCGTATTTTTCTTTCCGTTGTCAAAGAATCCCGATGCAGTCTTTACGGAAATGCTTTTATTTCCCTCATTGTAGCAGGATTTTATGTCAGTTTCTCCATTGTATTCGGGCATTTCCATCGAAACGATGTCCGGCTGCTGCACGCAGCCTTCCTCAAAGGCACGGTAACCGTCCTTCACCGCTTCGATTACGCCTTCCATCGTCAAGATGCTTTCCACATCATTTTTGCTTAATAATAAAGTTTTCATCGCAAAATTCCTCCTAAAAAGTTTCCGACAACGCCTTCTGCTGCTTCCATTGTATCGTTTCCAAAGGATAAAAGCAATGCCGTTTTCTTCACGCCTTATCAAATCCTGTTTCTTATTTCGCAAATCCGTTTTCAATCAGGAATTCTTCGAATTTCTGAAGAGCTTCCGGAACGCCTCTTCTACCGTATCCCATTCTGAAATACTGCTCATCCATTTCATAAATATTTGCCGGAAGAAGAAGCACGCCCTTCTTATCTACTGCCATCTGACAGAAATCCTTAACCGGCATGTCGATTAACAGTTTGTGGAAAGCAACCGGTCCGCATGTAATCGGCTTCTTTTCAAAGAGATAGTCGTATTTTTCAAAGAAAGCGTCTGCAAGTTTGATGTTTTCTTCGATTAATTTTACGCTTCTTTCAAGCAGTTCGTCGCTGTGCTTAAGCGCAACCTTTGTGAGATATTCGGACGGAGCCGCGTCACAGATACTCATGTAATGTTTGAATTTTACAAGCTGATTGAGAAGCTGCGTATCCTTTGCTGCAAGCCAGCCCACTCTGAGACCTGCAAGGCCGTATGACTTTGACATAACACCGAGCGAAATTGCCTTGTCATAATGATCCGCAACCCAGTCTCTCTTCTCTCCGTCCATTTCAAGTCCCTTGTAAACTTCGTCCGAGAAAAGATAAATATCGTGTTTCTTACAGATTGCACAAAGCTTTTCGATTTCTGCATTTGTGAAGGTGTATCCGGTTGGATTGTTCGGCGTGTTGATTGCGATAACCTTGGTATTCGGCTGAATCATAGCTTCCAGTTCATCGAAGTCTACAACCCATTTTTCTCCGTCGTCCTTCACAAACCATTTCGAGAATGTACAGTTTGGTACGGAGTTTGCCACTTCATACGCAGACTGATAGTTCGGATACATCGCGATCATGTGGTCTCCCGGATTGAGGATGACATTCATGTACGCGAAGATTGCTTCCTGTGCGCCGTGGAAAACGAGAATGTTTTCTGCCTTCATATCTTTGTATTGTGCGGCGATAATCTCTCTGAGCTGTGGGTCGCCCCATGTTTCGCTGTAGCCGAGCCACTGATTCAGATATTCTTCCTTTGCGCCCGGTTCCATTGCCAAAAGCTCTTCCGTGCTCATGGATTCGCAGTCCGACTGCGTCAGCAGATACGGTGCGGTAAATTCGTACAATCCAAAATAACATTCCAATTTAAAATCTCTAAGCTTCATAGTAATCACCTTTTCCTTTCAACTCTTGTTTCGTTCTTAAGAACTTTTTCGCTTCTTGCTCTTATTTTAGCAGCACTAAAATGATTGCACAAGAACGCAAAAAAAAATGACTTGATAGCCTGAAAACTACCAAGTCACTTTTTTCTTATCTGTCCAATAATATCTATCATTGTCGATCATATATAGCAAGGCATTGACGATACAGGCGGCGATATTGCTTCCGCCTTTGCGTCCGCGGGCCACAATATAAGGCAAATCTGCACTCATAATCAGTTCCTTGGACTGGACGACATTGACGAAGCCGACCGGCACACCGATGATCAGTTCCGGTTTAACTTTTTCCTCCTGTATCAGGTCATACAGGCTGACCAGTGCCGTCGGTGCATTGCCAATGGCATAGATAAACGGCTTCCCGAGACCGGCTGCTTTTTTCATGCTTTCACTGGCACGGGTGGTGCCGTGCAACCTGGCTGCTTCTGCCACATCCGGGTCTGCCATGAAGCAGTGGACGCTGCCGCCGTATTTAGCGAGAGACACTTTGTTAATCCCGGCTTTCGCCATATTGGTGTCGGTTACCACAGATACGCCCCGTTTGATGGCTTCCATGGCTTTCGCAGCTGCGTCCTGCGAAAAGCACAGGTTGTCAGCATAATCAAAGTCAGCGGAGGTGTGGATGCAGCGTTTGACGATCAGCTCCGTATTCGGCGCAAAATCTTTTGTCCCCAGCTCTTCGCTGATAATGGCAAAGCTTTTTTCTTCGATTTCTCTCGGTTTTACTTCTTCTATTTTCTCTCTGAAATTCATCATTCTTTCCGCTTCCTCTTATTCATCAATACCGGTTTCTAAAATCCGATAGATCTTCTCCATATTCAGATATTCCCGCAGGCTTGCTGCCAACAGATCGTACTGGGTTTCTTTGTATTCGGCGTAGGTCATACTGCCTATATCCCCCATCTGTACGCCTTTTTTTTCAGCTAATGCCTGAATAACCGTCTGCGCAATCCCTGCTCCGTCGAAAATGCCGTGGACATATGAGCCAAAAACATTTTCTTTGTAAGCGCCGTCCTGCTTGGTCTGGCCCGTGACCGCATCCGTAAGCGAGAGCAGATGTTTTGCGCCTGCTTTTAAGGTCGACTGTCCCATGTGGATCTCGTATCCTTCTGCTTCCAGTTTTTGATCCTTCAAGCTTTCAAAAATAGTGTCTTCGGTAAGAAAACTGCCGGTCACCCGGGTTCTGGTCTTTTCATCTAAAAAGACGGTGTCGATCGGCAGCAAGCCCATGCCTCTGACTTCACCGGAGGTTTCGATGCCCAATGGGTCAGCAAGGGTTTCACCTAACATTTGGAATCCGCCGCAAATGCCGAAAACCACTTTGCCGGTGCCTGCCTGTTTCAGTATGGCTGCTTCCAGTCCGTTCTGACGCATCCACAATAAATCCGAAATGGTATTTTTCGATCCCGGAAGCACGATCATATCCGGATCTTTCAGTTCTTGTGCGTTTTTGACATAGCGCACGCTGACGCCGGGAATGGTTTCCATCACGTTCAAGTCTGTGAAGTTAGAAATGCGTGGCAGGCGGATGACAGCAATATCAATGAGAGCCGCCGTATCGCCATTTCCGCGAAAATCCAGTCGCTCGCTGAGGCTGTCTTCGTCTTCGATGTCAATCTGCAGATATGGCGCTACACCGACTACATCGATGCCGGACTTTTCTTCCAAAATCGCAATGCCCGGGTCGAGAATGGTTTTGTCGCCACGGAATTTGTTGATGATCAGGCCTTTGACCATCTTCTTTTCCTCCTCTTCCAGCAGACTGACAGTGCCGATCAGCTGTGCAAATACGCCGCCACGGTCGATGTCGCCAACCAGAAGTACCGGTGCTTTTGCCATTTTCGCCATGCCCATATTGACGATATCTTCGTCTTTCAGGTTTACCTCTGCGGGACTTCCCGCCCCTTCGATCACAATGATATCGTTTTCGGCGCTGAGTTCGTTGAAGGCTTTCATCACGTCCGGCACCAGCTTATGCTTAAAGGCGAAGTAATCGCGAGCACTCATAGTCCCCATCACCTCTCCATTGACGATAACCTGACTGCCCACATCGTTGGTCGGTTTAAGGAGGATTGGATTCATGCGCACATCCGGTGCAATGCCGGCTGCTTCTGCCTGCATGACCTGTGCACGGCCCATTTCCATGCCGTCCTCGGTGATAAAGGAATTTAATGCCATATTCTGTGATTTAAATGGGGCAACTTTATAGCCGTCCTGTTTGAAAATTCTGCATAATCCTGCGGTAATCAGGCTCTTTCCTGCGTTTGACATGGTACCCTGCACCATAATTGCTTTTGCCACGTTGATTCCCTCCAATATTTAATCCAAAAGTTTCTCTAAGGTCCGAATAAGGCGCTCGTTATCCGGCCGCAGCCGCACGGCGATGCGGTAATAGCCTTTGGTCAATCCCCGGTAGTTACTGCAGTCCCGTACTAAGAACCCTTCCGCCGGCAGCCAGCTTCCGAGATCTTCCGGTCCGCGGAAAAAGATATAATTGGCTTCGGATGCGTACACCGTTAATCCGAGCTGTTTCATGTGCTCGGTCAAATATTTTTTTTCTTCTCGTATGACTGCCAAGCTGTCCCGGACATAAGTCTCCGCAGACAGAGCCGCCGTACCGGCCGCCTGCGCGAGCATGGAAACATTCCACGGCTGCACGCTGCATTCCAGTTTCTCAATCATATCCGGATTGCTCGAAATTCCATATCCCAGCCGTACTCCCGCCATCGCATACAGCTTGGTAAAAGCTTTGAGCAGAAGCATATGCGGATGCTCCGCAAGTTCCGAAAGCATCGAATAGCCGGCAGCATTATCCACGAAATCTAAAAAGCATTCGTCTATCACCACCATTGTACCACATTCATGTGCACGGTGGAGAATCTTTTTCAGTTTCTCTTTGGGAAGCAAGGTTCCGGTTGGGTTATTGGGGTTACAGAGAAACAGCATGTCTGTTTCATCCGTCAATGCGTCGGCGATGGTCTGCGGAATCGCAAAACCGTCTGCCTCCGCAGTTTCAACATATTGAATCTTACATCCCACGGTTTCCAGTGCCTGTGCGTATTCCGCAAAGGTCGGTGCCGGCAGTACCGCCTGTTTCGGTTTCCATGCCTGCACGGCCGCAAAAATGACTTCAGCTGCACCGTTACCGAAAAAAATCCATGACTGTGGAATATTTAATTTTTCGGCTAAGGCTTTCCGCAGTCTGCTGCACTGCACATCCGGATAATGCCCAATCTGTCCGGCTGCCCGGCAGATGGCATCCTGTACGCACTGTGGTGGTCCGAAGGGATTGCAGTTTGAAGAAAAATCCGTTATGTCAGGATGGCGGTAAATATCGCCGCCGTGTATCATTTCTTTCATCTTAGTTGTGACTGCCTTTCTTTTATCGGTAAAGCAGGAAGCTGATGGCACTCAGTACAGCGACGGATAAAAAAGCTGCCCCGTACATCAGCCGGTTCATACGGCGGATGTCGTCAGGAACAACCGCCTGCAGAGGATCTCCAATCAATGGTTTTTCATAGAGCCTGCCGAAGTAATAAGCATCGCCTGCAAGCTGAATGCCCAAAGCACCGGCTGCTGCTGCCTCCGTGTGCGCCGAGTTGGGGCTGGCGTGTTTGCGTCTGTCTCTGGCAAAAATCCTGCCGGCGTTCTTTCCGTCAAAGGGTCCTATCCAGGCACTGATCACCAGCAGGATGCCTGCCATCCTCGCCGGAATAAAATTCACCACATCATCCAGCTTCGCCGCAGCTCTTCCGAAATACAAAAAACGTTCATTTTTGTAACCAAGCATGGAATCCATGGTATTGATTGCTTTATACAGATACATGCACACCGGACCTCCCAATGCCATGTAAAACATCGGGGCAAATACTCCGTCTCCGAAGTTTTCCGCTACTGTCTCTACAGCAGCTTTCGATACACCGGTTTCGTCCAGATTCTGCGTATCACGTCCAACGATACGGGAAACCGCATATCTGCCATCCACCAAACTGCTTTCTTTGCCCGAAGTCAATGCATCATATACAAGCATGCTTTCATCCTTCAGCGAGCGGACCGCAAGCATCTGATAGCACATAAAAGTTTCCAGTGCCAGTCCTGCTGCCGCATGCAGCCCATATGCCGCATGCAAAAGTCCTGCGGTTACCCCTACAGTAACGAAAACGACGCAGATGACCAGCAGAATGCCGCCTGCCAGTTCCCCACCGGGTGTTTTCGGGAATACTTTTCTGATATGCTTTTCGAGCCGGTCTATCAGTTTCCCGATCAATCTGACCGGATGATAGAGCCATCGTGGATCGCCGATGGCAAGATCGAGCAAAAAACCGGCCGCCAAAGCGATGCCTGTATAGTACAACATAGCGAGTCTCCATTCTTACAGATGCTTTCTGCGTCTGCATTTATCTAAAAAGATTTGAGCGAATTTCGGGTTTGCATAGTAGTAAATATGCGGAAACCCCACCAGCAGGTTTGGCCTGCTGATCATGCAGTCCCAATTTCGCGTTCCTGCCGGTTTCTGTGCATGAAAAGCACAGCCGTTATCTGTCGTATCATAATAGTGGAATTCATGGGCTTTGAGAATGCCGATATCCTCGTATCCATCAAAGAATCCATTGCTCGTCTGAGATGCAGTTAAGTCAACATATCCAAATCGCACCAGCTTGCCGGTACGGTAAGCCTTGCCTTCTGTCAGCCCGACCATTGGATAAACCTGCCCGTCTATGTCTTCCATAGATTCTCCCAGATACATGAAGCCGCCGCATTCAGCCAGAATCGGTATACCATCGGCATCTGCCCGGCGGATGCTTGCGATCATTGTCTTATTTGCCGAAAGTGCTGCGGCATAAAGCTCCGGATATCCGCCATAAAAAATCAGTCCATCAAGATCGAGCGGAATTTGTTTATCCCGAATCGGTGAAAACGGGATGATTTCAGCACCTAAGCGTTCCAGTAACCGCAGATTATCCTCATAAAGGAAGCAGAATGCCTCGTCTCCGGCTACCCCGACGCGAAGCTTTACCTCGCAAAGTCTGTCTGTCTCCGGCAGTTTCGTCAGCGGATCGATTCCGCTGATGTCCGGGGCTGTTTGGGCAATGGCAAGAAGCTGCTCGAGGTCAATGGTCTGTTCAACCACTTCAGCCAGCTGCATCAGTTTTTTTTGAATCTCCTCTACTTCATCCGGCATGACCAGCCCCAGATGGCGGCTTTCCAGATGAATGTCCGCAAGTTCCGGCAGCCAGCCGATCACCGGCACATGGCAGGTTTCTTCGATATATGCTTTCAGCAGTCGGTACATCGGTTCGTTGACATGGTTGAGGATGACCCCGGCAATGCCGCTGTCCGCTTTGAAATTTTGAAATCCCTGAATCTGCGCTGCCAACGATGCACTGACCCCTTTGCCATTCACGATCAGAATCGCCGGCGTCTGCGTCGCCCTCGCCACATCATAAGTACTTGCCTTCTGGCTGATGCCGCCCAGACCGTCATAATAGCCCATGACGCCTTCCAGCACGGCAATATCACAGTCCTTTGCCCGCTCGGTAAACAGCCAGCGCAGACTTTCATCGTCCAGAAAGAACGTATCCAGATTGCCGGATGTCGTCCCCAGCACTTTTTTGTGAAACATGGGATCGATGTAATCCGGTCCGCATTTGAAGGAAGCCGGCCAGAGTCCTCGATGGATCAGTGCCTGCAAAATTCCGCAGGTCAGTAAGGTCTTCCCGCTGCCGCTTGCACCGGCGCACAGCAAAATTCTTGGTATTTTCATAAGCATGCCTCCGCATCGAAACAAATGATGGTGATTGGATTTTCGCTTTTCATCATAGTGTAGCTGCCGGCAGCATGTCCTCTGGCAACCGAAATCTGCGTCACTTCCGGTTCCTCCCTGCCGTATTTTTTCGCACAGGCAAGGGCTTGTGCTGTCGATTCCATGGCAATGCAGTTGAGCACGAAACGGATCTGCACAGGTTTACACCTTCCACAGCTGACAAGGTCGGATGTCTCCTTTTCGCATACAGCTTTCCTATTTTTCGGAAGCTTTGCCAATGCTGCTTCAATGATAGCATCCATATTCCCGGCGGAACCACCGATAAAAATATGAGTCGCCGGTGGAAGCTTGTCCATGACACCCGGTGCCAGCCCCTCTATGATAGTCAGATTATCTGTCTTGAACTTTTTTCTATTGTCCTGTAACAATTTGATAGCTTCCGGATTTCGTTCTACCGCATAAACCCTGCCCTTCGATGCTCGCAGTGCCATTTCAATGGATACTGATCCGGTTCCCGCGCCGATGTCATAGCAGACTGCTTCTTCAGTCAGGTGGAGCCGATCCACCGATAACACGCGGATCTCTTCCTTAGTCATCGGCACCTTCCCTCTTAAAAATTCCTCATCCCTGCGGCAGTGCAGCGGATTGATTTTTGTATCCGCTATGAATGGATTTTCCAGTAAAAGCACGCTCAGCGGGTCGTGACGGAAGTCACAAAACTCTTTTGCTTCTCCCACAGTTATTTTTTCATCCGCGTAAGAAAGTCTTTCGCCTACCGACAGTTTTACTTCTGCCATGCCATAGCCCACCAGCTTCTGTGCCAGTTCGGCTGCATCTTCCGGTTTTCCGAGAATGGAGAAGACTTTTTCGTGATCACGAATCAGCGGAATGAGTGCCTGCTTTCTTCCATGATTGGATGCGATAGCTGCATCATCCCAGGAAGTACCCAGTCTCGCTGCAAAATAGGAAATTGAGGAGACACCGGTCAGAATCTGCACGCTGTCTTCCGTATCCGGTTTGGTCAGTGCCTGATAAAGCTTTTTCGCACCGCTGTAAAATCCGGTGTCCCCGGAAAGCAGTACCGCAAACCGTTCGTAACCGCGATGGCTGTCAATAAAGCCGGCAATCTCCTCGCTGCAGTAAGCATCCAGCAACGGTTTCTTTCCTCGTACGCAGTCCAGCATTCTGCCGGAACCGATGACAAAATCCGCTTCCTGCAGTGCCTTCATACCTTCTTCGGTCATAGCATCCTCTCTTCCCGGCCCAATGCCAATCAGCGTAACTTTGACCGGTGGCCGCAGTCCCAGCCGGTCGATCATCTGCTGCCTGCAGGCAGTAACAGAAAGACCTTTTTC
The DNA here is from genome assembly GCA_934233735.1 of uncultured Clostridia bacterium. Lineage (GTDB taxonomy): Bacteria > Bacillota > Clostridia > Peptostreptococcales > Anaerovoracaceae > CAG-238. The sequence continues at coordinate 22,995 of CAKQGQ010000022.1, read as the reverse complement.
TTTGCGCGGTCTGCCGATGATGACCGGTGTGCAGCCGCACGCCCGGCAGGCTTCGATTTTCTCTGCAAAGCCACCGCTTCTGCCGGTATCCTTGGTAACTAAATATTGGATGTCATAAGCACGAAGCATGGCTTCGTTCAATGCTTCCGTAAAAGGTCCCTGCATGGCGATCAGGTTTCTGCCTTCAAAGCCCAGTGCTGCACAGTGACGAATCGACTCTTCCGTAGAAAGAACGCGGGCAAAAATCCGCTCCTGCCAGTTTCGAATCTTCGTATAAGCCTTGAGCTCCTTGCTGCCGGTTGTGACCAGAATCTGTCCTTCCCTGGCATCCAGCCATTCTGCCGCGGCTTCCACGGAATTTAGGCAGACCATTTCCTGCATCTCCACCGCTTCCGTTTCCCTCAGAACACGCAGATACTCAATACCGGCCGCGCTCGCTGCCTGCTGGATATTCTCGGTTGCCTCAGCCGCGTAAGGATGGGTTGCATCGATGATCAGCTCCGGCTGCTCTGTCTGCATCAGAGCTGCCATTTCCGCAGCATCCAGCCGCTCTGCCAGCACGCGGACTTCTTCTGAGGACGCACTGAGACTGCCGCCGTATGCTGTTGCTGCACAGACAATGGACGGGATTTGATTGCTGACGAGAAACTCCGAAAGCAGCCTGCCTTCGGTCGTTCCTCCGAATAAAAGGATTCTACACATCTTTATAACCTCTCGGTGTGACCATTTTGCCGTTTAAGACTTTGGTCCGGGTATTTCCGATAAATACGGTGGTAAACATATCAACCTTCGTATCTCGCAGCTCTGAAAGCGTCATGACCTGCATATGCTCGCCTTCTCTGCCGATATTGTTAACAATCCCGCATATGGTTTTCTTCGGTTTATGTTCCATCAGAATGTCACAGGCCTTAGCCAAATAATCAGCTCGTTTCACACTGGATGGATTATAAAGGCAGACAACAAAGTCCCCTTTGCCTGCACTGCGCAGACGTTCTTCGATCAGCTCCCATGGTGTCAGTAAGTCACTGAGGCTGATCAGGCAGAAGTCGTGGATGAGTGGTGCACCGAGGCATGCTGCCCCGCTGATTGCGGCTGTTACTCCCGGAACCACGGTAATTTCCGTCTCCGGATAATCTTTTCCCACTTCATAGATCAATCCGGCCATGCCGTATACACCGGCATCGCCGGAACAGATCATAGCGACCGTCCGGTTCTTTGCTGCTTCTTCAAAAGCCATCACGCAGCGTTCTTTTTCTTTACGCATCGGTGTGGTCAGGAAAGTTTTCCCGGGAAAATGGTCTTTGACCAAATCCACATAGACCGTATAGCCAATGATGACATCACAGTTTTTGAGTGTCTCACAAGCTTCAATGGTCATTTTTTCGTAAGCGCCCGGCCCAATGCCGACTACATATATCTTATTCAAATCGAATCGTTCCTTTCTTCATCGCCAGTGCGGCAGTTACACCGTTCAAGGCGGTCTTTGCCTGCAGCAGCATGCAGCTGCCGCCTGCTTCCGTAAAATCTCCGGCTGTCATGGCTGCCAGCATGGCACTGCGTTCACAAACGTTGTCCGTACCGGTGATCTGCCTGACAAATGCCGACTCCGTGAATTTGCCCTCGGCTTGATTGAGTTCCTCCGCCGTATAAAATCGGAGCGGCAGATGCATCCTTTCTGCAAACTTGAGCAGACCCGCTTCCCGGCTTTTGATATCAATGGAGGTGATCCCTGCCAGAGCTGCCGGATCTACGCATGCCTGCTCCAGACAAACATCGACAGCCTGTGCCACGGCTTCCTCCGATTTTCCGGCTTTCAGTCCGATGCCCAGATACACCGTCTGCGGCACCAGCCACAAAACCTCCGGCTTTTCTGTAAGTATCGGCTTTCTTGCGGAAATGAGGATAGCCCCGCCGCCCGGATAATCTGTAAAGTCGTCCAGTCGTTTCAGACGGACTTCGTCAGACACCCGGCCTTTCACCTCAGCATCGGTATAGATCGTAATGGTTTCTCCTCGCACCAGTGCCGCGGCAACCAATTTCGCCGCTGTAAAGTCCATGATTCTTAGCCCGTTCTTCCGGGCGAAAACATCCGGCGCCAGCTTTTGATGCACGTCGGTGGCTGTAGTCAGCACTGCTTCCGCCTCTGCCAGATCTGCCAGCCGGCCGGCTATTTCGTTAGCACCGCCCAGATGTCCTGACAGAATCGGAATCACATATTGCAGCTGATCGTCCACGACAAGCACGGCGGGATCTGTTTTTTTACTGACGGCAAGAGGCCCGATGGTGCGCACGGCAATGCCTGCCGATCCTACAAAAATCAGGCATTCATCCTGCATAAAGTGTTTCTTTGCCCAGTCAGCCAGCGGCTCTGTAACAGAAAGGATGTCCCTTTCCTCAGCCGATACCGATGCCCAATCAAACAAAACTTCTCTTTCGCCGGCTGCCGATTCTAAAGCAAACCGCCCTTTGGCAAAGACCCGGACCGTCCAATCCGGATATGCTGTTTTGAAATATTCCTTCAGTCTGAGTGCCGTTTCTCTGCCCGGCGGACTGAAACATAATATCGATGTTCTTTTCATGGTTTTCCTATTTGCTCGCTTCCCGAAACTCGGTCGTAAAGCCCGGATCGTAAAGTTTGGAGCGGTCATAGTGACTGCAGTTTACCACATCGCCGATGATCATAAGAGCAGTCTTGGTAATATTGTTTTTCTTCGCAGTTTCTGCCAGCGTTCCCACGGTGCATACGAAGGATTTTTCGTCCTCCCAGGTCGCTTTATAAACGATAGCTGCCGGTGTATCAGCACTGTAGCCACCATCGATCAGACGCCGTGACAGTTCTTCCAAAAGCCCGGTGCTGAGGAATACCACCATGGTCGCATGATGCGCTGCAAAAGATTCAATACTCTCTTTTTCAGGTACCGGCGTTCTTCCTGCCATACGGGTAATGATCACACTTTGTGAAATTTCCGGCAGCGTATATTCCAGATTTAGTGCGGAAGCTGCACCGCAGAAAGAGCTGACACCCGGACAATAATCATAAGGAATCTGTTCTTCATCCAGCACATCCATCTGCTCACGAATGGCTCCATACAGGCAGGGGTCGCCCGTATGCAGACGAACAACCTGCTTGTCCGCTCTTACATCCCGCAGCATGACTTCCAATACTTCTTCTAATGTCATTTTCGCACTGTTGTAGATGCTGCATCCGGCTTTCGCATAATCCAGCAGCTGTGGATTGACGAGAGAGCCTGCGTAAATGATGGTATCGGCTTCCTCTAAATATTTTTTTCCTCTCAGAGTAATCAGGTCCGCAGCACCGCTGCCCGCCCCCACAAAATGAATGGTTTTCATGCTTGTTCCTCCTGCTTTTCTTTGACAATGATGACGGAATAGTAGGACGCATCGTCCGGAATCTCCGCCGGATCCCGATAGATTTTTTCGCCCGGCATGCCGCAGCGTTCTACCATGACAGCCTCCTGCCCGCTGGCGAGGACCGCATCCCGGATGTTTGCCATTTCTTTGCCGGACTTCATCAGAATTTTGGTTCCCGGCAGTGCCAAAAGCGCGTCCACCGTATCCTTGCGATAGCTGGACGGAATCACATGTAACGGCTGTGCCTTTTCCACCAGATCCGTATTCAGCCTTGCCGCGGCTGCCGTAAACGAGGTGATTCCATTGATGATTTCCGTGTCATAACCGTCCGTTTCTACGATCTGATGCACATACATATAGGTCGCATACACCGTCACATCACCCAGATTCAAAAAGCTGACAGTCAGCCCCGCATCCAGCATCGCTTCGATTTTCTCCGCCGCTGCCCGGTGTCCTTCTTTCAATACCGCCTCGTCTTTGACCATAGGCATCTCTATTGCTTCCAGCCGCTTATCCGCAAGTTTTTTGCAAATACCGGCAGCAATCCGGTACGCGACGGAATCCTCCGCTTTTTTACCCGGCACAACGATAACATCACTGCGTTCTATGGTTCGTATCGCTTTCACGGTCATCAGTTCCGGATCTCCGGGCCCGACTCCAACGCCGTACAGTTTTCCTCTTTGTTTCATATGGTTGTTTCCTCTTCTACTTTATGCAGCATTGCCCGGAATCCTGCCGTTTCTCCCAGATAACCTTTCTCATTGGAAAAGATCATCGCCTCGGTTTCAATCGCTCCATAGCATCGATGCTGCAGATAAAAAGATATTTTATCTGTCAGAACCTGCATGGTCTCTTTCAAAAGTCCTGCTTCTTCAATGATTTCAATGGCTTCAGCCGTCGTAACCGTATTTAGGATCTGCATGGCGCCATCTCGTTCAATGCCAGCCCTGAGCGCTGCAGAAGCCATGATTTCACTTCTGGCATCTGCACTTTGAGAGTGGGTATTCATAATCCCACCGGCAACCTTTACAAACTTGCCGATATGAGCAATGAACAACAGCCCCTTAGCTCCCAGGTTCACAGCCATATCGATGACTTCGCCGATATAGTTGCTGCATTTGATGGAATCATGTATGGGCATAAATTCCTGTTCATCCAGATAATGTTTTCCGTAGTTGCCCAAAGTCACGACCAGATAAGTACGCCCCATGGCAAGCTGTTGTTTCATCTCTATTCTTAAACTATTCAGCAGTGCCGTTTCACTCATCGGTTCCACGATGCCGGAGGTTCCTAAAATAGAAATCCCGCCTTCGATGCCAAGCAGTGGATTGAACGTCTTCTTGGCACGTTCCACACCTTCCGGCACAGAAATCGTTGCACGAAGACCTCCTTGGTAAGCACATGCTTCTGCCATTTCCTGCAATGCCTCGGTAATCATCTGACGCGGCACACGATTGATTGCTGCCTCACCCACCGGCTGTTCCAGTCCCGGACGAGTCACACTGCCAACGCCTTCGCCACCGGCAATGGTAAAACCGGATTCCGTTTTTTCGACCTTGGCATAAACTTTAATGCCATGAGTCACATCGGGATCATCCCCTGCATCCTTGACAATCGCACATGACACAAAATCAGGAGACATGACCGGATCGACGACCTCCAGATTGAGGGTAATGCCCTTGGGTGTCATCAAGATCACGAAATCTGTTTTTTCTCCGGTGAGGAGCATCTGTGCCGCCGCCTTGGATGCCGCCGCCGCACAGGTTCCTGTCGTATAGCCGAACTGCATCTTCTTGTTATTTTTGATGATGTAATGGGATTCAATCCCTGTCAGATGTTTAGTACTCAATCAGTTTTCCTGCCTTCTCTGCTTCTTCTTTCAGCCTGAAAAGTGCCCGGTTCATCTCCCCGGCTTCTGCCCCCGCAAAGATAACTTTTTCACAGTTCTGCATCCGTTCTGCCGCCCATGCATACGTTTCCTCTGTCATCCTGCAGTATGGTTTTTCAGTGATCACTTCCATGGCCAGCATTCGTGCCAGCTGATAATCGATATCACCCGGATACAGAATGCCGGCAATGAATGGAATATTTTCCTTTTGCAGTCTGCGGTACACTTCAATGCCGCTTCCACCTGCCGAAAGAACGAAAACCTGTGGCTTTCCCTCCGGCCGCGGCAGTTCGATGCTGCCGAACACCGGGTCAAAATAGCCGTTGTCAATATGGTAAAGGCTGCGGATCGTCTCTTCCTTGAAAATCATTTCCGGCGTGCCATAGGCAAAAATGGTTTCTCCGCTGACGCAGATGATCTTATCGGAAATCTTTTCTGCCAGATCAATCTCATGCAGGGACATGATGACGGTGATACCCTTTTCCTTGGCCATCTGCCGCAGAATCGCCAGAAGCTCCAGCTTATATTTCACATCCAGAAAGGAGGTCGGCTCGTCAAGAATCATCACATCCGGTTCCTGACAGATGGCTCTGGCAAGGAGAACCCGCTGCCGCTGTCCGTCACTGATATTGGCGAAATCTCTCATGCCCAAATCTTCGGCATGTACCATTTTCAGGGCTTCTTCTACCTTCTGTTCGTCTGCGGCGGTCAAAATTCCCAGCCTGCCGGTATAAGGATACCGCCCGCTGGCTACAATATCGTGACAGGTCATCATTTCCGCCTTGATCCGGTCGGTCAGCACCACCGCCATGCGGGAAGCCAGACTTTTATAGGACATGGCCTGAATATCTGTTCCATCCAGGACCACACTGCCGCCGATGCGCTCCAGCTGCCGGGTGATGCTTTTGAGGATGGTAGACTTGCCGGCACCGTTGGGACCGATCAATGTCACGATTTCTCCCTTTTTTATATCTAAACAAATATCGCGAATCAGTGGCTTTCCCTTGTAGCCGACGGAAAGCCGATCGAAACTAAAATACTTTTCCATTATACTCTGCTGCGCTTTCTAATCATCATGTAGATTACCACCGGTGCTCCAAAAATAGAAGTCACGGTGCTGATGCTTAATTCCACCGGGGCGAAGGCTGTTCTGGCAATCAGATCGCAGATCATGCAGAACACCGATCCGCACAGGAAACATCCCGGAATGAGCACCAGCGGCTTGGATGTTCCCAGACAGGCTTTAGCGATGAACGGCACCGCAATGCCGACGAAAGAAATCGGTCCGGCAAAGGCGGTCACACAAGCCGAAAGCAGGCTGGAAAGCAAGATCAGCAAGGCACGGAACACTTTGATATTCACGCCCATGCTCTGTGCATAGGATTCTCCCAACTGAAATGCCCCGATTGGTTTGGACATGCACACCGTTGCAAAAAAGGCAATGCCAACCACGATTGCACCGACCGATACGTTGCTCCAGCTCATGCCGGAAAAACTGCCCAGCGACCAGTTATGCAGGTTTACGATATCGGAATCGCTGGCAAAGGTCACCACAAAATCGGTCACTGCCGAACAGATATAGCCGATCATAATGCCGGCTACCAAAAGCGCCGCCATGTTGCGGATTTTTTTCGATACAAGAAGAATAAATACGGTTGCGATCAGCGAGCCAATAAAGGCCGCCAAAATCAACGCGTAGGACGATAAGCTCTTTGCCTGGTTCAGATAGAAGATCATCACCAGTGCTACCACCATCTTGGCACCGGAGGAAATCCCCAGTACATAAGGACCGGCAATGGGGTTCTCAAAGAAGGTCTGCAGCATGAAGCCGGAAAGAGACAATGCCCCGCCCAGAATCGCTGCCATCAGGATTCGCGGCAGTCTGATCTTCCAGATGATATCCAGAGCCGTCTTGCTCCCTTCTTTGGTAAAAATTGCTTTGGCGATTTCGCCTGCGGACAGATGCACGCTGCCGGTATTGATGTTCAGCACCGTGATTACCGCAAAGGCCCCTGCCAGCAGCAGGAAGACCAGAGTGCACCGCATCCGCCGTCTATGCAGTTCCGTGTGAAAGCCCTCTCTTTGTCCGGTGCTGTTCACACTGCTGTGTTCTTGTTTCATCGTCATGGGTTACTCCATTTTTTTGAGGAATTCTAAATGCTCGGTATCCTGTCCGGTAAAGACTTTGTGGAAATCCGCGATCATATCGGCGATCACGTCAGTCCTCTGGTACATGGAGCTGCCGGTTGTATAGCAGTCTCCGGACTTTACCGCCTTAAATTCTTTCAGAACCTCGTCTTTTTCTATCAGATCAGCGATCGTCTTGACCGAAGCGTCAATGCTGGCATTATAGATAATATAATCAGCATCCTGTGCCTTTTCATAAAAGCTTTCCATAGTCATGGAGACGGAAGTCTTGCCATCTTCATCGGTCACACCTTCAAACGCATAGTCGCCGCCGGCCATTTTGATCATGGACGGTACATAGTCATTGGTGCTTCTGACAACTACTTTTCCATCGGTCGTCAGATAGAAGAACGCAGCTTTCTTGCCGGTACTCTCGTAGTCATCAAAAGCTGCGACAGTCTCCTGCTGTTTTTCAAAGAAAGCATTGGCTTCTGCTTCCTTTCCGGTCAGCACCCCGTAAAGCTTAATCCACTCGGTTCTTCCAAGCGGATTGGATTCGTAGCTGGATCGATCCACCAGAACAGGTATCCCCAGTTCTTCCAACATTTCTTTCACGTCCGGTGTGTGATAGATCATCGTCGATTCGATAGCCAGCTGACAGCCCTTTTCCAAAATCATTTCGTAATCCGGTTCGCTGTACTTGCCGGCATAAACGATCTTACCCTCCTTCATCCGGGCTGCTGCATTTTCGACTGTCCAGCCGGACTCCTTGAGAGATGTCATGGAGATATGATCCAATCCATCAATAGCATCAAACAGTGACATGACTGCGGTTGCGCCAAGATAAATGTCGTTGACCGGCTGCCGGATCACGGTAATATCTTCCTCTAAATTTTCCGGTACACTGCCGCCTTCCGGCACGATCAGGTATCTGGCGTCATCAAAAATATCTGCCAGAGAATAACCACCTTCATACTGGTAAATTGCCAGACATTCAGCATATGTAAAATCTACGGATTTTTCATAAGTCAGTCCCTCAATCTGCGGAATCTTGCCATTTGCGCCATCCGTATTTTTCCCCTGTCCTGTCGTACTGCTGCCGCATCCGGTCAGCACGGCAGCCAGCAGGCTCAAAATCAGAAGGTATGTACAAACTCTTCTGTTTCTGCTTTTTGGTCTCATGGATACTACCTCTTCTTTGTCTGTTTCTTTTTTATGACGATTCCTGCTGCCGCTGTGAAAAGCAGGACAGCGATAGCAATCGCCGCATATAAAAACGCATCCGCGTGATTTTCTTCATTATGATTTTTGTCCCGGAAAGCCTCATCCTGCATGGCGGTAAAGGCTGCTTCTGCCTGTTCGTCCGCGCCGTAGAGAGCCGCATAAACCTTCGCCCACTCGGCTTTTGCCTCCAAAGTCTTTTCTTCGGCAGAACGATCCAGGATGACCGGGATATTCAGCGTTGCGAAACGCTTTTCCAGGATTTCCAGCTGCGTCTGTGGCTGTAACGGCAAAATCGCCAGATTATTTTCATTCTGCACGATGGACTTAAAATCCGGTGCTGCCGGATTCTCGCTTTCGCTGGCATCTGTAGTCAGCATATCTTCACAACCCAATGCCTGCATAAACCGGCCGGCTGCCCTGGAAGCCGACCACGTCTTATCTGCCGGAATGGATATTAGGATCATTTCCTTGTCCAGCCCTGCCGGAATTTCTGTTCCCTTCGGCACCAGCAAATAGCTGACGGTGCTGTTTTGATAGAGTGCCTGCGTGATTTCACTCTGCGATTTGGCGATCGGTCTGCCTTCCTCATCATATTCCACTTCGGTCTGTGCTTCCATGGCTTTTTCCTCGTAAGAAAGGCTGCTGTCTGTGGTCAGGTCGATCTGCAACAGTTTGATACCGCCTGCATAGCGGTAAAGCCTGCAATACTCGGCATATTTCATCGGAATTTCCTCTGCTTCTCCAAGTCCAATGATCTCGGAGACCTCTTTATTATCCTTGCTGCCTTTATTTTTATCTTTATCTTTTGTGTTTTTTCTCTCTGTTTTCTGTGCGGAAGTTTTCGTCCCACTCTCATTTTCTTTTCCGGCTTCAGCCAGATATGGATAAATCGTATATTCCACCCAGTGTGGAGCTGACATCGCTACCGTCCGTGCGGAAATAGTATTGTTCGCATTGAGGGTTATCGGAATGGTGAACGTAGACTCCGTGCTGCCTGTATTAGCATAGGTGCTGCCTCCTGCCTGCACCTTATCATAAGATGGGCTGCTGAAACGAATGGTCGCATATGCCTTTCCCTTTTTGACAATAATCTTATCACAGGCGATATACGCCAGCCTGCCGGAACCGCCTGACCAGCTGAACTGATCCGGTGTATAAGTACCATCTGTCAGACCGGACTGCGTCTTAGTGTTGTTCTTATCGCTGGTTTTGTTTCCGCTGTTATTTTTGTTTTCTTTATTCTTGTTACTGTTGGAATCGGAGTTTGCGGTTCCGTTGTTGTTTGTATTGTTGTCAGAATCCGGTTTCTGCCCTTGATTCTGATTTTGTTCTTTCTCGATTCGTTCCTTTGCTTCTTTGCTGCTGTAGAAAATAATGGTATGCTGGAACCATTTGCCTGACTTGACGGCATGCATGGCGATTTCCAGCTGTTGATCCAGTGCTGAAACCGATACGGTGTAGGTATAATAGCCGTTTTGCACGGTGTAACCGCTGATCTGCGAAGCATCCGCGTCTGTGACATCTTCCACCTTTCCCATGTAAGCCTTGTCATATCCGGTTCCGGTTAAAGAAAAGGCTGCAGTCATTTGTCCGTCTTTGACTGTTAGGACCGCGGTTCTGCCGCTGCCTTCATCAGATACGATATAGAACATCCGCTGATCTGTCTCCGCCGGTATAGTGTAAGTACCATCTGCGAAAGCATTGTCTGCCTGTTGATCTGCTGTCTCAGCAAATACAGAAACTGCCTGTGAAATTGTCAAGATCAAAGTCAGAAATACAGCAAAAACTGCAGTCATTTTCTTCTTCATGCGGTTCCTCCCGGGAGATTATTTTGCTTTTACCGATTTTGCTGCGGACCATGCGGAGAAAACTTTTCCGTCTGCAGCAGTCTTGTAAGTACGGATTCTGAAATAATATTTGCTGCCGGATTTCAAACCGGTCACTTTTTTCGATACGGCGCTTTTAGCTGCCTTGACAGTCCTGGTCTTAGATGCGGCGAACTTGCTGCTGGTGCTGTACTGGATCTCATAACCATTGATACTGCTTTTCTTCGCCCATTTAAGGCTTGCCGCTTTCTTCGCAGCTTTGGCAGATGTCAGCTTTGCCTTGCTGAGTGCCGTCGTCTTGCAGATTACCGTATTGCTCCATGGGGAGTAAACTTTGCTGTCGTTGACATTCTTGATGCTTCTGACATGCAGATAATAGGTATTTCCTTTTTCTAAATAGAACTTCTGGGAAGTCTTCGCTGCTCCCTGCACGGTCACCTGCTCCTTATCCGCAAAATCTTCGCTCAGGGCAAATTCTGCTTCGTAGCCGGAAATGCCGTCTTCTGCTGATTTATTCCATTTCAGGGTAATGGTACCGGAAGTTGCCGCAAAGCTTGCCTTCGGTGCTGCCGGAACACCTGTATAAAAGACGATATTGTGGTCATGCCATGCTTTTCCCTTCGTTCCATAGGCTGCCAGTTCCATCACGGTATCGAATTTTTCAAACGGCACACGGAAAGTATACAGACCATCTGCATCCTTCTCATAAGCGATATAGAAGGATTCCTCTGCCTTGACGGCATCCGCCGCTGTGCCGAGATAAAGCTTATCATACCCTTGTGCATTGAGGCGCACAATGGCGGTCATCTTTCCGTCTTTTACTTCCAGTTTACAGGTATTGTTGTCTGCCTGTGCGATATTAAACATCCTGCCGGCACCGGTGCTGTCTGTTTCTACACCGATGGTGTAAACTCCATCTTTCAATACGCCGGAAACAAAATCTTCTGTTCGCGGCTCTTCATAAACGGCCGCATTGGTATCGGTGTCCGCAAAAGCAAACATACTGCCGGTCAAAATCATCGCCGCGCATAACCCTGTGCTGATTGCTTTTCTGAATATCTTTTTCATAGTCTTTTCCTCATGTAAAACGGGCAGGCAAACTGCCTGCCCTTCTTTAAACTATTTTACTTTGACTTTCTTCGCTGTGCTCCATGCGGAGTAAACTTTCTTGCCTGTTGCAGTCTTCTTGTATGTTCTTACCTGAACATAGTAGTTCTTTTTGGATTTCAGCTTCTTTACAGTTACCTTCTTAGAAGTAGTTGTCTTGATGGAAGCCTTTGTAAGCCCGCTCTTTGTCGCTGCATATCTGTACTGATAGCCGGACATGCCGCTCTTAGCAGTGATTGCAATGGTCATCTTCTTTGTACCTGCTGTCAGCTTGCAAGTTGTGTTCTTCGCAACGGCTGCTTTCTTCACAGCTGCTTTTGCATGTGCAACAACGATATCCTGCACTTCTTTCAGTTCGCCCAGACCGATGATCTGAGAAGATACTTCGAAGCCTGCAGTCTTGAATGCAGCAGCCCAGGAATCTTCTTCGCCGGCCATGTCATTGTTGGCGTGGTCACCTGCGACAACCATCATCGGACGAAGCACAACCTTCTTATAGCCGGCTTTCTTGACTGCTTCCAGAACAGCTTCTAAGGAAGTGGTTTCCGGATTACCTTCTACGGTACCGATGAAAGCATTAGTGTAACCCTGTGCAGTCATCTTTTCCTGCAGCTGAGTGTAAAGCTGTTTTGCGGAGTGGGAAGTTCCGTGACCCATGAATACGAATGCGGTATCCTTGGAAGCCTTTGCAGCATCTGCCGTTTCAAATCCTGCCTTTACAGCAGCATCTTTGTAAACAGCTTCGCATACTGTCGCTCTGTCCGCATCTGTATCGCAGATTGGTGCAGAATAGATCACCTGTTTGAATTTGCTTTCGTATTTTTGAACCGTTTCTTTCAGTTCATCGAATTCAGCACCGCTCATCAAAGTTGTCGGCTGTACAACCAGAACCTGTACTTTGTTCTTGATGGCTCTTTCGACTGCCTGCTCTACGTTGTCGATCTTTTCGTTATCTCTTGCCTGAATGTGATTGATGATGATCTGTGCAGTGAATCCTCTTCTTACGGAGAAGTTTGGAACTGCTTTCTGGATTGCTTTTTCGATTGCACCGATGGTTGCTACACGGTTATCATTGTAGCTGGTACCGAAGCTGCCCACCAGAATTTCGTAGCTGCCAATCTTGTCCTGGTTCAAAGGATTGTCTTTGGAGGCATCGCCGGTATCTTCTGCAAAGTATTCATAGCCGCCCTTTTCTTCATCTTCTTCCAGATAGTAAGCGAAACCGGTGACTTCTTTCTTTTCAGCGTCTGTCAGGCTGTTCCAGCCTCTGCCTGCTGCTTCGCAAAGCACATCAGTGCCTTCGGTTCTTTCCTGATAGTAGATGGCACTGGTCAGGTTTGTTACAACTTCCGGTGTGAACTTTACGGTCAGATAGTGCTGACTTTCGAAATTGTGCCAGCCGTCAATCTTTTCGCCTGTGGACTTCGTGAATACCTGATACATGCTGATTGGAATCTGCTTGCCCAGGTCTGCGGCAGAAATTTCAAATGTGAAAGTGCTTGCATACTTGGTTTTGCCATCCTGGGTTACCGGCGTTACGGTTGCAGCAACTGCGTTCTTTTCTTTTTCTTTATCTGACTTTGTCTGTTCTGCCAATGCAAGCTTCGTATATTGTCTTGCCTGTGGTGTAACGGAAAAAGTAATTTTTGCTTTTCCTGTAATCTTGTCAATTTCTACTTTTGTTGTACCCTTAGCAGGCGAGAACATGCCAAGGTCTGTGATGATGTCTGTCGCTTTTTCTGTGGATACAGCGGCAGCTGCAGTTGTTGCTGCGGTAGTCGGTGCTGTGGTGTCTGCTGCGGTAGTATCTGCAAACGCGAAGGATGTGGTTCCCATCGTCGCTGTCAACGCAACAGTCAATGCTAATGATAAAAATTTCTTTCTGTTCATTGATGCTTCTTCCTCTCTTTCATAATAATTCTAATGCATTTAATCTAAGCAGCTTCGAAGAGTGAAAAAACTCTTGCCTAATATGTTCTAAGCAAGAGTTTGGTATGTACGATAAGCCCCCTCAGTTTCAAAAAAATAAAACTGAAGCTCTCCGTGCAAAAATGCTTGTCCGACGGATACTTTCTGCAGAAGCTCCTATCAAACTCTTGACCAGCAGGTTTCCTGACTTCGGCATCTTCTCCACACTGCGCCTTCTCAAGCGAAAAGTCCGCTCAATGACGTATTACAGGTGAATCCTCCGTTACAGTGGCTGGGACCGTCCGGGAATTGCACCCGGTTTCCTATTACCTTCCGAAGAAGCACTGGTTAGATTAAATTTTCAATGACGAATACATTATAATGCCGGATTCTGTCGAAGTCAAGGGCATAGTCTGTCTTATACACAAAATTATAATGTCTTTTTTCGATTGATTTACAAAAGTATTTTTCTTATCTGCCCCTGCGGCCGGCTCCGCCTCCGCGGCTCCTGCCTCCACCGCCGTGTCCGCTTCCTGAGGATGGACGGCTTCCGCTGCCAAATGATGATCGGCTGCTGCCGGAAGAAGAGCGTCTTGCTGCAGACGGTCTGCTTCCTGACATTGGATTCCTACGGCGTCCGGTGCTTGGCGGGATGAAAACAGTTCCGCCACCGCCGCTTGGTCTGCGTTTCCTGCGGGTTCCGCCGCTTCCGTAGCCTCTGCCCGAACCGCCGCTGAATGAGCTGATAATAATCAGAATTACAACGATTACGATGACTGCAATCACGATTTTGACAAGAATGCCGAAAATTTTTCCGCCGTCAAGCGAAAAGTCCGCGTCGTCATTGCTCGAAGCGGAGCCGCCGTAATATTCGTATACCGTATCGTACAATACGTCAAAAGTTTTTAAAACTCCCGCACTGTAGTCTTCCGCTGCGAAATCTTCCTCTAAATTGTAGTAAAGAATGTCATCAATGTCACCGCTTGTGAGGACATTTTCGAGTCCCTTGCCCTGCATGCACCAGTAGTTCTCTTCACCGATTGCAAGCAAGAGCAGAACCCCGTTATTCTTGTCTTTATCACCGATTTCCCAGTCGTTGAAAAGCTTATAAGCATAGTCCTCGATATTCATTCCGTCGAGGAAATCCGTCGTAACCACGACAATCTGCGCCCCGCAGAAGTTTTCGAGTATGCCGTTCTGCTCAATTATGTAATCCTCTGTATCCGTGTTCAGCACATTCGCAAAATCCGCCGCATAAAACGAATCCGGCGCGTCCGGAATGCTTGCAAATGCACTTCCGCATCCAAAGATTAATATCAAAACCGCAATCAGCAAAACCGCTGTCAGTCTTTTTTTCATCTGTTTCTACCTCTCTGCTGCATCTGTTTCTATCGCTTCTCTTGCCGTCTCTATCGCATGATTGCCGCAGTCTTCGCAGGCGTCAGCCCCGCAATTACGTTTGCCGGGAAATGCTTCAGTATCTCATTATAGTCTGCAGCATATTTGTAATACGGATCATGGCTGATTGTGTCGTTGCGTGAATTGAAGTCCGCATAAAGCCTCTGACGGTATTTCTCATCATTAGCGGAAAGTATCTTTTCGTCCAGCGCCTGATAAAGTGCTGCCATTGCCGCATCCATACCGGAATTTGCCGCAAACAGTGCACGTATATCGCCCTCCGCCTGTGTAAAATCATTGAGCGATGAGGCTGCCGATTCCAATGCGCTGTCACTTTTCGGGAGATATTTCTTCGCAACGGTCTGCATGTTTGTAAGAGAAGTTGCGCGCTCCGCCATATCGTTTGCCACACAGATGCCGTCACCATCCTCACCAAGGAAAAAGACATTTTCCGCCTTCTGATACTGTCCCGCAAGGCCTTTGTAGCCGCCGAGGAGAAACCCGCCGGCGATTAAAACAACCATCAAAACTATGCAGACAATCTTATTTTCCAATATTTTCATGCGTCTTATCCTCTGAATTCAAGCATCTTGTCTTTCAGCTGGTTTTCGATATTCAGAAGTTCCACTTCCGCAGCTTTGCGCTTCTGTCTTCCCTCGTTTTGAATTCTTACAACTTCATCCAAAGTATCGATGAGCATCTGGTTTGTGTGCTTGAGCGTCTCGATATCGACGATTCCGCGTTCGGACTCCTCAGCAATGCCAATGGTTGTATCCTTAAGAAGATCTGCATTCTTTTTGAGCAGTTCATTTGTTGTATCAGATACAGCCTGCTGTGCCTTCATTGCCTGTTCGCTGTGTGCAAGGCCAAGAGCAAGAACCATCTGGCTCTTCCAAAGCGGTATCGTGTTGAGGATTGCGGTCTGGATTTTTTCGACCATCATCGTGTCGTTATTCTGAATGAGTCTGATCTGCGGTCCCATCTGCAGGGAAACGGTTCTGGTCAAGTCAAGGTCGTGCAGTTTCTTTTCAAATCTGTTAGCAAGGTTGGAAAGGTCGTTTGCCGCCTGTGCGTCCTCCATTGCACCGCTTTCCGCTGCTTTTGCTTTCATTGCAGGAATTGTAACATTCTGCACTTCTTCGAGTTTCTTCTTGCCTGCAACAATATATAACGAAAGCTGCTTGAAGTTTGTCATGTTTGCCTTGAACATTTCGTCGAGGACTGCGATGTCCTTTGTCAGCGTAATCTGATGTCCTTCAAGGATGTCCACAACTTTTTCGACATTCACTTCTACCTTATCGTACTTTGCCTTGAGCTGTGCGATGCCCGTTCCCGCTTTTTTGAAAAGACCAAGAAAACCTTTTTTCTGCTCATTCGGGTCAAATCCTTTGAGTTCCACAACCAAGTCACTGAGCGTTTCGCCCACGCCTCCGAGATCTTTGGCTCTTACCTTTTCGAGTGCCATGTCGGAAAACTGTGTAATCTTCGCTTGTGCATCCGCGCCGTACTGCAGGATGTGATTGGAATTGCTGATATCAATCTTTGCCGCAAAATCTTCAACCGCCTTCTTCTCTGCATCGGTAAGCTGAATTTTATCTTCGATGTTTACTTCCTTGATTGTTTCCGGTTTTTCTGCTGCTTCTGCAAGCATCTGATCCATCGGTGTCACGTCTTCCCCCGGCAGGATCAGGACAGGCATTTCAGCTTCCTTCGTTTCTACAGCAGTCTCCATTGTTTTCATTTCGTCAGTCATTTTCGTTTCCTCCATTTGTTTCTTTTAATATATCGTCAAAATTCATTTTATTCGTGCTTCCTGCATCCTTGTTCATAAGCTGCTGCAGTACCGCAATGTCGGTTTCGATGCTCAGCTTGTCATCCTCGAACATGTCGTCCAGATACTGCTTGAGACTTGCCTCAACTTTTTCAAGTCCGCTCTCGATACTTGTCATCGTTTCCGAAATGTTTCCGCCTTCGACGCCCTGCTTCGAAAGATTGATATAGTTACGCACCAAGTCGATAATCATAGGCACATAGTGAACCGCAACTTTTCGGATTTTGTTTCTGTCTTTCGGATTCTTCTCGAGATTATCAGCAAGCTTTTCGAGAGTGTCCGCCATGTTTCCTGCAATACTTGCAACTTTCGGATTTTGAATCTGCGGCTTAAGTCTGCGAAGCTCATCCCGTCCTGCATCCAGATTCTTTGAAAGCTCTTCCGCACGCTCGCGAATCGGGCTGACTTCCGGCATTGCCGCAACCTGTTTCTTGTGCATGGCAAGCATTGCAATGCAAGTAATTACCGCAGCCGCAGCAGCCATCAGCAGTGCCCACATGCGATACATCGGCAAAATCATCGCCAGTATAAAAAATACGCCGCCGCACATCAGGTACGGAAGCCCTGCCGGCATCAGTTTTTTAGTTTCTTTCTGTGTTTTCATTTATCGCTATAATCCTTTCCCTTGCTCACGGCATTTTCTTTTTCTATTTTACTATATTTCACTTTTCAAGGCAAGAATCATCTCTTTGCTCAAATAATTGTAGTTTTGCTGCGTGCATTTTTCGACCGAATAATTGTGATTTTACTGCGTTTTTCGACCGAATAATTTCTGCGCCTCAATTTTCTCTGCCAAATCGTTCAGATAGACCCAGCGCTCCATTTTATCGTCAAGGGCTGCGGTAAGTTCGTCGCGCTTTGCGGTCAGTTCCTGCAGCTTGCAGTAGTCGCTGCCCGCTTCGGCGATCCGGCTGTCCACTTCTTCTATGGCACTTTCGAGCGCAGCAATATCTTCATCAATCGTCTCAAACTCGCGCTGCTCTTTATAGGAAAATTTCAGCTTCTTCGGTCTGGCGGCATCCGTTCTGCCTGCCTGCGTCACGGAGATGTCCGTCTGTTTTCCGTCTGATGCGGCCGCCGTTTTGCCGCCCGCTTTGCCCGCGGTTTTTTCTGCTGCCAGGCCCGCCGCGCGTCTTTCCGCCCAGTCACTGTAGCCGCCCGGATATTCCGCAATGTGCCCCTCTCCTTCATAAACAAAGGTCTTTTCTGCAATGCGGTCGATGAAATGACGGTCATGCGACACGGCAATTACCGCGCCCGCAAAGCTGTCCAGATAGTCTTCCAAAATGCACAGCGTGTCGATGTCCAGGTCGTTTGTCGGTTCGTCCAAAAGCAGCACATTCGGCGCGCCCATGAGAATTCCCAGCAGATAGAGCCTTCGCTGCTCGCCGCCGGAAAGCCTTCCTACCGGGATCGAGTGCATATGCGGCGGGAATAAGAAACGCTCCAGCATTTGCGAGGCACTGATATAGCCATCCTCCGTTTTGACATTGTGTGCGATGTCGCAGATGTATTCGATAACCCTGCGGGATTTATCCATATGCTCGTTTTCCTGCGAAAAATAGCCGATTTTTACGGTTTCGCCGATTTCTACGCTGCCGCTGTCCGGCTGAAGTTCTCCCGAAATCAGCTTCAGAAGCGTTGACTTGCCGGAGCCGTTCTCTCCAATGATGCCGATGCGGTCGTTACGCAGCACCGTATAGGAAAAATCCGAAATCACCGGAATGCCGTCAAAAGCCTTTGAGACATGTTCGAGTTCAATAATCTTTTTCCCGAGCCTGGAAGACACCGATTTCATCTCCAAAGCCGCATTGTTGACCACCAGCTTGCTCTCTTCCAATTGATGAAAACGGTCAATCCGCCCCTTCGCTTTGGTGGTTCTTGCCTGTGCGCCTCGGCGCATCCATTCCAGCTCCCTGCGGTACAGCGTCCTGCGCTTTCGCTCTGTGGCAAGTGCCATCTCCTCCCGCGCCGCCCGGTTCTCAAGATAGACCTCGTAATTGCCTTCGTGGCGGTAAAGCCTGCCGCCTGCCAGCTCCAAAATCACATTCGTGACCCTGTCTAAGAAGTAGCGGTCATGCGTTACCATAAAAATTGCACCGCGAAACTTTTTCAGGTAGTTTTCCAGCCATTCAACCGTGTCGCTGTCGATGTGGTTCGTCGGCTCATCCAAAATCAAAATATCACATTCATTTGTGAAAATCCCTGCCATGGCAACGCGCTTTCGTTCGCCGCCCGACAAAGTGTTCATTTTCTTCTCAAAATCCGTAATCCCAAGCTGATTCAGCATGGATTTGCATTTATATTCACCCTCTTCGGCAGTTTCCCGAGTCAGATAGCTGACCGCCTGCTCCAGCACCGTTTTCTCCGGGTCATAGGCAGGTGCCTGCGGCAGATAGCCGATTCGCACACCTCCGGTCAGAATGATTTTGCCTGAATCGGCATCCTCAATTCCTGCCGTGATTCGCAGGAGCGTGGACTTTCCTGTGCCGTTGACGCCGATGAGCCCGATTTTATCGCCTTCGTTTATCGCATACGAAAGATTCGAAAGAAGCGGTAATGCTGTATAGGATTTAGAAATGTCGGTTGCATTCAGTAAAATCAAGGTCTTTCCTCCTCTTGGAAATCAAAAGTATATTCGCCCTCCGCATTCAGATGAACCTCTGCACGGAAGTTCTTCCCTGCTTTCGAGCGGAAATTTGCCGCAACGGCTTTCCCATCGAGAAGCTGTTTCATTTCGGGATAGGAAAAATCATGCCCGCAGAAGCTTCGGAAGACTTTGTGTCCGCATTTTTTGATGCCGCAGAAAATGCCCCACTGGTTGAGCGTCGCTTTTTTTCCGCATTTCGGACATTTCACCGATTCCTCAAAAAAGACCATTGCAAGTTCTCCGTTTTCATCCAGCTTCAGTGCTGCGCGAAACGGTTTTCCTGCGCGTGTTGTGAAATTCTTGTATCCGCTCTGCTCGCCTGCTTCCAGTTTCCGCAGCAATTCGAGGTCAACCTCGCTGCCGCTGATATTCTTGTAAATTTTCGCGCCGCAGCCGAGGCATTCGTAATGTTTTTTCTGTTCTTCGATAACGCCTCCGCACTTCGCGCAGTGAATGTCGGTCTGCACCGGCTCGAACGGTGCCAGCTCCGCTTCGACTTCTTTCGGGTCTTGTCCGATTTGCTCGCACATTTCCTGAAGTTTCTGCATTACCTCCGCCATAACCTGCTCGTAATCAGCCTCTCCGCGCTGTACTTTTTTGATGCTGTTATCCATGTTCGCCGCAAAGACGGGATAGGCAATGTCGAAACCCTTTACGGCTTCGATATAGTTCTTTCCTTTATCGGTAATATAAAGTGCATTCTTTTTCTCCTCCACATAGCCCGACTCAATGATGTCTTTGATAATCGACGCACGGGTTGCCGGCGTGCCGATGCCCTGCGAATCCGCAAGGGACTTTTTCAGCTGTTTGTCCTCAATCTGCGTGGCAATATTACGCATGGCATTGATTAAAGTTGCCTGCGTCAGACGCTTCGGCGGTGAAGTTTCCTTTTCGACAGGTTTCATGGATTTTGCCGTAATGCGGTCTCCCTTTTTCAAAGGAGGAAGAGCGTGGTCGCTCGCTTTCTTATACAGAATTGACCAGCCCGGCTCCGTGACGACCTTTCCGCTTGCTTTAAAAATCCCGCCCGCCTCGTTTTCCGCATTGGCGTCTTGGGAATCCGCCTCCGCATGGCGAATCTGAATGGTGGTTTTCTCTTCCTCAAGCTTCGGCAGAAACTGCGCCAAAAGCCTCATATATATCATTTTGCAGATAATCTGTTCTTCTTCGGTCATCCTCGAAAGGTCCGGCCGTTTCAGCGTCGGCAGAAGCGCATCGTGGGACTCTTTGGAAACCTCTGTGTCATTCACGACTGCTTTGTCCTTCAGAATTTTCGTAAACGCGCCCTTGTCAAGTCCCGCCGCGATTTTTCTGAGTTCTTCAAAAACTGCAATGTTTTCCATGATTGCGGGAAATTCCTTTGCTTTCTCGGAAGAGACATAACGGCACTGGGTTCTCGGATAGGAAATGACCTTGTGTTTTTCATAAAGGCTCTGCACAAGCTCTAAGGTATGGTCGGGCCTAAATTTGTACTTGCTTCCTGCTTCCGCCTGAATGGCGGCTAAGTCAAAAAGCTTCGGCGCGTGGGAAGAGGACTTCTTCTTTTCGACGTCTTCAATGATGCCATCCATAGAATACTCCGTAAAAAGCTTCGGATTTTCAAACTGCACATCCCCATCCTCGCCCTGAAGAACGGCCTTAAAGGTCTGCGTTTCTTCGGCATCGTCAGCTTCGCCCTGCAGCGCAGTCTCGTACTCCGCTTCCAGCACAAAATACTTTCGATTTGCAAAATTATCGATAGCCATGGAGTTGTCATATACCAGTTTGATTGTCGGAGATTTCACTCTGCCGGCCTTGATGAGAGTGCCACGCTTGTTGGTCAGCATTCTGGAGGCGTTCATGCCGAACAGCCAGTCTGCCCGTGAGCGAATGAGAAAGGACTGCACGAAATGAACATGCGTTGGATTCGTGTGATAATCCGTCATGCTCAAAAGCGATTTCAAAATTTCTGCGTCCGTAAGAGAGTGCTCGATGAAGCGAAGCGCAGGCTTTTCGTTCAGCGCAAGATACTGCTCCAAAAGCCAGTAGATGCCGTATCCTTCCACATCGGAGTCGGTTCCTACAATAATCCCGTCGTAGTCCGCCGCGCGCCGCCGGATTTCGGCGATGGTAGCCTGCTTTCGCTTATCGGCGATCGGTTTGATCTGCCACGGATTGGGAATCATCGGATAAAGGATGGCTTTCCAGCTTTTGTCCTTCCATTCCGCATAATCCGTAGGCATAAAATTTGTACAGACATGACCGGAAAGGGCTGTGAAATCAATCTCCCCAACCCTTTCTGTCACTTCGTTTTTATGATTTTTGTAACAAGCCTGCACATCGCGCATAAGGCTTGGTTTTTCCGCGATAAATAAGTATTTCATATAGAAAAGTATACTTGATTTGCGGTGAAAAAACAAGATTTTTCCTTTTATAATGTTTCCAAGCCTTGGCAATTTAAGCAAGCGAATTTCTTCTTTTTATTTGAGCTTGCTGTCACTGCAGTCTGCACCGGAATTGCAGTCAAATTCTTCAAGTGGGAATAGTGCTTTCAAGCTTCTCGGTATTTTTACCGCAAAATCCCCCGACGCAGATGTCGGGGGATGTATTTTTCATGCTTTGTTCTTTCCTGTTCAGCAGGCAGCCTATTTAGCCTGCAGCAAGGTTGCTTTTATCTGTTTGCCGATGTTCATATATTCTTTATATTCCGGACATTTCTTGACAACGTCCGCGTTAGAAACAGGCATTCTCGGCAGCGCGCCGTTTGTCATGCCGGCTGCAAAGAACGCGCCCGCCTTGCCGCCGCCCGCGTTCTGTCCTGATTTCGGTTTGATCGGTCTGCCGCTGTGCAGCTCGATGATCGTCTCTGCCTTGCCGTCGACCTTGTAGTCGTTGAGTTTGAAACGGATCTCGTTAAAATACGGATTGCGCACATGAATGACCACATAAAAATCATAATTATAGGCATAGCAGCGCGGCTCGAAGCTCTGCAGATCTCCTTCGCCGTCTCTGTAATAGATCTCGTGTCTGTCTTCTTCCACATCGATGTCACAGCCTGTCACATCACTGAATGACAGGACATCCGGATTCGCCTTTTCGATATTTTTGAGGTGTTTTTCCTCGGTGACCATGAACTTCCCAGCCTGCTCATCCACCAGCAGCTTCATATCTTCGCCGAACGTCGCCGTCGTATGGAACGCTGCCACCGCGGCCTTATTTGCTTCTCTGTAGTCAAGCTGCTCTTTGATATCGGCAAGCGTGCTCAGTCTTCTGCCTGTAAACCATGGTGAAAGCTTCGCCGCGCAGTCAGAACAGAGATTGCCGTCCTCCAATTTGCGATTGCCCAAAAGCCCGATCTTTTCTCCGCAAACATCACAATATTTCTTGCTGAATAGTCCCATTGTTTCTCCCTCAACTTTCTCTCGATTTCGTCCGATTTCTTTTGATACTGATGTCTTTTCGCTCGAAATTGCAAATATTATACACCTTTTCGGTCGCTTTGTACATACTTTCCCTGCCAAAAAATACGCAGGACGCCTGCTAACGGCAATCCGTTTTTTATGACATCAAAAGACCGTTGAAATTTCAACGGTCTTTTATAAATGCTATGGAGGCGACACCCAGATTTGAACTGGGGAATAAAGGTTTTGCAGACCTCTGCCTTACCACTTGGCTATGTCGCCGG
>CAKQGQ010000021.1 GCA_934233735.1 uncultured Clostridia bacterium | reverse complement strand
CTCCTATGATAATTTGATTTTACCATAGAAGGCTACTTCCCGGTTAATTAAATTTACAGACTTTTTTTCACAGTCTCGCTGCCGCATTAACGAATTTCGCTAACACGGCAGCTTTTTCATTGTGCTTAATTCTTATTTTTTGCTCCAAACTCTAGAAGCGTACTTACATTGCTTCAACTCTGTGTTTGCAATAAGTTTGCCGGTTCTATCATAAACAATAATTTTAGCCTTATAGTAGTATTTGGTGCCATTTTTGCCACTTGTGTTTGTATAGGAAGGCTCTTTTTTTGTCAATACTTGTTTGTAGGAAGAAGACTTACTTGTTGAACGATAAAATTTGTATTGCACAGTACAGTCCATGTCTTTCAGCTGATTGATAATCTTATTATCCTGTGCGTCAAGGTTAAGCGTAACATTAATGTTCTTTTTCGCATTCTTCGCCGAACGTGCAACCGGAGTCAGTTCTTTGACGAGCACTTTCGCTTCTTCGCGTTGAACCTTTCTTGTTTCATAATCCGTGAGAATCTGTTCGTATTCCGTATCGGAAACCATAGCTTTCGCTGTGTCGTTGAAAAGGGCGGACCATGTCTGGCTGCCGATTGCACCGATATTGGAAATATCGTGCATTACCTGGAATTTCGTTACGGCTTCCGCCAGTGCTTCCGTGTAGGAGGTTTCCTCGCCGACTGCAGGCTGATTATCTGAATAGCCGGAGATGCTGCCCGATGGATTGTAGTAACCGAGAGCATTTAAGCGTTTTGCTGCCGCACGAATGTACGGAAGTCTGGAAGACCTTGATTCACCGATATTCAGATAATACTTGTAGCTGTCCGGATTCAGCACGAAACGGATACTGTAGCCAACCGCTTGTGGCGTAAAATGATAAGTCGTTTTCGTCGAAAGTCTGTTTCCGGTGCCTGTACTGTAGACGCCGCCGAGCTTATATCCGATGTCCGGTTCGGAATACAGCGACAGACTGCTGTTCGTGTAGCTTGTATCCAGCGTAAAATAGAAGGTTCCGTTGTCACCGGCCGTAAATGTGCGGTTTCGACCGTTTACATAAAGCGTAAGGTTTTTCATAGGGTTGTTTTGTGCGCGGATATAGCTGAGCTTATAGCAGTTGCTTAAATCCACACTTGTCAGATTGTTGTTCTGCAGATAAACGCTCTTTAATGCAGGCGAATCTGACAAGTCAGCTGTTTCATATTTGTTATCGTGTGAAGAGAACAAAGTCATCTTCGTAAAGCCCGGAAGGCTGAGTGCGCCCGTGAAACCCTTATAGCTCCACTGGATCTGGGATGTTTTGCCGCTTCCGTTTGTCATGAAGTGGGACTTGGTTCCGTCTCCCCATGTAGTCGTATCGAAAGCGGAATAGGAACTGTTCATTACCGAGCCGTTTGTTTTAGAGGTATTGCCGACCGTCTGTCCGAAGAAAGCGCGGAGCATCTCCATTTCGTATGTGTCATCGATATATTCTCCGGCTCTGTAGTCCGGGTAGATATTCATGTATACATGACTGGTCGCAATCTGCTCGTCACTCGGGTCAAAATACGTATAATTTGTAAGTCCCATATAACTCCATACCCCGGTGGATTTGTCGTATTTATTGGTGGTTCCGACAGTAGGATCGACAAAAATCCATTTGCCGTTTACATAGGATTCCGTCCACCAATGGTCGCGCACATCAATATCATCTTCTGTGAGCCAGTCATTGGAAGGAATGGAGAGCCTGTGTCCGTAAACGAATCTGGTCGGGATGCCCTGTGCGCGGGCAAGTGCAAGATAGATGGCAGAAAAACCCTGACAGGTGGTATGAACACGCCCCGAAACGCTGTTTGCGCTGCTCAGACCGTTCTCAAAATTATAAATATTGTCGTAAGGATCCGCATACTGATACGAGTGTGTGGAAAAAGCTATGGAATCATAGTAAAAGTTTTTCGCGGTGTATTCATATATTTTTAGAAGTTTGTCGTAGTTCGTGTAAGCTCCTTGAGTTACGCGGTCGGAAATACTCTGGATATAGGAAATTTTGCTCGGCGTCATTTCCGCATAGACATCAGTTGCAGGATTCCTGAGGACGAAGCGGATGTCCTCCAGCGTGTTGTCCAGATAGCGGTCGGTGCTGTAGAGCGCGCCGATGTCCTTGACATAATCGTTGTATTCCATGACGTCCTTGTAGCGCAGGATTTTCACCTTGCCGCCCGTCACCTTGATTTCCATATTTTTATAGAGAACGCCGCTGGACTTATAGTTCAGGGTTTCGGCGTCGGCTGCGGTCGCGCAGCGTCTGAGATAGAGATTGTAGTATCCATTCGGAACCTCGAAACGCTTCATGTCCAGATAATAGGTGAAGCCGTAGAGCGTGGTGCCGTCGGATGCGGTGCTCTGCTTGGCGTCCACAAAAATATCGAGGTCGATATCGCCCTTGTTTTCTCCCACGCGATAAAGGGAAACGCGGAATAAGGTCGCTTCGAGAGGAGTCTTATAATTGACCTTCAAAACCGTGTCGTCCGTGACATAGGCCCTGACATATTCTTTTTCAAATTCCGTTGTGGACTTAAATGTCGTCACCTGTGCCGGGGATTTTACTTCGGACAGCGCCGCAAAGGCGCTGTCTATCGGTACAGCGGACACCATAAGAGCCGCGGCAAGCGCGGTCGATACAAATCTCAAAATCCTTTTTTTCATTCTTTGCCTCCTGTGATAATTACTAATTTTTATAAATGTTATCTGAAGCAGCCATGGCAGACGAGTAGGCGAACTGAAGATTGTAGCCGCCCGTGTCGCCGTCGATATCGAGGACTTCCCCTATGAAATAAAGCCCCGGATATTTTCTGCTCTGCATTTCGGCAAGCGCGATTTCGTCAAGCGAAATACCGCCCGCTGTCGCCATGGCGATGCTGAAGCCTCCGGTTCCTGAGACCGTGAAGCGCATCCTAGCAAAAGCTTCGGCAATTCGGCTGATTTCGCTGCCGCTGAGCTGAGCCGCCGGTTTGTCAGACACATTTATCCTGTCTAAAACTGCTGTAATAAATTTTTTAGGCAGTAGATAGTTTTCCCCGATACAGCCGGAAATCATTCTGCGGTTTCCCGGAAAAATTTCCTTCAGATGGGAAAGCATATCATTTATAGTATAGGGGAAAATGAAGTTAATTTCAAGCCCACAGCCGTTAAAAATATTTCTGGAATTATTCAAAATCACCGGGCCAGAAAAGTTTTTATGCGTCAGAAGCAAGTCGCCGCAAGGGTGGGCGAGCTTTAATGATTTTTGTGATTTCGGCTCAAAAATTTTTATTTCGACATCGTGAAAACTGATGCCGGAAAGTGCCGTAAAAGGATAATTTTCGACGAAAATCGGAACCAGTGAAGGCTTCGGCTCGCATACCGCAAGCTCTGGAAAATCCCGCGAAAGCACCTTGAGAAGCGAGCCGTCGGAGCCGGTAGTCGGATAGGAACTGCCGCCTGCTGCAATGACGAGACTGCGGCAGGTATAGAGCGAGCCGCCTGCGGTTTCGATTACAAACCGCGCCGCGCCGGAGTTCAGCGCAGAAGCACCGACGAAAGCTGCCGCGCCGCCGTTCGCGCTGCCTGCACTTTCGAGCGGCGCAATCCGGGTGGCCTCCGAGGCCGTTTTGATTTCGACGCCGTTTCTTTCGCATCTGCGGACGAGGGCGTCGCGAACATCTTTTGCGCGCAGGGAAGCAGGGAAGATTTTGCCGTCCTCACGCTCCGCGGTTGGGATGCCGAGCTCCTGCATAAAATCACAAAGCTCTATATTATTATGCCTGTAAAGCACAGTTCGGATTCGTTTTCCGTTTTGCCCGTAGCATGACAAAAACTCCTTAATCGAGCCGCCGTGCGTCAGATTGCACTGCCCGGAGCCTGACATAAGAAGTTTCGTGCCGATTCTGTTTGTTTTTTCCAAAATCAGAGTGCGACCGGCATCGCCGCCGGAAACGGGACAGGCGGTCCCGAAGAAGAGACCGCCTGCGCCTGCACCGATTACAATCGTTTCATAATATCTTTCTCTCTCCATACCTTCTATATTACACCGATTTCGTGCAGGCATGCAAGTGTGTTTTTGTCCAAACTCATAACAGTAAAAGAAAGACTTCCTGACTCATAAATGCTCATTCCTATTTTTTCTTTGATATCCTTTTTCAGGATGCTTACGGTAATGTTCACATCGTACACGCGGGTATTGCCGGAAAGATTAATGCGTTTGAGAATATCCATATAGCTTCTGCCGCTGATATCGGCGTCCTTTGCGGCAATTAACTTTTCAAGCTGCTTGCGGCTGATGGAGAAACTGTCTTCTCCGTTCTCCTCGTAATCTTTGTAATTATCCGAGTAAATGCTGAGCATTGCGCTGTCGAAGCCGGACAAATCAAGTTTATCGGACAGCGTATAGTAGGATTTCCAGTCATCCGTACAAACAACTCTGTTGAGAAGATCAACCGTGGTATCATCAAGCTTAACGAAATATCTGCGGCTGAACGAAGTGCCGTTTTTCATTTTATATAGGAAAGAAATATTTTCTACCCCGTATTCTATGTTTTCCCCTTCGCGCAAGTAAGAAGAAGTGTCATATACAGTGGCTTCGTGCTCATAACGCTTGTTTTCCACAATATATTTTTCAAGTTCATACATCGCTGAAATCACATTTGCGTCATCGGACATTACCGGCTTGCGTTCTTTGTTTTTCAAGAGTAAATTTTCGCAGTAGCTCGAAATATCGTAGCCCACGCGGAAAGTCGCATCCGAAAGCTGCACAGACTGTATCTTATCCTCCTTTGGCAGACGTTTCGAAAATCCGCTGATATCAAAGACCGTCATACCTGTGAACAGTGCCGCAATGACCAGATAAATACAGAGGGAAATCAGGTTGTGTTTCTTGAAAACCTTGACGGATCTATCGATGATGATCTTTACAACGAAGAAAGTAATCAGTGCGCCGACCGCCATGCCGAATACGAGCATGCCTTTCGTGCTTGCTGCCATATTGTAAAAAATCCATCCGAAGGCGGTCATTCCCACGAACACAATCAAATAAGTTATGATTTCTTCCGTAACCCTGAAAATCATGGAGTCGCCGACTTTCTCAAGCTTGGCTCTGCCGTACGCAAAGCGCGCGAGCGCGAGCATCAGCACCCCTGCAAGCAGGTAAGTCAGCTCCAGATGAAGTCCCGCGTTTTCTCCCCAGCCGAAAACAAGGCGGATCAGCGGATTTGCGTTCCTCATGAGGCTTTCCATAAAATCGCTCATGCCGAAATATCCGAGAAGGAAGCTGTCGCAAAACGCATTGATAATAAAAATCATCAGCGGAAGAATGACGAACATCACTCCCGAAAGCAGAACCTGCATGATGACGGTTCCGACCAAAGTTCCCGCAAGCACAAACATTCCGTAGAAGAACGTCATGATAACCAAGGAATCACCAAACCAGCCGAACACGGCGGACGCTGTGTATACATTGTCTTCCGATGTGTACGGAATCGCCGAAGAAGTCACATCCGGAGCGACTTCCTTCATAAAGCACAGATACAGCAGTGCCATTACCAAAAGCGGAAGAATACACATGAGCCAGCCCGATGCCACCTGCGAGTTGAAAAGTCTCGACTTGCTGTACGGCTGTGCGTGCATTGCGAGTGCGCGGTTTTCCCTATGGAAAAAGCTCATCGCGATACATGCCGCGGTCAGAGGCACGATAATCAGAAGCGGTATGAATACCGGACTTAGATTATTGAAATTGTTTTGAATCAGGTAATTGATACTGTAAAGATTATCATAATTTGTGATAATCGGGAAAATCCCGCCGAAAAAGTAAAGAATCAGCGAAACCACCGGAAGATACCAGTACATTTTGAAATTTTCCAATAGCAAGGCAGGGGACAAAGCAAACAGATTCTTATTTTTCATAGCTGTCACCTCCCAGCTTTTCAATAAAGATTTCTTCGATGGAAGCCGGCATAAGTTCCAGAAGGTCGCCTTCGAAAACCATTTTGCCGCCCGCGATGATGCCGATGTAATTGCAGACATCTTCCATCTCTTTTGCGTTGTGCGACGAAACCAGAACCGTCATCTCTCTGTCCGCAACGTCTTCCATGATGTAGTGCCAAAGCTTGTGACGCACAATCGGATCGAGTCCGTCAACCGGTTCGTCGAGTATGAGATAGTCGGGCATAGCCGCCATTGCGAGGCAGAACGCCGCCTGTTTTTTCATTCCTTTTGAGAATTTTGCGAGGCTGGCTTTTTGATTAAGCCCGAAATCGCTGATCATTGCCTGAAAACGCTCTTCATTCCAGTTCGGATAGATGTGCTTGTGGTATTTCCCCATTTCCTTAAGCGAATATCCTCTGAAAAAGAAGAGATCGTCCGGAATCAGCGCGATTCGTTTTTTGATAGTTTCGTTGTTCAAAACCTCTTCGTCGTCGATGGTCACAAGACCCTCATCCTGCACCAGATACCCCGCGAGGTGCTTGATGATCGTCGTTTTGCCCGCGCCGTTGAGGCCCATCAGTCCGTAAACGGAGCCTTTCGGAACCGTGAGGCTGAAATCGTCAAGCGCTTTGTAATCCCCGAAACGCTTGGTGACATTTTGAAGTTTAATCATTTGCCGGTCTCCTTTCGTCTATAATCCCCAAAGCCACTTGTCTTGCTTCCACAAAACTAAGCCCTAAATAGAGAAGCTGACGGAAATCGTCGTCAAGATTGGCTTTCGCAAGTTCCAGTTCTTTCGTGTCCGGACGGACGCCGCCGATGTCTGCCACAAAGGTCCCCACTCCGCTTGTGGTGTAGACATAGCCCTGCCGCTCAAGTTCGCGGTAAGCCTTCTGCACGGTGTTCGGATTGACGGTTATCTCCTTGGAAAGCTCTCTGACGGACGGCAGCTTTTCGTCTGTGGAAAGCACCCGCGTCATAATGAGCTCTTTGAGATTGTCAATTACCTGCTCATAGATGGATTTTCGGCTTTTTAAATCAAGCTGAAACATAAAGCATGAACCCCTTTCTTTATTTTTTATAATAATCCCTTTTGTGAATTAAGTGTACCATGATACATAGTACACTGTCAACGCTTTTGTAAAATATAATCTGCTGAAATTTTACGGTTTTTTTTCGGAGGGTGCTGTGTTATACTTGTTACAGCGAAAAAGATTGCAATAACAAAGGAGGTAACGATTTTGGATAATTTTGAAAATAAAGAAAACAAGGCAAACGGTAATGAGCCCGGCGAATTCGAAGCAAAGAAAACGGATGGTGTACAATATTATAGTGATGGCGTATTTAGTGACGAACGCCCGAACCGCGCAAATGCAGGCGCGGGGCAGACATCTGCTGCAAACGGCTTTGCGCAGGAATCTGAGGCAAAGCCTGCGGGAGGACAAAGCACTCCTGTACCGCCGAATGCTCCGAAGCGCGGACGCGGCTGGTCGGGACTGCCGGGCTGGGGCAAAGCACTCATTATCATCGCGGCGGTTATCGTGGTAATCGCGCTTTTGACAACCGGCTGCAACAAGGCGATTGACAGTATTGCAGGCGCATTTTCCGATTCTTTTGTCAGCGGTGTTGACAATACGGTAACAACCGACTTCGGCCATGACTATATCGGCGTTGTTGATGTCGTTGGAACGATAAGCGAGGATAGCAGCGATACATACAATCATCAGTACATATTAAACGCAATCGACGCAATGATTGACGACGGCGAGAACAAAGGCATCATCCTTTATGTTGATACGCCGGGCGGATCGGTGTTCGCAAGCGATGAGCTTTACTTAAAAATCAAAGAATATCAAAAGAAGACTAAGCGTCCGGTCTACGCATCCATGCAGTCCATGGCGGCATCCGGCGGCTACTATATTTCGGCTCCATGCGATAAAATCATCGCAAACCGCAACTGCTGGACGGGCTCCATCGGCGTAACGCTCGGAACGATGTACGACGTCAGCGAGCTTCTGGACAAAATCGGAATCAAGACAAACACGATTACTTCCGGTGCAAACAAGGCGATGGGGAGCAATGTCGATGCCATGACAAGCGAGCAGCGAGAAATCTTCCAGTCCCTTGTTGATGAAGCTTATGAGCAGTTCGTGGGAATTGTCGCAAAGGGACGCGATATGAAAACTTCCGAGGTGAAGAAACTTGCGGACGGCAGAATCTATACCGCAAAGCAGGCACTTTCCAACGGTCTGATTGATGAAATCGGAACTTTTGAAGAGGCGGCTGCCGACATGAAGGCAGAGTATAAGCTTGGGGACTGCGAGCTGGAGTATTTTGAAAGCCCGACGACTACGGACTGGACATCACTGCTCGGCTCTGCAGCTGATGCCATTGCAGACGGCGCAGGTGCAGTGAGTGCTGACGCGCTTCAGGGTCTCATCGACATGAACGGCAGGTTCGAGTTCAGCTACATCTGCCCGATTCAGAAATAGTTCAGTCATGCGGCAGTTGTGCCGACCGTGCGCAGCGGTCGGACGACGATCTCAAAAATAGCCGGAAATAAACTCAATAACATTCATGACGGCGTCCATGTCGAGGCGCCCGTCGGGAGTATCTGTGGTCAAGAAAAGATTGCTGCCTATGTGATATCCTGCCGCGTGATAAAGCTTCAGCTTTTCCGCAAACGCCGACAGGTAAGAATCATCCGACAGCATACCCAGATGCTCCCATATTATTTTTTTGCCGTCTGGCAGATGAATCACAAAATCCGGATGCAGAGTGACTTCGCCACGCCCGGGAAGGGAAATCTCCAACACTTCCTCATATACAAAAGGTATTTTGCGTTCGGCAAGAACATTCGCTATGAGCGCTTCGGACTTGCTGCGCACATCAAAGCCCGCAAGCGTCGGCTGCGTGAGGTTCTCGGGATGGATGGTGCGTGCGGAAGCTTTTTGCTGCCTTTCCGCAATGCCTGACAGTGGGTCGTCGGAGAAGGCAACCGACTTTTGATAGAATTTTCCCAAGGATGCCTTAATGCTGTAAAAATCATAAGGACGATATATTTCAAGCAGCTTTTCCTGCAGCTTGAGGTTCTGCTTGACGATTCTCAGACCCGCTTTCGCATATGCCTTTTCACCATACAGAGCGATCAAATTCATTTCATCTGCGTGCAGATTGCGCTGCATGATGTAGGAATGACCGCTGATTTTATCCGTTTCGGTTTTTGACAGCTTGTAATATGTCTTCTTGCTGCTGGTATATTCGGAAACGCAGCCCACGGGCATTCCTTTTAAACGCTGCTCGTAGATTTCGAGCAGGCGCCGCTGCTCGGCGACATCCGCTGCGAGGACTTTTTCGAATTGATTCATTGCTGAGCCTCCTTTCGTTGAGGTATCGCGCAGGGGGGTGGAGCTTGTTGCTGCTTGGTGGTTGAATTATGACGCATGATTCATGACCCTTCTGCGAGGGAATTTTTTACAATTATATCATTAAATAGCCTTGATGTAAATATATATTTGTAAAAAAATGCAAAATAGATCGTCGCGAAATGAGATTTTAGATGTGAAAGCGTGTTTTTGAGTTTATGTTCTAAATTTTGGAGGCGATTTTAGAATAAAAAAAGAAAAAATGAGTTTATGTTCTAAGAAATAAAAGTGAATTATGGGAATTAAAGGGCGAAAATAAATTTAAAGGTAAACAATTTAGAATGAAAATACGTGCATACAGGTATGCACAAGGCTAAATATTGCATATTTTTCTGTATATGTAATATATTTGAATTAAATTTTAGAACATAAACTCAAAATTTGCAGAAAGTATCTAAATTCTGGAGAAATTTTTAGAACACAAACTCAATTTTCGCGAAAATGTTCTAAAACCACGCTGCGCACAGCAAGAAATTCTCCGCGCACATCCTAAGCCTCCACCGCGCACAGCAAGAAATTCCCCGTGCCCATCCTAATCCTCTCCATGCGCGCCGCAAAATTCCATAATTTTCGAAGACTTTCAAGCAAAAACGCTTGACACACGCCAAGCCATGTGTTATAGTAGCAAAGGTGTCAAGCTGCAGACTTGACACGTATGGCGATTGTACTGGACAGTGCGCAGTGCGGACGCAGCGGCTGCAGCAATCACGAAAACACAGAAGCCGAAACAGAAGGGGGCGCGTACTTTTATGAAAATTGAAAGCATTGCGGAGAACAGCCTCCTGTATGATTTTTACGGACAGCTTCTGAGCAAGAGACAGCAGGAAGTCATGGCGCTGTATCACGAAGAGAATCTTTCACTTTCGGAGATTGCCGAAGAGTTTGGAATTTCAAGGCAGGCGGTGCATGATACGCTGAAGAAGGCGGAACAGGCGCTCAACGAATACGAAGCGAAGCTGGGACTGATGGCGCGCCTGATGAAATCGAAGGATGCGGTCGCTGATATTGACGCGAGAATCGACCGCCTGATTTCAGAGCTGACGCGAGGCCGCGAAGCGCAAGGCGCAGAGTCAAGCGTGCAGCAGGGCTTGAAATCGCAGGGCGCGGCGGACACCGCAGAAATCGTTTCGAAACTGAAGGAAATCAAGACAATTATAAACGAATTGGAATAGAAATCCCGGGGCAGAGCCGGACGAAGCGGCAGACGAAGCCACCGCAGGCGGCAGGCCGAATCGGTAGAACCGCGGCGGGCGGATGGCAGACAGAAAAGGCAGGCCAAATCGGCAGAGCCGCGCCGGGCAGGCAACGGCATTAAGGCCGAGGCCGGGGTAAGGAGATAAAATGGCATTTGAGAATTTATCCGAAAAACTGCAAGGAACCTTTAAGAAGCTCAAGGGCAAGGGCGTTTTGACGGAGGCGGACATCAATGAAGCGATGCGCGAAGTCAAACTGGCTTTGCTGGAGGCGGATGTCAACTTTAAAGTTGTCAAAGAGTTCGTTGCAGAGGTAAAAGAAAAAGCACTGGGGCAGGGCGTGCTTGAAAGTCTGACCCCGGGGCAGCAGGTAATTAAAATCGTAAACGACACGCTGGTTGACCTCATGGGCGGTACGAACAGCAAGCTGACTTTTTCGCCGAGTGGATTTACCGTTCTGCTGATGGTCGGTCTGCAGGGTACCGGTAAGACGACGACCTGCGGCAAGCTCGCTGCATACCTGAAAAAAAGCGGCAAGAAGCCGATGCTTGCAGCGTGCGATATATACAGACCGGCGGCTATCGACCAGCTCGAAGTTGTCGGAAAATCCGTGGATGTTCCGGTATTCACCGACCGCGGAAACACGAAGGCGGAAGACATTGCGCTCAAGGCAAAAAAGGAAGCTGAGAAGCGCGGATACGATGTTCTGATTGTCGATACGGCAGGCCGTCTGCAGATTGACAGTGAACTGATGGATGAACTTGTGAGAGTCAAGAAGGCGGTTAAACCGCATGAGATTTTGCTGGTAGTGGATGCACTGACCGGTCAGGATGCGGTCAATGCAGCCGAAGGCTTTAACGACGCGCTCGGAATCGACGGCATCATCATGACGAAGATGGACGGCGACTCCAGAGGCGGCGCGGCGCTTTCCGCGAAGAAAGTCACAGGCAAGCCGGTTAAGTTCATCGGTGTCGGCGAAAAGACCGACGCACTCGAACCTTTCCATCCGGAAAGAATGGCAAGCAGAATCCTCGGGATGGGCGATATGCTTTCACTCATCGAAAAGGCGCAGGAAACCTTTGACGAGGAAAAGGCAGCCAAGCTCGAAAAAAAGATAAAGAAAAATGAGTTTACGCTCGAGGACTTTCTTGACCAGATGGGTCAGATTAATAAAATGGGCGGACTCGGCAAGATGATAGGCATGCTGCCGGGACTGGGCGCAAACAAGATAAGCGACGAAGACATCGAAAAGGGAGAACAGGAATTCAAACAGATGGAAGCCATCATCTATTCCATGACTCTTGAAGAACGCCGCAATCCATCGCTGCTTAACGCCAGCAGGCGTAAGAGAATTGCCGCAGGCTCCGGACAGCCTGTCAGCAAAATAAATAACTTGATCAAAAAGTACGAGGATACTAAAAAGTTGATGAAACAATTCAGCAATCCGGGCTTTATGAAAAAGAATAAAAGATTTAAAGGATTATTTTAAGGAGGATTTTAAAAATGGTAAAGATCAGATTAAAGAGAATGGGTGCACACAAACAGCCTTTTTACAGAGTAGTTGTAGCAGATTCAAGAGCTCCGCGAGACGGTAAGTTCATCGAAGAAATCGGTTACTACAACCCGATGACAGAACCGAAGGAAATCAAAATCGATGCAGAAAAGGCTAAAAAGTGGTTAGGAAACGGTGCACAGCCGACAGAAACTGTAAAGACTTTATTTAAAAAATCAGGAATTATTGAATAATAAGGAAACGGTGAAAGCTAATGACTAAATTGGTTGAAGCAATTGCAAAGTCACTCGTAGACAACCCGGAAGGCGTTGTCGTGACTGAGAGCGAAGGCCGCCAAGGAACGGTAATCGAGCTTAGAGTCGCTCCTGAAGACATGGGTAAAGTGATAGGTAAGCAAGGAAGAATTGCGAAAGCTTTGCGTACCGTTGTTAAGGCTGCGGCCACAAGAAATAATCAAAAAGTGACAGTAGAAATCGTAAAAGAATAAGACGATTGATTGCGAAATTCGGGCACATACTTTAGACGGAGTACGAAGTTTAGGTATGTGCCTGTTGTATAATCTGGAGAAACATGGAAAAAATTAAAATCGGAAAAATTGTGAACGCAGTAGCTTTGCGGGGAGAGGTGAAGGTTTATCACTATTCGGACTACAAAGAACGTTTTGAGGAACTGGAAGAAATTTTAGTCGAGCGCAAAGGCAAATATACCGCATATGAAATTGAAAATGTCAGGTATCAGAAGAATACGGCGATTTTGAAGCTTAAGGGCGTTGATGACAGGAACGCTGCGGAGGCTTTGAAGGAAAGCGATATTTACATCACGGAGGATGACCTCAGAGAACTTCCGGAAGATACCTTTTATGTAAAAGACTTAATCGGCTGCAGGGTTTTGAATGAGGAAAACGGAGCGGAAATCGGTGTGATCAAGGATGTTTTGCAAAATTCCGCGCAGGATATTTACCAAATCACGCTGAAAAACGACAAAGAAGCGCTGATTCCGGTTGTGGGCGAGTTTGTCAGGGAAGTCAGCATCGAGGAAAAGTATGTGAAAATCCACCTAATTCCAGGCTTTATCGATGAGGATGCAGTAAAGGTAGAATAGATGAGAATCAATATTTTGACCCTTTTTCCGGAGATGTTTACAGCGGTGACCGAGAGCAGCATCCTTGGGAAAGCCGGGGAAAAGGGAATTTTAGATGTTCGTTTAATCAATATCCGGGATTTTACGAAGGACAAGCATAGAAAAACAGATGAATATCCGTTTGGAGGCGGAGTCGGCATGGTTATGACGGCGCAGCCGATTTTTGATGCGCTCAGAAGCCTTAACCTTAATGTCCCTGACGCTGGCAGCGGCGCTAAAGGCGGAGCTGTCGAGGGCGGAGCAGGCGGTAAAATCATCTACATGTCGCCGCGCGGAAAAATTCTCGACCGGCAAAAGATTGAGGAGCTTGCGGAGATGGAAGAAATCACGATTCTCTGCGGGCATTACGAAGGAGTCGACCAGCGGGTTTTGGACGAATGGGATATGGAGGAAATCTCCATCGGCGACTATATTCTGACCGGGGGAGAGCTGGCAGCGATGGTGCTCATCGACAGCGTTTCGCGCTTCATTCCGGAGGTTTTGGGCAGCGAGGAGTCGGCGATGGAAGAATCCATTTATTCCGGGCTTTTGGAGTACGACCAGTACACGAAACCACGGGAATACGAAGGTCTGACGGTGCCGGAGGTTTTGTTCGGCGGCAATCATAAGCGGATACATTTATGGCAGTATGAGTGCTCCCTGAGGCTTACCAAAGAGCGCAGACCGGACCTGTTTGAGGCATATCTGACGAAGGAAAAAAAACTGTCGAAGGATGAAAAAAAAATATTGGAAGCGATAGCAGCAAAACCGCAGATATGAGCTTGTGCTGTGCAAACTCTTGTGATAAAATATAATAATGAGTAATCAAACGACGAAGAAAAAAACAAGGACAAAAATATGGGTCTTCGGATTCATCATACTGTTTGCCTTCCTGTATATATACATCTATATCGTGCCGCGTGTGTCGGATATTTTCGTGGAAACTTATGTGGCGGAGTACGGAATCTTGGAGGCAGGTGTGGACGCAGATTGCCTTTTTGTGAGGGATGAAGCGGTTTACAAGGCGCAGAACGCAGGAATCGTTAAACGGGTTATCGGTCAGGGCAGGCTGATGCGGAGCGGCAGCAAGATTGTCACGCTTGCGGGGACAGGCTATTACACAGAAAGCCGCGGTGTTGTCAGCTATTTTTATGACGGGATGGAAAATTCGCTTACACCGGACAATATCGAAAATATCACGCAGACAAGCTTGGAAAAGACGCAGACCGATGAATTCAAGGTAAACGACTGCAAGAAGGACGCTTCGGCGGGGGACGCCATTTTTAAAATTGTCGATAACAAGGAATGGTATCTTTTAGCATGGCTGGATGCTGATAAGGCAGACGGCTTTGAGGAAGGGCATAATGTTACGGTTGATTTTAAAGACGGAACGCGCCTGAAGATGAAGCTGAAAGCTTTGACGGATGAGGGCAGCAAGAAAAAAATCGTGCTTTCCTGCAACCGTTATTATGAATTTTTTGATAAGTACAGAGCGAAAAACTGCAGGCTGATTCGTTCAAGCAGAAGTGGGATTTTGCTGGAGACTTCCAGCATTGCGGAGGAAGACGGCACGAAGGGCGTTTATGTGAAGGACAAGTTCGGCAATTATAACTTCACGCCAATCAGCATATTGGCACAGGATGGCGAGGTTACCGCAGTGGAAAAGAACTATTTTTACGACAGTGAAGGAAAGACGGTTTCGACCGTCAAGAACTATGATGAAATATTGAAAGGCAGCGAAAATGCTGACGAGGCGAAAAGGAGTGAGGAAAATGTCAATTAAGGAAAATATTGCACACATCACGCAGCTGAAAAACGAGGCGGCAGAGCGCTCCGGAAGAAAGGGCGAGGATGTTTTGCTGGTTGCGGTAACGAAGCTTCACGATGTCGATGAGATAAACGAAGCGATTGACTGCGGAATCACAGACATCGGCGAAAATAAAGTACAGGAAATTATGAATAAGTATGAGGGTGTCAAGCCGGTAAGATGGCATTTAATCGGACATCTTCAGACGAATAAAGTAAAATATATCATCGACAAAGTGTGCATGATTCACTCCGTGGATTCACTGAAGCTTGCGGAGGAAATTGATAAGCGTGCGGCACAGCACGGCATTACGATGGACATTTTGATTCAGGTCAACTCCGCGATGGAAGAAAGCAAGTTCGGCATTACGACGGAGGAAACCGGAAAACTGATTGAGGACATTTTGGAAAACTGCCCGAACATTCGGATTCGCGGGCTTATGTGCATCGCACCGTTTGAAGACAATCCGGAAGATGCAGCGCAGTATTTTGCGGCGGTTAAGAAGCTTTACGACGAATATGGAAAATCGAGCAACCCTCGGATTGATTTCAAATATCTCTCGATGGGAATGTCAAACGATTTTGAGGTTGCGATTGAAGAAGGCTCAACGCTGATAAGAGTCGGGACATCGATATTCGGAGCCAGAGACTACTCGAGAAAAATGGGAGGAAACTAAAATGGGATTTTCAGACACTTTTAAAAAACTGGTAGGAATTGAAGAGGTTCCGGATGATGATTTTTCACCGGAGGAAATTGCTGCTGCGAAAGAGCAGGCGATGAAAGAAGAAACCACCGTGCGCAAGCCGATTGGAGGATCTTTTCAGCCGAAGACTTCTTTTGCGGATAATTCCAAAGCGATTCCGATGGAAAAGAAACTCTCCATCGCAGGTACGAGCACCTTTACGCTTGTCGTAATCGAGCCGAAGAGCTTTGACGAATGTCCGAAGCTTGTAGACAGCCTGAAGGGAAGACGCCCGGTTGTCATCAATTTAGAAA
This sequence comes from uncultured Clostridia bacterium, assembly GCA_934233735.1. GTDB lineage: Bacteria > Bacillota > Clostridia > Peptostreptococcales > Anaerovoracaceae > CAG-238. The sequence continues at coordinate 21,029 of CAKQGQ010000021.1, read as the reverse complement.
AGATTGAAACCGAGACAGCCAAGAAGATTTTCGATTTCCTGAGCGGAGCAACCTATGCGCTGAACGGAAATGTACAGAAAGTAGCCAACAATATCTTCATTTTCGCACCGGAAAAAGTAGATATTACCACGAACCAGGAAGAAAGAGGCGGCTTTGACTTCGGTGCAGGCAAAAGCCCGTGGTCGGGAAGATAAGGAGGAAACCGAATGATTACACCTTCCGATATTGAAAATAAACAGTTTTCGAGAACGAAAAAGGGATACAGCCCGGATGAAGTGGATGATTTTCTGGATTTAGTGATTCTGGATATGGAAAAATTAATCCGCGAAAACAGACAGCTGAAAGAAGAACTGGGCAAAGCTCATGTGCAGGTGGATAAGCACATGAACACCGAGACGACAGTATACGAAACGCTGGAAGCCGCAAAGTCGCTGATGAATGACATCGCTGCCAGCGCGGAAAGACGGGCGGAAATTCTGCTGAAAAATGCAGAGATGGAAGCTAATATTATAACGAAGGACGCGAAGGAGTCGATTTCCAAGCTGACGGAAGAAGGCAGCCGCCTGCGAACCAAGCTGGAAATGCTCAGAGGAAGATATAAGAACCTGCTTGAATCGGAGCTTGAGCGTCTGGATTTCGTGGGAAATGACATTATCGAGGATTTTGAGAAGGACTTCCTTCCGGCATCCATGACCGATTATAATGGAAAGAGCATTGAGGAAGCTTCTGCGGCATCCGCTCCGGAAGCTTCGGTATCTGCGGACGAAGAGGAAAAGGAAGAACAGCCGGCCGCAGAGGAAAAGGTTGACCTCAAGAAAACCATGGTGAATATTCGATGAGAAAATTCAGATACTGCATAATTGCGGCAATCATCCTTGTCGATCAAGCTGCAAAGCTCATAGTTCGAAATACGATGCAGATTGGGGAGTCTTTTTCGGTAATCGGCGATTTTTTCAAAATCACGCATATCTCCAATACAGGCGGCGCAATGAGCCTTTTCGAGGGTAATCTGCTGCTTTTGACCGCACTTCCTGTTGCAGCGATGGCAGCGGCGGTGTGGTATATGGAAAAGCACCCCAAGGCGCATTGGACGCTTCTGCTTGCTATTGAAATGATCGTCTCAGGCGGCATCGGAAATCTGATTGACCGTATTTGGAAAGGCAGCGTGACGGATTTTTTGGACTTCACAGCAATTCCGGGATGGGAATGGATTTTTAACATTGCAGATATTGCAGTCTGTGCGGGCTGTCTGCTTTTGGTTGTTTACATTTTTAAATTCGACAAATCGGAGGATGCCAATGACGCAAACCGGTGAGAACAATCGCTTTACATTTTATATAGACGAAGAAACCCAAAGCACTCGAATTGATTCAGTGCTTTCTTTGCTGCTTCCGGAAACTTCCAGGAGCTTTATCCAAAAATTGATTGAAGAAGGCGGCGTAGTCCTCAACGGCGAGCCGATGACTTCAAAAAAGTATAAAGGAAAGGTCGGAGACTGCGTGGAGCTTACGCTTCCGGAGCCGAAGCAGCTCATAATCGAGCCGGAGGACATTCCTCTCGACATTGTATATGAAGATGACGATGTGCTGGTTGTGAATAAGCCGAAGGGAATGGTCGTGCATCCGGCTGTCGGTAATTACACCGGAACGCTTGTCAATGCAATTATGTTTCATTGCGCAGACAGGCTTTCGTCTATTAACGGGGTTGTTCGTCCGGGAATCGTGCATCGAATCGATAAGGATACGAGCGGTCTTTTAATGATTGCAAAGAATAATAAAGCACACGAATCGCTTTCTGCGCAGCTTGCGGAGCACAGCATTACAAGGCGATACAAAGCGCTTGTATACAACAATTTCACCGAAGACGAGGGAACGGTGGACGCGCCAATCGGGCGTGACCCGAAGAATCGGCTCAGACAGGCGGTGACGCAGCAGAACTCGAAGCGGGCAGTGACACACTGGAAGGTAGCAGAGCGCTTCGGAAAGTATACTCTGATTGAGGCGCAGCTGGAGACGGGAAGAACGCACCAGATTCGCGTGCATATGGCATATATCAAGCATCCGCTGGTCGGAGATCTGCTGTACGGACCGTCGAAGCAGGCAATTGCCGCAGACGGGCAGCTTCTTCATGCGGAGGTTTTGGGATTCGTACATCCGACGACGGGGAAATACATGGAATTTACAAGACCTCTTCCGGAGGATTTTCAAAAGATTTTAGAAAGGATCAGAGATGGAAAATAAAAAGACATTTAAGCCGGGTGCCGTTCTCAGCCCGGTGCCCGCAGTGATGGTTTCCTGCGGCAGCGATTCAGAAAAAAATATCATAACGATAGCGTGGACGGGAATCATCAATTCCAATCCGCCGCTCACCTATATTTCCGTGCGGAAATCCAGACATTCCCACAAGCTGATTTCGGAAAGCGGAGAGTTCGTAATTAACCTTGTGAACGAGCCGCTGGCTTTCGCTGCGGATTTCTGCGGCGTGAAATCCGGTCGGGAAGTCGACAAATTTGAAAAAATGAATCTGACCGCACAGCCGGCGGAGATGGTAAACTGCCCGCTGATTGCAGAGGCTCCGATAAATCTTGAGTGCAAGGTCAAAGAGGTACATGAGTATCCGACGCATGATATGTTCGTTGCGGAAATCGTCAATATGCATGTCAACGAGTCGCTTGTGGACGAAAAGGGCAAGGTCGATTTCGCTGCGGCAGGTCTGGTTGCCTATGTGCACGGTGAATACTTCGGCATGAAGAAAAATCCGATCGGAAGATTCGGCTATTCCGTGATGAAGCCGAAAACCAGGAAGCGAGTAAACAAGCAGGCGCATATCGAGCGCGTCGAAAAAAACAGAAGCCGTCGCACTGCAAAGAAAAAAGTTTAGTTTTGGTATGGAGAAGGGCGTCCGAATTATGGAATAAGAAAAAGGAGGACGCCCTTCGAAACAAAGCTGCGTTTTTGTGTTAAGAGAACAGCTTAGAGCAGTCTCTTTGAAGGTATTGGCAATTTTAATTTGGATTTCAAGACTTCTGAACAGTTTTCTCTTTTCTCATAGTTTCATCTCAGTCATTCGACCTAATATAATCAATGCAGCTTTCGCATACGAAACCGCTATGAAAGGCGACCGTATGATACATGTTTCCGCATAGCGAGCAATTACATTTCTGACTCATATCTATACCTCCTTTGTTCTGATCTTATTAAGTGCGACCTAAGATGTATTCAAATCATACCGCAAAAAAATACAAAAAGAAAGAAGAAAATGCAAAAACATCAAAAAAAGGATTTTTTATGTAATGATTTGTACTTTTTCTGTTTTTTGGAAATTTTAAGTCTGTTTATTCTTGAAAATTTCGCTGAAAAATGTCGATTAAAAGCGTTGCACATATTCAATATTTATAATAAAATGTACATGTATATAGCAGAAAATGCATAATAAAATTTAATAAGGAAGGGGTAATTTATGGAGAAAAAAGATTCCGGAAAAAGACCTGTGATTCAGGTGCAGAACCTCAGCAAGGTTTATGTTATGGGCGAAGAACATGTCATCGCTTTAAAGAACATCAACCTTTCGATTAACCGGGGAGAAATCTGCTGCATTTTCGGAACTTCCGGTTCCGGCAAGAGTACTTTGCTGAATCAGCTCGCAGGACTTGAAAAACCGACACGGGGACAGGTTTTGATAGGCGGAAGATCGATTTCGAGAATGAACGAGAACGAGCTGGCGGCATTCCGGCAGGAGCATATCGGCTTCGTCTTTCAGTCGTATAATCTGCTGAAAGAATTGACGGCGGTTGAAAATGTTGCGATGCCTTTGATGTTTCGCGGCATTCCAAAGGAGACACGGGAATTGGAAGCGAAAAAAATGCTTCACCGTGTGGGGCTTTTGAACCGCATGAACCATTTCCCGGGGCAGATGTCCGGCGGCCAGCAGCAGAGAGCAGGTATTGCCAGGGCGTTTATCAGTCGTCCGGAGATTGTTTTTGCGGATGAGCCGACAGGAAATCTGGACACGAAGACGACAAAAGAGGTTATGCAGATGATTCGGAAGTTCGCCAGGACTTTTCATCAGACAATCGTTTTGGTTTCGCACGATCCTGAAATGACGACCTATGCGGATCGAATTGTGACCTTAATCGACGGTCAGATTGTCAGCGATGTAAGGACGAATCAGCAGGAAGAAAATATAGTATAAGAATGGGGAAAATTATGAAAAAGATTTTTAAAAAAAGTTTTGTTATATGTATGGCGTTTGTGATGGCATTGGCGTCGATGAGCGCGTTTGCGTTTGCTGATGACGGCTCGAAAGCAGATTCGGGAAGCGGCAATGAGTTTGTAGTGACCGGATACGATGTAAACCGTACCACGATTCGAAAAGGAAACAGTGTGGACATCACGCTGAAAGTAAAGTACAACTCAACATCAAGTCCGGGCGTGAATCTCGGAGATCTTGATATTTCAAGGCTTAGTGACAGCTTCAGCGGAGGGACGATTAAAGATGGAAGCCTGGAAGAAATAAAAGGAGGCTCTTCCTTTGCATTTAAAGTTACCTTTAAAGACCTGAAATACAAAGGTGTGGGACAGAGCTTTAAAATTATGATCCGAAACGGTGCTACAGCTTACCAGCCACTGGAAACAACCATTACCGAAGCAGAAGTCTATACGGAACCTGCGGATACTCCGTCAGAGCCGTCTACACCGGATCCGATTCCGTCGCCGAAAGCGGTTGTCAGCCGAAACGAACTGCCGCATGACATCAAAGCCGGCGAAACAATGACGCTGGATATCAGCATTAAAAATGTCGGAAAAGCAAACATGCAGAACCCGGTTGTTTCCTTCACGACCTCGGATTCTCTGATGATCGTCGGCGGAGCATCTTCATTCCAGCTCGGAAACATCAATACGGGAAGAACCGCAACCGTGCAGCTTCAGGTGAAGGGTCTGAAGGACATTCAAAGTGCAAACCAGTACGTAGACGCGGAAATCGAATTTGACTATTACAACAGAGTGAATACGCAAAACGGAACTGCGAAGGGCAGAGTAACCGTTCCCGCATATGTAAAAGAGAAAAAGGACGATAATAAAAAAGAAGAGGAAGAACCGACCAGTCCGGTTCCGAATATCATCGTGACGAAATTCAACTATGGAAGTTCATCTGTCCCTGCCGGCAGCGAGTTTAACTTCAGCTTCAAGTTTAAAAATACGAGCAGCGAGCTGAATGTTGAGAATCTGGTTGTTACGGCAGAAGGCGGAGAAGGCATGATGATTAATGGCTCAACCAACTCCTTCTTCTTTAACAAGGTAAAACCGGGGGCTTCCAAATCGGTAAGCATTCCGATGAAGGTGATGAAAACCGTGACAAACGGTGCGCAGACGGTGTCTTTGAACTTTAAATATGAATATGTCGACCAAAAGAAGAGAACTTCGACGAGTGCCGATATTAAGCTTTCCGTACCGGTTTATCAGCCTGATAAATTTGAAATTTCGAATCCGGTTGTTCCGGATTACATAACCGAAGGCGACGAGATAAGCATTACGCTTAACTATGTCAATAAAAGCAAAACCGATATTGCGAATGTGGAAGCAAGTCTTGAAGGCGATGTTCAGTCAGCGAGTCCTTTGCAGACAGTCGGAAATCTTGAACCCGGCAAAAACGGAACCATCGCATTTGCGATAACCGCAGCGGCAGCCGGAGAAAGCTCGTTCGACATTAAAGTGAGCTACGAAGACGGAAACGGGGATTCCAAGGAAAGAATTTTCCCGGTTACGATGGATGTTCAGGCGATGCAGCCGAGCGACCCGGGTATGGACGATCCGGGAATGGAGGATCCGGATGCGGAAGAAGGCGGATTCAACTGGTGGATTGTCGCTGCAGTCGCAGTTGTGTTGGGAATCGTCACCAGCGTTATTTTGAAAAAGAGAAAAAAAGCAAAAGCTGCAAAGAAGGAACAGGAACTTTGGGACAGCTGGGATGACGAATTAAACGGAACCAATGATACAAACGATACGCTGACGGATGCAGGAAACAAAGGGGATAAATAATGAGATTTTCAGATATTTGGAATATGTGCGTCGAGAATCTGAAAAGACGAAAAGGACGTACGATTTTAACGGTTTTGGGCGTATTTATCGGCTGCTGTTCGATTATTGTCATGGTATCCATCGGTATCGGAATGACCGAGTCTCAAAACCAAATGCTTGAAAATATGGGGGATTTAACCATTATTGAGGTGTCACAAGGGACCTCTCAGGACGGAAAAACGATGAAGCTCGACGATGATGCGATTAAAAGCTTTTCGCAGATTGAAGGCGTGCAGGCGATTCTTCCGAAATATGAAGCCTATGATTATACAGTTGGGGCATATGCAGGATCCAATCAGAGATATGCGGATACGGACTGGCTGCCACTCATAGGCGTGGATACGCAAGCACTCGAGTCCATGGGATATGAATTCGTCGAAGGCGAAACGGCGGGAAAAGGCAAGGACGAAGCGGTTGCCGGACAGTTTTTTGCCTATGCGTTCAAAGATACTCTTCTGCCGGACGGCCGCAACACGGTTGATTACTGGTCGGCAAAGTACGATGAACAGGGCAGGGAGATCAAAGATCCCGTTTATCCGGATCCGTATTTCAATCTGATGAACGCGCCAATAACGCTTAAATTTACGGATTCCAACCAAAACTCATACGAAAGAGAGATTCAAATAACCGGAAGAGTAAAAGAAGATTACGGAAAAGGATATGAAACTTCTCAGGGGCTGATGATCAGCATTGATACCTTAAAAGATATTATATCTAAAATTACAGGTCTTCCGCCGGGAAAGACGGAATACACAAGCATGAGTGTCAAGGCAACGGATATCAATACCGTTGGCGATGTGGAGTCTGAGATTAAGGCAATGGGATACAATACCTATTCCATGGCAAGCATGCGTGAGGAAATGCAGAAGAGTGCCCGCCAGATGCAGCTGATGCTCGGCGGATTGGGCGCGATTTCCCTATTTGTAGCGGCAATCGGCATTACCAACACGATGATTATGTCTATTTCCGAGCGAACCAAGGAAATCGGAATTATGAAATCGCTCGGCTGTTATGTAAGAGATATACGTGCGCTTTTCCTGATGGAAGCCGGTACAATCGGACTTTTGGGCGGAATTGTCGGCAGTGTTTTCAGTTTCCTGATATCGTGGGGAATCAATATTGTCTCTATCGGCATGGGCTTTACGAAAGAAGCTCTGCTGCAGGCAATCTTTGGTGGCGAAGGTGTCAGCCGAATTTCGGTAATTCCGGTATGGCTGGTAGCGTTTGCAATCGTATTTTCAATTTTTATCGGCCTCGCTTCGGGTTATTATCCGGCAAATAAGGCAGTTAAAATTTCAGCACTGGAAGCGATTAAAAGTGAATAAGCATAGGGAGTGAATGCCATGAAAAAAATCACATTGCAAGAACTTTGGGAGGATTATCTTCCGGATATTGTTTCCTTTACTGTGGATACAGACATAAGCAAAAATACTAATCAGGAAAGACCGCAGGAAGAATCCTGTCTAAAAGAAATTTTTTCAAATGATATAGAAATACAGCTTGCGATCCTGTCGGAACTTGCGGAACAAGCAGCGGTGCATAGGCACGATCCGACGACTGTGTGCAGTTTTGCGTCCAATATCTTTGCCGGCAGTCAAACGGATAAAGCGGATTACGAAAAGAAACTGAGAGGGATCTTTAAGGTCGTTTCGCGTCTGTATGATGCTGCAAAAGACGAAATGGTCGGTTGGTGCGTTTTACACACAAATCCGCAAGCGGTTTCGCAGATGCTCGAGCTGCAAAGAGACGGGAAACTGGACTGGTCTGCCGTGCATTTTCTTCCGCCGGATGCTGAGCCTCTGCAATATACGGAATCGGCGGCATATATTGCCGAATATAAGGGGAAAACAGATGCCGACTTGCTTCGGCAGATGCAGGAGAGCGCGTTTTATCGCTCGATAAAAAAGGCCATTTCAAAGCAAAAGGCGGCGTTCTTTATGGCAAATGGCTTTTCGCCGGAGGAAATAGAGGATGATCCGTATATTCAGACTTTATTCGCACTTGGCCATAAAGTGTACATTCCGGTATATAAAGAGGACAACAACCTGATGGTTGTTGTCGCATAGGGGAAACATAATAAAGACTTTTGCGGCAGCCCGATTTGGCGGACTGCCGTTTTCTTTTGTATCGTTTATTTCGGAACTGCGGGATTCACATATACCGTGCGGTTGTTTGTGAAGATTACCATGCCTGGTTTTGCGCCCGCAGGCTTTTTGACATACTTTATCTGTACATAATCGACCGGGACATTTTCCGAAGTGCGCGCCTTGCTGTGGTAAGCGGCAATCGCAGCGGCTTCCCAGACTGCTTCCTCGTCAAGTTCGACGCCGCCGCTCTGGACGATGACATGCGAGCCCGGAATGTCCTTGGTGTGAAGCCACAGGTCTTTGTTCCCTGCGGTCTTAAAGGTCAAAATATCATTTTCCTTGTTGTTTCTGCCGACCAGAACGCTCATGCCGTTGGAAAGCGTGTAGCGGTAAGGGGCAGGCTTGTATTTCTTCTCCTTGAAGCCGCCTGCCTGCCTGCGTCTGCGGACATAACCAGTCTCAACAAGCTCTGCGCGAATGCTTTCGATTTCAGCCACATCGTCCGTATTTTCAAGGAAAGAAAGCACGGATTCCAGATACTTGATTTCGGCTTCGTTTTCGTCAAGCTGAATCTGCTTTTCTTTGATTGCGGTCTTTGATTTGCCGTATTTTTTGAAATAGTGCTGGGCGTTCTTCGATGGGCTGAGCTTGACATCCAGCGGAATCGAGAGCGTCGAGCCGTCATAATAGTTGGTGACTTCAACGGATTTCATTCCGGGCTGAATCAGGTGAATGTTTGCGGTCAAAAGCTCCCCGTAAAGTCTCAGGTCTTCCGAGTTTTCGGCTTTCAAAAGATCCTCGGAAAGCCGCTTTTTCTTGAGATACATTTTGTCAAGCAGGGCGTTTACCGACCTTATGAGATCGTGGGATTTCTGGCGGCCTTGATTGGAAGATTCCTTCTTTCCGAAGTAAAACTCCATCGCGCTGCTGAGATCACCAAAGCGCTGCACCGTACAGCTTTCTTCAAGCTCCGAGAGGGCTACCGGATAAAAGTCAATCGGCGCGCCGCTCTCATCGAGGTACACGCGTGACTCATCGTGATTTGGCGATTCAACAGCCGTCATAATCCCGGACATGAAATCACTGCGGGTTTTCCCTGCGCGAAGTGCCAGTTCCTCTGCGAAGGCAGGTGCGATTCCGCCGACACTTCTGAGAATGGATTTTCCGTCTGCGGGAAGAGCCTCAAGCTGCTCCGCCGAAATCTCTCCGAACGGGATTTTATCCTGCGCCGGTGGGTACTGATAAATCATGCCGGGCAGAATCTGCCGCACGCGGTTCACATCGAAGCTGACGCGCTTAATCGAGTCGATAATCTTGCCGCTTGCGATGTCCACGAGCACGATGTTGCTGTGCTTGCCCATGATTTCAAATATGAGCTTCTTTGACATCGTGAAACCCAGTTCATTGAGCGTTTCAAGCGAAATTTCGATGATTCGCTCCGAGTCCTTCTGGGTAATTTCCGTAATGCGTCCGCCCTGCAGGTGCTTGCGAAGAAGCATGCAGAATGCGAGCGGTGCCGGCGGATTGACCGGATTTTCCGTGATGAAGCAGACTCTTGCGTGTGCCGAGCCTGCCGAAGCTAAAAGCTTCACATTGCCATTCTTTGTGTGTATGTGAAAAACGAGTTCATCCGCCTCGGGCTGATAAACCTTTTCGATTTTTCCAAGTAAAATTCTATCCTGAAGTTCGCGGACCATTGCCCGCGTGACGATTCCGTCAAATGCCATAATTGCCTCCTGTTATGTAAGTTTTTGCGTTCGGGTCGAAAATCAGCCGAACAGCTTCGTATAGTCGCTCCGCGTGTCCGCAATGTGGTAAACCCATAGGGTTTCGCCTATATGCCGGTAAATCGCGATGTGTTTACCTGCGATTACCATGCGGTAGCTGCTTTCATTCAGCCAAGGGTCGGGCGTATAGGAACCGGAATCCGGAAAATCTTCCAGCCGCTCCAGAGCATCCAAAATATGATTGGTTACTTTGAGTGCTGTTTCCGCGTTGAAAGTGAGCGTATAATAATCTTCGATTTTTTTCAAATCTTCCCATGCGGATGGTAAAATTTTGACTTCGTATTTCATTCACGGGTGCTCCCTTTCTCTGTTCTGTCCTGAAGCATTTTGCGGGCTTCACGAATGCTGCAGCCTTGACTGCCGGAAATGCGCTCTTCTTCCGCGCGCAGCACTTTGGCGCGCATTTCGAGAAGTTGTTCGCGCTTTTCGTATGTCTCGATGGACATTAAGACCATATCGCCCTCGCCGTTCTTGGTGATGTAGATAGGCTCGTTGATTTTCTTTGCCAGTTCGGAAATTGCCGCGTAATCATTGCGTAAAGACGCCGATGCTTTTATATACATGATGAAACTCCCTTCAATTGCCATACATTTATTATATCAAAATTATATCGCATTATAGATACAATGTAAAGCAAAAACCGCATCTTGCAACCCACGCATTTTTCCTGTACAATGGAAGACAGAATCATACAAAAATACGAAAAGAAACGAGGTAAAACAGGTATGATCAAAAGCATGACAGGCTTCGGAAGAAGCGAATACACGGACGGAAAGCGCAATATCACAGTGGAAATTAAATCGGTAAACCACAGATATTCCGACATTTCCATCAAAATGCCGCGGCGTTACGGCTTCGCGGAGGATAAGGTAAAGAATGCGGTTAAGGAGCGCATCCGGCGAGGCAAAGTGGATGTCTCCATCATGGTAGAAAACATAACCGAAAACGATGTAAATATCAAGCTCAACGCGATGATTGCCAAGCAGTATTACGAAAACCTGCTTGAACTGCGAAAAGAGTTCAGTGTGGAGGGTGACATCACGCTGCAGTTCCTGGCGGGGCTTCCGGATGTTATGAAGGCAATTCCGGATGTAGAAGATGAAGAGGAAATCACGAAAGCGATTCTGATTCCGGTAGCAGAAGCGGCGGCAAATCTTGAAAAAATGCGCGCAGTCGAAGGCGAAAAGCTTGCGGAAGACTTAATCGCAAAAGGCCGCAACATCCGCAGCATTCTCGATAAGATTGCGGAAAGAGCGCCGCAGGTTTCCATCGACTACACCGCAAGACTTCGCGAACGCATTACGGAGCTTATCGGTGGCAGCATCGAAGTGCCGGAGGACCGAATTCTTGTAGAAGCAGCGATTTTTGCGGATAAATGCGCGATTGATGAGGAAATCACAAGACTCGGAAGCCATCTGATTCAGCTTGAAAATATCGTGACGAAGAGCACGCAGCCGGACGGCAAAAAGCTCGACTTCCTCGTTCAGGAAATGAACCGTGAAGCAAACACCATCGGCTCCAAGGCGAACGACATCACGATTACCGGCTATATGCTCGAAATCAAGAGCGAAATCGAGAAGATTCGTGAGCAGGTGCAGAACATCGAGTAAGAAAAGCTTGAAAAAAGCGCAAAGTTGTGCTAAAATAATATTTCAGAGTTAATTTACAAATGACAAAATGCGGAAGTAGAGGCTTTTGATGAATTTAAACACGCAACATTCAGGAAAATTATTTATTCTTTCCGGACCATCCGGAGCGGGGAAGGGAACCATCTGCAAGGAGCTTTTGGCTCAGACGGATTTGGAACTTTCCGTGTCGATGACGACCAGAGCACCGAGGGAAGGAGAGATTCACGGCGTTCACTATTATTTTGTGAGTGAAGACGAATTTGTTGACAGAATCAATAATGACGGATTTTTGGAGCATGCGCAGGTTTACGGCAGACGCTACGGCACGCCGAAGGAACCGGTCATCGAAAAGCTGAAGCAGGGCATTGATGTTATATTGGAAATCGACATCCAGGGAGCTTTGAAGGTGAAGGAAAACTACTCGGACGGGGTATTTATCTTCATCCTGCCGCCGTCGATGGCTGAACTCCGCAAGCGCCTGACGGGACGCGGAACGGAGACGGCTGAGGCAATTGAAATGCGGCTGGGAGAAACACTGAAGGAGCTGTCATTTATCGAGAAATATGACTACTGCGTTGTAAACGGGGAACTGGACGAAGCGGTTTCGAGGGTAAAATCCATTGTAATCGCGGAACATTCGAAGGTTACCATTACAGCCGAAGAACTGGTAAAAAGGTATAAGGAGGAAGAATAATGTTATATCCATCCATTAACGAAATCAGAAAGAAAGCGGACAGCAGATATACACTCGTTATTTTAGCTGCGAAGAGAGCCAGAGACATCATCGACGGCAAGCCGATTCTGACCGATGTGGACATCGACAGACCGGTATCCATCGCGGCACATGAAATCGCAGAAGACCTGATTACTTACAGAAGAGACGAAGATGCGCAGGACGGCGAAGAAGCCGAGAACTAAACAGAAACAAAAATGGGTAGAGCCGAATTCACGGTCTCTGCCCTTTTGTTTGTTTAGTAAGCAGTATGTGGCTAAATCAGATTGCTCGGAATGAAACAATTATCGGCGTCAATCGGTATCGGCTCCTGGCACATGCAGATAATGCCGCCGCTGCCGCGCTTCAAAGAAGCTTTATCAATCACTTTGTATTTTTTAATCTCACGCCGGTCGGGTGAAGCACTTTTCTTAATCTCCAACGGATGGATCACATTGTTTTCCTCAATGAACAAATCAATTTCTTTTGCGTTGGAATCCCGGAAATAGGTGAGATTTACCTTGGATTTTGCATAGGCATAGTTTTTTACAAGCTCCATTACAACATAATTTTCGTAATAGTGACCGCTTGCGGCGCCGTTGCGGAGCGTATCCGGCGTAAGCCACATGGATAGATAGGAACATAATCCGGTGTCGCAGAAGTAGAGCTTTGGAGTTTTGCTGAGCCGTTTCAGTTCGTTATTGGAATAGGGTGCAAGCAGATAGACAATATGAAGACCCACAAGCACTTTGAGCCATTCCTTCGCGGTGCTCGGCGCAATGTCGGCAGATTCAGCAAGCGTTGCGTAATTGACCTGTTCCGATACAAGGGATGCACAGCCTACGAGAAATTTGCGAAAACGTACTGCATCGGTAATTCCTCCGGCTTCGGTAACATCGCGCATCAGGTAAGTGTCAATGTAGGAATTAAAATATTCCTGTCTGAGTTCATCGTCCACGCCTTGGATCTGCGGCATACCGCCTTCCCAGATGTGCTGGAATACCTGAACGACATCGTTCTTTGGGCGCTTTCGCTGTCTTGCCTGCAATGCAGCCAACGAAAAGTCCAGATCGTCGTCGAAAGCAAGCCCGGCTTTTTCTCTTGCAGATAAGCTGTACAGTTCCAATATTCCAATCCTTCCGGCAAGCGTTTCGCGCACTTTTTTCATCATACCGTATTGCTGTGAGCCGGTTAGCCAGATAAGACCTTTTTCCTCGCTCTCGTCGCAAATAATTTTAATCTGTTCAAACAATTCCGGGGCTTTCTGTACCTCATCAATCAGAACAGGCGGCTTATAAGTTTGAAAAAACAGGACGGGGTCAGTCTTCGCAAGATCTCTTGCCATAGCATTGTCCATCGTGACATAGGATCTGCCGCTTTCTGCCAAATGTTTCAGCATTGTCGTTTTACCGACCTGCCTTGCGCCGGTAACAAGAATAACTTTAAAAAAATCATTGAGTTTTAAGAACTTTCGTTCCAACTCCCGTGTAATATAGTTCATAACGCACCTCAAATTATGAAAATCTATGATGAATCATATTTTATCATAATTTGCGCAATTTCGCAAGAAAATATGTAAAAAGAAGATGGAAAAACAATGCTTCATTGAAAGAAACCAACATAGGGTGCAGCCTGCGAGCCATGCAGACGGTGCCTTTTTATTGCCTTGACCTTGTAATTGCCACAAAAATAGATTATACTATGGATAATGAACAAACCGAAAGAGTGCGCTTTATTGAGAGAGGATGAAAGGATGCAAGAAAAGATTACTTTGTATCACGGAAGCAAGAAAATTGTTGAATTCCCTGAAATAAGAGTTACAAAATATAATAAAGATTTCTATTTTGGGTTTTACTGCACTACCTTGCCGGCACAAGCAAAAAGATGGGCAACCCGGTTTGATGGGAAGGGTATTCTAAACGAATACGCATATATACCTAATGAAGAATTGTCTGTTAAGACCTTTCCGGAAATGAGCGAAGAATGGCTCAATTTTATCGTTGCGTGTCGAAATGGTGAACCTCATAACTATGATATCGTAGAAGGACCCATGGCAAACGATACAATCTTTAACTATGTGCAAAACTTTGTCGATGGAAAAATCAGCAGAGAAGCCTTTTGGGACTTGGCTCGTTTCAAAAAACCCACACATCAGATAAGCTTTCACACAGCGAAAGCGTTAACCACCCTGAATTTTCTGAGAGGAAGTGAGGTTTGGGATGAAGAATAACAGCGATTTGTTTTACACTTGCAGTTTGATAGAATATATTGGAAGAAGGCAAAAACAAAAAAGAAAAGATGTCGTAAAACTCCTTGGACGGGAAACCATTAAGCGGATATACAGGTATGCAGATGTTTTTCACTGCGAACCAATCGAAAAAACAGCCGACGATTTTATAAATATATGCAACATACCCGTCGGAACCTATGACAACATTGAAAAAGCAAAATATGAAGTGCCGGACTATTGGACGATTGGGGAAGTATATGAAAGACTGATTGAAGATGTTTCGGAGGACAGCACCGAGGCGATTATTGATACGCTCATGTCAGTATATAGCTCGTGGATCAGTGATTCTATATCAAATTACAACACGGATTTTTATTACCAATCGAGGGAATATATATATCAGTGCTACAATGAGGGAGAAGTTTGTGCGTAAAACCCCAACAGTAATATTAAATTCCGATGACTTAACGTAAAAATACAGAGAATACACAAAAAAATATACGCCCTTGCCCCTTGACTTTTCACCGAAAGCCAAGTAAAATATTGTGGTAAATGAATTGAATATTCAGGCAGTGAAGGAACTAGTAGCCCGGTGTAAGAGCCTTACAGAGAGCAGTCCGAGTGCCCCATGTCCGCAGAGACGCGGCAGGCACACGCTGAGAGGACTGTGGTGAAGCCGCAGGTGAATATCACTCCGGAGCCTGACACACTAATGAGAGGCGGCCTTGATAGAGGCATGCAACTAGGGTGGTACCGCGGTTAAGTTTTAATCGTCCCTAAATCGATGAAAAATCGGCTTAGGGACTTTTTTTATCCCTCAGCCCAAAGAAAGGAATACAGGAAAATGTTCAAGAAACTATCAGAAAAGCCGGTTGCTGAAGTTCAGAAAGAGCAAGTGGCGAAATGGAAAGAAGAAGATTTGCTCCATAAGTGCGTGACGGCAAGAGAAGGCGCACCGTCGTTCGTATTTTACGAAGGACCACCGACAGCCAACGGCAAGCCGGGCATCCACCATGTTATGGCAAGAACCCTGAAAGACTCCATCAACCGTTATAAAACGATGCAGGGCTATCAGGTTAAGAGAAAAGGCGGCTGGGATACACACGGTCTTCCGGTGGAAATCGAAGTGGAAAAGCAGCTCGGCTTCTCCGGCAAGCAGGACATCGAAGCATACGGAATCAAGGAATTCAACGAAAAATGCCGCGAATCCGTTTTCACTTATACCAATATGTGGACCGACATGTCTGACCGGATGGCATACATGGCGGACATGGACAACCCATACATCACGCTTGACAACGACTACATCGAGACAGGCTGGTGGATTTTGAGACAGGCGTTCGACAAGGGCCTCATCTACGAAGGCTACAAGATTCTGCCGTACTGCCCGAGATGCGGAACCGGACTTGCATCCCACGAAGTAGCACAGGGCTACAAGATGGTCAAGGTAAACACGCTTACCTGCAAATTCAAGAAAAAAGGCACGGACAACGAGTATTTTCTCGCATGGACGACAACGCCTTGGACGCTTGCATCCAATATTGCGCTTACCGTCGGACCGGACATCGACTATGTAAAAGTTAAG
This sequence comes from uncultured Clostridia bacterium, assembly GCA_934233735.1. GTDB lineage: Bacteria > Bacillota > Clostridia > Peptostreptococcales > Anaerovoracaceae > CAG-238. Next base: position 4,923 of record CAKQGQ010000021.1, on the reverse strand, counting down.
ATGACTTCCGGCGACAACGAAGGCAATATCTTCTATCTCGCAAAAGGACTCGCAGCAAAGGTTCTCGGCAAGGACGAATACGAAGTTCTCGAAGAACTCAAGGGCCGCGACATGGAATATTGGGAATACGAACAGCTCATGCCGTTCTGCACCCCGGAAAAAGGCAAGAACGCGTTCATCGTAACCTGCATGGATTATGTTTCCACGGAAGACGGTACCGGAATTGTTCACACCGCACCGGCTTTCGGTGAAGACGACTATCAGTGCGGCCGCAAATACAACCTCGCGGTTCTTCAGCCGGTAGACGAAAGAGGCGAATACACGGAAACACCATGGAAGGGTCATTTTGTAATGGAAGAAGGCCTCGATGTTGAAATCATCAAATACCTCGCAGAAGGCGACAAGATTTACAAGAAAGAAAAATTAGAGCATAACTATCCGCACTGCTGGAGATGCGATACGCCGCTGGTTTACTACGCAAAACCTTCCTGGTACATCGAAATGTCCAAGCTCAAGGATGAGCTCGTTGCAAATAACAATACCGTAAACTGGTATCCGGAATTCGTAGGCGAAAAGCGTTTCGGAAACTGGCTTGCAGAAGTAAAAGACTGGGCAATTTCCCGTTCCAGATACTGGGGAACCCCGATTCCGATCTGGAGATGCGAATGCGGACATCTGCACTGCGTAGGCTCACGCAAGGAACTCGTGGAACTCGCAAACGAAAAAATCGACGAAAGCATCGAACTGCACAGACCGTATGTGGACGATGTAACGCTTACCTGCCCGGAATGCGGCGGCGTAATGCACAGAATCCCGGAAGTTATGGACTGCTGGTTTGACTCCGGCTCCATGCCTTTTGCACAGTGGCACTATCCGTTTGAGCACAAGGACGACTTCGACCAGCTCTTCCCGGCAGACTTCATCTGCGAAGGCATCGACCAGACAAGAGGCTGGTTCTACTCGCTGATGGCGGTTTCCACAATCGTAAAGGGCTGCGCGCCTTACAAGAATGTTTTGGTAAACGACCTGATTCTTGACAAAGAGGGCAAGAAGATGTCCAAGCACAAAGGCAACACCGTATCGCCGTTTGAAATGCTCGACAAATACGGCGCAGACGCTACCAGATGGTACCTGCTTTCCGTATCACCGGCATGGACACCGACGAAATTCGATGAGGAAGGCCTCAGCGATGTTGTAAGCAAATTCTTCGGAACACTCCGAAATGTATATAATTTCTTCGTTCTTTACGCAAACCAGGACGACATCGACCCGAGAAAATTCGATGTTCCTTATGCACAAAGACCGGAGCTTGACAGATGGATTCTCAGCAAATACAACCAGCTCATCCACGATGTGACCGAGTACATGGATCAGTACGACCACATGAAGACGGTAAGAGCGATTACGGATTTTGTTGCGGAAGACCTTTCCAACTGGTATATCAGAAGAGCGCGCCGCAGATTCTATGCGGAAGAAATGACCGATGACAAGAAGAGCGTATATGCAACTACTTACGAAATCCTCGTAGGTGTTGCCCGCCTGATTGCACCGATTGCGCCGTTCATCGCAGACGAAATCTACACAGACCTTACCGGAGAAGAAACCGTTCATGTAGCGTACTTCCCGAAGGCAGACATGGATCTCGTTGACAAGGGCGTAGAAGAGAGAATGGACATCGTAAGAGCACTTGTTACGCTCGGACGCGGAACCCGTGAAAAGGAAAGAATCAAGGTAAGACAGCCGCTTTCGGAAGTTCTCGTTGACGGAAAATACGAAGCACTGATCGGAGACCTTACTCCGCTCATTGAAGAGGAACTGAATGTCAAGAGAGTGGTATTTGAAAACGACCTCGACCAGTATATGAACTTCTCCCTGAAGCCGAACTTCAAGGCTGCAGGCCCGGTCCTCGGCTCGAAGATTAAGGCATTCGGTGCGCAGGTTGCAAAGGCGGATCCGAAGAAATTCATCTCCGAAGTTGAAACAAACGGAAAAGTGGTTATGAACCTCGACGGCGAAGATTTTGACATCGTAAAAGATTACCTCGACATCAGAATCAGCGCGAAGGAAGGTTTTGCAGTGGCAATGGAAAACAATATCTTCACCATCCTCGACACGACGCTCACTCCTGAGCTGATTGACGAAGGCCTTGCAAGAGAACTGATTTCCAAGGTTCAGCAGCTCCGTAAGCAGGCGGACTACGAAATGATGGACAACATCGTAATCACGGTTGACGCAGACGAGGATGTAAAAGCAGCCATCGCAAAACACGCTGACTACATCAAGGGTGAAACTCTTGCCGTAGAGCTCAAAGACGGTGCATGCGAAAACACCTACGACCTGAACGGCCACAAGACCGGAATTAAGGTTGAACGCGTGTAGATTCGCGTATAGATTACTGTTGCATATGAAAAATAAAGTGCAGGACATTGGTTAAGCTGTGTCCTGCATTTTTTCAAAATGGGGGATGAAACATGACAATTTTGAAAAAAAGCGGAAATCTCCGAAAGTGGTCGAAAACATTGGGACTGGCATTTATCGTAGGTCTTTCTTCTGAGGTGAGACTTACGGCAATCACCAGCGGATTTATCATTGCCATGTCTGTTCTGATGATGAGCCTGTTTCTTTATAGTTTTGAGGAGCGAAGACCGCTTGCTTTCATTCTTTGCTGTGCGGTGATTTCACCGCTCATACGCCTGATGAATGAAATCTATATCCGACAGGATTTCGGGCAAAGCCTGAAGGAGGTCATACCGGATGTATGCTTTTTTATAGCTTACGGGATTGTTTACTCGCTGCTGTATCGTATGGTTTTTCAGGAGAAGAAGACGATGAGAACGTTTCCGATTATGATTTTCTTTGCGGATGCAGTCGGAAATGTCGTGGAATTATCTTTGCGAAGTATTTTATTTCAGAACAATGTCATAACCTTTCACACAATCGGGATTGTTTTATGTGTTGCTTTTTTTCGGACAGCTATTATGCAGATCATTGTCTTTGCAATCGAAAGCTACTCGAACATCCTCCTGCAGCATGAAATGGATGAGGAATTTAAGCGGCTGTTAGCGCAGACCTCCAAGTTAGATGGAGAAATGTACATTATCGACAAAAATATTGCCGAAATGGAAGATGTTATGAAGCAGGCGTATTGCTTATATCGCGAACTGGAAGCCGATGAGCAGGTTCCACCGCATTTTAAAAAAGAAGCGCTCGCAATTGCAAGGCTGGTTCACGAAATAAAAGGCGATTACAAGGGCGTTGCGGAGGTAATCCGTACACAGTTTATGTACGAGCCGGACAGCGGTGGGATGCCGATGTCGGATATTCTCAGCATCGAAAAAAAGGATGCAGAAACGGTTTTGAAGAATAAGAAAATTCAGGCGGAAATTCAGACAAGGGTTCGTAATGATTTTTATGTGAAGCCTTACTTTGAGATGATTTCTGTCATTCGGAATCTTTTGATGAATTCGGCAGAAGCTTTTGGAGAGAATGGCGGAAAAATTAAAATCACCGTATCAAAGGACGAAAACGGATATATCATTGAGGAATCTGACAATGGCCCGGGGATGTCCGAGGAGTGCCTGCAATCGATTTTTCTGGATGGATTTTCTACAAAATTTGATGACAAAACGGGGAACATTCAAAGAGGTTTGGGATTGCCACTGGTGAAGGACTATGTTGAGAAAAAATTTAAGGGCACAATTCAGGCGGAAAGCAAAGAGGGCGCTTATACGAGATTTCTCATAAGAATACCGACGGAAACAGTAGCACAGTGGGAGAGAGGAGGCAGTGATGAAGTATTACATTGTTGATGATGAAATCGGCGTGGTAAAGACATTGGACAACATTATTAAGACGAGACTCGGAGGCACTGTGGAGGGTTACGAGACAGATCCGAATGAAGCACGCGATGAGATTTTAAAAATCAAGCCGGACGTTTTGCTGGTTGATTTTTTAATGGCGGAGACAGATGGCATTACACTCGTAAAGCAGCTTAGACCGCAGCTTCCGCAGACGAGCTTCATTATGATTTCCAAGGTCAGTGACAAAGCCATGGTGGAGCAGGCTTATCAGTCGGGCATTGAATTTTTTATCAATAAGCCGATTAATCTTATCGAAATCGAGAGCGTATTAAAAAATGTGGAGGAACGCAGAAAAGCCAGTGATTTGATTTCGAACATCAAAGGGATGTTTCACTCGCAGGAAACGGACGAAGAGAAAAGAGAGCCGGAAATAAATCTTGAAAATATTCGTTATCTTCTTACCATGCTTGGCATGAACGGTGAAAAGGGAACGTCGGACATACTGGAGCTGTGCGCGCTGCTTCTGAAAGACGGCAAAGAATACAGCAAGGAAGAATTAGAAAAGACCGCTCAAAAACTGGGCGATACTTCAAAAAATGTAGAACAGCATATACGAAGGGCAATCAAAAAGGGTCTTTCCAACGCGGCAAATGCCGGAATTGAAGATTATGCCGGAGAGGTTTTCCAGGTGTACGCAAGCTATGTCTTTGATTTTACATGTTTGAAGGACGAAATGAATTACCGGAAAGGCTTGGCGCAGACAGGCGGCAGAGCGAATATCGGGAAGTTTATTAACGGGCTGCTCTTTTATAATGATGATGTTAAGCGATAGCATTGTAAAAAAATTAACAAAAAATTTTGTGAATGTGTATTTTTGTGAGTTTTTTTGAAAATAGTGTTTATACTTTGTTAAGAATAAGTTACTGCACTTTTAGAGAAAGGAAAAACTTATGAATTTAGCACAAATTGTAGGAATTATTAACGGTTATTTATGGGCACTGCCATTGATTATTCTGGCACTCGGCACGGGTCTGTACTTTTCTTTGAGAATGAAATTTCCACAGCTGCGTCTCTTTACGGACATGTGGCGTTTCTTAATCGGAAAGGATAAGAAAGACAGCGA
>CAKQGQ010000020.1 GCA_934233735.1 uncultured Clostridia bacterium | reverse complement strand
CTTTTCAGCCTTCCATTTTGAAAGTAGTCTTTCTTGCATTATCAGGTCTGTCATTTACATTGTCAACCGAAGTGAAAAGCAGTTCTTTATAAAGCTTGTTGGAATTTGCAAGCTGCTTGGACGCATAGTTCTTTGCAATCTTAGTCGCATAGGCGCGGCCGTCTTTTTTGCTCTTCTTGTAAGCTTTCTTCAATGCTTTTACATCCTTCATCGTGCTCTTATACATTGCCTCTTCCTGTGCTTTCCAGTAATTCTTTACACCTTCGCTGAGGAATTCTCTGTCCTGTTCAGCGATTCCGCAGATTCTCTTGAATGCCCAGTACATATTGCTTGCGCTGTAAGCTGCGCTGTCAATCTTGTAGCCCTTATGCGTATCGGTAATTCCACTGAATGCCGGAATGAATACAGAATGCTCTGCATTACCCATTGCAAGCCACTGAAGCTGGCAGGTATCCTTCGGCAGATCCGTGAAAGTCTGGATGATATGAATATCGGAAGAACGAGTTACGCCGATTGGACGTCTGGAAACGTTTTCAGGTTTCATCATATCATATTCGGTGCCTTCATATCGGTTTCTGTAAATATCCATAACCTCAAGCACGGAAACCTTGTCATCCGGCGCGTAGAACAGAGGATAAAGCTCTGTATCGCTGTATGCTCCAACTGTGGACGGTGCTAAAATCTTATGACCGATCCATGTTCTCATGTTGGAATACTCTTCTCTGGTTGTGCCACTGATGGATTTCAGCAGATTGTACTTGCCATCGTCCTTGACTGCGCCGACTTTGTCGATTGTCTCAAATAAGTTCTTCGAGAATACAAAGTTTTCTGTATCGTTTTCATCTACCACATCAATCATAAACTGATTTCCGAAAACAGCCACTTTATCCGTTGGCATTTTCATTGCAGCATATGTAGTTCCGCCGTAAACTTCAAAAATCCAAGCTTCCTTTTGGTCTGTGAAGAAAAGGATATTGCCTTCTTCTGAGCCGTATTTGTCAAGCAGGGATGCTAACTTGTCTACTGCTCCCTTTGCGGTCTTAGCCTGGCATGCAATCAAGCCCGGAAGAATCGCTTCTCTGAGACCTGTGCCTGTTTCTTTGAACGGGTCTGCCTTTTCATATGCCTCGGATGGGCTTGCGGAAACCGTTCCTACAACTGCAAGTCCGTATTCGTTCGTGCAGCTTGCCGGATACTGACCATCGCCATGAGAGGAAACATCCGGAACATAAGTGTATTTGTAAGTTGTTTTTGGAAGCGGAACCTTAAAACCTTTCTGGTCTTCCCCTTCATCTACATAGTAGCGTCCCGCTTTGGTTACCCTCGGCTGAACCTTGAACATTTTCGCATATGCGCCGGAGCCCTGGTCTTCGCTTCGAGCAATGATCGTCGTTCCGTCAGTGCTCACATCTTTTCCGACATAAGCGCCCGTACACGCGAAAGCGCTCGCTGTGGATAGCACCATGACCAAAGTCATCGCAAGTGCCACAAGTTTCAGTTTTCTCATCTTCATTTTACTCCCTCCTAATTTTGTCCTTCTTTAAGTTAGAATTGTATCTCCATTATAGTTTATTTTTTAACAAAATCAAGAATCCTTCACAAAATATACAAAATTCGTACAAATTCGCGCAAAAAAACTTTTTTCCCTTATTTACCTGTTGCTGCGCTCGCGCACGATGTACACGGGGCGCGCCTTGATTTCCTTGTATGCGTGCGCAAAATACAGCCCGAATATGTAAAGTACCAGCATTTGCAGGGTGCCGCAGCCCAGAATCAGGGCAGTCTCTATGCCACGCGGACTTCCCGTAAGTGCAGTGCAGATCAGCGCGGCGGCGGCAGCGGCCGCCAGAAGCGCGGCAAGTGCGCCTGCAAGGCGCAGCGGCGCCGTCGAAAATGCTAAAATTCCATCGGCTGCATAGCGAAGCAGCGCCCGCAAGTTCCATTTGCTTTCGCCTGTTTTTCGCTCCACATTTGTAAACTCAATCCATTTCGTCCGAAAGCCGACAAATGAGAAGATGCCTTTGGTATATCTTCCGCGTTCATGCAGCGAAAGAATCGCATCCATCACCTGGCGGTTCATCATCCGAAAATCCCCTTCTCCGTCATTCGTGCTGAGACCGGTGAGTGCCTCGCAGACTTTATAAAAGCTGCGTGACAGAAAGGCTCGCAGCTTTCCATCTCCGTCGCGTCCTTTGCGTTTTCCCCCGCAGCAGTCGTATTCCCCACTCTTCACTGTCTCATACATCTGCGGAAGAAGCGCGGGCGGATGCTGCAAATCCGCGTCCATAAATACCGCGAAATTTCCTGTCGCTTCGTTAAGACCCGCATACATCGCGGCTTCCTTTCCGAAGTTGCGCGAAAAAGAAATGAATCTGCAGCGTGAATCCGCTTGGGAAATTCTGCGAAGGCAGTCAAGTGTTCCGTCACGGCTTCCGTCGTCAACGAAAAGAAGTTCATAATCTGCCCCCTCTTTCACCCTCATTTCTTCGGCGACCTTCTGCGTTTTCCTATAAAACTCGTCGATGCATGCTTCCTCGTTGAAGCAAGGCACGATAACGCTGATTTTATCCCTCATCTGTTTTCCCCTTTCACACTGAAAATTTTGTATTTGCAGGCCGCATAATTCAGAATCACCGTGATGACGCTGACTGAAATTTTGGCGGCGGCGTTCGGCATCGCCATAAGCGTGAGCAATAAATACAGCAAGATATTTTCAACTGCCAGGCTCGCGAGACGCAGCAGAGCAAACTGCAGAAATTCGTGCAGAACCGAATTTTCCGATTGAAAAACAAAGCGGCGGTTCGCAAAATAAGCGAAGATTACCGCTCCGAGCCACGCCAGAGAATTTGCCGCCAGCGAAAATAGTGAGTCCGGCGCGCCGTCCGCACCCGCTGTCACGCTTCGCCCAGCTGCCATGAACAGACCGAAATATATGACATAATTGACCGCAGTCGTCATTCCGCCCGTTATAAGGTAGCGGAAAAGCCTGCTTTCACAGATTCGTTTTGCCTTTCGCCAAGCCGAGAGGGCAAGCAAGATTAACAGCGAAATTGCGCTGATTGCAAGCCCCGTCCGATAACCCGGCGGAACGAAGCGAATTTCTATCTCGTGCATACCCTCTTCAAGACGGAGGCCGAGAAATGTGTCATCGATTTTCAGGATTTCAGATGTGCTGACTGCTCGCCCGTCAACTTTAACCTCATAACCCTTTCGATATGGATAACTCGTCGCAAAATACCCGTCTTTTTTCATATTGATAGTTCCTGAAAAGATTTGTCCTTTGCCCGCATCGCTCGCATGCATCTGCGGCTCCCAGACTTCACCGCCGCTATTGTACAGCTCCTTCTCGTCTAAGAAAGACAGCGTGAGATTTTCTATCTGGTATTCGTTGGCATTTTTCTGAATCAAAAACCCGTCCGTGCCGCCGGAAAGCACATAGCTGAAATGCTTATTGTGGTTCGGATACGGCGCGCCGCTTCCGGAAAGCTTGTTGCGAACCCCGTTTATATCAATCACGACGGCACGCGAGCTCAGCGGTGTGACATCAAAAGACAGAATCGCGATTTTGCCTCTGAAGTCCAGCGGCACACGGACTTCCCTGCTCGAAAGCCGCAGTTTTCCCTGAATCTCCGCCTCTGTGGCTTTGTCCGCTCTTTCCGCCCTCTGCAAAATTTCCTCAAACGAAACGAGCTTGTCCGTACCGTAACAAATCGGCAGAACTCGCGGATTCTCAGCAATCACATAATCTCCGCTTTCCAAAATCTTTTGATAGTCGTTTGGTATGGCGTATCTGTCCGCCAAAACATAACGCACGCCCATTTTATAATTGAAAAGCACGTTTTGTCCGGGAATCAGCGCAACGCGGTTTTGGATGGGAATTGCGTTTTTTGCACCGTCGTAGAAAAACTCCGCATAGTCCTCCTGCGTCATGGACGAATACATCGAGCTTCGTTTCACAGGCACGCCCGGCATGAAATTGCAAAGGTTAAACGCATCCGTCAGAATCTCGAAGCGGTAGTTTCCGCTTTCATCCATCTGTGCACTTGCCTCGTTAAAGGCTTCTCTTACCGATCCGATTTTGATTTTGCTTTGGCTGACATAGCCGCTCTGCGCGTTCAGGTAAAAAGAGAAGACACACGGAACAAGCAGCAACACTGCGGTCAGCCTTCGCGTGCAGCGATTCTTTTCGTGCTGCGATCTGCGAAGTCTTTGCCTCTGTCTGATCCCAAAAATCCAAAGCATCAGAACTGCCCAGTCGACATATTTCCATGCTCCGTACTTATCGGACAGCAGGAGACATGGTATGAGACAGAGAATCCCCACCCATACTTTCGGCACATCCTTTCCCGTAAAATATTCCTCGCACACACGCACAAAAATCAGACACACGAGCAGCAGAAATGGAATCAAAATTTTTCCTCTTGCATACAGAAAGCCGTTCAGCACAAACGGAATCACCGGAAAGAGGCTCGCTGTCAAAACCGCTGCAGCCGGAAGCCTCAGCCCGCGTTTTTCCAAGGCGTATAAGACCGCATACAAGCCAATCAGCGTCAGCCCCATTCCGTACGGCGAATAAAGCAAGCCGTCGAGTTTCGGATTTATGAACAGCATTCTGCTGCCTGCAAAACTGCCCGCATCCTTGCTTGTCGATAAAATATCCAGTCCCGTCGGCAAAAGCAAAATCGCCGCAAGTCCGACGGAAAGCAAAATCCAAAGGAGAAAGCTCCCGTGTGTTTTCAAGTCCCCGTGGCGCGATGCCGCTTCCGTTGTGGCACGCTTCGGGCTTTCCTCCGCGAGAGCGCCACGCTGTCCAGCACCCTTCGGGGCATTCTCGCAGGCGTCCGCAGACTCGGTTCCCGCCTGCCGAACCCGATACAAGTAATAGATTCCGGCCACGCACAAACAGCTCGGCGCATAGTAAAAACTGTGAAAATAAACGAGAGTCAGCCCCACGCACAGCAAAATTCCTCTGCGCTTTTCGATGAAGCGGTCAACTCCAATTAGTGCAAGCACCAAAAACGGCAGGTAATTGACGAACATCAGCTGAAAATGTGCGTGAAGAAAACAGCCGGCCGCCAGATAAAGCACGCTGCCTGCAAACGCTACCCTTCGCCCTGCCGCATTTTGCCCGCAGTTTTCCCGCAGCCAGACATATACCAGATTACCGCCGAGCAAAAGCTCAAACACCGCATACCCGCCGAGGATGTATTCCATCCCGACGCCCGGAAGCAGGCAGCCCAGCAAAACATCCGGCCTCAGCAGCCCGTAATAGGCAAAGTCATATGCCGATGCACCGCCGCCCAAATCTATATATAACGGAAGCAGCCTGCCCGATTCCAGCATCGCCTGCCTGAGCGATTCCGCAATCGGCAGGTGCTGACTCAGCCAGTCCGAGCCAAAGCCAAAGAGCAGCCCCTCTCCCGATGACGCTGCACTAGGCAGCCCGGCCAACGCCGCTGCGCTGCATAAGAGCAGCGGCCCAAGCGCCAAAATCACACAAAGCAGGCTAAGCAGCAGATGCGCTTTCCAAAATTTTTCCCGTCTCATTCTCTCAATTTCCTCCCATTACAAAACCCATCTTAAGCCTCGCTTCTTAAGATGGGTCGCATGGAATCCTTATGTGTTTCTTAAAGAAATCTTAATTGCCCCCGTCCAGCGGAAATTCCAGCCGCGCTCGAAACTGGTCGCAGTCCGGTTCGATGTCAAAATCCGCCCCGAGCGCTCCCGCATAGGTGCTGACAATCGCAAGCCCCAACCCGTTGCCCTCGGTGCTTCTGGCTCTGTCCCCTCTCGCAAACCTCTCGACAATGTCCTCCTTTGAAAAGTCCAATGGGTAGGCAGAGGTGTTCACAATCTCAAAGCAAAGTTTTTTCCGTACTTCGATAGGCGTTTTTTGCTCTGCTATGAAGGTTTTGAGGAAGATTCGCGTTCCCTTTGCCGAATATTTCAGCGCATTTTCAATCAGATTCTGACAAATTCGGTACAAATAGGTGTTGTCCGTATACAATTTATCCGGCTCCGCCTCCATATTCAGCACAAATGCAAGCCCCGACGCGTCGATTCGATCCTTCATATCCGCCAAAATCTGCTCAAGCAATGTATGCAGTCTCAACTCCTCCCGATGAAGTTCGATGTTGCCGCTGCTTGCCTTTGCCAACGAGAAAAGACTGTTTATCATCTCCTTCAGCTTCTCCGCACGGTTTCCGATTACCTCCACATAATCACGTGCCGTCTCGCCGAGTTCCTCTTTTTTCAAAAGCTCCAGATAGCCGACCATCGAGGTCAGCGGCGTCTTGAGATCATGCGAAACGTTGGAAATAAGGTCTACCTTAAGCTGCTCGCTCTTTGCCGCCCGTGCGAGACTTTCCTTTTCGACCTCAAGGGCTCTCGTTACCCGTTTACGGTTAATCTCCTGCATGCTCGCAATGAACGCATCCAGATTTTCCTGCGCCTGCTGCGCGAGCGTCCGTCCGCAAACCACATACTGCAGCAAAATCGTAAGCGGCAAAAGATAGAAGAACGCATAATTTATGTAAAAGTAAGCGCTGTGCAGGTACATATGAACAGCTACGAACAGCCCCGCCGCAATCAGCAGCAAAACCGCCGCCGTGTTCAGCCGCTTCTCATGCTTCGCCTTTTGCTCCGCCCATATCGGATAGTAATTTTCGTAGTTTTCGCCAGCCGCCTGCGAGAAAAACCCTTCGGCGCCCTTACGCTCCCGTATCCTGCGGACAGCCTGTAAACACAGCGTCTGGCCGATAACCAGCAAAAGATTCATAACGCACCCTGCTAACAAAATCTGCCGGGTATACATCCGATGAAAGCTGCCGAACATCGCAATTAAAAGCACCGCGCCCGCCGCGAGGCAAAGCCCGCCGATAATCCCGTGGCGATTTTCACATACGCTTTCTATCATTTTCTTCCATTTTTCTTTAACATCTTTCCATTTTGTATCCAATTCCCCATACCACCTTTACATATCTTGGATTTTTCGGCTCGACTTCAATCTTTTCACGAATGTGCCTGATGTGCACCATCACCGTATTTTCCACCGAGTAACTTGCGTCTTCGTTCCAGACATTTTCGTAAATCTGCTCTGCCGAAAACACCTGCCCCGGATGCCGCATCAAAAGCTCCACGATCTTATATTCCGTTGCTGTCAGGCGCACCGCCTCTCCATCCACGAAAAGCTGTTTCTGCTGGTCGTCAAGCACAAGCCCGCCATTGGTGATTTCTGCCCTTTGCGCCTCGGCTGCCCGGCTTCCGCCATAGGCCTTGTATCTTCGAAGCTGCGCCTTGACCCGCGCCAAAAGTTCCGCCGGATTGTACGGTTTTTCGATGTAATCGTCCGCGCCCAGCGAAAGCCCTGACACCTTGTCGCTTTCCTCCGTCTTTGCCGACAAAATAATCGCCGGTATATTATGTTTCTCGCGGATTTTCATCAGCGCCGAAAGCCCGTTCAGCCGCGGCATCATCACATCGAGCAAAATCAAATCGACCTTCTCTGTCTCCATCTTGTCCAGCGCCTCCATACCGTCGCAGGCCGTCAAAATTTCATATCCCTCGATTGCCAAAAGTTTCCCCAGCGAATCGACAATCTCCCTGTTATCGTCTACTACCAAAATCTTTTCCATCTTATCTACTTCCTCTTTCTGCTTGGCCGCGGCGTGCGGCCGCCCGCGGTGAGCCGTGCGCCTTGGTGCCTGCGACATGCCTGTCCGAATGCGCTTCTTGGCGCGCCCGGCAGCGCCTCTGACGCCGCAAGCGTGCGTCCTTCGGATCCTCTCACCGCCGCGATACCCCTTTTCTCCTCTATCATACCGCTTTCTCCCCAAAACTGCACAAGATTTTTCTTATTTTTTTCTTAATTTTTCTCTTGCGGCCTCGGGAATGCGCTTCACTGCCATTATGTTCGGCATTTGGACGCGTTTTAGGGGAATGTGCATAAAGATTCCTCCTATATTCAGCCGTAAAAGCCTCCTCAAATCAGATTTTAGATATTAAGTCAAAATTTCGACTTTCTGTTCTAAATTTAGCAAGCATTTTTTAGAACATTTTCTTTGTTTTTGAGTTTCTGTTCTAATTTTTTCAAATGCGTTCGCTTCCATTTTATTAAATTTTATCTTATTAGACTCATTTTTTCTATTTGTATCTATTTCTCTTTCGAAATATTTTCCATTTCTTCAATAATATATCACGAATATTTATTCATATAAATGCATATACCCATTTTCAGGAAAAAAATTTAGAACAGAAACTTCATTTTAGGCCACAATATCTAAAAAGAGGTTTGATGATTTAGAACAGAAAGTCCAAAATCGCTTCAAACCTCTAAATTTTGAAAAATAAAAGTATCTTAAATCTTGATGAGTGTATCTCTAAGATTCGGCAAATCATTTTTTATGACTTCCCAAACAAGATATAAATTAACGCCTTCGTAATCGTGTATGATTCGATTTCTTAATCCTCTTATTTGATGCCACGGGATATCATTGTGCTTTTCAATGAACTCATCGTCTAACCGATTTACCATCTCACCCATCTGGCTCAGATTAAATACACATGCCTCGACAAGCTGAGAATTTTTCGAGAAAGATTCGTATGAATTATCTTTACAATAACTTTGAATTTTATCAATATGCTCAATTAGCTTTAGGAGTATCGCTCTATTTTTCATACAACAACACCCCCGTTCTTCCAATTTCTTTTTCAATCCTTGAGGCAGGCTCAATGTGAGAAACATCGAATAAGTCAACTTCCTTGTCAAGTGCCGCTCGAATTTCTTCTCCCAGCCCTATAAATTTCAGTCCATGCAGGCCGCTATCCACAAGCAAGTCTACGTCACTTTTTTTACTGGCGTTTCGTTTTCCATATGAGCCAAACAAAATCGCACGCTTTACTCCATTACGAGCAAATATTGGATTCAAAATTGTCTGAATCTCAGTTATTGAATAAATTCTGTCCGTCATCCTTTGAGCCTCCTTTCTCTATCATCATTATATATCATTCAAATTTAAAAGTACATAAAAACTTGTCACTGGTGTCACATCTCAATTGTCTCTCCAAGATTGGTCAAATACAGATAGGCCTCTTTCACATGCTTGCCTGTGGCCGCCTCAAGTGCCCGGCGGTATAAATCGATCTGCATAGCATACCTTGCACGGATGCCCTCCCGGCGCGCTGCTAACTCGCCCTCGCTCCCAACCCCGGTCGTCTTGTAGTCCACGAGGACGAGTTCGCCTTCTTCTTCGAAGAAGCAGTCGATGATACCTTGCACAATCGACTGCGCGCCGGCCTGCTCAAGCACCAGATTAAACGGTCGCTCCCGCTGCAGGCCGAGGAAATCGGAACTGCCGCTTTTTGCTTTTGCTGCGGCAGTGGATTTTGATGCCGCGAGCGGCACTTCTGCAGACTGTGGCTGGATGTTTTGCGGTGCCGCCGCTGGCGCAGCCGCAGCCTTCGCTGCGGCTGCCATGCGCAGACCGAGCGGTGAGACGATGAAGCGTTCAATCAGCTTCGGATTTACTGCTTCGGCTTCCTCTTTTGTCAAGAATTCATCGCGCACCATGCTGTCCATGAGTGCGGCAACATACTTGCACACGCCATCGGCAGTTGAGCCAGTATGGCTGTCGGCGGCGACCTTCGCAGAAGTGTCTGCGCCTGCAAACGCAGTATTGAAGTCAATTTTTTCGAGCACTTTATGGATTATCGTACCAATTTGAGCCAGCGTGAATTTGTCATGTGCCTTGAAGCTCTTTGGCTCAGACAGCGATAGTTCTGCTTCGCCTTTGCCTGCAAGTTCGCTGACTGCGTATTTGGATTTAATTTTGAGGTCGGCGGCAAACGGATATTCAAAGGTCATGCGCCGTTCGACATCTTTCGACAAACGCACATCGCCGATTGGCGATGTCTCCCCAGAAGCCCCAGAAGCCCCAGAAGCCCCAGAAGCCCCAGAAGCCCCAGAAGCCCCAGAAGCCCCAGAAGCCCCAGAAGCCCCGCCGCCCGTCGGGATTTCGAGCAGTGCGAGGGCGCGGGCCACGGAGCGGCGCGTGCCTTCGGAAAGCGAGCGCAAATCTTCATTTTTTATATAGGCACGCGCTTCGGGGTCTTCATAAATGCAGCGTCCGCTCATCGAAAAATACGACGAATCGCTCGGAGCGGTTTTGACCAGAGCCGAGATGGAATCGTTAAAGTCGTCAATCATGCCGAGGATGTACAAGATGTCTTTAGCGCGGGTCATCGCAACATAGAGGATTCGCTTTTCCTCTTCGACTTCCTCACGATGGAGTTTTGTGCGGATTACATTTTGAATAATGCCGGTTTTCATCCAGCTTTCCTCGTAGTTTACAATCGGGAAACCGATGCCGAAATCTTTGTGAATGGCGATGTCTCGTCCGCTCTTCGTGTAGTTGAGGCGGCGGCAGAAGCCTGCCAAAAGCACCATCGGAAATTCAAGTCCTTTGGATTTATGAATCGTCATGATGCGGATTGTGTCATCGCCTTCTGCTGCGATTTTTACCTGCCCCATGGTGACTTTGCGCTGCTTTACAGCGTCGATGTACTGCATGAAGCCGTAAAGCGAGCCGCCCTGCGACTTGCGGTATGCCAAAGCCTTGTCGGCAAGCGCACGCAGGTTTGCCTGACGCTGACTGCCCGCCGGCATTGCGCCCATCGCAATATAAAATCCGGTGTCCAGCATGAGCTGCCAGACCAGTTCTTCAAGCGGCAGCATCCTCGCGTCTCTGCGCCAGTCTGCAAGCTGCTGCAGAGCTTGCAAACACTTGGATTTCAGATTTATGTCAGCTCCGTTTTCAGCATAGTTGACAAGGGCGTCATGGTAGGAGCAGACCTTTTTGCGAGCGGCGGAAGGCTGCGCATCGGGGACGATTGCCGAATCGAGCGCTGAGCCTGACGCTGCTGCAAGGGCGGCACTGCCGGAAAGCGATGCCGCATTCGCCGGGAATACGCCCTCCGAAGTCGAAACGACAGGCGTCGGGGCCGATGAATCTGCAGGCGGCATTGCGTAGGAGGCCACACGGATTTCCACCATTTCGCGGATGGTGAAGCCGAAAATTTCCGAGCGCATGACCGTCAGCAGTGGAATATCCTGCTTTTCGTTGTCAATCAGCGCCAGAAGCGACATAAAAATATTGATTTCCATCGTATCGAAATAGCCGTCGTTGTCGTCCACATACGCCGGCAGATTGTTGTCTGTCAAAGTTTCGCAGAAAATATCGCCGTAATTCTTGATTCCGCGCAGCAAAATCACGACATCGCCTTTCTGCAAGGGTCGTTCGATGCCCTTTTTACTGTCAAAAATTGTTTTGCCAAGCGAGTCTTTGATGATTTTAACCGCCGATAAGGCCTCTTTCTCTGCCTTTATCATGTTTTTCAGTTCATCGTCAAGGTCCTCCGACTCGTCCCAGGGCGTTTCCGCAAGAAACATTTTCGGCGCAAAATTACAGTGCTCGCCAAATACATCACCTAAGTACAATGCCGCGTTTTCGTCGTAGTCCGGCATAATGCGCGTGAACACGCGGTTGATGAAGTCAATGACCGTTTTTTTGCTTCGGAAATTACGGTTTAAGTCAATTTTTTCGGAAAGACTTTCCTCGCCCTTTGCAGCCGCCTCTTCCGCTTCCTTCGCGAAAGCGCGGTATTTGCCCTGAAAAATTTCGGGCTCGGCAAGTCTGAATTTATAAATGCTCTGCTTCACATCGCCGACCATAAAGAGATTGTTCTCCCGCTTGATGCGCGCGACCAGAGCCTCCTGCAGGATATTACTGTCTTGATATTCATCAATGAAAATGTAGGAAAATTTTTCCCTATAATATGCCGCGGCTTCCTCATCCTTCAAAATCTCAAACGCAAAATGCTCAATATCGCTGAAATCCACCACGCCGCGCCGGGACTTGAGCTGCGCGAAAATGTCTCGGTAATCCTTCATAATCTGAAAGAAAAATTTTCCATCAGCATAGCTTTCCCGCACCTCGGCATAAAGATTTTCGAGGCTGTCGTAAAAATAGTCCTTCTTTAATGACGCAACTGCATCTTTCAGCGGCTCGCGTGCGTTTTCCAGTCTTTCCTTGCGCTCGTCCATCTCCGCCTGCGTGTGCAGTTCGTCGGGCTTAAAATATTTCTTCAGAAGAGACGGCATCTTTACCCCGTCCAGCACCTTGCGAATTGCCTCAAAATCACCGCTTTCCGTAGCTTCACACAGCTCCTCTGCCAGTAGGCGATAAGTCGTCGTAATCTCCAGTACGCCTTCGTGACCGCAGGCTTCCGCTTCCTGCGCTGCCTGCACAAGGCTTTCTGCGACCTCCGCGAGCCTGCGCTTTGCGTCGCTTAAAATATAGGAGACCACCTTCCCTTGCGAAAAACTCTCAAAATCCGCGCCAAGTTCATTGACCGCTTCCGCAAGCCACGGAAACGGCTCGGGCAGACTCTGGATGACCTCAAAGGTTTTTCGCACTGTCTGCCTGAAACGATTTTCATTGCGGTCACCGCTGTATTTATTTAAAAATTCGAAGAATTCCGGGCTCGCTTCCTCAAAATACTGCTTCAGAAGCTCGTCCATCGCCTGCTCTTTCAGAAGCTCCTGCTGCACATTGTCGCAGATTTTGAAGTTCGGCTCGATGTCGATAATATAGAAATAGCGGCGGATGACCTCCAGCGCAAAAGCGTGAAACGTGCTGATGTTCGCAAGAGGCAGCAGGTCAAGCTGACGCTTCAGAGCTGTCCCCGCACCGGGATTTTCCGCGATTTCCTTTTGTATTGCGGTCTCGATTTTCTCCTTCATTTCGGAAGCCGCTGCGTTCGTAAAGGTGACAATCAGCATTTTGTCGATACTGCACCCATCCTCTAAAATCAGCCGTTTGATTCGCTCAACGAGAACCGCCGTTTTGCCGGAGCCTGCCGCTGCCGCAACCAAAATATTTTTGTTTCTAAGCTCAATCGCCTTCGCCTGTTCTGCCGTCCACTTCATTTCCGTCATCCTTTCCTTTTGCGCCGAGGCGCTCTTACCGATATTTTACCATACTCTCCGCCCTCCTTGCAAAAAATATCGCCTGCGGTTTCTCTTTTTTGCGCATGCTTCTGTTCTTTTGGGTCGGATTTTGGTAAAATGGTGGTATAGGATAAGAGTGCGGAAGCTGCCTTGCGCAGCACTTCCGACCAAAAAGAAAGCAGGTAGTTTTATGTCAAACCAACATACACAGACAAACACGCAGAAAGCGGTGCAGATCCGCCCGACCATGCTGATGATACTCGACGGCTTCGGCCTGAATCCGTCCGATTACGGCAATGCAGTCAAGGCGGCGCACACGCCGAATCTCGATAAAATATTTGAGATGTACCCACATATCCGCCTTCAGGCGAGCGGTCTTGCGGTGGGACTTCCCGAAGGACAGATGGGAAACTCCGAGGTCGGTCATCTGAATATCGGCGCAGGCCGCATCGTTTATCAGGAGCTTACACGCATCACCAAAGCGATTGAAGATGGCATTTTTAATGGAAACGCTGCTCTGAACAAAGCCATCGACCATGTACTCAGTGAAAATTCCACGCTTCACATCTTCGGACTTTTGTCCGACGGCGGTGTGCACAGCCATATTGAGCATATCAAAGCCGCCGTTCGGCTCGCAGACAGCCGCGGCGTGAAAAACATTCTGCTTCACTGCTTTATGGACGGCAGAGATGTGCCGCCGACATCGGGAATCCATTACATAGAAGAGATGGAAAAGCTTGCACAGTCGCTGCCTTCGCTGAAAATCGGCATTGTTTCCGGCAGATACTATGCGATGGATCGTGACAAACGCTGGGAAAGAGTTGAAAAAGCCTACGACGCGCTCACACTTCTCGACGGCCGTCATGCAGCTTCCGCATCGGAAGCGCTTCGCTCGGCTTACGAGGCAGGAGAAACCGACGAATTCATTCTGCCGACTGTGTGCAGCGGGGCCGCACCTGTTTCGGACGGCGATTCCGTGATTTTCTGCAATTTCCGCCCGGACCGTGCCAGAGAAATTACGCGTGCCTTCGTTGATTCGGATTTCGACGGTTTTAAACGGAAAAGGACTCCGCAAAACCTCGTCTATGTCTGCATGACGCAGTATGATGCTTCCATGTCGAATGTCGAGATTGCATTTCCGCCGCAGACAATTAAAAATACGCTCGGCGAATATCTTTCCGCAAACGGACTGCACCAGCTTCGCATCGCGGAAACTGAAAAATATGCACATGTCACCTTCTTTTTCAACGGCGGCGTCGAAGCTGCAAATCCTTTAGAAGACCGAATCCTGATTCCGTCGCCGAAGGTTGCGACCTACGACCTCAAGCCTGAAATGAGCGCCTCTGAGGTTACTGATAAAGTCGTCGAAGAAATCGGCACAGGCGTCTATGACGCCATTATTTTGAACTTCGCGAATGCCGACATGGTCGGCCACACAGGTGTTTTCGACGCTGCGGTAAAAGCTATTGAAGCGCTCGATCTCTGCGTGCAAAAGGTCACCGATGCAGTACTTGCTGCGGGTGGTCAGATTCTTTTGACAGCAGACCACGGCAATGCGGATTGTATGCTGGATGCGGACGGCAATGTCGTGACCGCGCATTCCACCAATCCGGTTCCGCTGGTTCACATCAGTGCCAATCCTTGCGAATTCCGTGAAGATTTGCAGGACACAGCTAAGCTTGCGGACATCGCTCCAACAATGCTGAAACTTATGGAACTTAAAATTCCGCCGGAGATGAGCGGCGACTGTTTGGTAAAATAAGCATTATAAAAGGGGTTGTTTACAATCGGCACATTCAAAGCCTGTGCCAAAACAGACCCCTTTTCAAATTCTACAGCTCCAGATGTGTCAGGATTTCCGTGATTTCCGCCTCTTCAGCATGTTCTTCGATTTCTTCCGAAATATCTTCGCGCCAGGTTGGGTTGCCCATGCCGCCCACGCAGCCTCTCGTGCAGATCATGCCTTCGATAAAGTTATACGGTGAAACGCCTTTGCTCGCCTTTAAAAGCGCAGGTTTACATTTATCAATTCCGTCGCAGGAAATCGCATTCAGCTCGAAATTTTCAACCTTGAGCTCCTTCAAAATCTCGGCAACCGCTGCTGCCACGCCCCCGGAGGTCGCAAACATCCTGCCGTAGTAAGATGCCTGATTCCATTCCGTCGGCTCCTGATCGCGCAGGGTAATGTCGCGGCTGTCAAAGAGAGCCTGAAGTTCCTCGAAGGTTATAACATAGTCAACATAAGGGGAAACCTTTTCTTTTTTGATTTCTGCCTTTTTCGCGATGCAAGGTCCGATGAAGACGATTTTAACATCCGGTTCATGTTCCTTAATCGCGCGTCCCAGTTCCGCCATCGGAGAGAGATTATGGGAAATATGCGGAACCATCGCCGGATGTTTCGTTTCTATGTACTTGACGAATGCCGGACAGCAGGAGGATGTTAAAAATCCTTTTTCCACAAGTTCCAGCCCTTCTTTATAAGCAACCATGTCTGCTCCGGTTGCTACCTCAAGTACCCTGTCAAATCCCAGTTTTTTAATACCTGTGATGACATTCCCAAGCGGAACATATTGGAACTGACTGGCGATTGCCGGTGCAACGATTGCAATTAAATTGTTTTTGCCGCCGTTTTCCTCTGCCTGTATAGCAGCTTTCAGTTCCTTGATGACATCTACAATGCTGGATTTGTCAACAGGCGCGCCGAACGGACAATGATAAACGCAGGCGCCGCAGTCGATGCAGGCATCGTAATCGATACACGCTTCTCCGCCCGGTGCCATCGAAATCGCACCGACTTTGCAGGCATTTTCGCAAGGACGCTGGAAATTGTGAATCGCACTGTATTTGCAGGCTTTTGCACATCTTCCGCATTCTACGCATTTGCTTTTGTCAATTTTCGCATGCTGATGTTCGTCAATGATAATCGCATTGCGTTTGCACTCTTCCACGCAGTGATGCGCCAGACATCCGCGGCAAAGGTCCGTAACGACATAACCTGCTTCCGGACATTCATCACAGGCAATGTCGATGACATGCACGATGCCCGGCTCGTTTGGACTTCCACCTGCTGCCTGACGAATTCGCTCTGCAACAACAGCTCTGTCCTTATAAATACAGCAAGTCTGAGGCGGCTGATCCTTTGGGATGACATTTCCAGCGATGCGGTTGAACTCCGCAAAAATCTCATGGCCTTCCCATGCCTGAATCGCGACCTCTCTTAAAACCTTGTATTTGGTTTCCTGCACTCTGTTGTCAAATAGTTTCATTCAAATCCTCCCTAATCACATTGTATACATTATAACACATTTTACTGTTTTTATCTATCTCATCTCTATGCCTCTCTTGCATTTTCCTTTCTTTTATGTTAAGTTAGTAACAAAGCGTCGAAGCGGCTGTGTTTCGCTCCGCCACTGTGAAAGGATGTGTGCAAATGAATTTTCAACACAAGAAAAAAAGCAAAGAGGAAATCTTCGCAGTTATCGGTCTCGTCATCGTTGGTGTCTGCTGGGGTTTTGGTTTCTTAGGTCTGCGCTATACCGATGCGCTTCCGACCTTCTATATTCAGGCGATTCGTTTCAGCGTCGCCGCTGTCGCGCTTGCGATTGCGTGTTTTCCACACCTGAAAAATATCGATAAAGAATTATTAAAAGCCGGAATTAAAATCGGCATTCTGATGTTTGCCTGTTATGTCTGCGCCACCTACGGCATTAAGTATACGACAGCATCACGTACCGCGTTCTTCTCAACGCTTGGCGCAATCTGCGTGCCGCTTGTCAACTTTATTTTTTACCGCATCCGTCTGACGAAAAAATCAGCGCTGTGCGTCGTTATCTGCGTTGTCGGCGTCTACCTCATTTCCATGGGCGGAAGTACAGACTTCGGCTTTAATATCGGTGATGCCATCTGTCTTGGCGCTGCATTCTTTGGAGCCGGCCAAATCGTTGCGATTGAAAAGCTTGCGAAGTCACATGATGTTTATGCTCTGACTGTCATTGAGCTTGCAACGATTGCAGTTCTGGGCTTTATCGGAATTTTTGCAGCAAGGGAAACGGTTCCCGAAAGCCTCACCACGCTTGAACTTGGCGCGCTGATTGTTTTAGGGCTTGTCTGCTCCGCGCTCTGTTTTATCCTTCAGACAAGTGCGCAGAAGCATGTAGCCGCAAACCGCGTTGCCTTGATTCTGACCATTGAGCCGGTAGTCGGCGCAATTGCTTCGGTTGCAATTCTGCATGAAGTGCTCGGCGCTGCGGGATGGCTCGGCGGCGTATTGGTTGTCGCAAGCATCATCCTATCCGAATGGAGCCCGGATCCGGGTCCGGAACTTCGTGACGGTGTCGAATAGCCCAACAGCTCTATGTAAGCCTTACAGCCCGTGATAGGTCTTCGCTTCCAGACAGTCTTTCGCAATCTGCGCGGAAAGCTCGTCAATCCCTGCGAACTTGACCTCGTCACGGGTTTTTTTGATAAATTCAATCTTTATCATTTTTCCGTATAATTCCTTGTCAAAATTAAAAATATGTGTTTCCATATTCTTTTTAAAGGTGCCAATGGTCGGTTTGATTCCGACATTCGTAACGCTCGGGTACTTCACCCCGTTGTAAATGCAGTAGGTGATATACACACCGTTGGGCGGCGTTACCATGCTCTCGTCAATCATAATGTTCGAGGTAGGAAAGCCAATTGAGCGTCCCAGCCGATTGCCTACGACAACCTCTCCGCCGATGTCATAATTCCTGCCGAGATATTTCGCGCATTCCTCCATCTCGCCCGCCATGATCATGTTTCGTATCAGCGTGGAGCTGACCACATCACCGTCGAGCGAAACCGCCTTCATTTCGTTCACATGATAGCCGAACTTTGCTCCGAGAATCCGCAGCGTTTTCGTGTCGCCTTCTCCCTTATAGCCAAAGTGATAGTTAAACCCGCAAAAAACCTCTTTCGCGTTCATTTTGTCCGCCAGAAATGTTTTCACGAAGGCTTCCGGCGGCATTCGCATAATCTCTTCGGTAAAAGGAATATTCACCAGATAGTCCACGCCTAATTTCTCAATCAACGCTTCCTTTTCTTCACTGTAGACGATGTTTTTTACCGGCTTGGCACCGGGAATCAGGCTCTTTGTATGATTGGAAAAAGTGAAAACCGCACTTGCAAGTCCCTTTTCCTTCGCCTTTTCCACAGCGGACTTGATCAGCTGCCTGTGTCCGACATGTACTCCGTCAAAATTTCCCAGAGCCACGCAAGACGGCTCAATCTGCGTGATTTCTTCTATTGTCTCAAACTTTTTCATCGCATATACCTCTTCTCTGTCCAAAGCTGTTTCGCAAGTCCCGCGCTTTGCTTCAGACCTCGTCATTTCGGCAGAAAACCTTATCTGCCACGAGTTTCTTGTATTTCGGGCTGTAAAATGCCACGCCCAGAAAATCATTGCCGCAAGCGGTGCGGCGGTACATTTTATATGCCCCTCTATATTCCGGACGGATTTCAAATTCCGGCTCTTTCTGTTCAAATTCCGGTTTTTCCGTCACTTCGCAGTCCCGGAAGGAAATGTGCCATCCGTCGATGAACTTTTTACCCATCGCCTCATCCATGACCGCACTTCCAAAATGCGTCAGCGGATAATCCGTCGGCAGCACCAGCTTTTTGATTTCTGCGAGAGCCTGTGCATCTGCCGGCTCCACGAAATACTTTTCGCCCTCAAAGCGTCTGCTCGAATATGTATCCACGAGCTCGTAAAGATCAATGGCATCCTCGATTTTGAATGCTCCGCTTGCAATCCTTGCGAGGCTCTCCATCGCTGCGCCGCATCCGAGATGCCGACCCACATCCTCGCAAATCGTCCGGATGTAGGTGCCCTTCGAACACTCCACAGTGAAAGTCACCTTTTTCACATCGCTGTCATGCGCGAAATCCATCAGCTCAATTTCTAAAGCACGAATATAGATCTCCCGCTCCTTCACCTCCACGGTTTCTCCCGCTCTGGCATAGTCGTAAAGCCGTCTTCCGCCTACTCTGACCGCGCTGTACATCGGCGGCTTCTGGCTGATTTTTCCGTGAAAGCCCGAAAAAGCCTCCTGAACATCGTCTGGCGTGATTCCCGCCGTGGGGTTATCTTCGAGAATTTCTCCCCAGATGTCCTGCGTGTCCGTTACCATCCCGAGCCTCAGCGTGCAGCGATACTTTTTAAAGTCCAAATCCGTATACTCGGTGATTCTGGTCGCCTTGCCGATACAAACCGGAAGAACGCCGGTTGCCATCGGGTCAAGAGTTCCGGTATGTCCGATTTTCTTTATGCCAAGCAGTCTTCGGATGTCTCTTACCACATCATGCGATGTTACGCCCTGCGGCTTGTTTATGTTCAAAATTCCGTCTTTCATTTTGTCTCCGATTCACCCTGCTGCATCCTGTCGTGCTCTGCACCTGCGGCTCTTTCGAGTTCCGCACACACAGCGTTTACAGCATCTTCTATCGTCATGTTAAGCGTTGCACCAGCGGCTTTTATATGTCCGCCGCCGCCGAATTTTTCGGCAATTACCGAAACATCGCCTTGGGTCTTTGCTCTGAGGCTGAGGCGCACCGTTTCCGGCCCTTTTTCTTTCAAAAAGGCTGCATATTCCACGCCTGCGATGCTCCTAAGCTCGCGAATCACATTCTCGGTTTCCTCCGAAAGGGCGCCGCTCTTTTCCAGCATTTCCTGTGTCACATATGCTACTGCGGCTTTTCCGTCTGCCAGAAGATTGAGGGTCGAAAATGCCATGGTTTCAATAATCTTTCGCTCCAGCCTTACATTTTCGTAAAGCTGAACGCTGACTTTGTTCGTGTCTACGCCCCAGTCGAAGAGTTCGGTCATGATCTCAAAACATCTTTTGGTGGTGTTGGAATACTGGAAGTTCCCGGTGTCTGTAGTGATTGCCGCAAAAATTGCCTCGCCGATTTCGATGTCCTGCGGAATTTCCATCTCCTTCAGCAGGTCAAACACAAGCTCGCCTGTGGCCGCCGCATCCGGGTCCACATAATTGTAGTCGCAAAATTCCGTTGTAGTGTGATGGTGATCGATGCACACGCTTGTCTTCCCTTTCGCAAATTTCTCCGTGCGTCCCGGAAAGCGTGTTGCATCCCCGCAGTCCACGCAGAATGAAATGTCAACATTTTCAATGACATTCGGATCTTCCGTACAATATCCCTTATCCAAAAAAGCAAGATTCAGCGGCAGTTCTTCCTCTACGAGAATGAAAGCCTCCTTTCCTTTCATGCGAAGAGCTCTGCAAAGCGCGGCGCATGAACCGAGTGCATCCCCGTCTGCGCTGACATGCGGATAGAGCAGAATCGTCTGCGCTCCTTCGAGAACCTGCGCGATTTCCTTGTAAGTGTTGTTCATCTTCTGTTTCCTCTGTCTTTTCCTTCATTTATGCTATATGCCAAAAGGCGAATCTTAAAATTCGCCTTTTTCATCTGCATCTTCTGCTTCTTCCTCATCTTTTTGATAACTGTCAAAATCGATGGTGTCTAAAATCTCCTCTATGTGTCTGCCGTAATCCATGG
Source organism: uncultured Clostridia bacterium (assembly GCA_934233735.1). GTDB lineage: Bacteria > Bacillota > Clostridia > Peptostreptococcales > Anaerovoracaceae > CAG-238. Next base: position 19,234 of record CAKQGQ010000020.1, on the reverse strand, counting down.
AATGGTCGATTTTGAAAATCAGCTCCGGGATGTGACGAACCTTCACCTGACGCGAAATTTCTTTCTTCATCACACCCTTTGCGCTGTTAAGACCTGCAAGAATATCGTTTTCCTCGCTCTTTTTTTCTTCCTCGTCCTTGCTGAAATTCAGCACCGACACATAACAGGTCGCATAGCTTCCGTCGCTCGTCACCGAAACGCCGGAAATGCTGATCATATGCTCTGCAACTCTCGGATCTTTAATTCCGCTGATCAAAAGCTCACTGATGATTCTGCGGATTTCTTCTCCGAGTCTGCCCTGTCTGTAGCCTTTGCCCATTTTTATTTCCTTTCTACCTCAACCATGTGGAAGCATTCGATGATGTCGCCTTCCTTGATGTCGTTGTAGTTTTCAATCCCGATACCGCATTCATAGCCCTGGTTGACTTCCTTTGCGTCGTCCTTGTATCTCTTGAGTGAGGAAATCGTTCCTTCGTGGATGACGATGCCGTCACGCACAAGACGAACTTCCGCATTTCGGATAACCTTGCCTTCCTGAACATAAGCACCTGCGATGATGCCGACATTCGGAACTTTGAATGTTTCTCTTACTTCTACTTTACCCAAAACTTCTTCCTTAAATTCAGGATCAAGCATGCCCTTCATCGCGTCTTCCACATCGTTTAAGATGTCGTAGATGACTCTGTAAAGTCTGATCTGGATGTTTTCTCTGTCCGCAAAAGTCTGAACCGCAGTTGTCGGTCTTACGTTGAAACCGATGATGATGGAGCCTGTCGTTCCGGCAAGCATTACATCGGACTCCGTAACCGTACCAACGCCGGTATGAATGATTCTGACTCTTACATTTTCGTTATTGAGTTTCTCAAGAGATGCAACGATTGCACCGATAGAGCCCTGTACATCGCCCTTGATGATGAGGTTGAGGTCCTTGACCTCGCCTTCCTGAATCTGGCTGAAGAGCTGTTCCAGCGTCGTGCTTGCGTTTCTTGCGAGAATTTCTTCTCTGAGTTTCTGCTTACGGTTGTCTGCGATTTCTTTCGCGATCTTATCCTGCTTAACCGCATTGAATTCATCGCCGGCTTCCGGTACATCGGAAAGACCCAGGATTTCAACCGCTGTCGCAGGGCCTGCTTTCTTAATTTCTTTGCCCTTGAAGTCCGTCATAAGTCTGATTCTTCCGGCACAGGTTCCCGCTACCACGCTCATTCCTGTCTTGAGCGTTCCGTTTGTTACAAGGAGGGTCGCAACCGGACCTTTGTTCTTATCCAGTCTTGCTTCGATAACCGAACCCATCGCAAGTCTGTTCGGATTTGCTCTGAGTTCAAGCACTTCTGCCTGAAGCAGAATCATTTCGAGAAGGTTTACAATGCCTTCGCCGGTCTTTGCTGATACCGGTACGGAAATAACATCGCCGCCCCAGTCTTCCACAAGGATTCCGTGCTCCGTAAGTTCCTGTTTTACTCTGTCAGGGTTTGCACCCGGCTTATCGATCTTATTGATTGCTACGATAACCGGAACGCCTGCCGCCTTCGCATGGCTGATGGACTCGATGGTCTGCGGCATAACGCCGTCGTCTGCTGCAACAACGAGTACCGCGATATCTGTAATATGTGCTCCGCGGGCACGCATTGCCGTGAAGGCTTCGTGACCCGGCGTATCGAGGAACACGATTTTCTGTCCGTTGATCATGACTTCGGACGCACCGATGTGCTGCGTGATTCCGCCCGATTCGGAAGCGGTTACATTTGTCTTTCTGATGGCATCAAGCAAGGATGTCTTACCGTGGTCAACATGGCCCATAACCGTGATAATCGGTGCACGAGGCTTCAGGTCTTCTTCCTTGTCTTCGAAAAGCTCCAGACCTTCTTCTTCCTCTTCTTCTTCCACTTTGCTTACGACAACTTTGATTCCTAAATCGTCTGCCAGAATCATAATGGTGTCTTCGTCGATATTCTGGTTGATGTTTGCCATGATACCCATTTTCATAAGTGCCATGATTACCATGGATGTGGATACGCCGACCTGTTCGCAGAATCCTGCTACCGTGATCGGTGCCGTTACGGCTATTGTTCCTGTCGGAAGTTCTTCCAAAATGTCATCCTCCTCCTCAACTACAGGCTTTGGTTTGTTGTGTTTCTTCGGTTTTGCCTGTTTTTCAAGAGAACGCTGCTGCATTCTTTCCTTGTTCTTCTTGCCCTGGCTGCCGCCATTTTCGAGCTTCGCAAATTTATTTCTTTCCTTTTCCTGATGGTCGCGTTTTTCCGTATTCTTCTGATTCGGCTTTGTCTCCATCTTGGAAAGTGCCGGACGGTCTGATCCTCTGCCGCCGCGGTCAGCTCTGCCTGCGCCGCCTTGTCCGCCACGGTCATTTCGGTCATTTCTATCGCGCGGACCTCTGCCGCCTTCGGACGGTCTGCCGCCGCGGTCATTTCGGTCGTTTCTACCTGCTCTGTCCTGTCCGCCGCGATCGTTTCTATCATTCCTGTCACGCGGACCTCTGCCGCCGCGGTCGTTTCGGTCATTTCTATCGTTTCTATCGCCTCTGCCATCGCGACCTGCTCGGTCATTTCTGTCGTTTCTGCCCGCTCTGTCCTGCTTGTCATCCGCTTTTTTATTTCCGCCTGCTGCAGGCTCTGCCTTTGGCGCTTCTGCCGGGGCAGGTTCTGCCTTCGGTTCTTCCTTCTTCGGAGCTTCTTCCTTCGGAGCCTCTGCAGATTTCGGCGGTTCCGCCGGTTTTGCTGCCTCTGCTGCCGGAGTCTCTGTTTTTACCGGCTGTGCATTTGCAGCTTCCGCTGCTGCCGGAGTTTCCGTCCTGACTGCCTCGGCTTCCGGTGCTTTTTCCGCAATTTCCTGCGGCACCTCGGATTTTGCCATCGGCTTACCCATCGGTTTTGCCATCGGCTTTCCGATTGGCGGACGGTTTCTTGTTTCCAAATCTTTATTCACAACAGGTTTTCCCATCGGCGGACGCGCCTGCGGTCTTTCCTGCTGAGTCTGCTGTGCTTTTGCATGCTTGTTTGCGCCCAGTGTGCGCACCTGCGCCATGCTTGCCGCTTTCACGGTTCCTCTCGGTTGTTCATCTTTTTGGCCGTCAGCCTTTTTCGGGGCTGCTTTCACAATAGTGGTTTCCTGTGTGTTATTTTCCTTTGCCATTAGAACACCTCCTCTTCTAACGATTGTCTATCAATCTCACTTAAAATTACCTTTGCAAAATTATCGTCGGCAAGACCGAATATTCCCTTGCCTTCCGTTCCCGTCATGTGGGATAAGTCCTCTATCTTTCCGTATATGCGATACGGCACGCCTTGCTTGTCTGCCGCCGCGGTCATCTTCTCCCTGGAGTTTTCCGAAAGGTCTTCCGCCAGTATCAAAAGCTTAATCTTCCGCTTCTCCATCATGAAAAGACAGGTATTATATCCTGTGGAAATTTTCCGCGCCTTCGCCGCAAAACCCAGATAGCTTTCTACCTTGCTTCTCTTCATTTTGCCGCCTCAAGCTCGCTCTTCAGCCTTTCCTTCTCCTCATCGGTTACCGCTTTTTTCAGCGCACGCTCAAACGCCTTTCGCTTTACTGCTTTCTCAAAACAGTCCGGGCTGTTTTTACAGATGTAAATGCCGCGCCCCTTGGCTCTTCCGCTCGGGTCGACCGTAAATGCGCCCTCGTATATCGCGATTCGGATTAAATCATTCTTGTCTTTTGATTCTGTGCATCCCACGCAGGTTCTCATGGGTACCTTTCGTTCTTTCAAATTATTCCTCCACTTTGGTAAGTTCCGGTTCTTCCAAAACTTCTTCCGGCATTGCCTGCGGCATTTCCGATGCCTGCAGTGTTTCCACTGCTTCCGGCTCATCCAAATCTTCAATTTCTTCGATTTCTACAAGATCCGGAGTCGACGCCTCATACTGGCTGTGACTCTTGATGTCGATCTTCCATCCGCTGACTCTTGCCGCCAGTCTTACATTCTGTCCTTCTTTACCAATCGCCAGGGAAAGCTGATAGTCCGGAACGACTACCGTTGCCGACTTTTCCGCCTCATCCGAAATGATTACCTGCTCAACCTTGGACGGGCTGAGAACATTGGCAATCAGCACCTTCGGATCTTCGCTCCATGTGATGATGTCGATTTTTTCACCGTGCAGTTCGTCCACGATTGCCTGCACTCTGGCACCTCTGGTTCCGACACATGCTCCTACCGGGTCAACATTTTCAAATTCCGTATAAACGGCCATCTTCGTTCTGGAACCGGCTTCTCTTGCGATTCCTTTGATTTCTACCGTTCCGTCCTCAATTTCCGGAACCTCCAGCTCGAACAGTCTCTTTACCAGACCCGGATGGGAGCGCGAAAGGAACACCTGCGGTCCTTTGTTGCTCTTTCTTACATCCATGATGTAAACTTTGAGTCTGTCGTTGATATTGTAGTGTTCGCCCGGAACCTGTTCGTTCGGCGAAAGAATTCCTTCTGTATTTCCTACATTTATGAACAAAGTCTCATTGCTGACTCTCTGTACGGTCCCTGTTACGATTTCGCCCTGACGCGTGATGAAGTTGTCGAAAATCATTCCGCGCTCCGCTTCTCTGATTCTCTGAACGACAACCTGCTTGGCAGTCTGCGCCGCGATTCTGCCGAAATCCCTCGGAGTAACCTGATATTCCACCACATCGCCGACTTCGTATCTCGGGTCGATTTCCATCGCCTCTTCCAAAGTAATCTGTGTCAGATCATCTTCAAAATCGTCGTCATCGACAACATCCATACGCATGTAAACATTGATATCGCCGGTATCCTGGTTGATGTCCACGCGCACATTCTGGGATGTTCCGTAGTTCTTCTTGTATGCAGATACAAGCGCGGATTCGATTGCTTCCAGCAAAATCTCTTTGGAGATATGCTTTTCCTTCTCCAAATCCTCGATGGCCTGTATAAATTCCTTATTCATTTTAACTGTTACCTCCTTAGAATATTACAGCAAGTTTCGTCTTGGCAACCTGCTCTCTTGGGAATTCTGTTCTGTTCTCTTTTTCGTCCGTAATGACGATGTTCCCGTCTTCGATGCCGAGGAGTCTCCCCTGGAAAGACTTCTGTCCGTTTAACGCCTTGTACAGGCTGATGTCAACGATTTCACCCACAAAACGCGCAAAATCCTTATCTTTAAGAAGTGTCCGATCCATTCCCGGTGAGGAAACTTCCAGATAGTAATTCTGCTCAATCGGGTCGATGCGGTCAAGCTCCGCGCTGAGAAAGCGGCTGACCTTCTCGCAGTCGTCGGTCGAAACATAGATTGCCGGCAGCGGTGCCTCGTCGGCGGTTTCCGTCTCTTCGGTTTCCGCCGCGCGCTCCGAAGCCGCTGCGATTGCTGTCTTCGCAGCTTCCTGCGCCTCCTGCGTCTTGTCGATGTATATTCTCAGAAACCAGTCGCGCCCTTCCTTCACAAACTCGGAGTTGTAAAGCTCAAGTCCGTTCTGTGCCAGAAATTCTGCGCTGATTTCTTCTATAATATCCGTAATTTTCTTTTTTGCCATTTATTATCCCCCAAACAAAATTGAAAGAGTGGGCATTCACCCACTCTTCTAGTCATACTTTATGGAATCGTGTATCTATATGATAGCATACATTCGCTTGGAATGCAAGCGTTTTTCGGAAGTTTGTGCCATAGCACGCGCTAAAATGGGATTTTAGATAGTACTTGTCATTTTGCACTTTCTGTTCTAAATTTTTTGCGTGGTTTTAGATATTAACTTCAAAAAGGCAGTTTCTGTTCTAAAATTTTTTCGAAAATACACTTTCTTTTTTGCCTTTTATTGCCTTTGATATATTTATTTTCTATTTTTGTTATTTTGATGAATTGTGCCAAAAGTAATATTCGACACAGTTCGACCTTTTTCGCCGCATTTCGACCCGAAGGTTTTAGAACACAAACTCGATTTTTGCCTTTGATATCTAAATTTGCCTCTAAATTTTAGAACATACACTCAATTTTAGGCTCTGATATCTAAAATTCGCTTTTCACGAGCTAAAATTCTCAGCTTTTTATCTAGTGTCTCAGCCGATGAGTCCTTCTTCCTCGGGTTCTGCAGGTTCAGTCGACTGCGGAAAGAGCGTCAGAAGTTCCGGATCTGTGCATCTGTATGTAAACGCAGAATCTTTACCATCAGAAGCTATGTAGCGAATTCGAATATCAATATATTCCAGTTTAATGCCCGTAGCAACGGATGAATCTGCTTTTTTCTTATACCTAAGCACACTCCAGTGTTCGGTCCACCTGTTGGATTCGTTCTCGAGTTCCAATGGTTTTCCATTGAGCTTTATTGTATAGGCAGTCTGAACAATTGTGGATTCACGCAGCGCAGGGTCATATCGATAATCCGGGTTCATTGTAACTGCTACATCCGGGTCTTTGCTCCGGACAGAAATACTTCCCGCTAATTCCTTCCGGGAATCTGTTATGTATCGAATTGCCAAAACGGCGTATATTTGTTTACCGCTTGACAGGTCTGCCGTGATCTTATTACCTTCCCGCGTAAAAACTTCTCCATTCCAGGAACCATCAACGAAGTAAAATTGGTTCTCATCATCCACATTGTAGTCACCTCTTTGGTAAACATCACCATACTGATCCTTTAGGAAAAGCAGGGACTCTGCTTTCATTCTGTCTGTGGATTCAATGTATTCCTCCTCTTCGCCTTTTATGTAATCCGGGTATCGCTGCACTGTACCATTTTCTGTAATCTGCTTGCTCTTATTTATACTTTCGCATGAACATCGCTATGCCTTTTTTATCATGCTCGTGCAGCCGCAAACATGCGACCAAAAAGTTCTTTTACTTATATAGATACATAAAGTTGAAAAATCTCGCACCCCAAACGCAAAAAAATTTCAAAAATCTGATAATCGCTAAAAAATCAGCTCTCCACTTCCGTTTCTCCAAGACAAAAGCCACGCTCGGCAATAATCCCCCTCTCGCGTAGACAGTGGACTATCATGCATCCGTCGTGGCTGTTTTTCTATTCCAAACGATTCAGTTCATCAAAAATTTTCTGCATTCTGCGGTCGAGGGTCGCGCTGACCTCCGCACACGCCTTCAGCTCAAGGTCGATTTTGGAAGGAATATTCTTTTCCTTTTTATAGCGCAGATTATGCTCCAGACTCGCCCAAAAGTCCATCGCGACCGTTCGGAGCTGAATTTCCACAGGCACCTCTTCCTCGCCGTCCAAAAGGAATACCGGCACCGAAATCACAAGGTGCAGGCTGCGGTATCCGTTCGGCTTCGGATTTTTTATGTAGTCCTTCTCCGCAATCAGCGTCACATCTCTCTGCGATGTAAGCATATCCGCAATCGCATATACATCATCGATAAAATTACAGACAACTCTGATTCCCGCAATGTCAAAAATATTCTCCCTTGCAGATTCGATGGAGACTTCTTTCTTAAGCCGCTCCAGCTTTTCTTCAATGCTCTCCGGCACCTTAAGTCTGCGTTCCATGTGGTGAATCGGATTGTAGTCATGCCGTACCGCAAAATCCTCACTCAAAATCTCAATCTTCGTGCGGACTTCCTTGATTGCCGCCCTATAGGCGTGACGAAAGGCCTCAAAGCCCATCTGATTCTGCAAATGTTCCATATGTTCGTTGCTCAAAATCGTTGTCCCCTTTCTTAAAAAGACGGTATCTGAAATTAACTGCGGATTATAAGTGGCAAGCCTTGCGCGCTTCCCGGACTTTCGAGTGCTTCATCGGGAGCTGGTGTACTTCCATTTTCTGTGAAAATGTATATTTACACGAATTTCCGTCAAAAAAGACCCCATTTTCGTGTATTTTGAATGTTTCACGGATGTTTCACGGGAGATTTCATCTGCCAAAAGAAATTGTAATTTTTTTGAAGGTTGAAATTTCAACATTTTCGTGCGATGGGTTTTTATTACATTTCTTATTGCAGGGCGCAAATCCCATTATATGGTATTTTCTACGCACCAACCGCCTCAAAATTCGCAATTTTTCGTGTAAATATACATTTTGCCATCTCTCGCCCATGTGCGCATCCAGCCGCCGTCAAGCGTGCCTATAGACGCCGCCTGCTTTTTCCACTGTTAATTCATTGACAAATAACATTATACCTCATTATAATAAAAAAAGAAAGGTTTTCGGTGTTAATATGAAGAAGAATATTTCAGATAAAGTACAACTGGGACAAACCGGCATCCTGGTCAGCCCGGTCGGCTGCGGCGTTCTGCCAATGGGCCCCGGTCAGCTCGCTTTGCCCGTGGAGGAAGGCGCAAAGCTGATTTGCTACGCGCTCTCAAAAGGCATTAATTTCATTGATACTGCGCAGTATTACAAAACTTACCCTTACATCCGCCGCGCCCTTGAAATGCTCGAAAGCCGCTCGGAAGAAGCGGATGGCGCACATGCGGCCGCCGGCTCCGCTGATGATTTGCGCGCAAATTTTGTGTCGGCCGCCGGGGAAGCCGGTAATCCAGCCGCAAGTGCCGTGCCAGCCGACAGCACTTCCGGCAAGTTGGTTGCAAACTCCGTGCCACGCGTTAACACACCCAGCGGCGGTGCAGATGCCGCAAGCTCCGTGCCGGATTCCGACATTCCGCGACCGATAATCTCATCAAAGACTCTCGCCTCTGACTATGAAAGCGCCTATGCCGCAATTCTTGAGGAATGCGCGGCTCTGGGCGTTCCATATATCGACATTTTTCTTTTGCACGAGGTCCGCAGCGGTCAGTTCGCCATGCGCGAGGGCGCATGGCGCGCCCTGATGGCTGCCAAGGCCGAAGGCCTTGTGCGGGCCATCGGCGTCTCCACCCACCATGTTGATGTGGTGGAGGAACTGACCCGGGTTCCGGCATGCGATGTCATCTTTCCGCTCATCAACTATGCCGGCATGGGTATCCGCCGCGGCCGCTCCGCGGCCTCCTGCGCCGACATGGCCGCGGCGATAGCCGCGGCCCGCGGCGCAGGCAAGGGCATCTACGCAATGAAAGCCCTTGGCGGCGGAAACCTTGCGGCACACTATCGGGAAGCGCTGGACTATGTCTTTGGGCTTGACAGTATTGATTCGGTTATGCTCGGCTTCGGGTGCCGCCGTGACATTGACGATATTGTCCGCTATTTGGATGGCAGCATGCCCGACGATTATACCCCGGATGTTTCCGCCAAGCGTGTGCGAGTTAATCAGGAAGACTGCGAGGGCTGCGGCACCTGCATTGGCACCTGCCACAGCGCAGCAATCACGTACAACAAAAACGGGCTGGCGGAAATTGACCAGTCCAAGTGCATCACATGCGGGTACTGCGCGCAGGCCTGCCCTGTTCGCGCCATCATAATGTTTTAAAAACAAGCTTAGATTCGCACTCATAAAAGTGCTGCAGCTCTGCTCGGCTCTGCGCGCAGAGCTTGTATGTAAAATGCGTAAATAAAAATTGGCTTTTGCCGGTCACGACCAATAAAAAGCCAATTTTTTTCGTTTGAAGCTGCTCGAAACAGCTATATTGCATGCGGATTTTGTCCAAACTTGGACAAAATCGCCATGCTCTTGAAAAAAGCCAAAAAAATGAACTAAAAGCAACGCTTTTTTTGGCTTTTTTTATGACACTTGCCGAAAAATCCAACTTCCGTCACCATTCGGCAAGATTCGACAAGTTTCGCAAGCCAAATCCGCCCTTTTATTGGATTTTTTTCGCGAGTGCTTGAAAAAGTCCAACTTTCGACAAATTTCGACACGCAACATGCCGCACAGAAGACCTCGACACCCTGCACGCCGCAAGCCGCAACTCGCTCTACGAGCCCTAGCAACACGCCGCAAGCTCTCACACCAAATCCAACTTTCGACAAGCTCCAAGCGTGCAACAAACGCCAAGCACGCGCAACAAGCTACAAGCATGCGACAAACTCCGAGCATGCGGCAGGCTCCAAGCATGCGACAAAACGCCGCGCACCCGAAGCCGCAATGCCCCGGCAGCCGCCAAAGCACCCAGCTGTTCCCCTCCCGCGGGTGGTGCCGCTCCGATGCCCGCCAAGAGCGTCCTCGAAAATGCCCGCTGTGCCGCCGGTGCGGTGCACGCGGCATGCCCTACCGTTTCACCTTCACATGCATGGTTTCCATGACAGCGAGTGCTGCTTCGCCGAGCCTGTCGTCGTTGCTTGCCACGCAGGCGGCGTCGATAAGGATTGGAACCTCCGGCATGGCAGCCTTTGCGAGTACCATATTGGAAATCACGCAGATATTCGTTACGACGCCGGCAAACTCGATGCTTTCATATTCGCCGCCCTTGTCACGCAGGTAATCTGCAAGCTCCAGCGAGCCGAAAGTCGGCTTGGAGAAGACGAGATCTTCCGGCGACTTCAGAGCAGCGACTTTGCCGTAAAGCTGCCAGCCGTCGAAGCCTTTGATACAGTGCTCAATCGGAAGATTTCTGCCCTCCTGCGTGTGCAGATAATCTTTGTCGTGCGTGTCCATGGTGAAAATGATTTGCGCCGTCTCTCCCATAGCGCGGTATTCCTCAATTTTCGCAGCCACAGCATCTTCGATTGCCGTAGCCTGCGGGCAGCCGAGCGAGCCGACTGTGAAATCATTTTGATAATCGACAACAATCAGTAATTTTTTCTTTTTCATTGTATTCTCCTTTTTGCGTTATCCTCTTCACTGTATTATTTTGTCTTTACCTTAATAGTTCCCATTCTTCCTGTTTTCCAGTTTTTCTGGACGACTTTAGAGCCTTTTGCAATTTTAAAGGTTTTATCCAGCTGCTTAGGATTTCTTTCGCTCTCCCATGCTTTTCCGCTTGCTGCGTTAAAGTATCCTTTATGAACGGTTACCTTGCCTCCACTTACATAAACCGCATTATCTTCGCCGTAGAATTTTCCATCCTTAATAATAACATTTCCGTAAACGGTAAGAGCTGTAACCTGATCTTTAAAATATCCTCCGGTTATATTTACCTTTGCGCCTGCCTCTATGTAAACACGTCCTTTATAGCTTCCCTTGTTGATTCGCAAATCTGCACCTTCAAATGCCAATATAGAACATTCTTTTGCCTGTAATTTACAATTCTTCAGCAGTGTTTTGGAAGATGTTTCAGCAGCCCGTTCTGCATTCCGTGAGTAGAATTCACATTTTGTCGCTTTAACATACGCATTTTTTCCTACATAAAGAGCCTCAGCGTACATATTCTTGGACTGATCGCTGCCCACATTCTCAACGATACACCCTGTCATAATCAACTTACTGTCATCTTCTGCTATAAGCGTTGTCGCCCCGAAACCATTTGCAAAAAGCTTCACGTTTTTTAAAGTCGCTTTGCTTTTTACATATAAAGCATCATCATAACACCAAACACCGTCTTCGTCTTTTTTCGCTTCGCTATCGGACAGATTCTCGATCGTTCCATTTTTGATGGTGACATCTCCTTCACTAATCACCAATGTATCCCACCAGCCGGTCTGATTGGTAATTTTATAGTTATTAAGATCAATGGTAAATTTTGTTTCATCCTTTCCTTCCGTATCAAATCCTCCGCCTAAGACATCATCCGTAAGTGTGATTGTCTGCCCATCTTTAACATCATTGAGAGCCTCTTGAAAATCCGTATACTCTTTGTTTCCTACAAGAGCTACAACATCTTTTTCTTCGTCCATCCCTGCAAAAGCCACAGTCGGAATCATACTAACAACCAAACATACTGCAAGTGCCAACAATAACAGTTTCTTCTTTTGTAATTTCATTTCTTTCCTCCGCCTTTTATTTCTTTTATTCAAAGCCTGCTTGCATTCAGGCGTTTTATACACGTTGCCTTTGCCACGGTAACGTTTCTATACATAAATATTTTAGTTGTGCAATCCAGCCATGTCAATAGGGTTGGGGGGTACGCCTAAAATTTTTCCACACCCAGCTCCGAAATCGACTTAAAGACATACCCCTGCGCCTTCCAACCCTGCAAAAGTTCCTGCAAAATCTCCGCATTCGTCTTTGAAGTACTGTGAAGAAGCACGATTGCCCCCGGATGAATTCTTTTGTTCAAAATGTTCAAAGCCTCTTCCCGGCTTGGTTGGCTGTCCTGAAGCCAGTCTACATAGGCAAGACTCCAAAACACTGTCGTGTAACCCATGCGGTTTGCCATCTCGAGATTCCTTTCGCTATATTTGCCCTGCGGCGGGCGGTAAAATTTCAGCATATCGCGCCCGACCGCCTCTTTGTATGCTGCCTCAAGCTCGCTCATCTCTTTACGGAAGCCAGCCTCGTCTGCGATTGCCGACATGTCCGGATGATGCATGGTGTGATTGCCCACAATATGTCCCTCGTCCGTCATGCGTTTGACAAGCTCCGGATTTTCCTCGATGAAATTTCCTACCACAAAAAATGCCGCAGGTACTTTTTCTTCCTTTAAAATATCCAAAAGCGTCGCGGTATAACCGTTCTCGTAGCCTGCGTCGAAGGTGAGATAAATCGCTTTTTTGCTTCCCTGCGCACCACTTCTCTCGTCGCCTATATAGTATGCGTTGTACTTTTTCAGATATTCGCGCGTCGCATTGCCGATTGGCGATTTACCCTCCTGCTGAAAGGAAAGCCCCCAGTTCCCGTCTGCCGCGGCAGCCACCGCGTCTTGCCCGCCGTCTTTATTCACCGCACCGGTGACCGTACCCGCGTTCATGTCCGTACCGGGGTTCACGCCTGCACCCGCCGAAGAGTCTGAATCCGCACTCGTTCCCGCACCCGTGCCCGCCTCTGAGCCGCGGGCGGGCTTGGCGTCCCCTCCGCCCAACGCCAAAATTCCCTGAAGCGTCAATACCGTAACCAGCAGGGCGACCGCCGCCATGCCTATGCAGCCCGCCACGACTGCCTTTTTGCCAAAATTTTTTCCCATAAAAAACACCTCTTCAATATATTTCTATATCTATGAGGTGTTCTTGTTTTCTATTACGCTCTTTTCTTGATTTTGGCGACAGTCATGATAATTACCGCGGCGCCGTTTACCCGTTGCAATGCATCTATGGGATTTCCTCAATAGCGAGGTTGGAGCGCGCTCGTAAGTTCCACCGTCAGGGAGCGGTGCGGCGTGGTGAGGCGCGGCGAAGTGAGCTTACATTTATTGAATTTTTTCAAAGCGCGCTTACATTTATTAGAAAAATGTATATTTACACTCCTAAATCAAAAATCAACATGGTTGGCGTGTATATTTTTACATTTTTTCCCATATGCCTTTTCATTACCCTATCAGCTACATTTAGCAGAAAAACCTAATGCTCTTCAAAACGTTGAAATTTCAACAGTTTTATCTTTTTGCTTTATAACACTTCCACTATGTATCTTCTACCTTTAAATGTCGTTTTACTTTAATTGGAATTTTTTACACGCCAACACCGCTAAAATCCGAATTTGGTATGTAAATATACATTTTCGACAAATTTCGCCGCCCACCCAAACACCGGCAACTCAACATTCGACAAATTTCGACGCGCCACCTAAGTCACCCAGCACCCCGGCAAGCCGGCAGCACGCGCCGCACGAACACAGACAGCACACCACAAACACAGACAGTGCACCACAAACCACAAGCACCATGCCCGGCGCTGTTCGGAAACCGTCGCGCGCCGTCTATTACGCCCTTTTTCTGATTTTTCCGACAACCAGGATAATCACCAGGGCGCCCGCCGCGGTCACCAGCGTAGATACGAGCAGCATGAAGTGTGCGTCGCGCACATCCAGCATAATGCCGCCCAGAACCGATGAAATCATCGCGGCTACAGTTGTCATCGCTGTGAAAAATGCCTGGCCTTTGACAGCTTCCCCGCGGCGCATGACATCACCGATGAAAACGACCATCGCCGGAAGGAAAAGCGCGAAACCGAGCGTCTGGAAAATGTGAGCCAGATAAATCACGGTCATGGATTTTGCGAGGAAAATCAGACCGACACGCAAGGTAAAGCCGACTGCCGCAACTTTCAGCAGCGTCTGACAGGAGAAACGCGCCTTCACCTTGTCGAAGAAAAACAGTGCCGGCATTTCCATAAATGCCATAACCGCAAGCACTCTACCCATATCTTCACTCGTGCCGCCGACTGCATTGACAATCTGCAGCATGAAATTGTTCAAAACCGCATTGCTGAAGTACAGACCGATGACGCCGATGTTTAAAACCAAAAAGAGTTTGTTGTCACGGATAAATCTCCAAAGATTAATTTCCTCCTGTTTGTCCGCAGAATCCGGCGGCAGGGGCAGAGGCGTCTCTTCATCCGTCGGCGCACGCAGCGCCTCATCCTGGGCGCGCAATTCTGCGTCCGCGCCTCTCTCATCCGCCAGCATAGGCGGCACCTCTTCATTCGTTGAAACATCCGCCGGTGCCCGTAGCGCGCCGGCCTCGACTGCTGTCCGAACTTCATCCGAGGCCGCACTCACCTCTGCATCCCCGGACACACCAGCACCGGCGCCCGCAGACCGTGTCTGTGCCTTAGCCTTTACGCAGCGCTCAAACTCGCGCTTCACAATCATAATCGTAACCAAAAGTCCGGCCAGCGTCAGCTCGCCGACTGCCGGGAGGATGTTTGCTCCCCACATCTCGACGAAGGTTCCCAGAACCGCTGTCAGCAGGGCGAACCCTAAGGAGCCCATTCCGCGGCATATGCCGAAATGAATGTGTACACCGCTTTCTTCCAGATGAAAAGCAAGCGAGTTGAACAGCGGCTGCAGTGCCGTCAGCCATGCGATAATCATTACGAAAACGACCCAAAGTGCAAGCGATTTGTGTGCCATCGCAAACAGCGTCGCCTCCAGTACAATCAAAAGCCCTGCACTGAGCTGCGTGACGCCGAGCAGCGACAGCTTCTTCGAGCGATCGGCGATGTCGGCCATAATCGGCTGCAAAAATACCGCAAGTACGCTTCCGACTGCCAAAATGATGCCGATTTCGGCATTTGTGTATCCCTTCGGCAGCAAATATGCCGACGCAAAGGCATTTGCCACTCCGTAAAACATCCAATAGGCTGCGAAGATGTTCGCATAACCCGCATTTAAAATTCTGCTGCTTCTTTTCATTGAAATTTCCGTATCTCCTGTCGATTTTCTGTTATTCAAATATAGCATAAACGCCTCGCTTTTTCAAGGTGCGGACCAAGTCGTCTGCGGACTTTCGCTGCGAAGAAGCACTATGTCCGCCGAACCGTCGCAAACTGTCGCAAAAAAGGGGCTGCCGCACTGTCGATTGAATCAATCAGCTGTGCGGGCAGCCCCCTTTTTTCTAAGTCTTCTTATTTTTGCGTTCGTTCTCTTTCCGCAACTTCTTCCAGATATTCGTCTATCAAAGCTAAGCCTTTTTCAAGGTCCTCCCCGTGTGAAAGAGTCATTCTGAAGGTATGCGGCATATAGAAGCAGTCTCCGTGGCAGACAAGCACCCCTTTCTCATCCAGAAGTCCGTTGCAGAAGGTTTCCGCATCCGTTTCCAAATCGTAATGAATCAGATAAGTGGTTCCATAGGCCTCCGCATATTGACGCAGATATTTGTGTCCATCCAGCCATTTGTCAATGACAGCTTTATTTGCGTTGACGATTTTTCTGCTGCGTTCAAAAATTTTATCCACATGTTCCAGCGCAATCGCAAAAATCCACTCATCAAATACGCCCCCACAAATCGAGTCATATGAACGGCGGTTAAAAATCTGCTGACGCATTTTTTCATCCTTGCAGATGATCCAGCCAACTCGAGTTCCTGCCATAGAATAAATTTTCGATGAACTGCAGGTAACAATCGCTTTGTCATACAAATCGGCAAAAGAAGGCATATATTCTTCCTTCAGTCCTCGATACATTTCGTCGCAGACAATCCACGCATCCTTTGATTTTGCGATTTCAATCAGTTCTTCCATCTCAGAAAGTTCAAGCAGCGATCCGGTTGGATTGTTCGGGTTGGTAAACATGATTGCTTTCGTGTTTTCATCCACGGCATTGCGAACTTCCTCCAAATCAAGCTTATATCCTTGTTCAGCCTTTAAATGGATGTCTCGTACCTCTACACCCATGGACTTTGGAATAGAATGAAACTGCTGGTAGTTGGGCATGATGGAAATAATGTTGTCCGACGGATCCAAAAGTGTGAAAACAACCGTATTGTTTGCCCCGGTTCCGCCATGTACCAAGATAACTTCTTCTGCTTTTACTTCTTTGTAAAGCCCGGAAATCGCCTTACGCGTCCGCGGAGTCCCCTCAAAACGCCCGTATCCCAGGTTCATCTCCGAAAGTTCTTTCATAAAGCTTTCCATGCTTTCTCCGGTCAGTTCAAACAGCTCTTTTACTGTAATCGGCGACACACAGCTTCCGCCCAGATAAATGCGGTTTTTTTCGCTGTCACAAGCCGGATTCAGCCAGTTTTCCAATACAAAATCATCTATTTTCATTATGTTTCCTCCTAAATTTCCGCTATGGTTCCCATATTCTTTTCTTCTGCAAGTTTGACAGCAACCTTCGCCGTAACAAGGTCCAAAGCAGCAAGACCGGTTGCGTCGAATATGGTAATGTCCTCTTCCGAAGTTCTGCCCGGCACCTGTCCGTTTAATACCTGTCCGATTTCTCCGCATATGCTGTCCTTTGAGACAATGCCCATTTTGGCAGGTATCTCCATTTCGCCAACCGTGCAGCACTGCGCTGCATCATCTGCAAAGGCTCTTGCCGTTCGGAAAATTTCCGGGTCGATTTCTTCTTTTCCGACCATGTCTGCTCCGATACAGGAAAGATGCGTCCCGGGCTTTACCCATTCCCGCATAATCAGTGGTTTAGTGCTTCGCGTTATCGTCAAAATCACGTCGCTCTTCCCTGTTGCCGCTTTCAAGTCATTCGTCGCCTCAAAAACGGCGTCTGTTTCAATTCCAAGTTCTTCTTTCAGACGGTGTTCTATAGTTTCAGCGAAATGAACGGCATTTTCATAATCAATCGGGTCTGCAACAATTACATGTCTTAACTGGGGCATTTTTAGCAGTGTTGCCCCTAAAAGGTAAATCGCCTGCCTTCCGGCACCGACTAAAAGCAAGGTCTCACTATCTGCTTTTGCCAGCGTGGCTGCCCCGATTGCCGCTGCTGCTCCTGTCCTAAGACTGGTGATATAAGAAGCATCCATAACGCCAATCGGAAGCCCTGTTCGTGAATCAAACGCCATCAGTATTCCTGTAAATACCGGTAAATTTTCTTCCGCATTTTTAGGAAAGTTATTCAACAGCTTTGCACCGTGGATACCCACATCGCCGAAAACTCCGCCGGAACGAATATCCATGATTCCGCCATTTTCAAACTTGTATTCCACCAGCGGCCAAGCAACTGCCTTTCCCTGCGCCTTAGCTTGATAAACAGCCTCTACGCCTTCAATAACACTTGACAAGTCTAATGCTTCTGCCAGATTATCTCTGCTCAATACTCTTATCTTCATCGCCTGCTTCTCCTTTTCATCTGTTTTGTATAGTTTCATTATGCCATGTGTTTTCTTTTCCTTCCACTTTATATTTATGTATAAAAAAACATATTTGAGTTTACTTTTTTAGATAAACATACTATACATTTTATTTTTTATGCGGTATACTGTTTGTAAATAGGAGGGTTACATTATGAATTATACAGTTTCAGACTTTTATAAAACCTTTGAAAATGGTTTAAAATTAATAGCTGGAGCAGGAGGTATGTCGCGAACTGTTACAAGTGCCGGAATTTTAGATTATGAAATGGAATCTGTACTAAAAGACAAATATATGCATACGAATTTTCGCGAAAATCAGTTGGTAATTTCAACCTTTTTATATGCAAAGAATAATCCATTTAGCCTGTTGGATGCCGTCAAGCATCTTGTTTCCAAAAATGTCAGCGGGCTGGTCATTAAGAATGTCTTTCGTCTGCCGATTCATGAGTCGCTTCTCCGCTATGCAGATTCAAAAAACTTTCCTGTTTTTTTGCTGGAAGCGCAGGATATTTACATCGAAAACATTATATATGAGGTGAGCCGCCATTGTGAACTTTTGCAGGATGCGCGCTTTTCTCAGAAAAAGCTGGCGCATATTTTGTCCGGTGACCTTTCCGAAAACGAAATCGCAGCACAGGTCAAACAGCTTTCTCCTTCCTGCGGTAATCAATTTTTTAACTTGTATATAAAATTTGGCGATCAGCTGTCAAATGCAGATTTTGACACATATGATAAGAGATTTGCAGCAAGCAGCCTAAATGTGCCCGGAAATTTTTTGCTTTTAAGTGAATATGGACTTTTCTACACACATTCGCAGGAAAATATCGCTTCTGTCTATACCGATGTTCTTTTTCAGCATATTCTGGATGTGCTGCTTCAGAAAGATTCCTACAGCAGCTGCGGCGTCAGTCAATATCATCTGCGTCTTGAAGAGTATAAAATGAGTCTGCAGGAAAGCCTTTATGCCGCCGATATCGCAGATGCCGACGGACAACCCTTTATCAAGTACACCGACCTCGGGATACGCCGGATTCTTTATCCTTTCGCTTCCAGTCGGGAAATGCAGCGTTATGCGAAAGACATTCTTTCTCCGGTTGAGGATTATGATATTGAAAATACCAGTACCTTGATGGGAACGCTGCAGACCTATCTTCATGTCGACTGTAATTTGCCTGCCGCTGCCGAATCGTTAGGTCAGCATAAAAACACGATTCGCTATCGTCTGGATAAAATACATGAATTGACCGGTCTGGACTACAAAAAATTCTCACATCTTGAACAGCTTTCAGCTGCGATGAAAATCCGGCCGCTGAATACAGAAAAGTAAAGACTTGCTCCGTCCACCATCTCGTCATACTCAAAAACCGCCCTCTGCGTAAAGCATCGGGCGGTTTTACCGTTGATGGTTTGAATCTGTATTTAAAAATACTTTATTTTAAAATCCCAGCTCTTCTCCAACGATTATGACATGGAAATCAGATTCTATCGGCTTTTTGTGAATGATTGTTGTAATATTGCAAAAACGATCCTCTCCTCTGCAGCTTACACATCTTCCTGCTACAAGACCCGGACATTTCTCACCATATTTAACCTTATTCATGGGTGCTGCGATATCGGCAATACGCTTACGGCCGCTTTCTTCATCTCTTACGATTTTATTGATGCCAACAACCATAATAATTCGATCCGCACCGTATAAACTGCCTGCGATTCTGTTGCCAACACCATCTAC
Organism: uncultured Clostridia bacterium; assembly: GCA_934233735.1. GTDB lineage: Bacteria > Bacillota > Clostridia > Peptostreptococcales > Anaerovoracaceae > CAG-238. Next base: position 66 of record CAKQGQ010000020.1, on the reverse strand, counting down.
ATTTATGATTTCGCCTTCCATCGTAATCGCATTGGCACTTAAAACAAATACATCACTGGTCAAATA
>CAKQGQ010000019.1 GCA_934233735.1 uncultured Clostridia bacterium | reverse complement strand
TTCTCAAGGCACACAAGATGCACCCCTGCGATTCCGTTAAATTCGCAGTCCACAATGCCGATTTCTTTATAGCCTAAACGCGCATAAAGTCTGCGTGCCGCTGCGTTTTTTACATTTGTATCCATACGCAGGTACGGACAGCCCTGCTCTAGGGCGTATTTTTCATAGAATTCCACAAACGCGCTTCCGTATCCGCGTCCGCCGCTTTTCGGCTCGACCACAAGCGTATGCAGCACCATGATTTGATCTTCCGGCGCATCGCTGTATTCCCAGTCTGCGTTCGCGTACTCCGGCACCTGAACGCGGTTAATTCTTGCAGCCGCCTGCACCACGCCTTCATCTTCCAGCACAAACAGCTCGCCTGCGTGCAGGGCTTCCTCTGCAGATGCCGCCGTCGGGTAAACGCCACGCACCCAGCCGATGACCGTTCTGCCGCTTTCCTCTTCCGTTAAAATATGGTCGTAAATCTGTGCAATCTGCGGAATCTCGTCCTTTGTTCCTTTTCTGAATGTATACATATTTTTCCTCGCTTTCTGCTGATGTATTTTTTTCTGATGTCTTAAATACTATATTCTATTAAATTCTCCATGCGGCACCCGAGCACTTGCGACAGCCTATGAACAGTCTCAAATTTTGCCTTGTTGATGTCTTTATTGCGCTGCTCGTACATTTGTATGGAACGCAATGTTATGCCAGAGACATCGGCAAGCTGTTTTTGACTGTAGCCTGCAAGTCTTCGGTAAAACTGCAGGCGGGTTGGTTCCGTTTCCTGTTTTTTTGAAATAATTTCATCCAAAACAGCCACAAATTTTGATTCCGACGCTTCATGCAGCGGATGATACATTTCGATAATCTCTGCAATCGAAATATATCGGTAAATATTTGAAAACGGTCGTCCGGATTGCCACTGATAGTATGCAAGTATCCATCCGGTCCAGTATTCTGCACCTTTATAAATGCTTGCATTCATGCAAGGAAGCTCGCATGCGGTTCCGGTTCGTTCCAGTACGCACCGCGCCATTTCCGCTCCGGAAAGCCCTGCCATAAACACGGGATTTCCGTTTCCAAACGCGTCTGCCACACCGCTGGCAAGAAACCTCTGGAAAAAATCATCCGGCTCTAAAGCAAGTTCGCAAACAGCATATTCCAATGCATCCCCCAGATTTTCCATTGCCATCGGCAGATAAAATTCATCATAAGAGTAAGTCTTCATTTTTCATGCCCTCCCTTAAGATATCAATCATGTACAGACCCTCCCTGGCATTCCCTTTGATAATTTCTCTGAAATCTTTTTCCGCATTTCGGGCTCTCTGCTCTCTTTTAGCGAAATATACCGCTCCATCTGCAAATTCTTTTCCTGCAAAATTTAAGTTATGAAAAGCTTTTTCGGTCTTTAGGACAACCTGCTCTCCAAGTTTTCCTAATTTCATCGCTTCCCGTAGCTGTGTAGCCGTAATCATGTTGTTGACAAAAGCCCTTGCAAATGCGAAATAAGAGTCATCTGCCCGATACCCCCGAATAATATCATAGGGCATAAGGTCAACGCCAAATTCACGGATGATATATTCCTTTCCTTCGATTCCAAGCGGTGTTGATGCGCGAAAGTCGCGGTTTATCGCCAAGATTGCCAGCCAGTTTAAGACATGATATTTGCCTTCGGAAAGGTCAAGAATTTTCATATCAGTACTGTCCATTTCATAGCAATTTGCATAGCCGTCTTGCCCGGGCATTGCGCATGCCCACTCCTTTGCCATTTCCAGGCTTTCGGTACAGTAGAATCCTCGTCCATAGTCGTTGTGCTCTTTTCCTTTTCCTAAATCGGGGTGCTCAATAATCATCGGGGAGCCATGCCATAAAATCATTTTGCTCAAAATAAAGCCTCCTTTACAGGATTATTATATCACTATAGTGATACTTTGTAAAGCAAATCTATAAAGCAAAATGCCGCAAATCTATTCGTCGAAATCGCCTTGACTTTATTGGATAAATCTTTTTTTTCAGATTTATTGCTTGATTTAGAGTGCAGCTTTTTATATGATAGAAACATAGAGAATCAGAAAGGAACCAAACCATGGATAAGAAAAAAGAATATGCATTAAAGAAACATGCCGAATGGAAAGGAAAACTTTCCGTTGAATGCAAATGTCCGATTACGAACAAGGAAGAACTGGCGGTTGCCTATACGCCGGGCGTTGCAGAGCCTTGTCTGGAAATACAAAAAGATGAGGCTCTTGCCTATACTTATACAGGCAAAGGCAATACCGTCGCAGTCATTACGGACGGCACTGCCGTTTTAGGACTCGGCGACATCGGTCCGTCTGCCGGAATGCCGGTTATGGAAGGAAAATGCGCCCTGTTTAAGGCTTTTGCGGGCATCGACGCTGTCCCAATCTGCATTAACAGCAAAGACCCGGATGAAATCGTAAACACCGTCTACCTCATTTCCAAAAGCTTCGGCGGCATCAATCTGGAAGACATCAGCGCGCCTCGCTGCTTTGACATCGAAAAGCGTCTGATTGAAATGTGTGATATTCCGGTTTTCCACGACGATCAGCACGGTACTGCGATTATCACAAGCGCAGGCATTTTGAACGCATTGAAAGTAACCGGAAAGCCGTCCGGAAATCTTAAAATCGTCATCAACGGCGCAGGCTCTGCCGGAATTTCCATCGCAAAAATGTTTCTGCGTTTTCAGTTCGGTGATGTCATCCTCTGCGACCGTGAAGGCGCCATCTACGAAGGTGCTCCATACAACAATCCGGAGCAGGAAAAGATGGCAAAGATGACGAACAAAGACAATCTTTCCGGTTCCCTCGCCGATGTTATCAAGGACGCGGATATCTTAGTCGGCGTTTCCAAACCGGGCATCGTAACGCAGGATATGATTCGCAGCATGGCAAAAGACCCGATCGTTTTCGTTATGGCTAATCCGGTTCCGGAAATCATGCCGGACGAAACGAAAGCGGCCGGTGCAGCCGTTGTGGGCACGGGACGCTCCGACTTTCCGAATCAGGTCAACAATGTGATTGCCTTTCCGGGAATCTTCCGCGGTGTCTTAGACTGCGGCGCGCCTCGCATCACCGAGGAAATGAAGGAAGCGGCAGCAAGGGCGATTGCCTCTGTGATTCCGGAGGAAGAACTGAGCGCTGAATATGTTTTGCCGGACGGTTTCAATCCGCTTGTGGTAAAACGCGTTGCCGAGGCAGTCATGGCTTGTTATAAGAAATAAACAAAGTTTAGGATCTACAAGGAGTTTAAAATGAAATATCGCATCGAACACGACACTATGGGAGAAGTTCGCGTGCCGGCGGACCGTTACTGGGGCGCGCAGACACAGCGAAGCTTTGAAAACTTTAAAATAGGAACACAAAGGATGCCCGAAGAAATCATTCATGCCTTCGGAATTCTAAAAAAAGCCGCGGCGCAGGCAAACCTCGCGCTGGGCGTATTGGATGAAGAAAGAGCAACTGCAATTCAGCAGGCTGCAGAGGAAGTCATCAGCGGTAAACTCTCCGACCACTTTCCGCTCGTCATCTATCAGACCGGAAGCGGCACACAGTCCAATATGAATGTAAATGAAGTCATTGCCAATCGCGCAAATGAAATACTCGGAAAAAAACTTGTGCACCCGAACGACCATGTGAACAAGTCGCAAAGCAGCAATGATACCTTCCCGACGGCGATGCATATCGCCGCGGTGCAAATCATCGAAGACAGCCTGCTTCCGTCTTTGGACGCACTTGCCGAAACACTAAAGCGTCTGGAAAACGAAAATAAAGAGATTATAAAAACCGGCAGAACCCATCTGCAGGATGCGACGCCGCTGACCCTCGGTCAGGAAATCAGCGCATGGCACGCAATGCTGTCGGAAACACGCGAAATGCTTGCCGCATCCCTGCAGGGCGTCCGCAAGCTCGCGCTCGGAGGTACTGCGGTCGGCACCGGACTGAATGCACCGGAAGGCTTTGCAGAGCTTTCGGCCAAAAAAATCAGTGAAATTACCGGCAAGCAGTTTGAAACTGCGCCGAATAAATTTCACGCGCTGACCAGCAAGGATGCTCTTGTCTTCTGTCATGGCGCGATGAAGGCACTCGCCGCTGACCTCATGAAAATTGCCAATGATATACGCTGGCTGGCAAGCGGTCCGCGCTGCGGCATTGGCGAAATTACGATTCCGGAAAACGAGCCGGGCAGCTCCATTATGCCGGGAAAGGTCAATCCGACGCAGTGCGAAGCCCTGACGATGGTCTGCGTGCAGGTTATGGGAAATGACGCGGCGATTGGTTTTGCAGCATCGCAGGGAAATTTCCAGCTCAATGTTTTCATGCCGGTTCTGATTCATAACTTCCTGGAATCCGCGCGGCTTTTATCCGATGCAATGCAGTCCTTCCGCCTGCACTGTGCGGACGGCATTCGTCCAAATCACGAAAAAATATCGGAAAACATGAACAAATCGCTCATGCTTGTCACCGCGCTCAATCCGCATATCGGTTACGAAAATGCCGCGAAAATTGCAAAACTTGCGCATAAAGAAAATCTCACCTTAAAAGAAGCAGCTTTAAAACTGCAGCTTGTGAGCGAAGAGGATTTCGCTCAGTGGGTAGATCCAAAAAAGATGGTGTAAAACACCATCTTTTTTTCTGCCGATTCTATATTCTACATTCTAAAGTTTTTTATGCTTCTTTGAGCTTAGCTGAGAGTTTTGCCAGATATCCCGGTATGTCAATCTGCTGCGGGCAGACTTCCTTGCAGGCACCGCAGGAAAGGCAGTCCCAAGGTTTTTTGCCCTTTTCCACGCCGCCGATTGCCATCGTCGTATACCATGCCAGGCCTTCCGGGTTAAAAGTAATCTGATTATATTGATTCAGCATGTACGGAATATTGATTTCCATCGGGCAATAGGTCGTGCAGTAACGGCAAGCGGTACAAGGTACGCCGCTTGTCATTTTTTTCGCCTTTTCATAAAGCACTTCTTTTTCATCTTCGCCCATCGGCTCATTTGTCTCAAAGATTCGAACATTATCCTGCATCTGCTCCATGCTTGACATGCCGGAAAGAATCGTCACAATTCCCGGAATCGACTGCAGATAGCGGAAGCACTTGTCTGCTCCGCCTGCCGGTTCCACCAGCGTTCCGCCTCTGAGCGGTTCCATAACGATAATCGGGATGTTCTTTTCATTCAGGATTCTGACCTTTTCCTTCGCCTCCTGGAAATCCCAGTCAAGCCAGTTGAGCTGAATCTGACAAAATTCAATCACATCGCCGTATGCGTCAAGGAAGCGCTTGAAGCACTCAATGCCGGAATGGTCGGAAAATCCCAAATGTTTGATTCTGCCTGCTTCGCGTTCCGACACCAAATACTCCTTCACTCCAAATTCCGGATTCAGATAATTTTCGATATTGTATTCGCACACATTGTGGAACAGATAAAAGTCGAAATACTCCGTCTGCAGTTTTTCGAGCTGTTTTGCGAAGATTTCCTTAACTTTTGGGAAGTTATTGCGGTCATAGCCCGGGAACTTCGTTGTCAAATGGAAGCTCTCGCGTGGATAACGGCTGAGGGCTTTGCCGACAACGATTTCGGCATTTCCTTCGTGGTAGCCCCATGCGGTATCAAAATAGTTGATACCGTGCTTATACGCATAGTCGAACATTTCGAGTGCTTTTTCCTCGTCAATGTCTTTATCGACGCCGTTGATAACCGGAAGCCGCATGGTTCCCATACCGAGCTGAGAAATTTTTTCGCCTTTAAAATCCGTATGAATCATCGCTTCTCCTCCGTTTTCTCTTATTTCCATTCCCACTCGAGAACCTCAGGAATATCCTGACCGTACTCGGCGATATAGTTTTTATGTTTTACCAAAAGGTCGTTCATCTGCTGCGTCAGGTGTCCCGCCTTGTTTCCAAGCTGCGGAAGGTGCTTCAACGCTTCCTTTACGAGGCTGAAACGGTCAATATGATTCTGAACTCTCATGTCAAACGCAGTCGTAATCGTACCCTCTTCAAGATAGCCGTGCACGAAGAAGTTCTGCTCGTTGTGTCTTCCGTGCGTAAGCTCGTGAATCAGCTTCGGATAGCCGTGGAAAGCAAACACAACCGGCTTGTCCTTCGTGAACAGCGCGTCAAACTCATCGTCTGTCAGACCGTGCGGATGATTTTCGTGCGATTCCATCTTCATAAGGTCAACCACATTGATGAAGCGGACTTTGAGTTCCGGCAGATGCTCTCTCAAAATCGTCACCGCTGCCAAAGCCTCCAAGGTAGGCGTATCTCCGCAGCAAGCCATTACAAGGTCAGGCTCCTGTCCTTGGTCGCTGCTTGCCCAGTCCCAGATGCCGATTCCCTGCGTGCAGTGAATGACCGCCTGCTCCATGGTCAGCCACTGACGGCTCGGATGCTTGGATGCGACGATTACATTCACATAGTTTTTGCTCTTGATGCAGTGGTCGAAGCAGGAAAGCAGACAGTTTGCATCCGGCGGCAGGTACATCCGCACCACATCCGCTTTCTTATTCGCAACATGGTCGAGCATTCCCGGATCCTGATGTGTGAATCCGTTGTGGTCCTGCTGCCATACATTGGAAGTCAAAATCAGATTGAGTGAAGCAATCTTCTGTCTCCAAGGGAGCTGGTTGCAGACCTTCAGCCATTTTGCGTGCTGGGAAACCATCGAGTCAACAACACGGATGAAGGACTCGTAGCTTGCAAAGAAGCCGTGTCTTCCGGTCAGCAGATAGCCCTCCAGCCAACCCTCGCACATATGCTCGCTCAGGTAGGAGTCCATGATTCTGCCATCATGGGAAAGATCCTCGTCAAAGTCGTAAATCTCACCCTGGAAGTCTCTCTTCTCGACCTCAAAAGCCCGGTACAGACGATTGGATTTCGCCTCGTCCGGTCCGAAAATACGGAAATTTTTATGTTCTTTGTTAAGTTTCAATATATCTCTGACATAGCCGCCGAGTTCCATCATATCCTGCGCTTTTACGCTGCCCGGATAAGGGACCTCCACCGCATAGTCTTTAAAATCAGGCACTCTGAGGTCTCTGAGAAGTTTCCCGCCGTTGGTGTGCGGATTTGCGCTCATGCGGGCGTCTCCCACCGGTGCCAATTCGCGAAGCTCCGGTATCAGGCGGTAATCGTCTCCGAAAAGTTCTTCCGGTCTATAGCTTCTCAGCCATTCTTCAAGCTGCGCGAGGTGCTCTTCCTTTTCCATGGAAATCGGCACCTGATGTGCGCGGAAAGTTCCTTCGATTGCGTTTCCGTCAACAACCTTTGGACCTGTCCAGCCCTTCGGCGTTTCAAGAATAATCATCGGCCATATCGGACGCTCAGTTATCCCCTCTTCTCTTGCCTTTCTCTGGTTTTCTTTGATTTCGGCTATGCACTTGTCAACGGCCTCTGCCATTTTTTCGTGCATTTCCATCGGATCGCTTCCGCTTACGAAATACGGATTCCAGCCGCAGCCCTTGAAGAACCATTCTCTCTCCTGCTGCGAAATTCTTGCGAACACCGTCGGATTGCTGATTTTATATCCGTTCAGGTGCAGAATCGGAAGAACCGCACCGTCGTTCTTTGCGCTCAAAAATTTGTTGGAATGCCAAGCGGTCGCAAGCGGTCCCGTTTCGGCTTCACCATCTCCGACAACGCAGGCTGAAATCAGGTCAGGATTGTCAAAAACCGCGCCGAAAGCGTGCGCCAGCGAATAGCCGAGCTCTCCGCCCTCGTTGATAGAGCCCGGAGTCTCCGGTGCCACATGGCTTGAGATTCCTCCCGGGAAAGAAAATTGCTTGCAAAGTCTCTTCAGCCCTTCTTCGTCCTCCCCTACATTAGGATATACTTCGCTGTAGGTGCCTTCGAGGTAGGCGTTCGACACGAAAAAGTTTCCGCCGTGTCCCGGTCCCGATAAATAAATCATGTTGAGTCCGAACTCTTTAATCGCACGGTTCATATGCACATAGACAAAGTTTTGTCCGGGCACGGTTCCCCAGTGTCCGACAATCTTTTTCTTGATGTGTTCTTTTCGCAAAGGCTCTCTCAAAAGCGGATTGTCCAGCAGATAAAGCTGTGCCGCCGACAGGTAATTGGCTGCCCGCCAGTATGCGTCCATCTTCTGCAAATAGTCTTTTGATACTGTCATCAGTCTTCCTCCCGTTCTGTGTTTTTTTATTTAATAGAATGTCGCAACCTCTTCTTCAGGCGGCGTCGTCTTCTTCACTTCGATTACATGGTATACAGGGCCTTCGCTCCGGTACATATCGTTGTACTCGCGCTCGATTTTGGCGGTCATTTCCACCCATCCGCCGTGATCCAGGGACTGCGCGTCCGCGTATTTTGCGACAAGTCCTCCGAACTGGATATCCTCCACGCAGCAAGTCATGATATGTCTTCCGATGACGAATTCATCGTCCTTGAGGCCACCGCCCAAAAGGCTTCTGCCCTTGAATTTAACGGTTTTGCCGTAGTACTTTGCTTCTTCGTCGTTCATGTCCGCATACCACATCGCATAGTCTTTGTCGCCGATTTCGATGATGTCCGCATTGATATCAAACGGAAGCGGATCTTCGATATTATCAATTTCGATATTGTTCGGGCCGTATTCGTAAATGATGTCGCAGCGGCGGTTGATTGCGCGCACGATTTTGTGGTACGCCATCTTGTCCATGTCCTGTGTAAAATGCTTGAAAACAATCGTCTCGGTGGATTTCAGCTTGTCCACCGTGAGATTTCTCATATTCTGGTTATAGGTCAGATAGGTTCTTGCATCCGCAAAACTCATTTCCTGATAAACCGTCCATCCGTCCGGCATGCTGCTGTACAGGCTGTCGAGCGACCACATGCCGTTGAACTCACAGACAACCCTTTCAAATCCAATCTCCTTCTGAAGCTTCTGTAAAAACTCTCCCGTAAGGTCTTCCTCTTCATCAACCGTCACGATCTTTACATTGGAGGATGCAAATTTAATCGGCGAATACTCGATTTCTCCTTCTTCGCAGACCAAAAGCAGCGTCTTCTGACCCTCGTTGAACGCAGGATCCTCCAGAGTTTCCTGTATAAAAGTGGTTTTTCCTGACTCCAAAAATCCGGTAAACAAATACACCGGTATTTCTCTTGGTTGTATCATTGATTTCTCCTTTATATTTCAAAAAGTTTTAAAATCTTATCTCTGTCGATTTCCGAACCGATGACGCAGAGTCTTCCCGTAACGCCTGCTGCGCCGGTTCTGACATCCGGTTCACCCGGAACATAGTCGAAATGAATCCACTGTCCGTCTTCTGCTTCTACGATGCCCTTTGCTCTGAGGATGAAACCGTACTCGTCCTTATCTTCGAGAGCTTCCAAAGCCTTTTCAATCTTTTCTTTTGTGAATTTCTTCGGTGTTTCGATACCCACGCTCTCGAAAACATCGTCTGCATGGTGATGGCCTTCATGGTCGTGGCCGCAGCAGCAGTGGTCGTCATGGTCATGATGGTGTTCGTGTTCGTGGTCATGCTCGTCATGGTCGTGCTCATGGTGATGACCACAGCAACAGTCTTCATCGTGGTCATGGTGGTGGTGGTGCTCATGCTCATGGTCATGCTCGTCGTGGTCGTGATGATGGTGATGTTCATGTTCATGCTCTTCTTCGAGATGATGAAGTGCCTCTTCAATCGTATCGCGTTTTTCCATCGCTGCAAGAATCTGAGCACCGGAAAGTGCATCCCAGTCCGTTGTTATAATCGTCGCATTTGGATTGTGTCCGCGAAGAGTCTCAACCACCTTTTCAATCTTTTCATCTTCCATGCCCTTCATATGGCTCAAAATAATCGAACTTGCGTGTTCCACCTGATTGTTGTAGAACTCGCCGAAGTTCTTCATGTAAATCTTAACCTTCTTTGCATCTACGATGGTCGTAAATCCATTCAGTTTAACCTCTTCGAGGTCCAGATCCTCAACTGCCTGAATGATGTCGCTGAGCTTGCCGACTCCCGACGGTTCAATCAGGATTCTGTCCGGATGAAATTCCGCAATTACCTTTTCCAATGCCTTTCCGAAATCGCCGACCAGACTGCAGCAAATGCAGCCGGAGTTCATTTCGTTGATTTCCACGCCGGCATCCTTGAGGAATCCTCCGTCAATGCCGATTTCACCGAACTCGTTTTCTATCAAAACAACCTTCTCGCCCTTATAGGCTTCCTCGATTAACTTCTTAATCAAAGTGGTCTTGCCTGCTCCCAAAAATCCTGAAAAAATGTCAACTTTAATCATAATCTTCTCGCTTCCTTTTCCTTAAAATGATTCCCTTCGCACATTGAATCTGCACGCAGAAAACTGATAATACAATTATACCACAGCGGGGGAAAAATAAAAGATGTGATTTCGAAGATTGTGTGTGTTTTCGGGCGAACGATCGAAACGATTTTCGAGGATTTAGAAAGGTATCTGCAAAATCGACTTGCTGTTCTAAAATTCAGATGTGAATTTAGATGTAAAACGCAAAAATGGACTTTCTGTTCTAAATTCTCTGGGGCGAATTGTGTCGAGAAATGTCGAAAAGTGTCGAATCTTTCTTTTGGTACATTTTCCTTAAATCCCATAAAAGGGAATTTTTTCTTTTAAAAAAACATATTGGATATTTTTTAAGGTATTTCTGGAAATTTTTTAGAACACAAACTCACTTTTCTTCTTCAACATCTAAAACTTCGAAAAAAATTTAGAACATGAACTCAAAAAAGCCCCTCAACATCAAAACTCTCCAAAAAAGTGTCCAAAATGTTTTAAAAAATGTCGCCGTGGTATACTTTCGTTAAACACATTATTAGGAGATGACAATATGTATTTAGATGGAAAAAACAGAGATTATAAAATTTGCGTATGCAAGAACAAAACGCTCGGCGAGGTGGAAGACATCATCCGCGAGCAGCACATTACGGATTTAAAGACGCTCTGCGAAGTCGCGGATATCGGAAACAAATGCGGTGCCTGCCGCGAGATGCTGGATGAGTTGCTTGCAAAAATCAACAGCTGCGCATAAATTTCAAAAATACCTTTGCGAGTACCGAAGTGCTCGTGCTCTGCGGCGTTTTGTTTGCGTCAGTACGCGCAAAATCTTAAGCTTCTTTGTCTTTTGTTCTTTTGCAGAAAGAAAGAATCATCGCTCTGTTCGGGGACAGAGCGATGATTCCAAGTCATTACAAGTATGGTGATTGTTTATGTTTTCTTTAGAACAAGTCAATCAGTGCCTGAACTGTGAAGAATGCCATAACAATTACGAAAACATACTTATACATAACATCAATCCAGCTGCCCCACTTGATTTCGCAGGTTTCGTTGTATGCTGCTCTGATCTTTGCAGCGCCGTACTTCCATCCAACCAGTAATGCAATGCTTAATGCGCAGATGTCGTATCCGATGGAACCGATAATTGTATCGAATACTGCGAAGAAAGAATCGTTGAACGCACAAGGAATTGCAACGAGTGCCGCTACAACAAATGCTACAATTGTACCTTTCTTTCTCGTAAGGTTAAATCCGATTTTATCTGTAAAGAGATTAAGTCCAACTTCAAGCTGCGAAATAGAGGAAGAAATTCCTGCGAATAACAGCGCGATGTAGAACAGGATCATGAATACAGCGCCTGCCGGCAGACTTTCAAATACCTTCGGAAGTGCTACGAACATGATTCCCTTACCCATCATCGGGTCGAAACCGAATACCTTAACCGCCGGAATGATTACGAATCCGGAAAGCAGACAAATTGTCAGCTGCAGAACATTAACAGAAACGAAGTCCATCGCGATGTCCTGGGATTTGTTTGTGTATCTGCCGTAAGCATAAAGGACGCCAGGTCCAAGGCCTACTGCGAAGAGTGCCATGCCGGCTGCTTCTGCCCACATCGAAGGATTTGCAAGTACCGCCCAATCCGGTTTTACATAATATTCGATGCCTTCTGCGATTCCGTCAATCGTACATACGCCGATTACCAGAACGACTAAGATAACGCCTAATGCAGGAAGCATAACTTTACAAATTTTTTCAATACCGTTTTTAATGCCGCGAACAGTAATCAGTGCTGTGAAAAGAAGGATAACAAGGATTAGACCGTACTGAAGCATTTTATTTCCGTTCAGGCTGTCCCATACAGCTTCCGAATTATCTGCATAGCCGATACCTGAGGTTGCTGTCTTGCCGATATAAACGATTACAAGACCTAAAATAGCCGGATAGTATGCCCAGAGGAATAACTGGTCGAGGGAACAAAGCGCACCGAGGATTTTGCCGAAAACACCTCCGTCTTCGCTCATACCTGACATATGTTCTTTTCCTTTTAGTCTGCCGTAAGCGGTTTCCGCAAAACCTGCCGGGATTACAAGTGCGATTGTAATAACGATGAATGCGAGTACGAATGCACCGCCTCCCCATTTCGCACAGAGCATCGGGAATCTCCACATTGCTCCTACGCCTACTGCCATACCGATGGTTGACAATATGTATCCGATTCTGGAACTGAATCCGTCTCCTTCGCCTTCAGCTACCGCGTGCTGCTTGTTGCCTGCTAAAGACTTCTTGATGCACCAAACGCTTCCGCCACCGAATACAACTACATACACGATTAACATTACTATTGTGATAGTTGACATTTTTTACTCCTTCCTTGCCTCAATGATTGTAACATATTCTTCTTAAATAAAGGTATTAAAAATTCCGTTTTTACAAGTATACATTAACGAGGCAATAAATTGTTTGTTTTATATCGTTGTCTGACAACACTTTTCTTAATCATTAGAATACACTATTATTAAATTTTTGTCAAGCCCTATTGTAATATTATTTTCGTTGTCTGACATTTTTATTTTTGTTGTCAGACATCTTGACAACTGATGAGATTGTCGATATAATAACAATATAATATAGAAATTATAGGGCTCTTAGGAAAGGACATAGTATCATGGAACGCAAAATTGTATTTTTAGGCGGAGGCAACATGGCTGAAGGCATCATCAACGGCTTTATCAGCAACGGAAATGTATCTCCTGCCAATATCACGGTAAAAGAACCTGTCGATGCACGCCGCGCGTATCTGACAGAAAAGTACGGAGTCAGCACATCTGCAGACCCTGCAGAGGAAGTGAAAAATGCTGACATTCTGATTATTGCGGTAGTGCCGAAATTTGTTTCCGATGTCGTTGCTTACCTTGCACCATTGGTAAACGAAAACCAGATTATCATTTCTATCGCAGCTGCAACGAAAATCGAAAAAATCGCGCAGACGCTCGGCACAGACAAAAAAATTATCCGCATGACTCCAAACACGATGATTGCTACACAGTCCGGCTACTCGGCAATGTGCTTCAACGCAAACTGCACAGCTGAAGACAAGGAAACTGCGAAAGCTTATGTTCAGTACCTCGGACAGATTCAGGAAATCAGCGAAGATCTCTTTAACGCCTTCACTTCTTACTGCAATGTCGGACCGCTTTTCTGCTATCAGCTCATGGAAGCGCTCACAGACGCAGGCGTATATGTAGGTTTTCCGAGAGAAGTCGCTAAGGATATGGCGGTAAAGAACATTCTCGGAGCTGCGAAGCTCATCGACGCAACCGGTCTCGAACCGTCCGCTAAGAGCGGAATGATGACTTCTCCGGCAGGTGTTACGATCGAATCACTTCGCGCGCTCAAGCAGACAGGCTTTCAGTCTTCCGTTATGGAATCCGTAATCGCAGGCTTTAACAAAACAAACTCATTATAATAAATATTGAAGTCGTAAAAAAATACAGTGCCGCTCTTGGTACTGTATTTTTATATCGTTTTTAATGCTTTGATTTCTGTTAGGAATCCCTTCCCATAATTGTAAAATGCATTCCCGCTTTCTCAAAAAGCGCCTGAATCACGTCCAGATGCTCATCAGACGGCGTTTCAAACTCAACCGGCGTCACGCCCAGACTTCTGGATTTCGATAAGCCAAGGTTGTGATACGGGATTCCGTTCACCTCGTGCAGACCCAACTCTTTCAAGAAATCACAGGTCTGCTGCATATATTCCATGCTGTCGTTTACAGGATGCACCAGCGGCATTCTGATGATAATTTTGCTCTTTAAGTCCGCATCTTCTGCCAGCTTTCTGAGATTATCCAGTATGAGCTTGTTCGGCACGCCTGTAAGCTCTTTATGCTTATCTGAGTCAATGCATTTGATGTCATATAAAATATACTGCGCGCCGCGTGCCAGCCTTTCGAGATTCTCGTATGCCGCATAGCCGCAGGTATCAATCGCAGTTCCGATTTTCTTTTTGGCGCAGGCTTCCACGATTTTCTCCGCAAAATCCGCATGCGAAGTCACTTCGCCGCCGCTCAGCGTCACGCCGCCGCCTGTCTTATCATAAAAACTCTTATCGGTAAGAATTTCCGTCATAATTTCATCAGCGCTTTTCGCATCACCCGACATTTTGAGGGCGTCGGTATAGCAGGTGTGCGTGCAGACGCCGCAATTTTTGCAAAGACTGCGGTCAACCCGGATTCCGGCTTCCCCGGAGCTTATCGCGCCGTTTGGGCATGCTTTGACACAGGCTCCGCAGCCGATACATTTATTCGGCGAATGCAAAAGCTGAGGTTGATAGCTGATTAAATCGGGATTATGGCACCATTTGCAGTTAATCGGGCAGCCTTTAAAAAAGACGGTGGTCCGGATGCCCGGACCATCCTCCGTCGAAAATTTTTGTATTCCGCCAAGCAAAGCCTTTTTCTGTTCACTCATAGCGGTCTCTCCTTTCCGTTCAGCGTTCGGAATTAGCATCCGCAGCCGCCGTCCGGTTTGTGAACGGTTCTGGAAATGATGTTGTCCTGAACGCTCTTGTCAAGCTCTGTGAAGTAAGCGAGGTAGCCTGCAACACGAACCAGAAGGTTCTTGTAGTTTTCAGGGTGTTCCTGTGCGTCACGAAGCGTATCGTCGTCTACAACATTAATCTGGATGTGGTGTCCGTTGTATTCAAAATATGTCTTTACAACGCCGCCCAGAGTTTCAATACCCTTTTCACCGGAAATGGATCTCGGGTCGAAACGCAGGTTGTATAAAGTACCGTCAGTTGTGTTCAGCTGGTCAATCTTTGCTACGGAAAGAACGGTAGCTGTCGGACCGTGAACGTCGCGTCCCATAGCAGGGGAAACGTTATCAGCAAGAGATTCGCCGGATCTTCTTCCTTCAGGAGTTGCGCCTACGCACTTACCCTGCTTGATGTTATAGGACTGGGATTCGATGTCGAATGCGAATCTTGCGCCGCGGCTGTCTCTGTAACCTTCCAGGAATTTATTGATATGTCTTACAATCTTGTTTCCGATTAAGTCAACATATTCGTCGTTGTTGCCGTACTTCGGTGCACGGTTGAGCAGTCTCAGACGGAATGCTTCATCCGGGAAGTTGTTGTCACAAGCGTCTAAAAGTTCCTGCGCGGTGATTTCTTTCTTGTCAAATACAAAGTATTTTACTGCTGCAAGGGAGTCCATTGCGTTTGCAAGCGCGTCTGCAAGCGCGCCGGAGTAGTTGTACTTCGCGCCGCCCTGCTGCAGGGATTTTGCTTTTTCGATACATCCGTCGATTGTCATGGACGCAAATACCATGTTCTGTCTGATTGTATGGATTGCCGCAACCGAGTTGTATGCATTAATCATCAGGTCGAAGGAGAAATCAATCTGCTTCAGCACAGCTTCAAAGAACTCGTCATAAGTCTTGAAGTCAACGAATTTGCCTGTATGAGGGCCTGTCTGCTTTCCTGTCATCGGGTCGAAGCCGTCGTGCATCGCAAATTCCACACATTTCAGAAGGTTTACAGTACCAACCTGCGCTCTTCCGTCGGTCTTTCCGCCCGGAACCGGCTGTACGCAGCCCAGCATACCGTAGTTTCTTGCGTCCTCAATGTTGATGCCATCGCATTTTGTGAGAATCAGCGGAATGCATACATCGTCGTTAAAGAAAGACGGTGTTGCCATGCCGCGCTGAATCATGGAAATCGCTTTGTTGAAAACTTCTTCTGACATATGTCTGTGGTATCTGAGTGACATCGTCGGCTGTGAAGTCTGTACTTCTTCGTTTGCTTCCAGAAGAAGCATGGTTGCTTCGTTGCAGGCATCCTTACCGTCGTTGCCAATACCGCCGATTGTCATGTTCTGCCAAATTGGGTAGCCTGCCCAGCTTTCGCTGAAGTAAGCCGGTCTCAATTTCAAAATATCTGTATTCTTAATGAAGAAGCATTCCAGAATGTCAAGTGCAAGACGCTTTGTAATCTTGCCGGATTCGAGGTCTGCTACATAATAATCGTTGATTGCACGGTCAAACGACGAATAGGAATTGGAGTGACCGTTGCTTTCAATCCACATCGTGATATGAATAATCCATGCACACTGGATTGCCTGCCAGAAAGACTGTACCGGGAATTCCGGAACCTGTCTTAAGTTCGCAGCCATCGTTTCCAGTTCTGCCTTTCTTTCTGCGTCGGTTTCCTCAGCCGCAAGCTTATCCATCAGTTCTGCCTGTCTGTGCGCATAAAGGATGCATGCTTCACATGAGATAATCGTTGCGTTCCAGTAATCAACCTTTTCCTGATCTGCCTGACATGCAACGGTTGTATTTGCGATTCTTTCCTTACAGTCGTCGATAACAGCTCTCAGACCGGTTTTGAAAATTCTCGGATAGTTCGGAAGCACATGTCCCGTGCTTGTTTCCATGCCGCCGATGGAAAGAATGCCGGAGTTTGCTGCGTCAATCGCTTCCGGCTTGCAGGCATTTGCCGTAACCTCATCAAAGGATTTTCCTTCCCAGTATTTCAGAATGTCGAGTACTTCCTGCTTCATTTCATCGGAAGCAACCATTCTGTCCAAAGTTCTCGTCGTGAAAGTATCGATTTCGTCTTCAATCCACTTGGATGCGAATTCCGGGAAAATCGGCGCACATCTCGGTCTGTCGGTGTAGTTTCCGGCAATCAGGTCACCCTTATCAAGATAGAGCGTCATGTTTTCCATGATGTAATACAGCATTTTTGCCTTCAAGAGTACATTTGGCTCGCCTCCGAATTTCTGATAAGCTTCCGTTGCCAGTCTGGCTCTTTCTGCGCTGAATGTAGGTGTTGTGTTTCTCTGTTTGTCTTTTAAATATTGGATTCTTTCCGTAAGCATTTTGTCTCCTTTCTCCCCTTATCGGGGAAAGAAATTATAAGGCGTAATCTTCTTTTTAATTTTGGTTTTCTTTGTTAATAATATAGCAGATTCCAATCTTTAAAACTTGCGGAATCTTAGTTTACACTTTGCAAATATTGTGCTATTCTATAACTATGAAAGGGAAATGGAGTGTCGCTTAGAGGGAGGAATTTTATGCGTGATTATATAAGGGAAGACTTAAAAAATGAGTTTGAATTTCAACATTTAATCGATGATGGTAATTTCTCTATGGAATTCCACTGCCACGACCACATCGAAATTTTTCTAAGCGTTCGTGGAGGTAAAAACTTTATTATAGATGACAAAATTTACGATATGCACCCCAGAGATCTGTTTGTGAACAATCAGCTCGAAGTGCACCGCACGATTGCAGAGCCGAAAGAAAAGTACGAGCGCTATGTGCTCTCGTTTCACCATGAATTTCTGCAGCCCTTCTGCACGCAGGAGTCGGATCTGCTTCACTATGTTTACCGCCGTCCCGACGGTTTTTCCAACAAAATCAGCCTTTCTGCAGAGCAGCTTGATGAATTCATGGAATTGATAGACCGCTACGAAAGCCTGCTTAGTGATGAATTCGCAAATGATGTTCTGCGCAGGCTGGTTTTCGTCGAGCTGCTTGCACTGACCGCACGCTTTTACCGTGAAAGCTTTGTTCTTCCTGCCACCGCACTCCCCCAGACCGCAACAGACCCAATTGCCCACCTTTTGGAATACATCAGTGCGCATATCACCGAGGAATTGAACTTAGATGCGCTTGCCGGAGAAATTGGTATGAGCAAATTCCACCTTTGCAAGGTCTTCAAGGCGAAAACGGGTACCACAATCAATAAATACATCGTCACAAGGCGGATTGCGGAGGCCAAATACCTGCTTTTGCAGGGGATTCCCGTTACGGACGCCTGCTACCGTTCAGGCTTTAACGACCTCAGTCATTTTATCCGCACCTTTCATAATACGGTCGGCGTCCCGCCGGGAAAATACCTTTCGGTTTCTTCATCGCAGGGAACTAACTACTATTTCGGACCGGAAACAGAAAAATAAGCATGCAAAAAACCTGCAGTTTCCATTTACGGCTGCAGGTTTTCTTAATTCTGTTATTATTTTTTCATATACTCTTCTCTCTTTGCAAGGTCGGCAAGCAAATGTTTCAATTCGATTGCTCTTGCTCTCTCACCGTCGTGCGCCTTTAAAGCTTCATAGAGTTCTCTGTGTTCCTTCAAGGAGCCTTCAAGGAACTTCGCTAAGTTTTCAACAGTGTCATTCTGCGAATAAATATTCTCAACGATTTGCTGCGAAAAGCTGTCGTAATAAGCAGAGAGCGCGCTCATAATCAGCGTATTGTCCGCAATCTTGCGAATCATTTCGTGGAATTCCCGATTCTTCTTCATCATCGGTTTGAAATCGTTTCCACATTCTTCGACTGCAATCATTGCTTTATATAATTCTTCCAGTTCTTCATCTTTGATTTTCTGCGCAGCAAGACAAACCGCTTCCGGCTCCAGCGCACAGACAAACTCGCACATTTCCTTGTAATTGCTCAGTTCAAGGCTTGCACTGAAATTACCTTCTTCGGCGATTTCCTCTCTGCTGCGGATATAAGTTCCTCGCTTAGTTCTGCGAATAAACCCTTGTGTGTCAAGGATCTTGTAGGCTTCTCTTAAAGTGCTTCTGCTGACATTCAAGATTTTGCAGAATTCAGCTTCGTTCGGAAAGGTAAATCCGTCCTGAAGCTCATCGCTGACAATCATTGCTTTAATTTTATCTGCTAAAAAATCTGACTGTGTTTTAATATGCTCAACCGCAAGACTGCTGAGTAGTTCATTATTTTCCATTTATTTCCGTCCTTTTTTCTTCGTTGTCATACATATGAATTATTATATCATAATTTATATCGTATGAAAAGGATTATTTTCCATTTTTGCCGAGATTAAGCACATCTTTCAAGTAGTCAACAATCTTCTGCATATCATTGTCTGTGTTAATTCCCAGTTCACTGAGTTTTCCAGAAACATCCACCGGAACGTCGTTTCCGTCCATCGGTTCGTTCAGTCTGCCACCCATGATAAACGGTACCTGCACGCCGACTTCTTTCAGCTTGTCCGTCATTGCCTTGCCGAAGCTGTATGCCATGCCGTTGAACGTACTGATTAAAATCGCCTTGCTTTCGGTTTCAATTAACGCGTCCGCAACTTCATCAACGGAAACCGTCGTTCCTAAATCGAAGACATTCGCTCCTGCTTCGACCATGAGGTTCTTGCAGATTTCCTTTCCGAATTCATGTACATCGGTTGCAGCAACAATTAAGTTTACGCCCTTCAGCGGCTTCTTGTCGAGATCCTTGATTTCTCCGATGATGAAATTCTGCTGCTTGCCGATTTCCTTAACGATAGAAGTTGATCTTACCGGAACTCTGCCTCTCATCGCGCCTTCCTTGCGCTCACCGGATCCGAAATTGGTTTCGAGCTGCGCCGGTCCGATTGCCTTCAGAGCTGCAAGCATTTCGCCCGGATGGTTGATGTCGATATGATGATCGTCGAGCGCGTTAAGAACTCTTTCAAAGAATACATTGCCGCACGCAACCAAAAGTTCTGCTTCCGCTTCCACCTGAGCATAATCAATGAAATCTTTATAGTAGTGCGCCTGCTCGATTGCCATGTCAACCGTATTGTGCGCTTCAATAATTTCTTCCACATTCGGAATTCGAATTGCTTCCGTAATCGGAATCGGCGTAATCGCATGTCCTGTCGGGCAGAGAAGCTGTCCGATTGCGTCTGCCATCGCATAGGATGTCAGGTTTGCGTAGTTTCTCGGCATATTGTAGCCGAAGTCAATTGTATTTCCGTATATCATCGAGCCCGGAGTATGGTAAGTATTGATTTTGCTCATAGCTACATTGAAGATGATTCTTACCATCGGGTCGTTGAACAAATTTCCGAAGCAGTGACCCATTCTCGCGCCCAAAAGCTCTTCTGTGATATATCTTTCCAGCTTCGCATAGCCGACAAGGTTTGCCATGTCCTGGAACTGCGCTCCGAAACCGTCATCTAAATTAGAATGTACGATTGTACCTTGATCGCGGAGCTTTGCCATCAGTAAAAGTCCTTTACACATATCGTTGGTACGGTATTCATCCATGTCGAAACCCGGATATTCATATGTATAGTAATGCGAGAAGTTTCCGATTGTCGTAACGCCTGCCTTGAGCCCGTGAATTACATTTTGAAGAGAATTCAGGGAGCCGATCATGTGGTCGCCCAGATGTGGCTGAACTGCTTCAATCTGACCGATTGCCATCCATTCCTCTTCATTTTTTAAAATTGCTCCGGAGCCCGGCTGCATTCTGCCGCGGTATTCTTCCGGCACGCCCATAACCCAGTCCATACAGACACCGTAACGAGTGATGTATGAGCCACTGTCCTTGAGTGTATTAAACACGGTTCTGACTGCGTCCTCTGTATTTTCCCAGGTATTGTAGCCGATTGCAGAATGCTTCATGACAACGCCTTCTTTCATCATGCGTTCTTTGTACTCGCGTTCAGAGGAAACGCCGTTTGCTTCCATGAATTTCGTGCATCCGATTTTAAGGCCCTCGGAAGCTTTTTCCATATCCGCTTTCATTGAGGCAATATCCTGCAGATTCTTAATATCAAATTTCCAGTTAAAATTCAGTTCCATTTCATCCTCCTTATTCGCAGCGCTTCAGGCTGTTCTTCATAATAGAAAGTGCTGTTTCTTCATCTTTTTCCCGCAAAAGCCCTGCTGCGAAAAGCACATATTCCGTGTCCAGATACGGGCTTACCTTTTCCGGTATCAAGATATTTTCATCCGTATCCTTTTTTTCGACTTCTTTCAGCAATGCTGCGGCATCCTTATTAAAAACCAAAATTCCGCCTGTACCGATTATAGTTGTTATCTCTGTCAAGTTTTTGCCGATTTGGAACAGATTGCAGCCTGCGGTATAGGACTTTCTCACATAGCCTGCATGTCTGCGCGCCGCCTGTCTGATGGCAATCGCCGCAATGCAGTTATCCAGCTTCTGCTCTGCATCCGTATTCGGCAAAAAATCATGTTCTTTCATTCTATGTTCTATCGACTGTTTTATTTTGTCTGCGTTCATACCGCTTTTTTCTTCTGCCTCCGACAGATATTTTTCAGTAATCACGCTCCCTGATGACTCTCGCATACCAAGGTCACCTTCCACCGTTCTTTTTTCGTAAGGTTCTTCCAGTCCCGTCAGCTTCGCGCCCAAATAACTCTTATTGCTGTTCATGGAATAAACATCTGTCGTTGCTCCACCGATGTCGATAATCATGAGCTGCCCGAGTCCGCTCTCTCTTTCCGTGCCTTTGCTGAGAAGTTCCCCGGCATCCAGCACCGCTTTCGGGGTCGGTGTAAAGTCATTGTCAAATGCTTTTTTTACCTGATCAAAACCCTTCATGTCCGTAATTCGCTGCAGGAAAAGATTTCGGATGACTTCCTGCACCGGCTCGACATTCATTTCACCGAGCTTCGGAATCATATTCTCAACGATAAAGCACTGCTTCTTTCGGCTCAGCATCATTCTCCGGATGTCCGAAGCGACATCGGAATTGCCGCAGTAGATAATCGGAATCCGCAGAGTGGACTCTGCTATCATCTTTGCATTATGTAAAACCATTGTTTGATTGCCGTGTTCATATCCGCCGCCGAACAAAAGAATTTCTGCGCTGCTGTTTTCCAGCTCGCGTATATTTTCTTCTGTAAGGTTTCCCATATAATTAGCGACAACCTTCGCGCCCGCACTGAGTGCCGCTGCCTCGCCCGCCATCAGGCTCAGCGATTTCGTCAGTCCGATTACCGCCATGCGCAGACCACCTGCCGCGCTTGAAGATGCAAGCTTCATTGCCTTGTCAAACTCATCTGTCCCGATTTTTTCTTTCGCTATATCGAAGCATTGATTCATGCCAACAGCTGCGTCACTTCCTACCGTCGACGGTACCTTATCACTATGAATGACCCTTTTTTCTTCCATGTCGATAATGACCAGCTTCGTAAATGTACTTCCAAAATCTATTGCAATTGCGTACTTCATATGTCCTCGCCTCCGACTTTGTTTAATTATAAACGATTTCAGAGCGGTTGTCAACTTTATTTCGTTGTCTGACAATAATTCTTTGCATTTTTTTCTTCCAGTTTTGTTATAATAACGATAAAAGAGCAGTTCCTGCGCATGAATACATTTTAATGCTCCATGCGTAATGGCTGCTCTTTTTTAATCTTTAACATTTGTTTTTAACTATATTTTTAATTTGGTCTATCATATATAATGGAAGATTCATAATCCACTCTTCCTCTTTATAATCCGCCATGGACGCACGAACGGAAATCTTAGGCTTAAATTTTTCATGATAGCTTTTCAGGCTTTTTGCTCTGAGATTTACTTCTGCCTTCACCTCAACGGGAATAATCTGCTCACCCGTATCAACGATAAAATCAATTTCACAGGAACTTCTGTCATTCGTATAATAATAAACATCTAAATTTTCGACAGTTTTTAACTGCTGGCAGACATATTGCTCGGTCAGTGCTCCTTTAAATTCAACAAAAAGAGCATTGCCGTCAAGCAAAGTACTCGGCTGAAGCCCTGCCATGCAGCCAAGAAGTCCGACATCAACGATAAAAAGCTTAAATGCCTTTAAGTCTTCGTATGCCCTTAACGGAATCCCTGCTTTATTTACACGACCGATTTTATGAACGAGGCCGCAGTCGCTGAGCCACATAAGCGCAATTTCATAATCCTTCGCGCGGGCGCCTTCTCGAACGAGACCATAGATGAACTTTTTGTTCTCTTTCGCAAGCTGGGAAGGAATGCTCTTCCAGAGCATTCGGATTCTCGGTACAATTTCATTCGGTGCATGTTTCGAAAAGTCCTGCACATAGGCCTCAAGGATGCGATTTTGTATTTTGCGCACTTCGTTAAAGTCTTTGTTTTCGACGAAGCTCTGCATGGCTTCGGGCATTCCGCCAACGAAACAATATTGCTTTAGAGCATCGATATAGGTCTGCTTAAAGCTTGTAATCATCTGAAAATTCTGCTTATCAAGAAGCTCCGCAAAACGCTCCTTCCCGTCAGCCATTAAAAACTCTTTGAAGGATAGCGGGTAAAGCTTTAAAAAATCCACCTTCCCGACAGGAAAAGAGGTTCCTTGATGCAGGGCAATTCCAAGCAGAGAGCCTGCACACACAATATGATACTGTGGGGCATTTTCACAAAAATATTTAAGCGATGTGAGCGCTCTCGGTACTTCCTGCACTTCATCAAAAATCAACAGGGAATTATCAGGATTGATTTTATGTCCTGCGTACATTTCCAATCCCATAATCAGACGCTCGGTATCCAGGTCAGATGCGAAAAGCTCTGCCATTCTGGAATTAGAATCGAAATTGATATAGACAGTATCTTCATATGCCTGCCTGCCGAATTCCTTCATTAGCCAAGTTTTGCCTACCTGCCGCGCACCCTCTATAATTAGAGGCTTGCGGTGCTTGCTTTCTTTCCATTTTAATAGTTTTTCCATTGCAATCCGGTACATATACATACCTCCACTCTTATAATATAAATATAGTATATCACCTGATTACAAAAAATACAACGAATTTTGCGTCAATCACAACATTTTTTACAACGAACTTTCGTAGTAACAATACATTTTTTGCTCGAAAAAAATCAAGTTATCATAGCACATTTTGCAAAAAATCAAAATATGTAACGATAACTACAAAAAGGCCGCAGCGTTTCCGCTGCGGCCCATAATAACCAATACATCTTTTTATATTCTGTTGTACTGCTTTTCCTGCAGTTTTGATTCTTTAGTAAGCGATTCTAAGCTCGTCCAGAATGGATTTTACGAGTGTTTCGTCCGCTTTGCAGTCCTCTGCAAGGAACTTGATGTCCTCTGCTGTGAGCGGCTTTCCTGCTGCTCTCGGCGCAGATTTCTTAATCAGAGATTTTCTCATGTGTGCTAAGTCAAGTTCTTTCACTCTGAAAAGACCCGGATCCTTTGGAAGAATAACATTCTTGCCCGGTACATCTTCGTCCGGAGAACCAAATCTTACTTCAATTCCGTTCTGTCTTGCGAAAGAAAGCTGCGGCTGAATGTGCTTGCCTGCGCCTGTGTATTCGGTTTCCGTAACAACAAGGAGTGCGTCTTCCGGAAGTTCCTGTGCAAGTGCAAATGCTGCTGCAAGTGCTGTGTTTCCTGCAGGTCCGCGTTCCAGACCTTCCAGGTTTGCAAGCATTTCTGTCATGAACATGACTTCGCCCTGTGTCGTTGAAACATATCTATCCATATATCTGAGCGGTCTTGCTGCGGATCTTGGAACATCACCTGTATCAGGGTTTGTTGCGTGAGGTACGCCGAATCCTGTGTGACCTGTCGTGCAGCTCTTCTTGTTGAAGTCATCGTCAGAAGCCATGGAAAGGCCTGTAAGGTCGATGGAAGCTGCTACAACCTGTGTATCCTTTGCGCCTGCCTTGAGCAGTCCTCTTGCAGTACCGGTAACCATGCCGCCGCCTGCCTGTGTGCAGACAACCATAGCAGGGTCCTTGCCATATTTTTCTCTGCACTGTTCAGCGATTTCGTAGCCAAGTGTTTCAACACCTGCGATGCCGAATGGGGAATACAGGGAAGCATTGAAATATCCTGTGTCTTCCATTACGGAAAGATGTTCATAGAAAAGTTCCGGTCCAACGGTAAGCTGAATAACTTCTGCACCGAGAGCTTCGCACTTTCTTGCCTTTTCAACGATTTCAGGTTGTCCTACGCCGTGGGAGTCATAGCATTCCTGCACGATGATGCACTTCATGCCCTGCATAGCTGCCTGGGAAGCAACTGCAGCGCCGTAGTTTCCGGAAGTTGCGGCGATTACGCCCTTATAGCCGAGCTTCTTTGCGTGTGCAACCGCACAAGCTGCTCTTCTGTCCTTGAAAGAACCGGATGGGTTTGCAGCTTCGTCCTTTACGAGGATCTGTGCGCCATATCCCGGTTTTGCATATTTTCTTGCAAGGGCTGTAATATTTCTCAGTTCAAGGAGCGGAGTATTGCCAACGCCTGTTCTGGACTGGATTTCACATACCTGATCGATCGTGTAGTCGGTTGCTGCCATAAGACCTTCGTAGTCAAATGCAACGGAACCGGATTCAAATTTATCAAAATCCAAGCCGAGAGATTCCTTCATGATCTCTGCGGATCTGGACATTACAGAACTATAGTCTTTTGCTAATGCCATTATTCTTCACCTCCAAATTTCATGATGCCTCTCAAAATCTTATCGATTTCAATGATTTCCGGAACGAAATCAGCATAGCTGTGCGTGTAGTGCGGATTTTC
Source organism: uncultured Clostridia bacterium (assembly GCA_934233735.1). GTDB lineage: Bacteria > Bacillota > Clostridia > Peptostreptococcales > Anaerovoracaceae > CAG-238. Next base: position 16,121 of record CAKQGQ010000019.1, on the reverse strand, counting down.
TTCGATAAGGACTCCCTTTTCGATACGGCCTACCGCAGTTTCTACGCTTACTGTGTCACCGATTTTCGCTTCGTCTTCTACCAAAGATCCCTTTGTCCACATTTCGTAGTCACACTTCTTTGTGTCCTCCGGAATCTTTGCAGTTCTGTCATCTGCTTTGAGTACAACAGAGTGAATGCGTACCCAATCTCCTTTTTTTGCCATAATAATTCCTCCTTTATGCGTCAGCACCCGGACTGTATTTTACAGTCCGGTCTGAATCGTTCTCTCAATAATATTTTCCTGAATGTTTTTCTCAAGATCTACGAAGAATGCGGAATAGCCTGCGACACGAACGAGCATGTTGCGGTAGTTTCCCGGATGTTTCTGCGCGTCTCTGAGCGTTTCATTATCTACAACATTAATCTGCATGTGGCTTCCTTTCATTTTGAAGTGTGCCTTCAAAACGGTTTCAAGAATATCAATTCCCTTTTCTCCTTTTACAATCTGCGGGTCGAATCTCTGGTTAAGAAGCATGCCCGCCTGAAGATGCCCTTGGTCGATGGAGTCAAGCGACTTTACAACTGCTGTCGGACCGCAGGTATCGCAGCCGATCATCGGAGAAGCGTTGTCAGCAAGCGGAGTAAACGCATGTCTTCCGTCCGGAGTTGCTGTGATGTTCTTTCCGAGCTGTACATTATAGGACTGCGTTGCACATACGGAAATGAAGCTGCCGTCTCTTCCGTCTCTGTACTTCTTGATTTCAGTATCTACGCTGCTTGCTACAAACTGTGCAAATTTGTCAACCTGCTCAATGTCATTTCCGTACTTCGGCGCTCTCTGAATCAGCATCTGGCGAAGGTTTTCTTTGCCTTCAAAGTCTGTCTTCAAAAGATCCATCAGTTCCGGCATCGTGATATAGTGCTTGTTAAATACACATTCTTCGATTGCTGCGAAGGAGTCTACGATGTTTGCAAGACCGGTGATTGCCATTGCGTCCCATCTGTAATCTGCGCCCTTATCCTGAAGGAGCTTGCCCTTTTCGATGCAGCCCTGCGTAAATGCGGAGGCAACGAGTGTAGGCATCGTGTATGCGTGAACGGAAACCATACGGTTGAACTTCTCAACAAAGCGCTTGATGAAGTATGCCTGCTGTGTCAGATAAGCTTCTTTTAAGTCCTCTATGGACTTGAAGTCCTTTGCTTCCGATGTTACAGGTCCGATCTGTTTGCCGGTTACAGGGTCTTTGCCGCCGTAAAGCGTTACTTCAAATACCTTAATGGTGTTGAAGAATCCGAGCATGGACTGATAGTCGGAAATTCCCGGAACGATTGGCTCTGTACATCCGAGCAGACACCAGTCTCTTGCCTGTTCCAAAGTGAAACCAAGGGCCATCAAAGCCGGAATCGCATTGTTGTCATCAAAGAATGCCGGATGGCTGCCGCCTTCCAAAGCCACCTTAATAGCAAGTCTGAAAGTTTCTTCATCAATATTGTCGTGATATCTGAAGGAAACCGGTGGTTCCTTTGTCTGTAAATCTTCCATGCCGCGCAGAATCAGTCTTGTCAGTTCATTGCAAGCGTCTGTGCCGTCAGTTTTCTGTCCGCCGAGGGTCATCTGGATGTAGAGCGCACATCCCGGATATGCACCGGATTCAAACTCGTCTCTGAGGTACCACATTTCTTCGATTCTCAGTTTGAGTTCGTGAACGATGTCAGCGATGTCCTGCTCAGGCACACCGTTTGCGATGTCCTTCTTATAGAAGTCGTACATGTACTGGTCGAAACGGCCAAGCGCGTGAATATATCCCATGTTTTCTGTCATCAGAGCGTCATGCGTAAACAGTACGAGTTGTGCAGCCTGCGTGAAGTTCTGCGGAGGATTTTCCGGAACGACTCTGCAGTTTTCTGCAATTGTTTCGTACATCTTTTTCTGCGCTGCGTCTGTGCAGGAAGCCGCTTTTTCTTCTGCCAAATCTGCATATCTGTGTGCCAAAGTGATTACGGATTCCATTGCGGTAATCATCGCTTCCCATTTAATTCTCTGGTCTGTGTTTTCGATTGTCATCTGGTCGTTTAAGGAAGCAATCTGTTCCTTGCACTTGTCGATATAATATCTGTAGCCTCTCTTTACAAGGTTCTGATAGTCAGGTGCGTGGCACATCGTGGAACACTGCTGAATACCTCTGGTGAAGATACCGATTCTAACAAGTTCCTGTTCTTCTTCTGTCATAATCGCATCGGTATAATCGCCGAAAGTATGGCCTTTCCATGTGTTTGCGATTTCTCTGAGTTCGTCCTTTTCGCCCGGCAGATACTGGAACGGGTCAAACTGACGCGTATCGAAAGTCTCTACTGCTTCCGGAAGCCAGTTCATCATTTCTGGGAAAACCGGAACTGCATGTGTTCTGGATGCGATGCTGCCTGCAAGAAGAGAATCTTCTTCGATGTAGATTTTTCTCGTCTCGTTTACAAGTTTGAAAAGCTCTGCTCTTCTGCGAACATATGGTTCTACGGACGGAGTTTTGTAAAACTCCGTCGCGATTCTTGCTCTGTCTAAGCAGATTGTTGGTGTTGTATTTCTGATTCTGTCCCTAATTCTCTCAATTCTCGGTGTTAACATTTTCTTCCTCCTTACAGTCCTTTCTGGATTGTTCTGTCGATAATGTTGTTTTGAATTTCTTCGCTCAAGTCTACGAAGTATGCGGAGTAGCCCGCAACTCTTACAAGGATGTTTCTGTATTTATCCGGATCCTTCTGTGCTGCGCGAAGTGTCTTGTCGTCCAGTACATTGATCTGGATGTGGAATCCGCCCTTTGCAAAGTGTGCTCTGAATACGGCTTCGATGATGTCAAGGCCCTTTTCGCCTGCACATACCGTCGGGTCAAATCTCTGGTTGAGAAGCATTCCGCTTTCCGGAATCAGCGGGTCGCAGCAAGCAAGGGAATTTACAACTGCAGTCGGTCCGTTGACATCCATGCCTGCCATCGGTGATGCGTTGTCAGCAAGCGGCGTGGTTGCCAGTCTGCCGTCCGGTGTAGCACCTACGAGCTTTCCGAGTTCTACATTGTAAGCCTGTGTTGCAACTACCAGCGTGTAAGGCCCGCCCATCGGGTCACGATACTTCTTTGCTTCTGTATCGAGCATATCAAGCAGCCAGTAAGAGTAACGGTCAACCTCTTCAATGTCATTACCGAACTTCGGTGCTCTGTTAAGCAGCATCTGGCGTTTATCTTCGTGTCCTTCAAAGTTGTGGTCGAGCATATCGATCAGCTCATCCATTGTAATTGCTTTCTGCTGGAATACGCATGCGTCGATTGCTTCGATGGAGTCGATAACATTTGCCATGCTTGTAATCGCAATTGCAGTGTAGTGGTGGTTGGAGCCTTCTTCCTGAAGAAGCTTGCCTTTTTCCACGCAGCCGACTGCCAGTGTGGAGCCGGTAATGGTTGGAAGCGTGAATGTATGGCCTGCAAGCGTTCTGCTGTACATTTCAATAAATCTGGATAAGAAGAATTCAATCTGCTTTCTGAATGCTTCCTTTAAATCTTCGATGTCTTTGAAGTCTCTCGGATCTCCTGTCTCAATGCCGAGCTTCTTGCCGGTCATGGAATCGCGGCCGTTATGAAGCATGATGTCTAAAATTTTGATTGGGTTGAAATATCCCGGATTGCTCTGGAAATCGGAAATTCCAAGTACCTGCGGCTCGATACATCCGCAGATACCCCAGTTTCTTGCTTCCTTCAGTGTGAAGCCGAGCTGAAGCAGGTATGTGATTGCTGTCGTGTCGTTGTAGAATGCCGGATGTCCGCCGGTATCTCTTGCAGCTCTGATTGCCAGTCTGAATGTTTCTTCATCTACATTCGGATGGAAACGGAAGGAGATGCAAGGTTCGTCTGTCTGAAGGTCCAGCAGGCAGCGCAGGAATACTCTGGTAAGTTCGTTGCAGGCATCCTGTCCGTTTTCCTTCATTCCGCCTAAAATAATGTGCATCCAAAGCGGGCAGCCCGGGTCTGCGATGGATTCCGCATAGCTTCTGATGTTCCACATTTCCATTACTTTCAGTTTGAATTCATGGATGATGTCGGAAAAGAATACTTCCGGCTTTCCTTCTGCTGCTTCCTTTTCGTAGAATGGGAACATATACTGGTCATATCTTCCTAAATTGTGATCTCCGCCGGATACTTCAAGCGTAATTGCCAGATGGTGGAACCATACCATCTGCGTTGCCTGCAGGAATGTCTGCGGAGGGTTTTCGGGAACGATTCTGCAGTTTTCTGCCATCGTCAGAAGTTCTGCTTTTCTCTTTTCGTCTTTGCACTCTGCAGCTTTCTTTTCTGCTAAGTCAGCATAACGATGTGCAAGTGCAATAATCGCTTCCATAACGATAATCATGGACTGCCATGTGATGGTCTGTTCCATATCGTAAACATCTTTGATTTTGTGAGCGGCAAGCTTTTCCTTACATTCATTAATGTAGTATCTGTAGCCTCTCTTGATGAAGTGATCGTAGTCCGGTGAATGGTTCATTGTTGACTGGTTGGAAATTCCGTGTGTCATAATGCCGGCTGCAATCATTTCTTTCATATCTTCGTCCAAAAGGCTGCTTGTGTAATCGCCGAAAGTATGACCGTGCCATTTTGTAACGATTTCTTTTAATTCTTTTCTGTCTTCTTCTGAACGAAAAGCAAGGTTGTCGGAAGGTCTCTTATCTAATGTATCGAAATCATCATACAGCCACTTGGTTGTATCCGGATGAAGAATAACAGACTGAATGCGGCTGCCTTGGTGGCCTGCCATCTGTTCATCATCATCGATAAAGATTTCCATATTCTCTAAGTAATGTTTGAATGCCTTTGCTCTTCTTAAGATGTAGTTGTCCATGGAAGGCTGGCTGTAAAATTCAGTAATCAATCTTGCTCTATCTAGATCGAGTGTTGGTTGTGTGTTGCGGACTCTTTCGCTGAGTCTTGCGATTCTTTCAGAAAGCATAAATGGATTCTCCTTTCGTTTCTTTTCAGCTTTTCTCAGGCGGAATTTCTTCCGAACCTGTTATTATCTTTTGGTGCAAATATTTAAAGCAAAATTCGTGCCAAAACATCATTTCCCGAAAAAAACGTCCCAAATTTGCATATACTTTCAAGATTGTTTTTTCATCAGCGGCAGTTTCGTCAAAAATGTCACACTGTAACAAAAAATACACACTTAGGTGTGCATTTTTTGTTACATATGGATTCAAGTGTATCTTATTTTTTACGCTTGTCGTTCTGCTCAAAATTGTTCTCTCCCAGTGCGTTCCATCCGAATCGGTAGATGGAAACCAGTACAGAGCACATCGTGAAAATATCGCTTGCGGCTCCTCCGATTGACCCTGTGCCAATATTATGAATCAACCATGCCGGTGAAGAACAAAACAGGTTCATGACTCTGAGCGTTCTCGCGTTGTTCGACCAGTAGCCGATTGTGCTGCTTACGGCTGCAATCGCCGCAAAGAGGCTGAATATGCTGCTCCATGTCAGAATTGTCAATCCTACGCTGACTGCCGAAATAATGAAAATCCATCCTTTCCACTGCACCCATTTCCATTCTTCATATTTTACGAGCATCGCATTGCGGACTACCGAGATAATTGCGCTTACCGCTCCTGCCGGAGTGCCCAAAAGGAAAAAATGTATGGCAAAGCAGGTGTTTCCAACTGCCTGAAGAAAAAACAGCAGTTTATTCGACCTCACCTGATAGGAGATAATAAACAGGAAAAAAGCGACTAATCCCAAAAGCTGTATCAAAATGTTATGCATTGCAATTTACTTCCTTCTTAAATATTAAACTACGATTTCGCGGTTATTGTCTTTCATGTAGTAGCAAATTTTTCCGGTTCCTGCAAACACCTCGTTTGCCGCTTTCACTAAAGCGCGCATTTCCTCGTCTGTCGGCGGCTCGGTATCCGCAAGTTCGTATTCTCTGCCAAGCGCCTTGTATTTATTAACGCCGAACTGGTGGTATGGAAGCAGTTCATACTCCTTCACGCCCGGAAGGCTCTTCACGAATTCTGCAGTTTGGCGGATATTTTCTTCAGAAGCGTTGCAGCCCGGAATTACCGGAGTTCGAATGATAATCGGAACGCCGAAAGCATCAATTTTTCTGATATTTTCAAGGATCAGCTCATTTCCCGCACCCGTCAGTGCCTTGTGCACTTCGGAGTCCATGTGCTTGATATCCATGAACATCCCATCCACATACGGCAAAACCTCTTTAAACTGCTCATAATTGCCGCAGCCGCAGGATTCCAGCTGAACATGAATTCCTCTTTCATGACAGAGTTTCGCAATTTTTCCCAGGAAAACAGGCTGCGTGAGCGGTTCTCCGCCGGAGAAAGTAACGCCGCCTCCCTTCATATCATAGAAAATTTTGTCTTTTGCGATTTCTTTGTAAAGTTCTTCAACCGCATATTCTCTGCCTTCGAGGTACTTCGCTCCTGCATAGCAGACATCCGTGCACTTGAAACAGTTTACGCATTTGCTCCGGTCGATGCGCGGTCCATCCTCTTTCAGTGAGATTGCACCTTCGCCGCAAGCCTTCATACAGGCGCCGCAGCCGATGCATTTGCCCGGAGATTCCATAATTTCAGGCAGATAAGACTGCGACTCCGGATTTGCGCACCATTTGCATCTTAAAGGGCATCCTTTAAGGAACACTAAAGTTCTGAGCCCATGTCCATCATGTATTGAGCATTTTTGTATATTAAAAATCATTGACTGTCACTCCTTCCACTTTTTCATAATTAATAAGAAGCAAAAGTCATGCCAATAAAAAATGGTTTCGTTTTTCCTTCATATCTATAGGGAAGGAACTTTTTCTCGTCGCTTTTGCGAAAATAAATTGCTCATTCCGCAAAGTTCTTTCTTAAGTGTACTTTTTTTGTTACGCTTTTGTCTAAAAAGCATCTTGATTTCGTCAAAATTTTTTAATTTGCTTCTTTTCGAAGCCGTATGTAAAATTTATATTACACATTTGCCCTCAATTAATCCTATAGATGTAATATTTTTTTTACATATCTGCAGTTCAAATAAAAAAATACCTTTCTGTTTTGCCAATATACACTTATTTAGATTATTTTTTCGATATTTTAAAGTTGGTTCGATTCTTGCATTAGAATTAGGTTACTATTACTATTACATCAAAATCATTTAACAATTTGGAGGAAAAATCGAGATGAAAGCAAGAAAAATGTTCAGAACGATAGAAACTCATACTTTGGGTCATCCGACCCGTACCGTTGTCAGCGGTTTCCGGAAGATTCCGGGAAACACGATGGGCGAAAAGTTCGTTTATATGCGTGATAACGAGGACAGTTTTCGCAAACTTTTGGCTTATGAGCCGCGTGGAAGCGAAATCATGTCCTGTACGCTGATTACAGAGCCATGTACCCCGGGAACGGATTTCGGTGTGCTCTATTTTGAAGCAAGCTGCTGGCTTCCGATGTGCGGACATGACACAATCGGTGCTGCGGTTGCTCTGATTGAATCCGGCCTTGCAGATGTGAAGGAGCCGGTTACCACACTCAAGTTCGACACTCCTGCCGGCGTGATTACCGTTGACGCAAAGGTCAAGGACGGTGTTGTAGAAGAAGTATCCTTCCTGAACGCGCCTGCTATGGTTCTCAAGCGCAATGTTGAAGTTGATACAAAGGATTTCGGCAAGCTCACCCTTGATATTTCATGGGGTGGCAATGTGTATGCAATCCTTCCTGCGGAAAAGGTCGGTTTGGAAATCAATCCGCACAACGTTTCAAAGCTGATTGCTGCTGCGCAGTCACTGACGGCTGACATCAATGCACAGGTAGAAATACACCATCCGGAGCTTCCGTTCGTAGACAGAGTAACACATGTTGAGTTCGCAGGCCCGCCGAAGAGTCCGGATGCGGATATTCAGAACTGCGTTGTAGCACTTCCTACCGTAGTTGACCGTTCCCCTTGCGGTACGGGAACCTCCGCAAAGGCGGCTCTTCTCCACGCAGAAGGAAAGCTGAAGGTTTGCGAAAGCTTCAACCATGAAAGTATTATTGGCTCTATCTTTAAATGTGAAATCGTAGAGGAAACCACCGTAGGCGGAATTCCGGCCATCATTCCGAAGGTAACCGGAAATGCATGCATCATGGGCTTTGCAACATGGATTCTGGATCCGAAGGACCCGTTCCCGGAAGGTTTCCTGCTCGACTAAAGTTTCATCAGAATATGAAAGATACACATGCGGCGGATGCAAATCACAGAAATCTTGCCAAATGTGTATTTTTTATGTTACTATAAGGACAAATATTATCTATATAAAACAGCCATGGGGGATAATTGTATGAAAGCATCAGAAATCCTATCAGAAATCACAAACAATCCTGACGAAGAAATCCGCAAGCTGGCGTTTCTTTTGGATGCCTTTGATTCGACGGATAATGCAGTTTCTATTTACGACAAAAACGCCTGCCTGCTCTACGGCAACGCTGCCTATCTGAAAAGCATGCATCTAAAGGATTTGAAATCTGTCCTCGGCATGAATATTCTGGACATTACAAAACTGTCCGGGATTAAAATTCATGCGATGAAAACGGATTCAAATCGCCCGAAAATGCTCGATGTACTGCGTACGGGAAAGAAAATGCTGGACTGGGAAGTTGCGATTACGGCTGAATCCTCCTCCAACAGCATGCAGCTTGTATCCTATAACATGTACCCGATTAAAGACATCGCCGGTCATGTTCAGGGAATGATTGAAATTTCCACAACCCAGCAGCTCAGTCTTACTTCGACAAAGAAAATTATGGGTCTGACGGCTGAATATACCTTCGATTCGATTATAGGAAGCAGCCCGGCCCTGCAGAGCGCCATTCGGCAGGCAAAAGAATATTCTGCCAGCCCGTACAGCCTCCTGATCGTCGGAGAAAGCGGCGTCGGAAAGGAGCTGTTCTCGCAGGCGGTTCACAATGAGAGCGACCGTGCGCAAGGTCCGTTTGTCGCAATTAACTGTGCAAACTTCCCTGAAAATCTGATAGAAAGCGAGCTTTTTGGCTATGTCAGCGGCGCTTTTACCGGGGCCTCGAAAAACGGTCAAATCGGAAAGTTCGAGCTCGCAGACGGCGGAACCCTCTTCCTTGATGAAATCGGAGAGCTTCCGCTTCACTTCCAGTCAAAGCTTCTCCGTGTTTTGGAAACACATCAGGTTACCAGAATCGGAAGCAGCACGCCGACGCTGGTTAATGTCCGCATCATCGCCGCAACCAACCGCGACCTCCAAAAGATGATTGATGAGGGACTTTTCCGAAAGGATCTTTACTATCGGCTTCAGGTTCTTACCGTTGAAATTCCGCCGCTTCGTGATCGGCTGGAAGATGTTGTCGATTTAGCGGAAGCTTTTCTGGTGCAGGCCGCAGAGGTGAACGGCGAAGAGCCAAAAACGCTGAGCCGCGATGCGAAAAAAAGTCTTTCGGAATACACTTGGCCGGGCAATATCCGTGAGCTGAAAAATGTAATTCAAAGAGTTGCGGTTTTATCGAAAACGGATGTTGTTGACAAAGAAACCCTTGAAACCGCGATTTATTCAAAAGGCTACGCCTTTAAATCTGAAAACAAGAGCGAAAAAGAACCGGAGGTTTCTGAAAACGAAGATACCCTTGAAAGCAGATTCCGTGAGGTATATAAATCTCATAGAGAGCTTTTAGAGGAGGCATTAAGGCTTGCAAATGGTAACAAAACGAAAGCCGCTGATCTTTTAGGCGTTACCAGACAGACCATCTATCGATTGATGAAAAAGTATTCCATCGAGGAATAAAGGCTAAGAAAAAAAGTCAAAAAATCTGTTGTCAGACAACAGATAATGCTTGACAACAGATTTTTTATGTGCTATACTAAACACAGTTGAAGGATAAGACATAGACATACTGTCAAATGTTTCTTTTCACCGATAGTTCTCCTAGACAATGCACGCGGCAGCTTTTGTGTGAGACCCTGCCGCGTGTCAATCACCGAAACCAAACTCATCCGAGTTTATATAAATGCCTTCCGGGACTGCGTTCTGCAGTCCCATTTTTTTATAGGCTGTTTTCCGCCGCTTCTATGGAGTCATATCCATAGAGCTTTGTCATAACTTCGCGATCCATAACCGATATGGATTTTCCCTCTTCTTTGAGCCTCTTCATATAATCCAGATACATCGCAAGAAGTTCTTCCGAATAGGTGCCAAGCTCGCCGCGCGCATAGGTTTCCATCGAAGTAAACCCGCTCGCGTCTCCCTCCGCGGTAACCGGCCGGCTGGCTCTTCCGAGTTTCGGATAACGCTTTGCAAATTCCGCTTCCCACGGAACGATAATCGTAATCACCTCTTCAATCATCTGCTCTGCGTGCGCAGAAAGCGCCGGAATATACGGCTTAATCTGTTCTTCATAGTATTGCGGCTCCGTATATTTCATCATCCGTCCGTACTTTTCAGCGATGAGATTGCGTCCCTCGCGCTCTGCATTTTCTATGTAAGACAGATATGCGTCCAGAAGCACTTCCGTCCAGTTTTCAAACTGGCTTGTGCGCATGATTACGAAGGTTTCCTTATCATCCTGACAAGAAGCGCGGCCACCGATGTTCTGCACATCCTGAAACATATTCCATTCAATTTCGATAATCTCATTGATTTTCTCTTTCTTTTCCATTGTATTTTCTGCTCCTCTTTTCCGCCTTTTACACAACATTAAAATCCATAGTCATAAATCGGGGGAAGTGCGCGAATCTGTGGGTCACAGATTTCTTCCATGATTTCACCTAAATGATCCTGCAGAAAAGCACTGTTGCAATGCGAGAACCCCTGCTTATTCAATTCACGCGCCGTGCCCTCACAAATACACTCCGTAAGTTCATACGCTTTCTTCCTAACAGCTGCGCAGTCTGTACCGATTCCGTCAAAAAGCATGCCGAGTTCTCCGATCTTCTGAATAACCGGCTGCATTTCCGGCAAGTCCTGCATTCCATGATACGCCCATTTATAGAATGGCATATAATGTCTGTTCAACAAATATACCATCGACATGGATGCTTCAATGAACTTTGCGAGGGCAAGTATAGCTGCAATGCGGTCGTTTCTGTCCAGACAGCGGAGCAGATTATACTGCCCTGCCTGCGACATGACTGCGGCTCTGGCTGCAATCTTCTTACGCAAAATGTCTTCCGGATAAAATGCAAGAAGTTCCCTGCGAAAAGCCGTAAATCTGCCTGTATCGTCTTTGAACACCTTTCCGTTCGTACAAAGCGCAAGGCTTGTCTCCTTTAAAAACAGCCATTCACGGTTTGTCTTCGGAGGCTTGGAAAGGCCTAAATACTTAAAGAAAAACTCGTCAATCGTCATCGCGCCGACACGGCTTTTATCCTGTATATTGTCGGTCGAAAGCTCCATAAATTCTTTTGGCAGCGCTTCATATGCCGCCTGCAGTTTGTCTCCATAATGCGCAAAGTCCTCTTCAAAAAGCCAAATGCAAAATCCCGGTCCGAAATCGTGGTCACGAGAAATTTCATCGTCATAGCCGAAGCATTGTGAGCCCTCTCCGGCAAGCCCGAACGCCACTCTTTCTTCAAGTTCCGGACAAATTTCCCGAAGCATCGGTAAGCCGTACTGTTCATAATACTTTTCCGCAATTTCCATTCCTTGCATAGTCTTACTTGCCTCCGTTTTTTTCTCTGGATAAATTCAGATTCTTTTCTACCACTTTATAGCTGTCATTTTCTGTGCCGTAATCACGGGCAATCAAGTGCAGAGCCTCGGAAAACAGTTCTTCTGCCTGCGTGTATTCGCCTTTTGCGAAGTAGACCTCGCCCAATGTGCAAAGGGCTGCAGAGTAGTGAACATCCTCTTCACCAACCTCCGTACGAAAGATTTCAACTGCCTTTTTTGCATAATTTTCTGCATCCGCCATGTTTTCAAGCAGAATATAAATGCTCGCAAGATTGCTGCAGCTGATGGCCTTCTCCGTCTGGCTGTCTGTCAGATTCTTTAAAATCAGCAGGGCTTTGTGCAAGTATGCCGCTGCCGCATTATAGTCGCCCCTTGCCTGATAAAGTCCGCTCATATTATTATACAGCGCCGCCATGCGATAGTCACCTTCTGCGCCGTGTGACTGCAAAATCTTTACGACTTCCTTATATTTATCAAGCGCCTCTTCCTGTCTTCCGCTCATGCTCAGAATTGTAGCATAATTTATCAGCGTCGTTGCATAATTTTCGCTCTCCGCTTCTCCGATTCTTCTGAGGCTTTCCAAAGCCTTTTCATACAGAGGCATTCCCTCGTCATAGCGCGAAAGAACACGGTACAGCCCGCCGAGTTCATTGCAGGCTGCGATGATAAGTCCGAAATCTTCTGCCGCTTCCGCCTCGCTCAGTGTATCTTTTAGAAACAATTCTGCTTTGTCAATTTTCTTTTCCATGAAAAAATTATCTAAAGTTGAGTAAAAATTTTCTATATTCATAGTGTACTTCCACCTCCTGCTTATATATAAGCAAATCTCATGCCAACATTATACAACTTTTTCGCTTGGTGTCCATGATTTTTCTGCATTAATAAAGAAAAAATGCCCTCATTTTAGATATCTGAACTAAGTGTATCATGTAACCATAGTTTTTCATTTTCGTACCTCTCCATTTCCCCTCTAAGGAAATTTGTGAATTCGAATACTGGAATAAAAAATCTCTCCAAGCCAATGTAACCGGAAGACAAACACTGGAAAAAATTAAACTTATTTGGTATAATAGCACTATGTTGATGTACACGAAATCCATGAGATTGTTGGTGTTACATCGACCGTTAAGCGATGGGAGGCAGGAAAAGTCAGACCAAAAATTAAAGTCATGAAGAATATAAAACATACTGTGAAAAGAAGCCTCTTCCTTCATGAAGAAGTGGAAGAAGCATGGATAAACTATAAAGTTGGAGGATATAAATAATGATAACAAAATCTAATTTTAAGAATATGTTAAGCTCATCTGGTTTTAGTGATACTTCTAACGATAAATATGAAAAAAGCTATCCTCTTTCTGATTGCTCTATTGTTGTGGATTTTAGAAATGAAAAGATAATTTATCCTGAAGATAAAGGGTTTAAAGTTAATATAGCAACTACAACGAATTTTTCTGAACCGGAAAATTTTGTTGTATTAGAATGTATTAATAGGCTTCTTGATAAAGGGTATAGACCTGAGAATATTGAACTTGAACGTACTTGGACACTTGGTCATGAACAAAAAAGTGGTCGAGCCGATATTTGCGTATCTGATCAAAATGGGAAAATGCTATTCATAGTTGAATGTAAGACATATGGTTCTGAATATACCAAAGAAATGAAAAATATTCTTTCTGATGGTGGACAATTATTCTCCTACTGGCAGCAAGAACGTGGTTGCAGATGGCTATCCTTATATGCATCAAATATTAATAGTAATAATGAAATCGAATATACCACCGACAGTATCGACTGCTCAGATGATGAGAATATTTTAAATCTTTCCAAAAAGGATACCACGATTTTCCTTTATAAAAATGCTCACACGGTTTCAGAACTTTATGAAACGTGGAAAGAAACATATGAACAAAGACTTAGTGGCGACATTATTTTCAGAGATGATTCGGTCGCTTATGATATCGGGGTGCAACCGCTTAGAAAAAAAGATTTAAAGGACTTCTCTGAAAACGACAAGATAGTAAATCGTTTTGAAGAGATTCTGCGTCATAATAATGTTTCTGATAAAGAGAATGCATTCAATCGGTTGATAGCTTTATTTATCTGTAAGTTAGTGGATGAAATACAAAAAACAGATAATGATATTGTTGAATTTCAATATAAAGTTGGCACTGATACATATGAATCTCTCCAAGATAGACTGCAAAGGCTTCATAAGGAAGGCATGGAGAAATTCATGCGTGAAGAGATTTTCTATGTGTCTGATGATTATGCAGAAAACCTTGTAAAACAATACACGAAACAAAAAAGAGTAAAGATGATTGAAGAATTGCGGAATACACTTCGTATACTCAAATTCTATACAAATAATGATTTCGCTTTTAAAGATGTTCATAATGAAGAACTATTTTATCAAAATGGTAAAATATTAGTTGAGGTAGTGCAGCTCTTTCAGGACTATAGAATAATCGGTTCTGCCGATGTGCAGATGCTTGGTGATTTGTTTGAGCAATTGCTGAATAAGGGATTTAAACAGAATGAAGGTCAATTTTTCACTCCTACTCCTATTACACGCTTTATATGGGACAGCCTTCCTTTAGGACAAATAATGACAAAAGCTGATGGAATCGAATATCCCAAGGTTATAGATTATGCCTGCGGAGCAGGACATTTCTTAACAGAAGGATTTGAGGCAATAGAAGTTTGTGCAAATGCAATAAATAGTAGTACGAAAACTTCTAACCAATGGGTAGAGAAAAAAATATTCGGCATCGAAAAAGATTATAGATTAGCGAGAGTTTCTAAAATTTCACTATTTATGCATGGTGCAGGAGATGGAAATATAATTTTTGGTGATGGGCTTGAAAACTATCCGGATAAAGAGATAACACCTAAATCATTTGATATTCTTGTAGCAAATCCTCCATATTCGGTAAAGGCATTCAAGCCTCATTTGAAATTAACGAACAATCAGTTAGACATTTTAGATAAGATCTCAAATGACGGTTCAGAAATTGAAACGTTGTTTGTGGAAAGAATATCACAATTGCTAAAGCCGAATGGCGTTGCTGCAGTGATTCTTCCAAGCAGTATTTTAAACAAAGAGAACGAAAGTTTTATTACAGCACGAGAATCCCTTCTAAAAAATTTTAATATTATAACCATTGCAACCTTGGGAAGCAAAACCTTCGGTGCCACTGGGACAAACACGGTCATTCTTTTCTTGCAAAAATTCAATGAACCACCCAAACGCACAGATATGGTTATTGATAGTGTTGAAGCTATACTTTCTAAAGCGGATATAGATGGATGGGAAGATGAATTCATTTTGAGAGGATATTTGAAGAAAACAGGTGTAAAAAAGGAAATTTACAGCAAATTTTTATCCAAAAACGAAGATTTTGATTTTTGGATAAATGATAATTATTTCGGACAACACTATAATGAATTTGTGAACTCAACAGAATATGCTAAGAAAAATAAGCAGAAAAATTTCCAAAAACTATCTAATTCAGAACAGAAAAAATGGTTTAATCAGAAATTTTACGAATATGCTTTTTCGGTTGAGCAAGAAAAATTATTCTATTATTCACTAGTTTACAACCAAGATACATTGATAATTTCTGCTCCGGATGAAAATAAAGAACAAGAGAAATTTCTAGGATATAAATGGAGTAATAGAAAAGGACAAGAAGGAATACAGATACTAAAGGCTGGAGGATGCCTATATAATGCGTCCGACCGTAGGAGCAATGATTCAATCGCAGGGCTAATCAGGAATGCTTTTTCTGGTGGAGATGAGTTTGATGTCGAAGAATTGGATACCTACTATTATCGTTTGAGATTACAGGATATGCTTGATTTTTCCGGAACTACATTTAATAAGTCTATCAAAACCACTCCGACAAGAGTGCTTAAAGATATTCCGGGGCTTAAAAATTACAGATTATCCGATAAAAACACCTTTGAATTAAGTATAGGAAATCGTGTTCTTTCAGACGAAGTAGTTGAGAATGGCAGTATTCCTATATATAGTGCAAATGTATTTGAGGAGTTTGGAAGAATTGATAAGCAGAATATCACTGATTTTTCTGTACCTTCTATTCTGTGGGGAATTGATGGTGATTGGATGGTAAATATTATACCTGCCAACAAACCATTCTATCCGACTGACCATTGTGGTGTTTTACGCATAAAAACAGATGACATTATACCTAAATATATGGCATTAGCACTGCAGGTAGAGGGTGAATTTGAAAGATTTTCACGTAGCCACAGAGCATCTACACAGAGAATTTCTAATTTGGTTATTCAAATTCCTTCTGTGGCAGATCAACAGAAAGTAGTAGATGAAATCGAAGCTATTGATAAGAAAATTACTGATGAGCAAGCAATAATCAGCGAGCAATCTGAGAAGGTTAAATCCAAATTTGCCGAAATGTT
>CAKQGQ010000018.1 GCA_934233735.1 uncultured Clostridia bacterium | reverse complement strand
ACCACCCGCATCGTCAACGAAGTCGACCACGTCAACCGCGTCGTGTACGACTGCACCGGGAAGCCACCGGGGACGATTGAGTTTGAATAATTTCATATGAAGGAAAGCTCGCAAAGCCTAGTAAAATGGGTGCTTGCGAGCTTGTTTTTGCCTTGTGGTACTGGCTTGATACTAAAGCGAACTGGGAACGAAAGGAAATCCTTCTCATATGGAAAGAAGCTTTTAAATATATTGCCCCGCACTTTTGCTATTGATAAACTTGTCGCATGTTAAAACATGTGATACAATGGTTTTAAAGAAAGTTCTTGCAATGAGAATATACCCATAATGGGAGCTTTAGCGTGATTGTAAGGAACTACGGAAATATTTCTCCGGAAGCTGTGAAATAGTAAGTTTAGAAAGGAAGAAGAGGTATGTTTTACTCACCATTGAGGTATCCAGGTGGCAAAGGAAAATTAGCACCATTTATGGAACTATTAATTAGACAGACAGGACATTTGGGTGGAACATATGTGGAGCCATTTGCAGGAGGAGCAGGCATTGCGATAGAGCTACTGGAAAAGGACATTGTTAGTGAGATCGTTATTAATGACTTAGATAAAGGGATATATTCATTTTGGAGAGCAATACTCACCGAAAAGGATAGATTCATAAACGACATTCAAACCGTGGAGCTGACTATAGATGAATGGAATAAGCAACGACAAATTATTAGCAATTGTAGTCGATACAGTTATGAACTCGGTTTTGCAACTTTCTATTTGAATAGAACTAATAGGTCAGGAATAATCAAAGGGGGTGTAATTGGAGGCGCAGATCAGATTGGCAATTGGAGAATGGATGCACGATTCAATAGAGATGATTTAATTGAACGTATTTCCAGAATTTCAAAACGAAAAAACCATATTCATTTATATAATAAAGATGTTAATTCTTTTATTCAAAATTATTTACCTAGATATCAGCAGAATGCATTTGTATACTTTGATCCTCCATATTTTGGTAAGGGAAAACAATTGTATTTGAATTTCTTTTCATATAATGATCATGTAAGAATTGAAAGAATGATAGACAACCAGGTTAATTGTGATTGGGTTATTACATATGATGACGTTCAGGAAATTGCAGATATTTACCAGAATCATATTCTGAAGAGATTCGATTTGAACTACAGTGCAGCGGTGAAGAGAAAGGCAAGTGAAATTATAATATTTGGGCATCAGGATATGATACCGACGGATATTCAGATGCAGCAGAGTGGAATTTGTGTGAATTTACGATAAAGGAGATTAAAGTGAATGAGGATAAGACCATATCATTTTTATATTGAAAATTTTAGAAACTTTAGAGACACTTCTTTTGATTTAGGACAAAAAATAACAGTTATCAGTGGTCAAAATGGTGTGGGTAAATCAAATATTTTATCGTTAATAGCATCGAGTTCAGGAGTAAGTTCTAAGTCGATGTTAGGAAGCAATTTTCAGCCTGAATTTATAGACTTTTTTAATATTGATCCAGATGAATCGTATGAGGATTATAAATTATATTTGACATACAGAGATAGTAATGGTATTGATGCATTTACAAAAAGACTTTCATTTAAGGATGATACAAAATTTGGGAGAGGTATTAGAATTATCCCAAGAACGTCGAATATTGGACTAGAAAATTGCACCAATAAGGCTGCTGCAGAACAGGCTAAGAACAATTATGGAGTTGGAGCAGATGGAAGAGTAAAAATACCCACAATTTATTTAAGTTTATCTAGACTATATCCTTTGGGTGAACGAAAGGATACTGTTAAAATATCAAAGATAAACAAAAATAATACTTTTTATAAAACAAAGGCAAATGAAAAATATAAGGAATGGTACAACTATATTATACCAAATTCTATAGTTAGCGATGCATCGTTGACAGTGGTAGAGAAAAATGCATGCTCTAGAGCATCCTTACATATGGATATATTAAATACGCCAACATTGTCACAGTCTATTGGACAAGATAATATAGGGAATATTATAAGCGCTTTGGTAGATATTTATGTATTATCAATGCAAGATGGATATGATGGAGCATTATTATGCATAGATGAAATTGATGTTTCACTGCATCCTGATACTCAAATTAGGTTGTTGAACCTATTTGATAAGCTCTCAGACGAATTATTAATTCAATTTGTAGTAAGTACTCATTCTCTATCGGTATTAAAAGAGACAATGAAGAAGGAGAATAAAAACAATAAAGATTATAAAGTTGTTTATATAAAAAATTCAATGGCTCCATATGTGTCAGAATGTAATTCGTATGAATTGTTAGAGGCAGATATGTTTGGTAGTTTAAGCTTTAATAAGCCTAAAGTAAGAGTGTATTTTGAAGACCCAGTTGGAAAAGAGTTATTTAGGCTATTATTCAAAGCGTTTAGAAACATTCTCAATGCTGTCAAAGCGAAAATAGAAGACCCGTATTTGAGGAATAGTTCAGATGTGAAAGATTATACTACTATTAATGATAGAATTCAATCGCTAAAAATTATGGAAAATTTTGAGGAAAAAATTAATCAGATACCAACCATATTGGGATGTGAAGAATTAATAAAGATATGTGCGGCAGATTCATATTTCAAGAGAGTCATTTTTATTTTAGATGGTGACGCAAGATATAAAGAAGCATCTCAAAAACCTAAAATAAGAGATTTTTTGAATGAGAAGTACAATCCAAAGAAATTGCACTTTAATGATCGGAGCCATTCTCAAAATATATGTTTCTTTCCGGATTATTTTGCACCAGAATCATTTTTGTATAGGATTATATATGAAATAACTAATGCACCGCTTGATAATAATGATTTTTGGAGAACAATGGATATGAAGGAAGAAACGGCTTTATATACAGCAGATAAAATAAAGAATTTATTTGCTAATTTGCCAAGTGATTTCAATAATGATAATTTAAAGGCTATATTTAAAGAAGTGTCTTCGACAGAAGTATGGAAATTTATTCAAAGCTCAGACATTGTAACATATTATTATTCAGATTATAGGACGGTAGAAGAATTATTACAGTTTATAGAGAATATCAAAAAAGCATTTGATATGACTTGGCCAATAACTTTAGCAAATAGATATTCGTAGTTACATATATGCCTCCATTTTGAATCTAAAATTTTGGACGAGATACATAACAATGAGAAGTAAGATGAATAAAATGTACAAACGCGTACCAAAAAACGACCAGATAAAATTTTTAGTCCAAGCGTTTGAATAGTACAATAAAACGCTTGACGCCGTATTTAGAAAGCATGGTTAAAGAACATTTTTTCCAACCAGAACTATTTATGAGGAGTGGTATAGTGAGGAACAATATTGAGTTATCATCAGAAGAGTATAAGGACATTGCAGATAAATTTTATCAATACTTCGAGGATGGCTATCAATTCGAAGAGTTTCTAAAAGTTTATTTAGAGAAAATAGGCTTGGAAGAAGTTTTTGTTACAAGAAAATCCGGTGATGGTGGAATTGATCTGACTGCGGTAAGAAAAGGCATTGGTGGCTTATCTAACGCAGTTGATGAACCATTTTACATACAGGCGAAACGCTATGCACCATCGAGTACTGTTGCTCCCGAAAAAATTCGTGCGCTAAGAGGCTCCTTTGGAAGTGGCGTTGGAATGTTCATTACCACAGGGAGAGTATCGGATAATGCCAAGTTAGAAGCACAGCAAATTGATCCCGCTAGACCTATTATTATTGTAGATGGCAAAGAATTGATTAACACCTGCATTGAGAAGGAAATTGGTTTTACATTTAAACCGGTTTTCAGCAAAACAGCTCTTGACAACATAATGAATCATACCGCTTCAGATGACGTTCAACCGTCAGCAACTGTCGAAAGAATTGTTACTGAAAATGATATCAGAGCTTACATTTTAGTTTTGCCTAGGGCCATTAAGGATAGACTTGCGGAAAATGCGTCTACAATTACTATTAGGTTTGCTAATTCTGAATACAAGGTATACAGAATTGATGCACAGGGAAGATATGTCGGCGGCATTGCAGAGACATATAAGAAATTTGGACTGAGGCAGGAAGATGGTGTGCTCGTATCTAAAAAGGCAGTTTGGCATATAGAAGATGATGGTAGATTTACCGTGGAATTTCAG
This sequence comes from uncultured Clostridia bacterium, assembly GCA_934233735.1. GTDB lineage: Bacteria > Bacillota > Clostridia > Peptostreptococcales > Anaerovoracaceae > CAG-238. Next base: position 43,012 of record CAKQGQ010000018.1, on the reverse strand, counting down.
GAAATTTGATATAGAAAATAAAGGGACTGTCGCATTAACGGAAAATAACCGTTAGGGCGCAGCACTCGAGAACGTTTCAAAAATTTTATGTTAACGTGAAAAAATGATATAAGAACAGTAAATAGCTGCGAATGGGGGCAGATCCGATTTTCTGTATTCTGTCCCCTATTCACATTTAGCAAACAATACTACTAAAGTTCTGTAATATACTTCATAAACTCTTTTTTGAAATAAAAGGCTCTGTTTTTGTCAGATATTTGGCGTCGATAAAGGTCTGAGTAAATAGGGTGATATGGTTTGGAATCCTTTGTGCGCACTTGGATGAATTCACCGCTGACAGTATGTAGCGTTGCTGTGGCAGACTCTGACAATTGTTGTATCATCTGGCTGCAGATATTATAATAGTCAGCTTCAAGTTGCTGAGCAAGAGCTGCGTACTTCGGCAGTGATAAATCTACTTGGATTGGAGATAAATACATCCAGTCTCCGGGATTGCCATCTTTGCTGATCGGGACATACAGCAGTCGCCGGAGCTTTTGGTACACCTTTGTATCCTGAAAATTTCTCTTCGAAAGTAATTCATCTATAATGGATGCGGTTTGCGTAATAAACATTGTCTCCAGAGGCTTTCCAAAGCGGTCACATTTGTTCGTCTTTAATTCACCATCTTCAAAATCAAGTGTTGTATTCGAGAGATTTAAGCCTATCGTCAATTCTAAGAGCTGTCCCGTGCGTCCTTTGTTTATTATCATCATGGCATCTTCAACCTGCGTTGGAGATAAATATCCCTTAAAAGGGATAAAAGCGAGCTGTTCAATTTTTGTTTGAGCCTCAATAAGCTTCATAATTCTTCTCCTTTCAAAAAATTTGAGATTTCGATCTTTAGCGCATTCGCAATCTGATTTAACGCGGAAATCGACATACTCTTATTGCAGCCATTTGCTTCGATTTTGGAAATATAGCTGAGGCTGAGTTTTGCAGCTTCAGCAAGTTCTTGCTGTGTCAAATGCGCTTTTTCACGATAAAATTTTATATTTTGACCGATTGTACGGTAAAGTTCAAAATCATCTTTAAAAAACATAATGCCTCCTACTTACATGAGATTTCACTATTTGTGAATATTATGCCATGCGAATTCGCAATAAGAAATTCACTTATAGTGAAATAAACTTTTTGCACTTCCCTTTTGCGCGGGATCGTGATAGAATAATGTAAATAAAATACATTAAAGGCTAAAAGAGGTGTATATGGATTTAAATGATTTTAAGCTGGAGGAAACCACAATCTGGTCGTTTAAAGAGAGGGGAAGCTGGGCGACGCATTCAGGAGACTATCGGGGGAACTGGTCGCCTTATGTGCCGCGAAATTTAATTCTTCGATATACGAATCCGGGGGACTGGGTTTTGGACCAATTTATGGGGAGCGGAACGACATTGATTGAAGCAAAACTGCTGAATCGCAATGCAGTCGGCGTGGATATTAATCCGCAGGCAGTTAAACTCACGGAGAAAAATTTGGAATTTGCGAGGAATAGTGATTCCATGATGATTGTCAGAAGAGCGGACGCTGCCAACTTATCGCTACTGAAGGATGAGGGGATTGACTTCGTATGCACACATCCTCCATATGCAGATATCATTAAGTATAGCGACGGAATTGAAGGAGACCTTTCTCTGCTGAATGTAAAGGCATTTTTGGAGAGCATGGAAAAGGTTGCGGCGGAGGCATATCGCGTTCTGAAGCATGGGAAAAAGTGCGCGGTAATGATGGGGGATATTCGAAAAAAAGGATGTGTAATTCCGCTTGGCTTCCGAACAATGGAGGCATTTTTAGGAGCAGGATTTAAGAATAAAGAAATCATAATAAAGGAGCAGCATAATTGTCGTTCGACACCGTATTGGAAAGGAAAGACAAAGGATTTTTTGCTTCTGGCGCATGAATATATTTTTGTTTTTCAGAAGTAATCTTGTCTCGCAGGAGGAAAGTTTAAGTTGTTATTTGCGGCTTTTGCAAGTATAATTAAATTGTATGAAATCAAATAATCCGTAAGGATAGAGAAGAGGAATAAAATGACACATTCGAAGTGCGCGCCTTTCGTGAAATGGGCGGGCGGAAAACGCCAGCTTCTTTCGCAGATAAAGGAGCGAATGCCTGAAAAATATAATAACTACTTCGAGCCTTTTGTGGGTGGCGGCGCAGTTTTTTTTGAGCTGAAGCCTAAAAGGGCATTGATAAATGATATAAATAGAGCGTTGATTAATGCGTATCTCCGGATTTGCAATTCACCGAAGGACTTTTTAAGCTGCATTAACAAGTTAGATGCAGATATGGGCGAAGACGGAAAAAAATATTACTATGCGCTCAGGGAGCATTACAATGACAAATTAATGCGTGAGGAGTTTGATACAGAGCTTGCGGCATTATTTGTGTTTCTTAATAAGCATTGCTTCAATGGACTGTATCGCGTGAACGGCAAAGGGCTTTTCAACGTGCCGTATAATAACAGTCGCGCGGCTTCGGTCGAGGAAGAGTTGATTTATGCGGTATCGGAACGTTTGCAGGGCGTGACAATCACGGACGGAGATTTTGAAGCGACGTGCCAAACAACTCAAAAAGGCGACTTCGTTTTTATTGACAGTCCATATGCACCGCTGAACCCGACATCCTTTGAATCGTATACAAAAGAGGGCTTCGATGTTGAAAGTCATAAGCGTTTAGCAAAACTTTTTGACGAATTAACGGACAGAGGCTGCTTCTGTATGCTGACAAACCATAATACCGATTTCATTAACGGCTTGTATGGCGGAAAAGGATACAAAATAGATGTTGTGGATGTAAAAAGAATGATTAACGCAGACGCATCCAACAGGGTCGGCAAAGAAGTGATAATATGCAATTACTAATGGAGCGGGCATAATGGATAATTTATTTTTGAAAAAGGTTCCGGTGTATTTCGGAACAGAAAAGGTGCAGCTCATATCGGGAGATGCAATGAAAATCCTGACCAAAATGAAACCGGAGTCTGTGGACTTGATATTTGCAGATCCACCGTATTTTTTGAGCAATGGCGGGGTGACCTGCCAAGGTGGTAAAATGGTTTCCGTAAACAAAGGCGAATGGGACAAGCTCTCAGAAGTGGCAACGACAATCGACGCAAAGCATAAGTTCAATCGAAAATGGATTCGCTTATGTAAAAAAGTGCTGAAACCGAGCGGCACGATTTGGATATCCGGCACGCTGCACAATATATATTCAATTGGAATGGCACTGGAGCAGGAAGGGTTTAAGGTAATAAACAATATAACCTGGCAAAAGACAAATCCTCCGCCTAATTTGGGGTGCCGATGCTTTACCCATTCTACGGAAACGATCTTATGGGCTAAAAAAGATGAAAAAAAGGCAAAGCATTTTTTCAATTATCAGAAAATGAAGGAATTGAGTGGCGGAAAGCAGATGAAGGATGTGTGGACAGGGACGCTTACGAAGCCATCTGAAAAAACAGAGGGAAAGCATCCTACGCAGAAACCGGAGTATTTACTTGAAAGAATCATGCAGGCGTCCGCAGAGCCCGGATATGTCGTGCTTGATCCGTTTTGCGGGTCAGGGACTACAGGTGTAGCGGCGTTGAAAAACGGATGCTCGTTTGTGGGAATTGATATTTGCGAAGAATTTTTGGAGCTCAGTAAGAGAAGGATGGAGAAACTTGAAAATGAAGAATAGGGATTTTAGCTTATCATGCATCCCTTTGCTGCTCGCGGTACGGGGAAATGAGATTTATGCACAGGACGATGAGGGCGCGTTTCTTTATGACTTTAGTGATATGAACTACAGCGCGGAGCAATACAAGATATTTATGCGGAAAAGGCTGGACAAGTGCCCGCCACAACCTTGAAGAAACCTTTGATGTTATGGAGTATATTTACAGCATTGATGATATGGAAAATGGAGTAATGAAAAGAATATTTAAACAGGAGGTCCACAAATGAAATACACATCGGCAGAGGCAGCAAAACTCATTAAAAGCCTGAACGAGCAGCGCTCGGCACTCGCGACTGAGATTATTAAAAAATCGACTTTTCCGGCAGCAATGGGTGAAGATCCGGAGACGGTGAGACCGGAGTTCAACTTGACGGAAGCATTGCGGACGCTTGACAAGCTCGAGGAAAGAATCCGGCAGGTTAAGCATGAATTGAATATTTTCAACGCGACAACTGTTATTCCGGAAATAGAGATGACGATAGATCAAGTTCTCATATATATTCCTCAGCTTTCCTACCGTAAGGACATACTCGCGGAGATGGCACGAAGGCTGCCAAAGGAAAGAGATATGAGCCCATATCTCAGTTCGTCACCGATTGTGAATTATATCTATGCAAATTACGAGATTGAAGATGCGAAGAGAGAACTGAAAGAAGTTTCCGAAAGACTGACGCAGGTGCAGCTTGCACTTGACCGGGTAAATTCGACGGTTAGCTTCGAAATACCGGATTGAGAGCGGCCCTGCCCCTAATATTATAAAAAGGCAAACGGATATACGGTTATAATGCCCTTCCGTCTACGGCTTTTGGACAAAACTTGCAGTTGATTGATAAGCAAAGGTTCAAAGTGAAAGTCATTGGTTATTCTTATGTTATTATTTATGGTTTATGTTCAGTGACAAGAATGCAAATGATTTAATAGCTGTTCGAAGGCTGCGGGGAAAACTTTTTTGCGGGGGAAGTTCGGTTTCATCCTGCATAAATTTCGTACACATAAATCACATAAATAAAATTATAAATTAAAAAGATTATATATAATACGGAGGAAAAAATGGATAACAACAAACGCCCAGAAACTATGGAAAGAATTACAACCCCGGCACTGGCTGAGGCATTTATCGAAGAGCAGGTTGCGGCAATTCGCGCGCAGGTAGGAGATAAAAAGGTGCTTTTGGCACTGTCCGGCGGTGTAGACTCATCGGTTGTAGCCGCACTTTTGATTAAAGCAATCGGGCAGCAGCTCGTATGCGTACATGTAAATCACGGTCTGCTTCGCAAAGGTGAGCCGGAACAGGTTATCGAGGTATTCCGCAATCAGATGAACGCAAATCTGATTTATGTGGATGCTGTGGACCGCTTCCTTGACAAGCTTGCGGGAGTGGAAGAACCGGAAAAGAAGAGAAAGATTATCGGCGCGGAATTTATTCGCGTGTTTGAAGAGGAAGCGCGCAAGCTGGAAGGAATTGAATTCCTTGCACAGGGAACCATCTACCCTGACATTCTTGAGAGTGACGGCGTAAAGGCGCATCACAATGTGGGAGGACTTCCGGAAGATATGCAGTTTGAACTGGTAGAACCGGTAAAACTGCTGTATAAGGATGAAGTTCGCGTTGTAGGCAAGGAGCTCGGACTCCCTGACGGCATGGTTTACAGACAGCCATTCCCGGGACCGGGTCTTGGCGTGAGATGCACAGGCGCAATTACAAGAGACAGACTTGAAGCGGTAAGAGAAGCAGATGCAATTGTAAGAGAGGAAATCGGCAAGCTGAATCCGACACCGTGGCAGTATTTTGTTGCGATTCCGGATCTTAAGTCAACAGGTGTTAAGGATGGAAAGAGATACATGGGATGGGCGGCAATTATCCGCGCTATCGATACGGTAGATGCTGTAACCGCAAAATCCGTTGAAATTCCGTTCAGTGTACTCAGCACAATTCGTGACAGAATTATTGCGGAAGTTCCGGGTGTAAACAGAGTGCTTTGGGACATTTCAGACAAGCCGACATCCACAATAGAGTGGGAGTAAATAGGAGGAACGCATGACGGAATTACTGGCTCCGGCAGGAAATATGGAGGCACTGAAGACCGCGATCGCAAACGGATGCGACGCGGTCTATCTTGGCATGCAGAAATTCGGCGCACGGGCATACTCTTGCAATTTTGATGAGACAACGCTGCCGGAGGCGGTCAGCTATGCACATCTGCGGGAGGTAAAGGTATTTGTCACGATGAATACCATTGTGTTTGAAGAGGAACTTTCAGATATGAGAGCACAGCTTGCGTTTCTCAATGAAATCGGCGTGGATGGCGTCATCGTGCAGGACATGGCAGTGTTTGACTATATTGTAAAGCATTTTCCGGATATGGAAGCGCACTGCTCGACGCAGATGGGAATCGACGATTTAGACGGAACGCTGTTTTGGAAGGAGCTTGGCGCGGAGCGGGTGGTGCTGGCGCGTGAAGTGGATATCGAAAAAGCGAAGGAAATCCGCAGGGAAGCAAAGGTACCGATTGAGATTTTCGTGCATGGAGCGCTGTGCGTGTCGTATTCCGGCAACTGCCTGATGTCGGGGCTGATTGGCTATCGGAGCGGAAATCGCGGTCGGTGCGTCGGTTCCTGCCGCAAGCCGTATGAACTTCTGAATAAGACGACCGGAAAATCGCTTGGGACAAGCTATCTTCTCTCAACAAAGGATTTGAACACCATCGATTATATCAAGGATTTGAAAGAACTGGATTCTTTGAAAATCGAGGGGCGCATGAAGGAACCGGCATATGTGGCAAATGTCGTGGCGAAATACCGCAAGGCGCTGGACGGGACAGTGACCGCTGAAGAAAAGGACGAGCTGAAAAAGACCTTTAATCGTACATTTACGAAAGGCTATCTGTTTGGCGAAGACCCGAAGGATTTGAGCAATATTCAAAAGCCGAATAATTTCGGATACGAAATCGGCGTAATCAGTGGCAGTTATAAAGGAATGTATGAAATCAAGCTGCATGATGAGCTGCGCCAGAATGACATTATACGAGTTGACCATAATAATGAAGATGTAAACTTATCGGTTGTGAAACTTTACGACCGGGAAGGAAACCTAATCAACCGCGCAGACCGCGTCTGCTATATCCGCATCAAGGAAAAGCTTGCAAAGGGCGACCTTGTATATAAGACAAAGGACTATCTTTTCTATAAAGAATTGGAGCAGCACATGGACGGGGAATTCCGACGTTTTCCGCTCAGCCTGAGAGTCTATGCTTATCCGGGTGCACCGCTGACAATTGATGCAGAGGGGCTTGGTGTGCGATGCTTCTATGAGAGCGAGGAAGTTCTGGAAGCAGCAGAAAACCAGCCGACGACGATAGAGCAAGTGAAGAAACAGCTTGCGAAGCTGAATGACACCGTTTTCTCACTCGAAAATCTTGAGTTTGAAGAGTGCGGGGCGTTTCTTCCGGTGAAGATACTCAACCAGGCACGCCGTGAAATCGTAGATAGGCTATATGAGGAAAAAATAACCAATAAGCCGCGCAGGGTGCTGACGGAAACGGTAGAGGCAGAGGTACAGACGGACGCAAGCGAAAGGGATACGGTGCAGGCTCAGGCACCATACCTGACGGCTTCTGTCACCACGCGCGAGCAGTACGAAGCTTGCCGCAAGGCGGGACTGACGGAAATCTATTTTGAAAATATAATCAGAAGAAACCAGATGGAATATGAACCGAGGGAAGGCGAGCTCTTAATCGGAGGCTATGGCGGACTGCATTATTATAAAGACTGTAACCCGTTCATCACTGACTACTCTTTCAATGTGGTGAATTCCGTGACCTGCCGGAAGCTGCACGAGCTGGGAGCAAAGCGCATTACTCTTTCTTACGAGCTGAACCGCAGACAGATTGCGGATTTGATTGCGGCGTACCGGAAAGACTATGGGCAGGCACCGGCACTTGAAATGATCGTCTATGGCCGGGCGCCGCTGCTGTTCACAAAATACTGTCCTTTGAAAAAGATGGGACAGTGCGGACTCTGCAAGCAAAACCGCTATGAACTCAGGGATGAATACGGAACTTTTCCGATTCTTTCACACGAGGACTGCACGACGACGATTCTAAACGGCAAAATCCTGAACCTTTTGGACGAAATGCCGTCTATTGAAGGTGTGGATGCTTTCCGCCTGAACTTCACGACGGAAACGCCGGAGGAAGTCTCTCGCGTCATCAGGACTGCAAAGAAAAAACTCGACGGAAACGAGGAAAACTCCTGCTTCAACAGAGAGACGGACACGAGAGGACATTTTAACCGAGAAATTATTTAGTGAGAGGAAATATCTATGATTCAGGTCGAAAAACTAACTTATGGTTTTCCGGAGAAAGATTTATATAACGACATCTCGTTTTCCATCGAACAGGGGCAGCATTGCGCTCTGATTGGGAGCAACGGCTGCGGTAAATCGACACTTGTCGAAATGCTGACAAATCCCGAGAAATACTGGTTTGACGGAAAAATTACAAAGGATGAAGAATGCAGAACCGGCTATGCCGGACAGTTCTGCGTGCGCGAAAAAATGCAGGACTGCACGGTGTTTGAATATCTGAGCAGACGTTTTACGGAGCTGCAGGAGGAGATTGCAAAGGTTTGCGAGGAAATGGCGCATCCGGAAAATGACGAGGAAGATATGGAGCGCCTGCTTTCGCAGTACCAGACTTTGCTCGACCGAAACGAGGCGATGGACGGCGACAACTATGAAAATATGATCCGCTGGCAGCTCAATGCGGCGGGCATGGGGACACTTGAAAACACAAGGCTTTCGGACATCAGCGGCGGTGAGTACAAGCTGCTTCAGATTATGAAGGAAATGCTGCTTGCACCGAATTTTCTGGTTTTGGACGAGCCGGATGTGTTTTTGGATTTTGAAAATTTGAATGGGCTTTGTCGGTTGATCAATGGGTTTAAGGGTACGATTCTGGCGGTGACGCATAATCGCTATCTGCTGAATCACTGTTTTAATAAAATTCTGCATTTGGAAAACGGAGATTTGCAGGAGTTTGACGGTACTTACAGCGAATATCGCTGTGCGATTTTCAGGGAAAAACTGAATCTGAGCATTCAGCATATCGAGGAGCAGGAGGAAATTGCGCGCACGGAAGAAATGGTGGAAATCCTGCGGAAGCGGGCGACGCTGATGGTAAATCCGACCATCGGGCAGGCGGTCAATGCCAAGCAGTCGCAGCTCGACCGGCTTCTGGCAAGGCAGATAAAGGCGCCGTTCATCGAAGTGTGCGAGCCACACATTGCGTTTCCGCAGGTGGAAGCAGGCGGCGAGCCGGAGGACGGCGAAAATCCACGCACGGTACTTGCACTTACAGACTACGAATTGAAATTTGATGAGCACCTGTTGCGCGATGTCAACTTCGAAGTGAAGGAGGGCGAAAAGACCGCGCTCATCGGTGCCAACGGAACGGGTAAATCAACTTTAATCAGAGAAATCGTAAAGAACGAAAACCCGGCAATCCGAATCGCGGACGGTGTAAATTACGCTTGCTTTTCGCAGCTCGGAGAAGATGCATGGACACAGACGGCGAACCGCGCGGCGGGCACGCGGACGGAGGAAGAAGGTACAGACCGTCTTTCCGGGGGCGAGCGAAATCTCAAGCAGCTTGAGGCGCTGGAAGACTCAGGCGCAGAACTCCTCCTACTGGACGAACCGAGTGCGCACTTGGATTTATATGCGCAGGCAGCGCTGGAAAAGGCAATCAACGAGTATAAAGGGACCGTTTTTATGGTTACGCATGACTTTTACCTTGCGGCAGACTGTGCAGACTATGTTTTGCTGATTGAAGACAATACCGTGCGGAGGATTCGCAGCAGGAACTTCCGTAAAATGGTTTATGATAAGTATTTTGACTCGTCTTATCTGGAAGCGGACCGCAAAAAACAGGAGCTTGAGCAGAGTATTGAGGCGGCTCTTCGGAAGGGTGACCTGAGTGGGGCGGACAAATTTTGCGAAGAACTCGAAAAATATAGCACAATTCGGTAAAAAATTCTCAAAAACACTTGACTTGTACATCAATGTACGGGTTATAATGATAAAAACCGTCCGAATGGACAAAGAAACGAAAGAGAATTTGAACGAGGTAGAGAAATGAAACGCAGAATATTAACCATGCTGCTGACGCTCGTCGTTGCGCTCACCATGACCATGGGAAGCGTAACAGTTTCGTGGGCGGGCACCGACATGTCGGCAATCGAAAGCTCTATAAAAAATGCTTTGAAAAGCTATGAGGCCCAGGAACTTACTTCTGACGGCGATTTGATGGAGCTCGTATGGAAAACGCTCCCGAGCGACATGCAGTCGGCAACGATTGATATCTACAGAGATAAGTTTATAGCAGCGACCGAGGACACGGACGGCAGCATTACATTTTATGTTGCCATCGACGATGACCTTGTGACAGAGGAAGGAAATCCTTTCACTGCGCGTATTCCGAAGCTCGGTAAGCCTGTAGACAACACGCCTTCCGCAGAGCTGGAGGCAGACTGGTCACTGGTAGGCAAGGCTGTAGCGAAGGTAAGTATCAGCAATGCGACTACGAAGGAGCAGCTTTTAAGCGCAGCGAAGGCCGCTGTGAAAAACGGCAGTACATGCGAACTGTCGGAAAATAAATTTTACAAGGTAGAAGCCACAACCGATAAGGAAGGTAGCATTACCATTTACATCGCCGTATCACTGAACGGCAAGACGAAGGAACTTCGCTATTCGAAAAAGATTCCGATGCTCGGAACCAATATGCCGAGCAAGGCTCTTTCCATTAACAAGGAAGAATGGAGAATCCTGCGTGAGACCAATAAAGAAAGATTTACGGAAGGCAAGAAACTTCTGACGATGGTTCCGGCGCTTCAGAAGGCATGCGATACCCGTACGGCGGAATGCGTGAAGTACACGCTGAAAGCGCATTACAGACCGGATGGAACCCTATTTAACACCGCAATTCCGTCATCCTATGGTACCGGAGCCACCGGCGAAAACCTTTATAACTGCACCAGAGGTGTCAGCGTTACAGGCGAAACCGCAATGTTTGCATGGATGAACAGTACGCTTCATCGTAAGAACCTTTTGAACTCCAAATGGAATTACATCGGCATCGGCGTTCAGGAGAATGTCGGTGTGCAGATTTTCTCAAAGAAAAGCTCGAAAATCGTTAAATACACGACAAGCGCAGGCAAGACAACTTTCAACAGCGTTTCGGAAATGGAAGACGCATACCTGATCTGTACGGACAGCGCAGGCAGAAAGTCCTACATGCCGCTTGATAAGGACTACATGAAGAAGGTTTCCGGCGGCTATACGCTGAACCTTAACTCAAGCAAAACGATAAAGATTAAGATTAAATCAACTTCATCTTCAGGCACTTACTCGGATGTAGCTTCCAAGGATAAGGCAGCTGTAAAATGGGTTGTGCAGAAGAAGATTATGAAGCCACTGAACAGCAAGGAATTCAGACCAACTGTTGCATGCACGAAAGGTGAAGTCTTTGAATACATTTATAAAGCAAACGGCTCGCCGAGAACAGGCTTCAAGGACATCAAGAATTGGTTTGTAGATTTGAAGAGCACGGATTCCTACTACTACGCTGCATTCTGGGCGAAGAAGAAGGGCTATATCGACTATGGACAGTTTAGTGGAGAACAGCTCTTTACCAGAGGTCAGGCGCTCTATTATGTATGGCTGAGCGCAGGCTCTCCAAAGGCAAAGAAGGCGACAACTTTCAATGACTTCAACAAGGATGTATACTATGCAAAAGCAGTAGCTTGGGCACAGGAAAAGAAAATTATCACGGATAGCGGAGACCATAAATTCGGCGGCGACGAGCAGCTTGCTACCCGCGGCGAAATGGCAAGACTCCTTTACTACGCATATAAGTAAACTAAAAAACGAGAATCGTAAGGACTCCCAATACCGAGATTTAAGCTCTCCCCCAAAAGCCTTTTCAGAAGCTGACTGCAACTGAAGAGGCTTTTTTTAGCTTTGGAGCAGAATCCGGACTGCACAGAGAAAAAGAGGATATGACAGCAAGAATGAGGTAATAAAATGGTGCAAAACCGAAAGAAACAGAAGAAATTTCGATTTAATAAGCAATGGGTAATGCCTGCATTGGTATTTATAGTAGGCATAGTCGCTTTGTACTATGGTATAAATGACATGCGTGAATATAGCCGCGCACAGGAAGAAGCAATATCGCAGTTAAATGCTGTAAGCTATGCCGAACGCATAGTCAGCGATCTGAAAGAAGGTGTATCAATAACCGGAGCTTTGGAACAAATTATACACGATGAAGACGGGAAAATCGCACATTTTTATGAGAGTGCGGCTGAGCTTAACAAGGATTCGATTCAAAGCATTCAGCTTGCGCCGGGAGGCGTGGTGACGCAGGTCTATCCGGAGGAGGGTAACGAAGCAGCGAAAATTGATGTCATTCATGACAAGGACCGTGGAGAAATTTCCCGTTACAGCAGAGATCATGATGTGACGATTATGCAGGGGCCGATTGAGCTAAAGCAAGGTGGAGTAGGAATTGCTGTCCGCAATCCTATATACATAGATAATGAGCGGGGTGAAAGCGAATTCTGGGGCTTTTCCATTGCGATTATGCGGGTACCTGAGATTTTCGACAAGTCTATGGATGCGCTCCGCAACTTCGGATATGAATACCGCATTTTGAAGACCGAATCACCCTTTGACACGCAGTATCAGGAAGTGTATAACTCAGGCAAAGAATTGCAGGACCCGGTATCCTATGAGTTTGAAGCAGGTGGGTGCGCATGGAAACTGCAGCTAATGCCTTCCGTGGGCTGGGGCCAAAAAGGAAAAAACACATTCATCATGGTGGGGATTTTAGGGATGGTCATCATATGTCTTCTTACCGTTCTGACCGCAGCAAGTCTGGCTTTACAGAAAGAAAGGAACACCTTCAGGGAATTGTCGGTTACTGACGCTCTGACTGGACTTTTGAATCGAAACGGATTTGATCTTCAGGCAGAACTTTATATGAAGGAGCATCCGGATGAGCCTTGTGTCGGAATTATATTGGATGTCGATGATTTTAAATTTATCAACGATGTGTATGGACACGGATGCGGAGATGAAACCTTGCGTAAGGTATCGGAAGCGATACAAGAAAAATTTGATTGCGATGCCATTTTGGCTCGCTACGGCGGCGATGAGTTTGGCATGCTTCTAAAAAACTGTACGGCGGAAGAAATGGCGGAGAAAATTAAGGATTTTGCAGAGAAACCGGGCAGTCTCCGCTATCATGGACGCACACATAAATTTACGATTTCCTTGGGTTATGCGGAGTATCCGGCAGATGTGAAAAATACGGCGGAACTGCTTACGGCTGCCGATATGGCGCTTTATGAAGTGAAGCTGCACAGCAAGCATGGCTGCATGGCATACGACAGCAGTTTTCAGGTTAGATCACGGGAACAGCTTGGATTTGCTCTGCATGATATTTCCAAAAATCTTCCGGGCGCTTTTCTGATTTACGCTGCAGAGCCGGGCAACGACCGGATTTTATTCGCAAATCATGAGTTGATACAGCTTGTGGGCTGTAAGAATATTGATGACCTTATGGAATTTTCACACGGACATTTTCGGAATCTGCTCCATCCGGAGGAACAGGAGTCGATTGAAGAAAGCATTTGGAAGCAGATTGACGACTGCGATGACGAAGGCAATGCCTATGTTCGTTTCCGCCTTGCATGTAAAGACGGAAGCTTTCGACGAGTATTGAATCATAGCAGAATTGTCGACAGCATTCATTACGGCAGAGTTTTTTATGTCCTGCTCATGGATTGTGAATTGCTTCAGAACTCTTATACATAAAAAATTGCAGCAGACTCTTGACATTTGGAAAGAAAACCTTTTCAGGAGATGGCGAAAGGAGAAGAGATGGCAAAACTTATCGATTTTAAATGCAGATATGCAGAGTATACGGGAATTTCCAAGGAACTTGCGGCTGCCGAAGGTCTGAGCCTTCCGGAGGCCTATATGGACAGTGATTCACTTGCCAAGCTGGCTTTGGCGATGAATAGGAAGGATGGATATTGCGTACTTCCGATTGATCCGATTACGGAAGCCGAAAACCTCGGCGCGTCGATTAAGTACGATGATTCGCCGCTCGGACCGAGAAAAGACAAAGATGTGATTACGAAGGTCGAGCAGCTGGCAGAGCTTCCGCCGATGGATGTCACGAAAGGAAGGATTGCGCAGACATTAGCGGCTGTTCGAAAGATTAACCAAGAAGGGGGTAAGGCGACAATCGAAATCGACGGACCGATTGCGATTATCAACGGACTTGCGGATATTATGCGGATGCTCATGGGCTGGAGAAAAAATCCTGAGGCTATGAATGTTTTCTTTACAAACCTGGTGAGCGGTCTGACGGATTATGCACTGGCGGCAAGAGAAGCCGGATGCGAGATCCTTTATTACACAGATTCGCCGGGAAGTCTGAATATCGTCGGGCCGAAGTATGCAAAACAGATTGTGGAAAGCTTTACGGTTCCGTTTTTAAAGGCGCTGGACGAAAAACTCGATAATGATTGTGTTGTTCATCTTTGCCCGAAGACTTCCTTTATGCTGGTTGGCTGCGAAAAAGCAAGCTGGCAGAGGCTTGAACTTGATAAACCGATGTCTTACATCGACGCCTGCATGGCGGCAAAAGGCAAAGCCAGATTCTTAGGTCAGCGCTGCCGCAAGGATGATAAAATCGAGGTAAGTCACATCAATTATTTAAAATTAAACGACTGATAAAAACGCACTGCGGTATAAAAATATCGCAGTGTTTTTTTGCGCAAGAAAACCCCGCATGTGTGGGGCTTGGCTTTGATGCTATTGATACTGAATTCGGTATTCCTTCGGACCGATACCGTAATGCTTCTTGAAAACTTTCGTGAAGTAGCTCGGCGAGGAAAAGCCGACGGTCAGACAAATTTCCGTAATCGACTGATAGCTCGTGCGCAGAAGCTCTTCGGAACGTGCAAGCCTGATATTATTCAGGTACGCCGTGAACGGAATTCCCATTTCCTGCTTGAACAGGGTAGAAAGGTAGGTGCTGTTTACGTGCACATGCTCCGCCAGCTTTGCCAGTGTGATATCTTCCTTATAATTGGTAGTCACATAGGAAACCACTTCTCGGATAACCGTCGAGCCGCCGGAATAGTTCTGCTGTGACATCGACTCGGTGAGCGTAAGGATGAGAGAAATCGCAAACTGGTGCATTTCCTTCAAAGTCTGGGACTCGTTGATTCTCTCCAGATAAAAGAACTGGTCGAAATTGTTCTGCCACTCGTAGTGATTCTCCGTAATGCGCGTAAAAAAGGCAATCAGACGGAGTTTTACCAGTGACATGTTTCCGCCTTCGAATACGATAATGTCTTCCATGTATTTACCGAAACCTTTTTTGCAAAGCTCAACATTTCCGGATTTTATGATATTTGCCAGTTCATTCTCGGATTCATAAGGGTATTCCAGGTTAATTTTTTCTTTTTTCAAAGTAATCAGCTTTTCTCCGATTTCCGACTGTTCTTTATACTGCTGATTTACCTGAGGTGCTGCCGAAGAACCACCCATCGCGGATGTCAGCGCGTTTTGGAACAAAGTATTTAAATACGAAATTTCACTCGGCTTATACATATTCATATTTTTTACAAGTGGAATCAGGCGTGCATAGTCGACCTCGAAAGCGACGATTTTGCTGGAAAGCGTACCGATATGCTTTTCCATGTTGGTGCCCATCGCAATCGGTCCTGCAACTAAAAATCCATAAACATGTTTATCCAGAACCAAAGGACTGCAGAGATTGATCAGTCCGGCTTCGCACATAAATATGTAGGGCTCCGGCAGAGAAAGCGAAATGTTCATCGAGGAAATCAGATTACGCGTACAGCTGAAGTCGTCATTCCCGAAGGAGGTGTTGGCCGCACAGATTCTCGCATCGTCCATGGTGGACCAGATGTATTTGCCGTTTCCGGAAAAGAAAGAGACCGGAACCTTGGTGATTTGCGAAAAAGCCACGACATTTGCCTCCAGTCTCGGCATTTTTTTATTGATTTCTCCCTTCTTTAATTCCGGGAGTTCATATAAGTGATGCATTGTCTAAACCTCTAAATAATTTCTTAAAATATAATAAAAAACTTGGATTTTTGTAAAAACACATACTTCAATATTAATAGTAAGTGAAAGAAATGTCAATTAAAAGTTTCAGAATGTCAAATTTTTTTGATATGAAAAAAGTCTTGACCGCGTTAAGATAATGTCATCACACAGATTTAGATAATGTCAAGAAAGAAAACGAACCGAAACAAGGAGGATATGAAGATGAAGATTAACATGCAGCAGTGGGCACAAGATATTATTGATGCGAAAGATGTAAAGATTTTACCGGTACAGTTCTTCCCGACAATTCCTTTGATGGAAGACATGGGCGTGGAAAAGGCTGTAAAAGGCGCAGAAGACATGGCAAAGGTAATGGTCAGAACGATTGAAGAATATCCGGATCTTATCGCATGCATGACAGGCATGGACCTGACAATCGATACAGAAGCATTCGGAGGTATCGTAAACTACAGCGAAAAGCAGGCTCCGAATATTCACGACGCGGTTATTTCCACACCGGAAGAGATTAGAGCCCTTCAGATTCCGGACATCCATTCGGCAAGAGTTGATGTTCAGACACAGGCAACCGTAGAGGCAGAAAAGGTTGTAAAGGACAGACCGGTATTCGGCGGAATGCTTGGACCTTTCTCCCTGGCTTCAAACCTTTTGGAAGTATCGAAGGCATTGATGATGACGGTAACCGATCCGGAAAGCATGCACATTTTAATTCAGAAAGCAACGGATTACCTGATTCTCAGAGCAAAAGAATATAAAGCAAAGGGAGCAAACGGCATCTTTATCGCAGAACCGACTGCGGGACTGCTTTCACCGGACGCACTCGATGCATTTTCTTCCGTATATGTAAAGCAGATTGTAGAAGCCGTACAGGACGATTACTTCTTCCTCGTACTGCATGACTGCGGCAAGGTTACCAAGTCTGTTGTTTCCATGTACAACACAGGATGCAAAGGCTTCCACTTCGGAAACTCTGTAAAGATGACAGACATTCTTCCGCAGGTTCCGGCAGATGTACTGATGTTCGGCAATATCGACCCGTCATCCGCATTCTTCATGGGCACTCCGGAAGAAATCTACGAAATGACAACAAAATTACTTGAAGACATGAAGCCTTATCCGAACTTCGTTCTTTCCTCCGGCTGCGACCTGGCTCCTGCCGTTGAAAAGGAAAATATCGACGCATTCTACAAAGCTTGCAGAGATTTCAACGCAAAAAATGCATAAAAAGAAAAAGCTGAAACCCGGACAGAACACCGGAAGTGATAACATGAAAGCAGAGAATTTTCCCATTCTCTGTTTTCTTTTTTTGAGGAGAGGGGTATAATGGAAAGAAAGAGGAGGCGAGAAAAATGAGTGAAGTTTTAGATAAAATCAAATCGAGAAGAAGCATCAGAAAGTATAAGCCAGACCCGGTTCCACAGGAGCTTTTAGACCAAATCATTGAGGCGGGGCTGTATGCGGCAAGCGGAAAGGGTTTTCAGAACACGATTATCATTCAGGTAACCAACAAAGAACTCCGGGATGAAATTTCGGAAATGAACCGCGAAATTTTGGGTGCAAAGGAAGGCACGGATCCGTTTTATGGCGCGCCTGCGATGCTGATCGTGCTGGCAAAGAAGGACTGGTACAACGCGAAATACGACGGCGCTCTGGTTATGGGAAATCTCATGCTTGCGGCGCACGAGCTGGGGCTTGGAAGCTGCTGGATTAACCGCGCCCGTGAAGAGTTCGAGACCGATTGGGGCCGGAATCTTTTGAAGTCTCTTGGAATCGAAGAGGAATACGAAGGCGTCGGACATTGCGCCATCGGTTATATCGACGGCGAGTATCCGAAGACTCCGAAGATTAAAGAGGGCAGAGTGTATTATATTAAATAAAAAATGGGGCTGTGACAGCTCCATTTTTTATTTAATATAGTCTATTCCTCGATTTCGATATAATCCAAATCATCAATTCTTCTAGGACCGTCATACTCATAAATCCCTTGCAGCCGACAACGCGGGCATAATCCAAAATCGTCACCGAATGAAGAGATTAAATCCAGAGGGTACTTAAATTTTAACCCACACTGGGGACAGTGATAATACATTAAACTTATTCCCCACGTCATTTATTTCACCACCTTACAAGATAAATTATTGTAATCCCAAAATTTCTCTTGCCTCATCAGGTGTTGCCACGTCATTGCCGTATTCCTTAATTAATCGAGCGGCTCTTTCTACAAACTGTGCGTTACTTTCTGCCAGAACCCCTTTAGAATACATTACATTATCTTCCATTCCGACACGAATATGACCGCCCAATGCGATTGCGGCATACATGACTTCCAATGCAGAATGTCCTACACCGAAGCAAGACCATGTGGAACCCGGACAAAGCTGTTCCATTGTTTCTTTCATAAACAAGAGATTTTTAACACTGCCGGGTATTCCGTTTGCGCATCCCATGCAAAACTGGAAGTGAAGTGGTGCTTTTAAGATACCTTTCTTCAAATAATATGCGGCATTTGCAATCATACCGGGGTCAAAGGCTTCAATTTCAGGCTTGACATGACACTCGGTGAAGAGCTTGCCGCACATTTCAAGAAAGTCCGGGGAATTAATGAAAAGTGCTGTATTTAGCCAATTCATGGAACCGCAATCGTATGATGCCATTTCCGGTTTTAACTCCTTAATGTGTTCGACTCTTGTTTCGTCAGTGGCATAAATATCACCTGAAGTCGTGAGGTTTAAAATTATATCGCAGTCAGGATGCTTTTCTTTAATGAGAGTTACTGTTTTTTTGAATTTTGTGTGATCCATGGTTCCGTTGCCGTTATCATCTCTCATATGAAGGTGTGCGATAGCGGCTCCTGCTTTCCAACACTGGTAGACATCTTCGCATATTTCTTCTGGTGTCGTTGGCACATTTGGGTTATTTTCTTTTTTGGGCCATGCGCCGGTTACTGCAGCTGTTATAATTGTTTTTTTATTCATTTTTTATCACTCCTATCTTTTATAGTAAATTTTTTATTATCGAGATGCATAAACAATTAAGAGCAAAAAATGTGCCATCCTATAACAAAGAAAAATAAGTAAAAAAAGAAACAAAACTGTACAAAAAAACACACTATGTGCTAAATACAGTACAGATTTTAGAATATAATTTAGACTTGTGCGCACTCTTTTCTATTGGCACGCATTTTGCTACTTTAAAAAGTATTACACTCAGACATATGGTTATTTGTAGATAACCTGTAAAATTAATAGGAAAAGAGGAGATAGATATGAGAGTTGCGATTATGGGTGCGGGCTCGTTAGGAACCATTCTAGGAGCCTATATTACAAAAGCGGGAATTCCTGTGGATTTAATTGATGCTTATCCTGAACATGTAAAAGTGCTTAATGAAAAAGGAGCACATGTTGTGGGGACAGTAGACTTTGTGCAAAAGGTTCATGCTTTGCTACCGGAAGAAATGGAAGGTACATATGATCTGATTATCTATATGGCAAAACAAACCTTTAATGATACTGCAATCCCACAAATTAAGGCACACATAAATGAAGACAGTACAGTATGTGTTTGCCAGAACGGTATTCCTGAATATGTTGTGAGTGCAGCAATTGGTGAGGAAAGAACTGTTGGTGCTCCGGTGGGTTGGGGCGCAACTTTTCAAGGACCGGGCTGCTCTGCACTTACTACGGATGAAGGAAGACTTAATTTTACATTAGGCTCTGTCAACGGTGAAATAAATGAACGCGTAATGAAAACTAAAAAAGTACTGGAATCAATGGGAGAAGTTCATGTGTCGGAGAATTTACTAGGCCTTAGATGGACAAAGCTTTTGATGAATGCAACATTCAGCGGTTTGTCTACTGCGTTGGGCACAACCTTCGGTGGAATTCTTGATGATGACTTGGCTATGAAGCTCATTCTAAAGGCTGGGAAGGAATGCTTGGATGTTGCTGCGGAAGATGGAATAACCCTAGAACCATACGAAGGATATGACTTCTATACTGCCTTTAAGAGAGGCAATGAAAAGACAAATCAAGAATCAATAAAACTGATTAGAGAAATTTGGCAGCCGCATTATAAACTTACCGCAAGCATGGCTCAAGATGTAATGAAGGGCAGAAAAAGCGAAATTCTTAATATTAACGGTGTTGTATGTGATACGGGAAGAATTTGCAGAATTTCTACACCTGTTAATGATATGATAGTGAAAATTGTTGCTGGAATGGAAACAGGAGAATATAAATATTCAACAGAAAACATCAAATATTTCAGACATTTTATATAAACCTCTTAGTAATAAAATGGCAGAAACCGGCAATGCCGGATTTCTGCTATTTTATATCGTACTTACAGAGCTTTGAATAGAGCAGGGAACGGGAAATTCCCAAATACTTTGCAGCTTTTGTTTTGTTTCCGTCATATTTTGCAAGGGCATCAATGATTGTATTTTTTTCAAAATCACCCTTGCCGGCAAAAAAATTATCTGAATAGTGAGATCTCTTTTCACATTTTGCAATCTTACTTTCAAGGAAGAGAAAGTCACTTTTTGTTAATTCGGTGTTGTCAGATAGAATGCAAGCACGTTCTAGGGCGTGTTCAAGCTCACGGATATTTCCCGGCCAGCCATAGGAGGAGAGATACTCGATAGCTTCATCGTTTACTTTCGTGAAAGCTTTCTGGTGCTTCCGATTTATTTTTTCAAGAATGGAAAGGGAAAGTAAGCGAATGTCCTCAATTCGATCTCTAAGAGGTGGGATTTCTAATTCGATTACATTAATTCTATATAACAAATCTTCGCGGAATTTTTTTTCACTTACCATCTGATATAAATCACGGTTACTGCAGCATATAACATGTATGTCTAATGGAATTGCTTTTACAGAACCTATACGCTCAACCTCATACTCCTGTAGTACACGAAGCAGTTTGGATTGAGCTTCCAAAGGTAGCTCTTCGATTTCGTCAAGAAGAATAGTACCGTGGTTAGCAAGTTCAAACTTTCCGGCTTTTCCACCTTTTACAGCACCGGAGAAAGTGCCGGTTTCGTAGCCAAAGAGTTCTGATTCTATAAGGTTTTGTGGAATTGCAGCACAATTAACTTTTACGAACGGGGCTTTTTTTCGCTCACTGGCATTATGGATTGCATTGGCGAAGACTTCCTTACCGGTACCACTTTCACCGGTAAGAAGAATCGGCATGGTACTGTTGCTTACTCGAGATAGAATTCTCTTTAATTCTATAATTTGTTCCGAATTTCCGACAATTGTATCAAAAACAGCAGACGCATAGTTTATTCCATGTAATTGCTTAGTCAAAATAATGTTGGATTTCTCCAACTGTTCGATTTGCGAATGTAATTCTGTTAGTGTTTTGATGGTATTTATGGATGATGTAGAAACAACTCCCTGAACCTCACCGTAGCTGTTTTTTATAGGAATTCTACTGTACACAAGTTGACGACCGTCTTCGTATTTAAAAAGTTCATCAAATTTTGCCTCCCCAGTTTCGATTGCGTCATAGAGGCGTGTGTTAGGAATTATATCTTCAATTTGCATGCCTATCATTTCCTGCTTTGTTAATCCCATAAATTCAGCATATTTGTCATTGGCATATATGATTTTACCATACTTGTCAATTAGAATCTGCAGGTATAGAGAATCGAATGCCTTTTGAAGGACATCGGTAACTCCGGTAAGTATATTTTCGGATTCAATGTAATTCATTCTGACCTCCTGTTCAAGTGTCAACAAAAAAAACACTGTTGTAAAAAGAATACATAAATATTACGAAAAAATAGCAGAAATGTCAAGAATAATGTATAATTAGATTTGGCATGCAAGTTGCATTATAAGTTATTGACATTTAAACTTTCGGCCGAGTTGAAGTTAAAAACTAATTAGATTAATTTTTAGGAGGAATTTGTAATGAATAGAAAAGGTAAAACCCCGGCTATTTCATGGCAGGCAATGTTCTTTTTATATGTTTTGTTTGCAATGAATGCCAATGGAAGAGAAATCATTAACAGATTATCACCGTATATTATCGATACTTTTAATGTAACTGCAACACAAGTAGGACTTATAGGAACTGTCAGTGCAATCGGCATGGTTATAGGCTGTATTCCGATCTCTCGTTGGGTGGAAAAAGGTCAGCATGGCGCGGGCATGAAGAAGAGAGTTAGCTTTGTAGCATTAGGCTATTTGATCTTTATGGCATTGTGCGGTATCTCTCCTGTTTGTTGTACCTTCGCAGCCTTAGTTATTTTTCAAGGCTTTCGTGGACTGTTCTCATCCCCGGGAGAAAATGGTGAAGTAAATGCAATCGTGGAATGGTGGCCTAAAGAGCAAAACGGTCTTGCATTAGGATTCCACCATACAGCATATCCTTGGGGCACACTAGTGGGCGGTTTGTTAGTTACCGCATTATTGAAAGTTGTTGGCGATGACAACTGGCAGCTTGCGTTTTTAATCTTCCCAATATTAGGAGTTTTGATTATAATTGGTTATAATAAATTCTCTACCAAAGAACGCTATGACAAGTTAGAGAAGGATATTGAGGAAGCCGGAATGACCCCGGCGCTGAAGAGTGTTGGCGGATCTGAAAAAGCAGAAGCACTTGAGAGTATGCCTGTTCTTGCAGTATTGAAAGAACAGAAAGTATGGACAACTGCGGTAATAGGTTTTTGCTGTCAATTTTCGTACATCGGACTTATGTTCTGGATGCCGTTGTATCTGGCATATGTCGCAGGATATTCATATGCTTCGGTAGCAAGCCTTAGTGTTCTTTATGCGATAACCGGCGGCTTAGGACAAATCTTTTGGGGAAGTTTTTCTGATAAGTGCGGAGTAAAAAAGACTTTGACAATTTGTTTCATATGGTTGGCAATCAGCTTCTATTTAATGAAGTATATTTCATACGGATTGGTATGGGTAGTTGTTCTGCAGCTCGTAATCGGATGTTGCTCAAATGCGGTTTATCCTGTAATGTATAAGAGATGCCAAGATGCAGTTCCTGACAATGCTAATGTAACTGCAACATCAATTATTACGACCGGAATCTTCATTGGCGCTGCTTGTGCAACTTATTTTACAGGACTGATTATCGAACTTGGTGGCGGATTTGAATCAATTTCCGGATATAATACGGGGTTGTACTGTATGGCAGGTCTTATGGTTCTTGCGCTTGTTGTTCTTTTGCTTAGCGAAGCTGCAGCTGAAAAGAAAAAAGCAAAATAGTCAGAGGTATAATTTATGAGTTCACTTGAAAATGAAAAACGCCTTTCTATTTTTGAAATTTCAAGGATGGCGACAATTAATGGACCAGGAATTCGGACGATGGTACATTTTAAAGGATGTAATTTAAATTGCGCATGGTGTTCTACACCGGAATCCAAAAGCTATGAGCAACAGCTCTCTTTTTCAGAGCAGAAATGCATTGGATGCCGTGTTTGCATGGAATTATGCAGTGAAAAAGCTATCTCAATAGGCGAGAATGGATTGGCTAAGATTGAATGGGAGAAATGTACGAATTGTTTGAGATGTGCTGATAAGTGCTGCTCAACAGCATTGTCAGTAATCGGAGAACGGTATTCCGTGGAAGAAATTTTTAACTATATCATGAGAGATAAGAACCTTTACTTCCGCTCAGGGGGAGGCGTAACATTTTCAGGCGGTGAAATACTTACACATGTTGATGTGGCTTTAATTAGATTACTCGAGAAATTACGAGATGAAAAAATATCTGTTGGCTTTGATACTGCAGGATGTGTTTCTGAAGAAATAATTGATGCAATTTTGCCGTATACGGATTTTTTCCTTTGGGATATTAAATTGTTAGATGAACAACAACATAAAAGATATACGGGAAAGAGCAACAGAACAATTCTCAGCAATCTGTTTAAGGTTGATGAAGCCGGTATCTGTATTTATCTTCGGTGCCCGATAATACCGGAAGTCAATGACAATGATGAATTTTTTGCAAGTTTAATCGATATGGCAAAGAAACTGAAATCACTTAAAGAAATTGATTTATTACCGTTCCACAAGCTTGGAACTTCAAGATACTCTCGGATTGGATTACAGAATCCTTATTCAGAGATAAAAGAGTTGTCGGGGGCTTACCTTGAAAAAAAGTGCAAAAGACTTTTAGAGGAAGGATTTAATGCAAAGATAGTAGATTAATAACACTGGAAGGAGGAACTTATGGGAAATATGAAAAATGATTACGATACTGTGGAGACTTGGGGGCGCATTGAGAAGGTCAAGTATTCAGATAGAGTTAAAAAAGGTGTTGAGCGTGTATTAAACACTCGACCGGGATTTGATTTGGAACGCGCATATGCGGAAATGAAGGCATACACAGAGTACAAAGACGAGCCACGCGTTATTCAGCGTGCAAGAGCATTTGAACGCTTCCTTTTAGATAAAACAATACACATTGAGCCCGACGAACTGATTGTAGGAAATGTAGCGGATCGTGTTAAAGGAGCACCTTTCTTCGGAGAATACTATTATCAGTTTGTCAAAGACGAAATGGATGACCCTGTAAAAGATTTTGAAAAAAGAGGATTTGACGAATTTATTGTAACGCCTGAACAGAGAAGAGAACTGAGAGAAGAAATTTTACCTTTCTTTGCTGATAGGTGTCTGCAGAGACATGTATTTGATAATTTGATGGATGAAGAAACCAGAAATAAAACGGTTGCATTTGAAGGAATTTATCCTACAACGCCAGTGTGCGGTGGATTAATGGTACAGACGGACTGCGGACATACAGTGGTAAATTATCCAAAGGTACTTAAATATGGACTAAAAGCAATAAAAGAGGATGTAATATATCACAAGAAGCAAACTGAAGAAATGTATTGCTTTGACAGAAAAGCTAAGCTTGCAGAATATGAAGCAATGATCATTTCTCTTGATGCTGCAATGGCATATTCTAAGCGTTATGCTGATCTGGCAAGGCAGCTTGCCGAGAAAGAGGCTGATGAAACGCGTAAAGCTGAGCTCCTTGAAATTGCTCGTGTATGCGAAAAAGTGCCTGCTGAACCGGCAGATAGCTTCAGAGAAGCAGTACAGTGTATTGCATTCATACACATCCTTTGCTGGTGTGAGGTTTTAAATGTATCGTTAAGTTTTGGCAGAGTCGATCAATATCTGTATCCATATTATAAAAAATCGGTTCTTGATCTTAAAGAAATAACAGAAGAAGAGGCGATAGAACTTCTTCATATGTGGTTCATTAAGACGAATGAACATACAGAATTATATAACTATGATAATGCACAAACGCAGATGGGATACCAGTTAGGAATCCAGATGACCGTCGGAGGACAGACTCAAGACGGAAAGGATGCAGTAAATGAGCTTTCCTTTACTTTGATTGAAGCTGAAAGAAATCTTGGTCTTCAGAATCCTGATTTTGGTGTAAGGGTATTTGACGGAAGCAGCAGAGAATTCATTAAACGCGTTGCAGAAGTAATCCGTCTCGGCAGAGGAAAGCCAAAATTCTTCTTTGACAATAAAGCGCTCGAATGTTTGTCAAAAGAGTATCCGGATCTTCCGATAGAGGAGCTCAGAGACTATATTACAGTAGGATGTACAGAATTGATTCTGCCGTTCTCGTCTCAGCCTAATACATTTGTTGCATTGATTAATGTTCCTAAAGTTGTGGAACTTACTCTAAAGAATGGCAAATGCGGGATAACGGGGCAGCAGTTAGGTCCTGAAACCGGTGATGTAAGAAAGTTTATGTCTATGGGAGAATTTAGAAAAGCATTTGAAAAACAACTGCGCTACTGGACAGAATTTGCTTGCAAATCCGTAAAGATTCAGATGGATGCACAGGCAGAATTTTCATACAGTCCATTTAACTCCGCATTAATGGAAGGCCCTATTCAAAAAGGAAAAGACATGTGCGAAGGTGGCGCATGGTATACGGCTTACACACTTTGGTTCCCAGGACTTGCAACTGCAGCAGATGCATTAACATCAATTGACAAGCTGGTTTTCCGTGATAAAAAGGTTTCGTGGGAACAGCTTTTAGAAGCGTTAGATGCGGATTGGGAAGGATACGAGACGCTTTTAGCATATGATATAAATCAAGTTCCTAAATATGGAAATGACATTGACTTTGCAGATGACAATGCATGCTATATAATGGACGCATGGAATGATATTGTTGATGAAATCAACCTGCACAAAGAAATGCTCCCTAAGCAGGGAGGACAGTATATCACATCTACAATAGTAGGTACGCCTCCAACCGGAATGGGACAAGGTGTAATGGCTCTGCCAGGCGGACATAGAAAACATCAAGCATTAAGTGATACAAGTTCACCTGTTCACGGCATGGACACACATGGTCCGGCGGCCTCTGTACGTTCAAATGCAAAACTTCCACAGCAAAGAATGTCCATGGGTAATTGCATGAATCAACGCCTTAGCCCAAAGATGATGGCAACGGACGAGGATATTGAAATCTTTACAGATTATATTATGGCAATAAACGATAATCCAGTTGCAGAAATACAGTTTAATGTTATATCGAGCTCAATATTAAAGAAAGCAATGGATGATCCGAACAGCTACCGGGACCTTTTGGTTCGTGTTGCAAGTTATCAAGCATACTTTGTAACTATGAACGAAGAATGCCAGATGGACATAATTAATAGAACAGAGTATCAGGAATGGTAACTTGCGTTGACTAATAAAGAAGATGCGAAAGCGGGCAGACAGCTTTTCACATATTCGATTACACCCGGTGTGATTGTGCGATGCGGCTCAGAGCCTTGCAATTCGTTCAGCATTGTGGAAAGTGCAGCATGAAGCTTGTTTGAAAGCTGGAGCTGCGTAAGACCGGAAAGGGTGCTATTTAAAATGCAGGTATCACACATAAGCCCTTTCACCGGCTCGCCGGAAAGCGCGCAGCAGAGCGCTTTCGTCAAGACGTGCTCGAAGATATTGAGCACGAGGCCTTCATATTCTTCACCAAAACGACGATGCAGCATTTCACTTGCAGCGCCTGCATCGAAACAGAGGCAGAATCGATTTTCAAGGTCGATAAATTCCAGATATTTTTCGATAAACTCAATTCCCGTAAGGTCGTTTACGGGTAAAAAGGTCGGATAGTCTGCGGTGATATGCGTTTCGTGCGCACCGAATTTCGGATTGTAGAGCTTGAAAAAGCCGTTAAGCCCTGCGGTTATGGTCGAGGCGTAGAACTCGTTTTTAACAGCAAAAATATTTTTAGAAACTTGTCTATGCAGCATATGTGCAGCGGCAAGTTTCTTTTTTATAATCTGCGTGCCTTCATCGTAAAGCGTCCGAAGCGGCTCGGACGCAAGGCGGAAGGCCGCTTCGTCCGGACTTGGACACGCCTTGAGCGCAAGCCCTGCCGTATAAAAAACTGAAAGCACGAATTCCTGCGCCTGTTCTATGCGTATTGAGCTGCTTCGTCCATCCGTGAAATCCATTGCAAGGCCGGAAACGATATCCATGCCCTCTTTTTGAATGCGCGCAGCAGTTTCCGGCGAGAGAAGACCGACTTTCTGCGTTTCTCTCAGAAGAGAAACCAGATACTCGCGTCCGCTGAGCGTTGAGATATTTATAAATTCTTTCTTTACAAGCTGCATATTAAATCTCCTTACTGACTAAATCGGGTGTGGCATATTTGAGTCTGACTTTTTTCGCAAGGGTGGGGAGCACCTGCGCTTCCAAAAGTTCAATGCTTCCTCGGCATTCCCCGTCGAAAGCCTTTTTCATGTATTTAATGAGCGCGTCATCACTGATTCGGTCGAGGGTTTCGTTCTTAAAAGTGTAAAAAAGCGTGATGAGTTCGGATAACGTTTCTTCGCAGTTTTCGCGTGTGAGATAGGGAGAATCCGAAAAGGCTTCAATTATGGGGACGACGGCTCCGGGCCCGAACTCGATTCGTCCCGTCTGCTTAAGCGCTCCTGCGGCAGTTTGGCGCAGTGCGAGCGACTGTTTTTGCGTAAGCGTGATTTGATGCATTCTATTCGTTCCTCCATTTTCTATAGTCATAAAAGCTCTTTTACAAATTAAAATATACTAACAGTGCATAAAGTATACTTATAGCATACTAAATATTAATGTTTTTTTCAAGAACCAAATGAAAAAAAATCAAACGAAGTTTTGCCGGCTGCTATATAGGAAAAAACAAGGCTTTGTGATATAATAAGACAAAATAACGAAAGGTAGGGGTACGAAAATGAGTAGAAGCACAACATTATTTAGGACGATTGCGATTTGCCTGCTTATGGCTTGTATGACGATTTTCATGTTCGGCTGTGGAGAAAAGCAGAATACGGACGGAAAGACATATGATTTACGGCAGGTATATCAGGACTTGATGAACGCGCAGCCTGCGGATGCAGAGGATTTGAGCGGTGTGATGTTTGAAACGACGGATAAGGACGCCATTAACGAGACTTATCCGGGTCTTGATGACATTGAACTGAAGCAGGAAGTGTGTTATCAGCATGCGGTTACGGGATTTTGCGAGGTAATGCTTGTGGAAACAGCAAGCGCTGACGATGTGCAGAAAGTAATCGACATTTTTAACGCGCGCATCGACACATCGGCAGATGATTCGTTCTATCCGGAGACCGCGCAGATTTGGGCGCAGAACGCACAGGTGCAGAGCGAGGGAAACTATGTCGCGCTCGTTGCGCTGCCGGACGGATATACCGTGCCGGATAAAATTTTTGACTAAGGCAGAAGATGAAACAAATACAAGAACTCGAAATAGAAGTAATCAGAAAAAATGTGAAAAATATAAACCTGACGGTGCTGCCGCCGGACGGACGTGTTAGGGTGTCGGTACCGTTTACACTTTCGGAGGAACGCCTTGCAGAATTCCTGCGCGATAAAGCAGAATGGATTCGCGTGCACAGGGAAAAGGTCATCGAAAGAGCGGCGAAAAAGGAAGCGGCTTCTGCGCTGCGAAATCCCGAAATGTCGGAAGAGGAGCGAAAAGAACTCGTAAAACGGTATCGCGCGATTTTAAGACCGAAACTTGAAGAATATTTAGAGTTTTGGGAAAGACAGACAGGACTGCACGCGGAAAAATGGCAGATGCGGGATATGAAGACTCGCTGGGGGAGCTGCAATCCGCGGACAAAAAAGCTTTGGTTCAGCGTCGGACTTGCCGAAAAGCCCGACGCATGCATCGAGTATGTGGTTCTGCACGAGCTTGCGCACCTGAAGATTGCGAATCACGGCGCGGACTTTAAAGCGTTCCTGACGCATTTTATGCCGGACTGGCGTGTGCGCCAGAAGCAGCTGAACGGACGCTGAAGCGCAGCCTTACTCTTCGTTTAGGAAATCAATCACTGCCTGAAGCTCCGGGGACATCCATTTCCTGCGCGAATACAGGAGCTGTCTCCACACATCCGTGTGAATTTCGGGCACATCAAGAACGGCAAGTTCGCCGCGCTCGACATACTCGGAAATCACGAATTCCGGCAGATAGGAAATTCCGATATCCTGTGCGAGCAGGCGGCAGATGAGATGCGTGTCGCCGGATTCCAGTACGGGGAGCGTTTCTCGTCCTGTTTCTGCAAGGATTTCATCGAGGAGAGCACGATAGCTCATATCTTTTTCGGTCAGAATCAGCGGATAATTCAAAATCTGCTCGATTGTGATCTTTTTTTCTGCCGCAAGTGGGTGAGACGGTCCTGTCGCAAAGGAAATCTGCACAGGAGCTTCGAATGCCGTGACATATTGGTGGTTCAAAATGCGTCGATCCAGCGTGTAAACGATATCCATGCGATTTTCACCCAAAAGCTGAAACATTTGATCGGTGCTGGAGGAGATGATTTTCAGGCGGATTTTCGGATAACGGCGGTGAAATTCCTTAAAGCGTGTGTTGAACTGCCAGCCCGCAAGCGATTCTGCAATTGCGATGCGGATGATTCCTTCCGGCTCAGCTTCGGCTGAAATATGCGAAGCCTCTGCAGCAAGGCGCAGCATGTGCTGGGCAATCGGCAGAAGCTTTTCACCTCCATTTGTCAGACGGACCGTATGGTTGATGCGCTCAAACAGCGGCATGCCGAGTTCTTTTTCAAGCTGACGGATTTGGAAAGAAACCGTAGACTGTGTGAAACCAAGCCTTGCGGCGGCCTGCGTAAAGCTTTTCATTTCATTTACCATTACGAAAGTTTCTAAATTTTTAATATCCATTTCTGTCCTCCTGCTCTTCGCAGCTTTCGGATTTTTGCAAATTAAAATCGAAAAATTCGATTGATATAACAAAAAAGATTCATTTTACAAATTATGCTATGAATTATATAATGGGAATACTGGGATGTCAAGGGACATCGGGAAAGGAATTTGCTAATTATGGAAAACAGAGAAAGATTAGGAACAAGGTTGGGATTCATCATGCTTTCCGCAGGATGTGCAATCGGATGCGGCAATGTATGGAAATTCCCTTGGATGTGCGGACAAAACGGCGGCGGCAGCTTCATGCTGATTTATGTGCTTTGTCTGATTTTGATGGGGCTTCCGGCG
Source organism: uncultured Clostridia bacterium (assembly GCA_934233735.1). GTDB lineage: Bacteria > Bacillota > Clostridia > Peptostreptococcales > Anaerovoracaceae > CAG-238. The sequence goes on along the minus strand of CAKQGQ010000018.1, from coordinate 12,562 downwards.
ATGATTATGGAATTCAGCGTGGGAAGAGCGGCGCAGACAAGCCCGCTGTACATGTATCCAAAGCTTTCGACGGCGAAAAATAAGAAGAAATGGAGACCGTTCGGAGCAATCTGCTTAATCGGCAATATCGCTCTGATGGCGTTTTATACCGTTGTAACGGGCTGGATTATTTACTACTTCGTAAAGTTTTTGACCGGAAAAAATGATGATTTCGGCTTTGTGTCGATGATTACAAATCCGGGCGTCAATGTTACTTACCTGTTTGTGACAGTATTTGTAGCGTTCATCATCCTGAGCTTCGAGCTGCAGGGCGGACTGGAACGCGTGACGAAATATATGATGTCGGCACTGATTATCTTAATGCTCGTGCTGGCAGTCCACAGCCTTACGCTTGACGGCGCAAAGGAAGGAATGGCATTTTACCTGATTCCGGATTTCTCCAAAATCACGGGTTCGGTTATCGTAGGCGCGATGAATCAGGCATTTTTCACCTTGTCCGTAGGCATGGGCGGCATGGCGATTTTCGGAAGCTATATTGAAAAAGACCGTTCTCTGATGGGAGAATCGGTGAACATCATTGCGCTTGACACTTTCGTTGCGGTAATTGCAGGGGTTATCATGTTCCCTGCCTGCTATACATACGGACTGGAAGTAAACGCGGGCCCGAGCCTTTTATTCGATACGATGGCAAGCGTGTTCAATCACATGAACGGCGGACGCTGGTGGGGCGCTTTGTTCTTCCTGTTCATGGTATTTGCGGCGTTCTCGACGGTGCTTGCTGTTTGTGAAAACATCCTGGCGATGATTCGTGAACTGACAGGCTGGTCGCGTCCAAAGGGATGCATCGCGTGCGGAATCGTAATCTTCTTACTGGCAATCACGACAGCTCTGGGAAACAGCGTGCTGCATTTTCAGCCTTTTGCGGAGGGCACATCTTGGCTTGATTTCTGGGATTTCATCGTTTCGACGAATATTTTGCCTCTGGGTTCATTGGTTTTGGCATTGTTCTGCTGCAACAATTTCGGTTGGGGCTGGGACAATTTCATGAAGGAAGCAAACGAAGGACATGGTCTCAAGGTGAAACATTGGATGAAGCCGATTTTTAAATATTTCCTGCCATGCGCAATTCTCTTCATTTATATCTACGGAATGGTAACATTTAGCTGGAAATAATCTGTGAAGAGTGCTATAATAAAAACGTTATATGCACTTAGGAGAAACAGATTATGGAAAGAGAAAATTTAAAATCGAGATTAGGATTTATCCTGCTTTCTGCGGGATGCGCAATCGGAATCGGAAATGTGTGGAAATTCCCGTATATGGCGGGGCAGGGCGGCGGCGGAGCTTTCGTGCTCTTTTATGTGCTGTTCCTGATTATTTTAGGACTTCCGATTATGACGATGGAATTTGCGGTCGGCCGCGCTAGTGGAAAAAGCCCGGTAAGAGCTTATCAGGCACTTGAAAAACCGGGACAGAAATGGCATATCCACGGCTATCTGACCTTGGTAGGCTGCTACCTTTTGATGATGTTCTATACGACGGTAGCAGGCTGGATGCTGCACTATTTCTATCTGACCGCTGCAGGAAAATTCGACGGAAAGACTTCTGACGAAATCACGGGAGCTTTCGGTGAAATGCTTGCAAATCCGAAAGTTATGATGTTCTGGATGGTGCTAGTGGTAATTATCGGAATCCTCGTTTGTGCCATAGGGCTGCAAAATGGTCTCGAAAAGGTTACGAAGGTAATGATGATTGCATTGCTTGCAATTATGGTTATTTTGGCAGTTAACAGCCTGTTTATGCCGGGCGCGGCAGAAGGACTGAAGTTCTATCTGGTTCCGGATTTTGCGAGAATGAAAGAAGTCGGCGTAATCAATACTCTTGTAGGCGCGATGAATCAGGCATTCTTTACCCTGAGTCTGGGTATCGGCGCGATGTCGATTTTCGGAAGCTATATTGGGAAAACACATTCGCTTCTGGGAGAATCCGTGCGGGTTGTGACGCTCGATACTTTCGTTGCGATTACAGCGGGGCTGATTATCTTCCCTGCGTGTTTTACATACGGAGTGGATCAGACCTCCGGACCGAGCTTGATTTTCATTACGCTGCCAAATATTTTTGCAAATATGAATATGGGCCGCCTTTGGGGAAGCCTGTTCTTCCTGTTCATGGCGTTTGCGGCACTTTCTACGGTGCTTGCGGTATTTGAAAATATTATCTGCTGCGGCATGGAGCTTACCGGCTGCTCAAGAAAGAAGTCATCGACAGTGAACTTCGTGCTGATTACACTGCTTTCCGTTCCTTGCGTGCTCGGATACAATGTATGGGCGTGGGACGGCTTTGCAATCTTCGGCGGAGCGGTTCTGGATTTGGAGGACTTCCTCGTAAGCAATATCTTCCTCCCGCTCGGATCACTGGTTTACCTGCTTTTCTGTGTAGGGCGCCACGGCTGGGGCTGGAAAAATTACAAGGAAGAGGTCAATACGGGTCACGGCCTGAAAATGCACGACTGGATGCGCGGCTATCTGACTTACGGACTGCCGGCAATCGTATTGTTCATCTTTGCATTCGGCATCTATGATAAATTCTTTTAAAATATGGGCAGGACTTTAGATGAAAATCTGATATATGAAATCCTGGTGGTCGTGGAGGAAATCCCGGAGGGCAAAGTCGCCTCTTACGGGCAGATTGCGGCGCTTATCGGTCGGGAAAAGAACTCACGGCTGGTCGGAAAAGTCCTTTCCATGGCGGAGTTTTATGGCGACTATCCCTGCCACCGCGTGGTAAACCATGCGGGGCGGACCGCACCGGGCTGGCACGAGCAGCGAGGTTTACTTGAGGCAGAAGGCGTGGGATTTCGCGAGAACGGCTGCGTGGATATGAAAAAACACAGGTGGGACTGCTGAGCGGCGTTCCACCTTTTTTGGCGCGCCCGGCGAAATGCTTCTTTGTTCTGTGTCTGCCACGCGGCGCGCTGCATTGTTTCCGGTTCGCCCCCCTTGCGGCACGCTTTATCGTGCTAACGCGCTGCAAAAAATGCTTGCATTTACGCTTTCTCTGCGGTAGAATAAAAGAATAGTTTTTAAAACAGTCAGAGGAGGCATAAATAAAATGTATGTAGTATGTTTGGATTTAGAAGGCGTTTTGGTACCTGAAATTTGGGTGGAATTCGCGGAGGCAGCAGGCATTCCGGAACTGAAAAAAACGACGCGTGACGAACCGGATTACGATAAACTGATGCGGTATCGCCTTGATATTCTGAAAGAGCACGGACTCGGGCTTGCGGAAATTCAGAAAACCATCGCAACTCTCAACCCGCTTCCGGGCGCAAAAGAATTTTTAGACGAGCTTCGCGACATGACGCAGGTTGTGATTGTCAGCGACACCTTTGAGCAGTTCGCAAAGCCTTTGATGGAAAAACTCGGAATGCCGACAATTTTCTGTAACACATTGGTGGTAGCTGATGACGGCGAAATCACGGACTATAAGATGCGTATCGAAAACTCCAAGTACAGCACGGTCAAGGGTCTGCAGTCCATCGGATTTGACACGATTGCCAGCGGCGACAGCTACAATGACCTCGGCATGATAAAGGCAAGCAAAGCGGGCTTCCTCTTCAGAACGACAGACCAGATCAAGAAGGACAACCCCGATGTAAAGGCAGTCGAAACTTACGACGAACTGATGGCTGCGATTAAAGAGGTTATGGCATAGGCGTAGGCGCACAGCAAAACGATACATAAAATGAATAAAATACGAAGGAACATCAGGCATCGTGCCCGGTGTTCTTTTTTATGCCTGCGCGCCGGTCAACGGAGGGCACTGGCTATGGGTGCGCGAGCGCTGCTCCGATTCGGCAAATTTCGACAGGGATGGGGGTTTGCGATGCGCGACGCACTTGAAGATGGTTTGCGACGCGCGATGCACTTGAAGAGGGCTTGCGATGCACTTACATTTTTTGGAAAAATGTATATTTACATTCCGATATTAAAAATTTGCAATCTTCGCGTGTATTTTTTTACATGTTTTACCATGACCCATTTTGGGACGCAAGTATTCGCATCATAGTTGAGTTTTTTTCTTTTCTAAATCGTTGAAATTTCAACACTTATGCTTTTCCGCTTTATAACATTCCAAACTCTCATCATAATCGTAAGATGGCAATTTCCTTTATATGGTAAAAAATACACGCGAACATCCCCAAAATCTGAATTTGGAATGTAAATATACATTCCGCCCCGTGCCGGCATCCACCATCCGGCGAGACCCACCACCCAGTGCCGGAGGTTTTACCTACTTTTAACGCAAATGCGATTTCAGACTTAACATTGCCGCCGTATACTAAAACCGTAAAAAGGAAAATATAGTATACAAAAGCTTCGAAAGGAAAGCTTTGCGAAAAATGGAGGAAATGAAAATGAAAAAGATTTTAGCATTAACACTTTGCGTAGTGATGGCAATCGCAGTATTCACAGGATGCGGAAACAATAATGCAGACAGCAAAACAGACGGTGCACCGATTACGGTAATTTCAAGAGAAGATGGTTCCGGTACAAGAGGTGCATTCACCGAACTGATGGGAATTATGGTAGACGATGTTGATAACACAACAACTTCCGCAGAAATCTCCCAGAGCACATCCGTTGTTTTGACAACCGTTGCAGGAAACAAGAATTCCATCGGTTATGCATCCCTTGGCTCCCTGAACGACACAGTAAAGGCTGTAAAGGTAGACGGCGTAGACGCTACCGTAGAAAACATCAAAGGCGGAAGCTATGCAGTATCCAGACCGTTCTTAGTTGTTACAAACGACAAGCTTACCGATGTTTCTAAGGACTTCATCAAGTTCATCCTCAGCAAACAGGGTCAGGCCATCATCGCTGAAGAAGGCTACATCACAATCGATGACAACGCAGCTGATTACGAAACTCAGAAGGGAATCAAAGGCAAAATCGTTTTAGCAGGTTCCACTTCCGTATCACCGGTTATGCAGAAACTTGCAGACGCTTACAAGGCAATCTACAACGATGTAACTCTTGAAATCCAGCAGACCGGTTCCGGCGCAGGCATCACAAGCACAATCGAAGGCGCATGCGACATCGGAATGTCCTCAAGAGATCTGAAGCCGGAAGAAACAGCAGAAGGCATTGAAGGTACAACAATCGCTATGGACGGAATCGCAGTTGTGGTAAATAACGAAAACAGCGTAGAAGACCTTACAAGCGAACAAATCAGACAAATCTTCACAGGTGAAGTAACAGATTGGTCGCAGGTGAAATAATAATATAAGGACGGAGGGCACGATATGAGAAAGTATTCCGAATCAATTATGAAAATCGTATTCCTGCTTTCCGCAGCCGTATCCATTCTGGCAGTCCTGCTTATATGCTGGTTCCTTTTCTCCGAGGGTCTTCCGACTATCGGAGAAATTGGCGTATTGAACTTCCTGACGGGGACGGTGTGGAAACCGCTCGAAAACCATTTTGGAATCCTTCCGATGATTGTCGGAAGCTGCTATGTGACGGCGGGCGCTATTACCATCGGCGTTCCGATGGGACTGCTTTGTGCGATTTATATGGCAAAATTCTGTCCGAGAGGAGTCTATAGAATCCTCAAGCCTGCCATCGACCTGCTTGCGGGAATCCCGTCGATCATCTACGGATTCTTTGGCTTGATGGTCATCGTTCCGGTTATGCAGCAGCTGACGGGAACCAGCGGCAAAGGCGTACTTACGGCATCCATCATGCTTGGAATTATGATACTGCCGACGATTATCAGCGTTTCGGAAGCAGCCATTCGTGCGGTACCGGAAAGCTATTATGAAGGGGCGCTCGCACTCGGCGCGACTCACGAAAGAAGTGTGTTTTTCACGACGGTTCCGGCGGCTAAATCCGGAATCATGGCGGGAATCATTCTCGGCATCGGCAGAGCTATCGGCGAGACGATGGCGGTTGTAATGGTTGCAGGAAACCAGCCGGTCATTCCGGAGTCGCTGACATCGGGCGTGCGTACCATGACAATCAATATCGTACTGGAAATGGGATATGCAGCAAAGGGTATGCACAGGGACGCGCTGATTGCAACGGCAGTGGTGCTGTTCGTGTTCATACTGATTATCAATATTTGCTTCTCTCTGGTGAAAAGGGGGGATAAAAAATGAAAAGATACAAAAATCATCCGCTCTCCCTAATTCTCTTTTTGCTGGTGAATCTGGCAGCGGTTATTACAGCGGCGGTCGTGCTTTTTCTGATTGGATATATTCTTTGGCACGGCGTACCGAATTTGAGCCTTCCGGGCATCTTCGCATGGGAGTACAACGGCGAAAATCAGTCGATGACACCGGCGATTATCAACACTTTGATTATGACAGCGCTTACTTTGCTTTTGGCAGTGCCAATCGGCGTATTTGCGGCAATCTACCTCGTGGAATATGCGAAAAAGGGCAGTAAGCTTGTAAAGCTGATCCGCGTGACGGCAGAGACTTTGGCGGGAATTCCGTCCATTGTATACGGGCTGTTCGGCTTCATCGTTTTCGTCATCACTTTGGGCTGGAGCTACACGCTGATTGCGGGCGTTATCACATTGGCAATTATGATTCTTCCGTTGATTATCAGAACAACGGAAGAGGCTCTGATGGCAGTTCCGGATTCTTTCAGGGAAGGCAGCTTCGGACTTGGAGCCGGAAAACTCAGAACGGTTTTCCACATTGTGCTTCCGTCGGCGGTTCCGGGAATTGCGGCAGGCATCATTCTTGCAATCGGCAGAATTGTCGGAGAATCGGCGGCACTGATCTTCACATCGGGAACCAACCCGGTCGTGGCAAAGGGACTGTTCACTTCAGCAAGCACGCTTTCGGTACACCTGTATGCGCTGCTTACAGAGGGTCTGTATACAGAGCAGGCATATGCGGTTGCGGCAGTGCTTCTCTTCCTCGTAATCGGAATTAATGCATTGTCGAGTGTCGCAGCAAAAAAACTGACTGCAAAATGATAGAGCTCGGAAAGGAAGGAAAAAAGATATGGACAAAATGACAATACACAATATGAATCTGTTCTATGGTGATTTTCATGCACTCAAGAATGTGGACTTAGACATTCCCGAAAAGGAAATTACAGCTTTTATCGGACCTTCGGGCTGCGGCAAGTCGACACTTTTGAAATCGCTGAACCGGATGAACGACCTCGTGGAAGGCTGCAAAATCACAGGAGATATTCGATTGGACGGAGAAGATATTTACGGAGACATGGATGTGAATCTGCTCAGAAAACGGGTCGGAATGGTTTTCCAGAAACCGAATCCTTTCCCGATGAGCATTTATGACAACATCGCTTACGGACCACGCACCCACGGCGTTCACAACAAAGTCGCACTGGACGAAATCGTAGAAAAATCGCTGCGTGGTGCGGCAATCTGGGATGAAGTCAAAGACAGACTGAGAACAAGCGCTCTGGGGCTTTCGGGAGGTCAGCAGCAGAGACTTTGCATAGCGAGGGCGCTGGCAGTGGAACCGGAGGTTTTGCTGATGGATGAGCCGACCTCGGCGCTGGATCCGATTTCAACCTCGAAAATTGAGGATTTAGCGGAAGAACTGAAGGAAAACTATACAATTATCATGGTAACGCATAATATGCAGCAGGCAAGCCGAATTTCGGATAAAACGGCATTTTTCCTGCTCGGAGAGGTTGTAGAGTTTAACGATACGGAGACGCTGTTCACTTTGCCGAAGGACAAACGAACAGAAGATTACATCACAGGGAGGTTTGGTTGATATGAGAAACAGATTTGACCGGCAGCTCGAGAAGCTGAATACGGAACTGATTAACATGGGTGCACTTTGCGAGGACGCAATGACCTGTGCAGTCCGTGCGATTTTTGATAAGGACGAGACTCTCATCGAAAAAGCGGAGGAGAGAGAAAGACAGATTGACCAGCTGGAAAGGGACATCGAAAATCTGTGCATGCGGCTTCTGCTTCAGCAGCAGCCGGTGGCAAGAGATCTTCGCATTATCTCATCGGCATTGAAAATGATTTCGGATATGGAACGTATCGGTGATCAGGCAGCGGACATTGCCGAGATTGTAAAATATATGGCAGAGCGGGAAATTCCAAATGCACAGCATCTGAAAAATATGTCGGAATTTGCAAAAGGGATGCTCAGCTCAAGTATCAACGCGTTCGTTGAGCAGAACGCCGAAAAGGCCCGCAAGGTAATCCTGGACGACGATATGGTGGACAGTTATTTTGAGCGGGTTAAAGCAGATTTGATCGAAAGTCTTACGCAAGGAGAGGCGGAGAAGTCGGATGGGCAATTTTTGCTTGACATTCTGATGATTGCGAAATATATTGAAAGGGTGGGAGACCACGCGACGAATATTGCAGAGTGGGTTGTATACGGATTGACGGGAGCGCACCCGGAGGAGACGAATTAAATGATCTATTTATTGGAAGATGATGACAATATCAGAAATTTTGTAACATATGCGCTGAATAACTCCGGACTTTTGACGGAAGGATTTGATGTGCCGAGTGCGTTTTGGAAGGCGGTGGAGAAGGAAAAGCCGAACATGGCGATTCTGGACATCATGCTGCCGGAAGAAGACGGGCTGAGCGTTATGAGAAAACTCAGAAACCGCCCGGATACAAAGGACATGCCGGTTATGATGCTGACGGCCAAGAGCACGGAATACGACAAGGTTCTGGGACTTGACGGCGGAGCGGATGATTATGTGACCAAGCCGTTTGGAACGATGGAGCTGATTGCCAGAGTAAAGGCGCTTCTGCGCCGTGCAGATGTGACGGCGGCGATGGATACGGGGGACTATCATAACGGTGCATTGTATCTGAACCCGGCAAAGCACATCATTCAGGTAAACGGAAAAGATGTGGTTTTGACGTTGAAGGAGTTTCAGCTTTTATGCTATTTAGTAAAAAATAAAGGAAATGTTATGACGCGTGATCAGATTTTGCAGGAAATCTGGGGGTACGAATTCGACGGCGAAAACCGCACGGTCGATGTACATATCCGGACGCTTCGCACGAAGCTCGGCGAGGCGGGAAGCCTGGTGGAAACGGTACGCGGCATCGGTTATAGAATTGGAGGCAGAAGCGTATGACAAGGAAAATATTTATCGGCGTAGTCAGCGTTTCCCTGATTATCATGCTCATTTGCGCAGGACTTGTGACGGGCATTCTATACGATTATATGGGCGAAAAGCTCGACGATCAGCTTGCCGGAGAAGCCGTCCTTGTGGAAGAGGGCTGGCTGACGGGCGGCAGAAGCTACCTCGATGCACTTGAAGCAAGGCAGGATATCCCGAGCCGGATTACACTGCTTTCAGCTACAGGGGACGTTCTGTATGACAGCGCCGCAGATACACATAAAATGGAAAACCATATGCAGAGGGAAGAAGTCAAAGAGGCTCTGACCGAAGGCGAAGGCTATGCAACGCGCGTATCCTACACGCTGGCGCAGGATATGCGTTACTATGCGAAAAAGACGGCAGATGGAGATATTATCCGTATTTCCATGAGCCATAATTCCCGTATGCGGCTTTTGCTGGATACGGCGGGAATGATGCTTCTGACGATAGCAATCCTCTTTCTTTTAGGTGCGGCGATTTCTTATCGTGTGGCGAAGGCAATCATTCGTCCGATTAACGAAATCGACCTTGACCATCCGGACATCCGCGAAAGCTACGATGAGCTCGGACCGCTTTTGCACCGCATCTCTCAGCAAAACGACAGCATTCGCCGGCAGATGGAAAAGCTTCGCAAAAGAAGAGAAGAATTCAATATTATCACTGAAAACATGAGCGAGGGTCTGATTATTCTCGATAAAGACGCGGAAATTCTCAGCTACAACTCCGGTGCTTTGAAAATGCTCGGGGTGGATGTTTCCGCGGCAGAAAAAATCGAGGGTTCGGTTCTGAAGCTGAACCGCAGCGAGCCGTTCCGCAGCGTTGTGCAGGAGGCACTTTTGGGTGAACACGCGCAAGTCTATATTGAGGGCGATGAATTTACCTGTGAGGTAATCGCAAGTCCTGTAAAGGAAGGGCGTGAAACGACCGGCGTGATTCTGATTCTGATGGATGTGACTGAAAGAGAGCGCGGCGAGCGTATGCGCAGGGAGTTCACTTCCAATGTATCGCATGAACTCAAGACACCGCTGACTTCGATTTACGGCGTTTCGGATATGCTGGCTTCCGGCATGGTGAAACCGGAGGATGTCAAAGGCTTCGCGGGTACAATCAAGGAAGAATCCGCACGGCTGATTTCGCTGATCGACGATATTATGCGTCTTTCACAGCTTGATGAAAGTACGATAGTACAGGAAAAAGGTGTAATCGATCTCTGGGAAATCACGCAGGAAGCCGTTATGCGTCTTTCGCGCAAAGCACAGGAAAACGATGTCGAGCTGAAGTGTGTCGGCACGAGTGCGGTAATGAAAGGCGTTGATTACATCGCGGACGAAATTGTATACAATCTCTGCGAAAATGCGATTAAATACAATAAAAAGGGCGGAAGCGTGAGCGTGACGGTCCGCAGCGAAGCCGGCAGATGCGTTCTGACGGTTAAAGACACCGGAATCGGCATCCCGAAGGGCGAGCAGGAACGCATTTTCGAGCGCTTCTACCGCGTAGATAAGAGCCACTCGAAGAAAATCGGCGGCACCGGACTGGGACTGTCGATTGTAAAGCACGGCGTCGGCTACCTAGGCGGCACGATCAATGTGGAAAGTGAAGAGGGCGTCGGCACGACGATTACAGTCGTTTTTCCGAAGAATGTGTAATAAGCAAAAGGAACCTGACAGAATGGCAGCGCTGGGTTCCTTTTTTAATCACAGCATATTATATTTTTTCAATTTCCCGTACAGCGTTTGACGGGAAATTTTTAATTCGGCGGCGGTTTTTGAAATATTGTAGCGGTTGCGCGCAACCGCGCCTCTCAAAATTTCCTCTTCTAAGATGGAAAGCTGCGCATCCAGTGAAGTTCCCGGCTTGATTAAAGCCTCTACCGCAAGCTGTGTGCTGGTAAAAATCTGCTCCTTCAAAACGACGCTTTCCAAAGTTCTCTGATTAAACATATAGTCCGGCAGATCGTGAATCGTAATCATGCCGTCCGGCTTTATTGTGCAGCTGTGTTCCAGCACATTCTTCAACTCACGGACATTCCCGTCCCACGGATAAGCCCGGAAAAATGCCAGAACTTCGCTGTCAAGGCCAATGATGCTGTGATTCAGACGCTGATTAAAAATATTGATATAGTGGTCACACAAAAGCGGGATGTCGTCGGTACGCTCGCGCAGGGACGGAATCGCATAGTTAGTGACATTCAGACGATAGAACAGGTCTTTACGGAAACGGTTTTCCTTCACCATCTTTGCCAGATTTTCGTTTGTCGAAGCGATGATGCGGACATCGACTTCCCGTTCCTCATTTTCACCGATTCTTCGGATACTGTTGTTTTCCAGTGCGCGCAGGAGTTTGCCCTGTAAATCCAAAGAAAGCGAATTGACCTCGTCCAGATAAAGCGTTCCGCCGTCCGCGACTTCAAAGAGTCCCGCCTTATCAATGGCGCCGGTAAAGCTGCCTTTGCTGGAACCGAACAAAATACTTTCCATCAGATTGTCGGGAATTGCCGCGCAGTTCTGAATCAGAAACGGCAGACCACGCCGCGGACTGTTGGCATGGATCGTGTGTGCAATCAGTTCTTTACCGGTACCGGTTTCGCCGTAAATCAGCACGCTGGCATCGGTTGCGGCGATTCGCTTGAGCGTCTCGAAGCTTTCTTTAAACTTTCTGTTTTGCGTGATAATATCCTCGAAATTGTATTTTGAAAGCAGACGCAATTTTTTTTGGCGATGCGAGTTGTCCGTCAGTTCCACCGAAAGCGTCATGCAGCCTAAAACGCCCGTTTCGTTGATGAGCGGGTAGGAAGAATTGAGCGATTTTTTCGGTACGCCATTTACTTCAAAGAGCTGAAGTTCGTTTAAAATCGGTTTTTTTTGGTCGATTGCGCGGAAAGTCGTGAAATCGTCGCGGTTAAAGAACGGGTAAAGCTCGTAAATCGAGTGCCCGACGGCATCTTCATCACGAATCATATTGATTTGGTCGTTATAGTCCTGATAATACAGAACCTTTCCGCGGACATCGCAGATCAGAACAGAGTCGGACTGGTTGAATAATTCCGCAAAAACTTTATCGGTTTGAGCCATCTTTTTCCTCGCTTTCGTGTATATCCATGCATTTTTTTTCATAGGAACATTTATAAAGATTTTAACATCTGAATTGCAAAAAATCAATACAAATTGTTAAGAAATAATACAAACAGTCTAAAAAACATACAATAGATTGTATGTGTAAAAATGCATAATTACCCGAAAAAGACATCCACGCAAAAAAAAGGAAGCAGTCATTTCAAGGCTTTCGGGTTTTGAAGGGAAAAACAGGAATTTACTTGGCACGATACTTGCTCTATCTACAAGCAAAAGATGCATCAAAATTTATTTCCGGGAGGGACAAAAATCATGGAAAAATTAAAATATGGACTTTTAGGGTTAAAT